>DEWE01000003.1 GCA_002363125.1 Candidatus Saccharibacteria bacterium UBA3218 | reverse complement strand
CGTGTTCTGGAATATCAAAGTATTCATCCATAGCGTGGACGAGTTCCATGATAGCATCTTCGTTCTCTTTGTCGCCTTCGAGAGCCTTAGTAGCAGAACCCTTGATGATTGGAGCGTTGTCACCATCGAAACCATATTTGTTTAGAAGGTCACGAACATCCATCTCTACGAGCTCAACGAGTTCTGGATCAGCAAGGTCCATCTTGTTGAGGAAGACGATGATTTTTGGTACGTTTACCTGGTGAGCAAGAAGTACGTGCTCACGAGTTTGTGGCAAAGGACCATCGTTCGCAGCAACTACGAGGATAGCACCATCTACCTGTGCAGCACCAGTAATCATGTTTTTAATGTAGTCTGCGTGGCCTGGCATATCTACGTGTGCATAGTGGCGCTTCTCAGACTCATACTCTTGGTGAGAAGTAGCGATGGTGATACCACGAGCTTTCTCTTCTGGAGCGTTATCGATTTGATCATAAGCGACTGCCTTGTTTACGTCACTAGGCAAACGCTTTGCGAGTACGTTAGTAATCGCAGCAGTTAAAGTAGTTTTACCATGGTCAACGTGACCCATGGTGCCGACATTGATATGCGGCTTGGAACGGTCAAAATTCGCCATTCAATCTCCTTTATTTTTTATTATGTTTGGAGCGCTAATAAAAACCAGCTCCAAAGCTTCACATATATTTTAGACTATTTTTCTGAAATTGTAAAGAGTTTTTAGGGAAAAAATTTATAAATTTTAACGAAACTATTGACAGGCATAAAACTTATGTATATAATCATAACCACAAAGGTCATATAAACAAAAACATCAAACAAAAAGGAATAGACATGTCATTTGTCCTAAGTAAGAAGAGCTACAAGAAGATTTTTTCCGCTATTTTGTGCTTTATCATTCTTTTTATAGTTACGGTGGCCACCGCAAAGATTATACAAGATCACGCGGCAAATGCTATAACTGGTGATGGCGAACAAGTCACAGTCACAGCTGGCGAAAGAATTCCATATGAATCATGGGCTACAAATTTATTTACAGTTACATCAAGTTCTGGGACTTTTACGGCATGGTGTGCTGAGCCTGCTGAAAATACACCGAGTGGGCCATATAATGCAAAGATACTTGATGACACAAGTCAAGCTGTTCAATTAGTTAAGCTCCTAGCTTATATATCGACAAATAGTAATTCCATTACTGATGCGCTTATGAATTCGCTCTATAACAACTTGGCTCCGTCCACTAATCCAGATTTACGTTATGCCTACGTGCACGCCACTATCGGTTATATCTATAGCAATGATACTAAAGGCCTATCGCAAGACACCATCACGAAAGTGGCGAACATCAAGAATAGTCTCCTAGATATTATTCAAAACAATGGAGATGCCTGGCTAATGGCTAAAAACTATAAAGTTTTTGAGACTAATGTTGCTGGCAAGAATGTCCAAGCGGTAGTCTGGATCGAAAATAATAATCAATATGGTGATATCGCGGTTCAAAAATGCGATATTGAAAACTCATCTTGTTCTCCGCAGGGTAACGGCAGTTTTGAAGGGATAACTTTCTCCGTATACAATGCTTCTGGTGCTAGGATTTATAACTCCAACACTGGCCAGTTCTACAATGACGGAGATCTGATCACGTCTGCCAATACCGGAGCAAATGGAACAGTCACTTTTTCTAATCTACCGATCAATACCAAGTATAGAGTCGCAGAAACAAGTACTAATAGTAGTTATATTCTTACCGCAAATTCACAGACCATCACGATTGCCACTAGCGGTGATACTTCGAGTCTAGTTTTTAAGGATAATATAAAACGCGGCGATGTTAAATTCAAAAAAGTCGATGCCGATACCGGAGAAACAATGTCAAACGTGGTTTTCAGTATCAAATCTACCACTACATCTGAATCCCACATACTAGTCTCAGATGAGGATGGTATAGTAGACACTTCATCCGGCCACGCTTTACACACGAACCATACAAACGGCTATGACAATATAGAAAAACCAGAATATTTAGGATATGGTACATGGTTTGGTGCCCAAGACGCAGTCAATGATCAAAGAGGTGCTTTACCTTATGACACCTACACGATTACCGAATTAGAATGTGATGCTAATAAATTTTGCTATGACGTAGGTTTAGAACCAAAAACCTTCACTATTAATACCGATGGATCTACTTTGGAGTTGGATGACTGGGAAAATGACTGTGCGAAATTTTCGATTAAAACCACCGCAACTGATGCCGCCGATGGCGACAAAACACTAGCAGTAAATAGTGATGTAAGAATCAACGATAAGGTCGAATATTGTTTGAAGCAAGACATGGAATTTACCATAAAAGGTATCTTAATGGACAAAACGACTAAAAAACCAGTAAAAATTGGTGACAAAGTTATAGAACAAATCGTCAAAATCACACCAGAAGAGGATTGTGGTACTCTCACGATGAGTTATAATTTTAACACTTCTGGATTAGGCGGGAAAGAATTAATAATTTTCGATTATGTATATTATAGTGACGAACTAGTTATTTTTAATACGGACTTTAATGACGAGGACCAGTCTATTGTGGTAGCTCCAGATCCTCCAGAGACTGGGCTAATTATGTCTGACGCTAAGTTCACGGATAATAATGATTATTCCCCCAATATTATCCTAGTAGCCACTCTTGCTTTACCGGTTGGTTACATCGCCATGAGATTAAAATCCAGAAGAAAGTTCTTAAAGCATTGACTTTTTAAGCATATTGTGCTATAACAAAATCATGCGGGTACTTTAACAAAAATAACAAAAAAGGAGATGATTTTTTTGAAGAAAAAAAGCACAATAATGGCCATTATAAATACGGCTATAATATTCCTGTGGTCATATTATGTAGGTGAAAAGATATCGTTGGGTGATCCTGGTGATTGCCTGCAACTTGCTTGTATGATGGGTACCATTATCATCTTGGGGTATCTTACTGCATCCTTCATGATGAACCGCCCGAAATCATTATTAGGTTTTTGGACGCTAATGGCATTTAATTGGCTGTCTTTTCCCCTATTGAACACAATAATCTATTTAGAAATAGGGGAAACCCTGACGGGGATAAGTTGTATCATTGTCGCAATACCATTTGCGGTACTTGGAGTAATTGCTCCGTCTATAATTTTTTTAGAAGACTAACACCCGCATACCCCGCTCTAAGCGGGGATTTTTTTATCAAAAAAATAAGCCCTTCTCGGGGCTTATTTTTGCTGAGAAGATTTATTTAGAATTTCTCTTTTCAATAATCTCTTGAGCTACGTTTGGTGGAACTTCCTCATAGGCAAAGAGCTCCATCGATGATGCTGCACGACCTTGTGTCATACCACGAAGATCACCAGTATAGCCGAATAGATTAGCAAGTGGACAAAACGCTTTGATGAGCTTTGCGCCACCATTCAAATCTTCCATTTCGTCGATACGGCCACGACGAGAGTTTATATCACCGATCACGTCGCCCATGAACTCTTCCGGAGTGGTGATTTCCATCTTCATTACAGGCTCAAGAAGTACTGGATTTGCCTTCTTGATACCCTCACGAGTTGCGAGAGCACCAGCTAAGGTAAAGGCGAGCTCAGAGGAGTCTACGTCGTGATAGCTACCATCATAAAGTGTAGCCTTAATATCTACTACTGGGTAACCAGCAATAACGCCACCAGCGAGAGTGTCTTCCACACCTTTTTGTACTGGTTTGCGATATTCTTGTGGAACCACACCACCTTTGATCTGATCAAT
>DEWE01000002.1:20197-36069 GCA_002363125.1 Candidatus Saccharibacteria bacterium UBA3218 | reverse complement strand
GTAGTGAGGGTTATTTCGTTCGTTGCGTAGCTAGATAGCTATACTCCAGGATTAAACATCTTCAGCTTTTTCTCATGTGCTTTGTAGTTCTTGTCATGCATCCCCACTTCCGCCCAAAACGCCTTAGAGTGATCCATATGGTTTAGGTGCGCTAGTTCATGCAATATTACATAATCTCGTAATACCTCTGGCAACTTCATGAGGCCAATATTTAATGAAATCGTTCGATTAGATGAGCAACTCCCCCATCTCGTATTTGCATGCGTTAGCCTGCATTTATCGTACTTATAGCCATAAAGTTTTGCATAATATTCCAGTCTATACGGCAGATACTCCCTGGCTTTTTTCATTAAAACTTTTTTTTGATAATCTCTTGCCCGCTGACTTGAAGGGTCTTTTATGGGTAATTTTTCTCGTATAATTTTACGGTTAGCATTTAGAAATCTTTTCGCTAAGAACTCTGATGTGTATTTTGGTACACTCATGGCGAGCCTCCCAGAAGTAGAGACTGAAAATTTTATACCACGAGCCAGTGCGTTTCTACGCACTACCACTTCTCCAAATTCTTTATCTTTTATAATCATTAAAATTAGCGTGCTTTAGCTAAGCCAGAAATCACATGTTTGGTCTGGGTCTCAAAAGTATGTTTACCAGACAAGATAATTGGCTTTTCGAAATCTGCTGGAGCCTCTAACTCTTCTACCGCCTTATCGTAAACTTCCTTAGCCTTTTTTAGCGTGCGATAGCGTTTTTTAAGACGCATTTTTATAGTGGCAAAATCCGTTTGTACCCAAACAAGCGCTGGCTTATAGCCATGTTCCCTTAAGATGTTCCGCACCTCGGTACGCTCTTTTTCGGTCCTTAAGCACCCCTCTATTACGATAGACTGTTTAGAGCGAGTAATAACTTCTAGTACCGCCAAAATTGTCTCTTCCGAAAAATCATACTTCTCCCTAATCTCATCTAGATCATAATAAGCGAGATTAAATTTTTTTGCGAACTTCTCCGCAAAGGTAGTCTTACCGCTACCAGGTGCCCCAAACACCAACACCGCCCTAAGTTTACTTTTATTACCTTCCATCATGACACCATTGTATCATAGATATGATCGAGTTCGCAAATTTTATTTAACCTTATCGCGATCCAGGCGCAAGTTATCAACGAAATCTGTAATTACTTTTATGTCTTTGTAATTTTTTTCAAGCTCAGCTTTCTCGTCTATAGGCATATTTGGTTTTGGCGGCTCAAAAGAGTCGTCGCCATTATTGATACCGATAATCAATTTGTTATCAGCAAAATATAACGATACGTGCTTGTTGTATGCAGCACTCAAATCCTCCATACTGGCAATAAATGCTGGATCAAGTAAATAAAACGCTTCAAACCCATCTTCCGCATAAACTTGAAAATCTTTATTAAATTCGGTCGACTCCACTTCTATATGTTTTAAGTTTCTAGAATATTCATGCGACGACCATTTTGGCACTACCATCATTTTGAAATTGAATTTTTTTGGAAATTCGAAAATCATATAACGTCCTTTGAATACCGTGACGTAAGAAGTATCGCCATCACTATCTTCGTGCTCATCTTGCACGGTGACATCCGCCTGCATAAAATCCACATTTTTGTATTTAGCACATACCAAATCATTGGAGTAGTATCTATCACCAGTATGGATCATACTAGTATTTTTTAAAATCTCCCGCTCTAAACCCTTCTCATGATCATATTTTATGTCAGTAAAAAATTTTTCAAGCTGCCTAGATACAAAATACCCTTTGTATGCACGTTTGAAAGCCACTGTCTCCTTATTAGTCATGATTCCCACTACGATAGCCGAAATTACCAAGACTATAATCCCTGCTACAATAAGTGGCATGATAGATGCTAATACGAAAACTCCGAATCTGCTATTATTAATAGCTTCTACTATTATAACTATGATTAACACGGCAAAAATAGGCGCACAAATCATTAACGCCTTTTTACGGAGTCGTTTTTGCTTTTCTAACAGCGCTACACGCGCCTTTTCTACATCTTCGTATTTCATATGCACCTAAATATTGTGGCAAGGGTGGAGGGACTTGAACCCGCGTTTAACCCTTGGGACGTTTCGCGAGTTCCAAACTCGCATAACGTAACTTGAATAATATCGTGGCAAGGGTGGCAAGACTCGAACTCGCGACACCTGGTTTTGGAGACCAGTGCTCTACCAACTGAGCTACACCCTTTTAAAGTCCTATATCATTTTATCATAAATTATGCTAAAATCATATAGATGAAAATACTTATGCTGGGTTGGGAACTTCCTCCGCACAATAGCGGTGGTCTTGGCGTGGCCTGTCTCAATATGGCCAGGGCACTCACCCGGCAAGGTGCTGATATAGAATTTGTGGTTCCCTACGAAGCTGAGCACGCAGAAACAGAATTTATGCAGATTATTCCAGCTACCCACCTAGATCCTATCTATCGTTATGGTGGTGGGTCATATGAATCGCCTAGAGTATTTGAAAAAAATATACCAGTCGGAGGTAGTTCTGAGAGAATTTCTATCCGTGAAGTGCAAAAATCCTATTGTGATTTTGTCAAGAAACATCTTATGGATTACAAGCCAGATGTGGTGCATGCTCATGATTGGCTTACTTATGAGGCCGGCATTCTTGCCAAAAAGAATTTTGGTGTACCACTGGTGGCACATGTTCACGCCACAGAATTTGATCGCGCCGGTATGCATACAGGCAATCCACTAATTCACGAAATAGAAAAAGAGGGTCTAATGCTTGCCGACGAAATCATTGCGGTGTCCGAATCCACCAAACGTATTATCCACGAAAAATACCATATTCCTCTGTCAAAAATAAATGTAGTCTACAACTCGCTAGACGAAAACTATGAAGAAAAAGAATATAGTTTTAATAAAGATGCGTATAATTATTTGCGCAAATTAAAATCTTCTGGTTGGACGATTGTGTCTACAGTTGGTCGTTTCACGATTCAAAAAGGCCTACCAAATCTTATGCGTAGCGCAGCTATGGCTATTTCAAAGAATCCAAAATTAATTTTTGTTTTTGCTGGTGATGGTGAGGAACGCGATAAGCTCATCAAAATGTCTGCCGATTTTGGCATTTCCAAAAATGTTATCTTTACCGGATTTATCCGTGGCAAAAAACTTCGTGATATTTATTCTATTTCGGATATTTTTGTTATGAGTTCTATTTCCGAACCATTTGGTCTTACTGCACTCGAAGCGGCACACCACGGTGATGTATTAATTCTCACTAAGCAATCTGGCGTATCAGAAATTATTTGGTCTGCTCTAAAATATGATTTTTGGGACGAAAAGAAATTGGCCGACGAAATTTTAGCCGTAGCGGATAGCCCTGCATTAAAAGAAACTCTAAAAGAAAACGTCCTAAAAGAATATCACAAAATATCCTGGGATCAGGTTGCGAAAAAATGTTTGAAGATCTATAATAAAACCATGAAGCATAAGGGGTTTAATTAGGATGCGCGCAATTTGTCTATATCTACACATGCATCAACCTATTCGCTATCGTGAGTATTCTATTTTTGACGTCTCAAATAATTCAAATTATTTCAAAGATGATTATAGCGGTAGGCAATCCAACGAGCGCATTTTTAAAAAGGTCACCGAAAAGAGCTATCGCCCGATGCTGGATCTTCTAGAAAAAAATATGGTCAAATATCCAGATTTTAAAATATCACTTTCCATTACTGGCACTTGGCTAGAGCAGGCTGAAAAATGGGCGCCAGAACTGATCGAACAAATTCACAGTATGGTTAAGCGTGGTCAAGCCGAAATCGTCGGTGAGACCTACTACCATTCCCTAGCTTTTTTCTATGATATTGACGAATTCAGTTCACAAGTCAAAAAGCACGCAGATAAAATCAAGGAACTTTTCGGGGTTTCGCCACGTATTTTCCGCAATACCGAACTCGCTTATAATAATGGTCTCGCTCACTGGGCTGAAGAAAATGGCTACACGGGAATCCTAGCCGAAGGTTGGGATAAAGTGCTTGGTTGGCGCAGCCCAAATTATGTTTATCGCCCAGAAGGTTGTAAAAAACTTAAACTGCTCCTCAAAAATTACCGCCTATCCGACGATGTCGCATTTCGTTTTTCCGATCGCAATTGGGACGAATGGCCACTTACTGTGCCGAAGTATCAAAATTGGATTGATTTGGAATGCTTACGCGGTAATTTAGTCAATCTTTTTATGGATTTCGAAACCTTTGGTGAACATCAATGGCAAGATACGGGTATTTTTAATTTTATGAATACTTTTATATCTTCATGGCTCAAAGGATATGAGAATAGGTTCATTACTGTCTCGGAGGCCTGCAATATTTTCGATCCAGTTGACGAAATCTCTATGCCAGAGACTATTACTTGGGCCGATACGGAGCGCGACTTGTCTGCTTGGATGTCTAATTCGATGCAAAAATCCGCTTCTGAAGATTTATACAGTATGCGAGAACAAATTTTAAACACTCATGATGAAAATCTCATCCACGACTGGCGCCTCATGACTACTTCAGATCACCCATATTCAATGTGTACCAAGTATTGGAATGATGGTGATGTTCATGCCTACTTCTCGGCCTACGCTTCGCCATACGAATCATTTATATACTTTGAAAATGTATTACGAGATCTCAATTATCGACTTTCGGAATCACATCAATCAACGCCTGATATAAATCTATCTCCGGATCAGTCTTTAAATCTTTCATAGAAACATTCTCAGAAAACTCAATATTTTGGTAATTTCTTAAAATCATAATTGGGGTAGATTCATTACTCTCTCCCATCAGATTTACCGCCATAGCCGTGAGCGGATCTATCATATTTACCTGAGTAATATGCATCGCACGACCAAATAAATCATTCTCTCCACGGATATCCCTCAAAGGTTTTATACCGGATATCCCAATTGTGATGCCAGTTACCCCATAACGCAGTGGCGTAGTATGAGAATCGGTCGCCACCACTCCCAGTTTAGATAACTTAAACTTTTTCATCAAAAATTGTCGAACTTCAGCGCAAAAATTATCTATATCTTTTGGCCACAAAATATAATATCCATCGGCGTTGCTTTCATCAATCCCAGCCGAGATATTTAAAATCCCCTGTGTTACAGTCAAATTGGTATGAAAATCACCAGTTTCATTAGTATAAGGTAAATACCTTTCGGATTCTTCTCGTATTAACTCTTCCTTTGGTCTGGTGCCGATTTTTTGGGTTCTGCCCTGATGGATGCTGATAATTTTGGAAGTAATAAAAATAATATCACCATTCTTTACCTCAAGACTGTCAATAATATCAGAAATATCATCTTTGGGTGGTTTAGCCACACGGGTTTTAATAGGGATAAATTCTAATTTCATAAAACACATTATAGCATCAAAAATCCCCCAGAGTGGGGGGAATTTTTAGCGTTTCTTTTCCTTAACTTCGTTTCTACCTAAGTTCTTCTTAGTTTCTACAAATAATACGTGCTTACGAAGTACTGGATCATACTTCTTCAAACTCAACTTATCAGGAGTATTCATCGTATTTTTCTTCGTATAATAAGCGCGCACACCAGATTCCTCAGAAACGAGGCCAACGAGTTTTCGCTTAGTATTATTTTTCTTTGCCATAATTATTCCTATTTTATCACAAAAATAAAAAAGTGGCAAGACTGAAGTACTTACCACTTTTTGGTGGATGATTGTCTAGCTGATTACCTGGAACCGCAGGTTAGGCAATGTACTACCCACTGGGTTTCCGTCAGGAAGACCGCTCCACATCTCTGGCAAGTCCAAGTAACGCCTCTTACGTGTCTAGGACGGCCATAGTGTCGCTTTGAACGACGACGTCTAGCTAACAATATCTCCACCTCCTTCCACAAAAGGATAAAATTAACGTACTGCTATAATAAAATAAATTATAACCCTGCGAAAGTATAGTACTATTTTTAATTATTTTTAGCAAGCAGTAGCGTGATAAATTCTTTAATATCTTTTATGCCGAGATTTTCGTTAGACTGTATAAAAATTTCTGGGTCATTTAGAAAATCTAAAGATATCACTTCGTCATATATTGCTTTCATGAGCTTCAGTAACTCTTTTTCATCCTCTTCATTGAATTCATAAACCTTATCATAGACTTCATCATCTTTGTCTGGGGTTACGAACAATATATGCGCTTTATTTATTCTGTATTTGCGATAGGTAGGCGAATTATTAAGGAGTAATTTATAAAACCCAAGTTGCAACATATATTTATATAATGTCGCATGTGAATGCCACTTTTCTTTGTGATATCCACCAGTCTTAAAGTCATATATTTCAATAGTCTTATTGGCGTCATCTATTACTATATGGTCAATTTTGCCAGTCACCGGTACGCCAGCGATCGATATTTTTTCTGGCGCAAGGTTAATTTCGGCTTTACCTTGTCTCAAAATCTCACCAAATTTATCTAGTGAAATGGCAAGAGCGGCTGGACCTTTGTCTCTAATATCCTGTACTACCTCTTGTGTCAGATCCTTTTTCTCTAGCTCATCCAAAAAATATTCCACGGCCTTTTCATCCGATATACCACGATTCGTTACGATTTCAAAAGTCTTATGGATTAAATCCCCAAAAGCCAAAGATTCCGTTTCTGGCTCCGATGGAGCATGTAAAATTTGTCTTTTAAAGAATTCCACTGGCCCGGCATAGACTATATCTATAAATGAAGTTAGGCTAGACGCAGACATTTTCCAATCCTTCACCCGATCTTTATAGATTGTCTGCATATCTGGAGTTAATTTTGTATACGGCTTAACCCAGTTCTTTAGCCTATCTGTATCTGTTTTTGCGGAACTTTGAGACGCGCTCTCTTCATAATGACAATCTACTATGCCAGATGGTATTAAAGGTGAAAAAACAGTATTTCTGTCCGTATATTCATCCAGATATTCTAATCTGTCCGGAGATTTATCGTTAAAATCATGCAAGGAGTTAGTGATATATAGCGTACTTTTAGCTCTAGTTAGCGCTACATATAGTATCCTTAACTTTTCGCCATCTGTAGTACCGGTATGCCTGATATGCATTAAGTTTTTTGGTAGAGCTAGTAAATTATTATTTCCCTTACCTTTCCCCCAGGCCACATGATCTGCCGATATTATAAACACATATTCAAACTCCAACCCCTTGGCCTTATGTGCGGTCAAAATCTGTACAGCGTCATCCGCATCTTTATAGGGGCTAGTTCTGTTCAACGTCATATCGGCCATCTCGTAATCGTCGAGCATATTAGTTAAATCATCTAACTTCAAACTCTTATCGCCGAAATGTTTATTCAGTTTTCCACGTAGAGATGCCAAATTTTCATATAGATTAAATGTCTCGTAGCCTTCATTTTTGGTGTAATACTCTAAGAGTGGTGAACGATAATTAGAAATCTCTATAGCGCCAATAATGTAATCTAGAACAATCTCTAACGGATCTACAAAAGATCTTGCCACTAAATTCGCCAAAAAGTTCGCTACTTCCTTAATTTTGGCATTTTCGGATTCCGCCAGACACTCAAACACTGCTCTATGATTTTTTCGCGCCGATCCCACAAGTTTTACGATCTCCAGGACTGGTAAATCAAAGAATGGATAAGATAAGATCTCTAAAATCGAAGTTTTGCTGCTTTGCTCGTTTTTGATTTCATTTACAAATCTAGCTATAGTGAAAATCTGATGCATGATACTATCTTCAAATAAATTATCCCGCTTCTCGTAAGCTATCTTAATTTCTGGTTTTGACTTTAGATAAGGTAGAAGTGGTATAAAATACTTGGTTTTGTATGATATCACGGCTATATCGCTCTGTTTTACGCCAGATTTTATTAATTTATGAATTTCATTTGCAACAAAATCATACTCCATATCAGAAGACAGAAATTCATGACGATAAATTTGAGTTTTTTCTGGAGCCTCTTTGTGGGCGATCAACTCTTTATCGGCAAATCTATCTGGCGCCTGATTGATGATTTT
The DNA here is from genome assembly GCA_002363125.1 of Candidatus Saccharibacteria bacterium UBA3218. Classification (GTDB taxonomy): domain Bacteria; phylum Patescibacteriota; class Saccharimonadia; order Saccharimonadales; family Saccharimonadaceae; genus Nanosyncoccus. Next base: position 28,027 of record DEWE01000002.1, on the reverse strand, counting down.
GCGTGAAAAATCCAAAATCTCCTGCGTACTACGATAATTCTCGACCAGAGGTATTACGTTTGCATTATAATGCGCCTGAAAATCAGTCAAATTAGTGGAAAGTGCACCCTGAAACTCATAAATCGCTTGATCGTCATCGCCCACAGCCATAATCATTGGCTTCTCGTAATCCGTCAACTGTTTAATAATTGCAAATTGCGACGGATTCGTATCCTGAAACTCATCCAGCATAATAAACTGATAGCGTTCTTGCAGGGTCAATCTAAAACCAGTATCAGTCTTTAAAATTTTTACTGCCTCTTCGATCATATCGTCAAAATCATACAGACCATTCTTTTGTAGATACTCGTCATACTTATCCATTATCGCAGAAAGGCTTAGTAGTTTTTTATTTGCCACCCGATCCTTTAATCTATAGTTTCCCTTTTCGTCTTTTTCAAAATATTTATCTTTCCAATTTGAAAGCGGCTTAATCTTTTCTTCTGACTCCGCTTCAATAATCGCCTCTTTCAAGTCTCTAGCCAGTACGGATATTGTACGTTCAACATTTGGTAAAATTGGCTTCGTGTCTACATAATTAGATAATATTTCATATATTGGTTTGTATGCTGCGTCATAGGATTCTTGAAATGCACGCGGTACAATATTTTGGAGTAATGGTGAAATTGCTTCTGATAATACTTTAGAATCCTCTATATTCTGCTCAGCAATCTTTTTTAGATCCGCAGCAGACAATCCAGCCGATTTTGCTGAAGATATTGCCTCTATAATATCTTTTACATTATCGCCCCGCAAAATATCTCTACCGGGTAAATTATTTTGTAGATCACGGACAATTTTAAATTGTGTCACCTCATCTATAGCAGAGTCGAGTTTTCTGTCGTAATCGTCGGCATAATTTTTATACTGAATTAAAATATCCGTACCAAAAGCATGGTAGGTACCAATATTTACTTTAATACCATCTTTCCCAATGATACTTTTTAGGCGTTCGCGCATATTTGAAGCGCCAGTTTCGGTGAAAGTTAGACACAGGATATTTTCTGGATTAGTGTCGGTATTTTTTAGAATATACGCTACCTTCTCTGATAGTAATTGCGTTTTACCAGTTCCCGGACCAGCCAATACTAGAAGTGGACCATCCAAATATTCTACAGCTTCTTTTTGTTTAGTATTTAGGCCCATTTATCACTACTCCTCATTAATTCATGTAATATTTTAGCGTTTTCTGGCACTTTTATTTCTCCCCTCTTTATTCTCTTTAGTGCTGATACTCCCTCAACCGTCTTTTCAGGCTGCGCATCCGGATTTTTGCTGAGCATCTGCCCAAATTCATAATTTCTAGACGGCAAATCACAGGTGATCTTCAGATCACCTACTCCACATACCAAATCTACAGTTTTTGCTTGTGCTTCGTTGGTATCAAGAACACTTTTCATTTCCTCAGCTACTTCATCTAAATACTTCTGGTGCTTTTTTGTGCCGGCCCTGAGATTTAATATTCCAGCACCTATAGCATAGACATTTTTCAGGGCTCCACACATCAATACACCATTAATATCTTTGGTCTTATCAAATGATAAGTATTCCGTGCTAAATAATTCTATTATTCTATCATCGGTAGCGGTAAGCTTGGTAGGCTTCTGGGCTTTAATATCCACTGCAAACCCAGGTCCGCTCAGTGCCATATAGTCAGAAAACCTATTAAAAGTTTTGGCCGACAAAATACCTTTGGTCGCAATAATTAGCGGTTTGTTCTTTGGTAAATATGGTAGTAAAAATGGCGCAATTTTTGACGGTACGCAAAGCACTATATATTTTGCATTCATCAGCGCATCGGATAACTTTTCCTGCTCAAAACGCGAATCATAATAATCTATATCGTAGCCTTTTTCGGCTAATATTCCTCCTAGTGCTGTACCAAAAGCCCCCGCACCCAAAATTGCTATTTTCATAAAACAATTATATCAGAAATCACTCTACCGTGCCACGCAACGCACAAAAGAGCCCTGTCTTCTAACACCACCACCATCATTATTTAGGAGACCCCCACCCCTAATTTCGAAATCCAGACCACCACCCACGGCATTGCCGTTACTCCCATAACTACCAGAATACTGACCGGAATAACCAAGCTCTTCTAGCGTACCATTCTGAGATACATACCCACCATACACGAAGTACACAGGATCATTTTGTATGTTGCCGGATACGCCAGCGGTAAGGCTAAGACTAGTGACTAAACCTCTATAGGACTTATTGTAATCAGAATAATAAGATGAATGCGGTAATTTCCAACCAGCTGGGCATATGGATTGATTTACATTTTCTCGTAAATAATCTTGGCTACTAAGATTATTTACAGCTATTGCTGCGTTCCAGTTGTAATAATTGCCTAACGCATAATGCTTATTGGCGCTAGAGTCAGTGCAAAGAACTGTCATATTGTCTAGATCCCCATATCTGTCAAAAGTGAGACTACCATTCCAGCATCTTTCTCCTGGATCATAAGACTCTAGTACTGTATTTATACCACCTATCCATTTCGTGGCATCACTATACGTTGCCCTCGCCGCGGTCCAATTACCCGGAATATCCGTATTTAGTGGAGTATAGAAGTTTTCGGTAGTAACTATATCATGGTCTAGATTCTGTGTCATCCAACAATTACCATCTACTAATTTTGCCACCCAGTATGTTTTATCGTCTCTAATGTCTATAAGTTCAGCTTCGGACATTGGAGCAATCTGAGAGCAAATTGTAGGATTCATATCCTGCATCTTGTAGTAGCCGTTGTACTTTTCTTTACCATTATTATAAAAAGCCTGTTCTACATCCGCCAGCTCCACAGACATAGGATGAACCAAAAGATATAACACTTTACCACTATAATTATCAGCTGGCTGCACATCAGACGCCGTAACTTGATATGAAGCAGTAATAGAGGAGACTTCTTGCATAGATACACTGCTATTATAAGAAGCTATCTTGGTATAGTCAGCTGGTATATTTTGGTAATCTTCAAAGTCATTTTCTATGGTAGGTGTAACATTGCCACCTGCAGATAGTTTCATCTTCCAATTGCTACCAGTACCGTTAGTCTTAATATTGTATTCACTACCTACAGTGGCGGCCATTAGATCAGTATTACCAGCTTCAAAACCCGAGAACCCAATTGCATAGATAGCATAACCCTCCGTATCATTACAAATAGTATTAAAAGTACTGCCTTTTATCGTTATAGTTGTATTATTTGCTAAAGTCTTATTGTAATTGCCAGATCCAGAAGCTCGCGTAAAACTACATGCTGCTGGAACTCTTACATAAGCCGCGACCCCACCTTCACAAGTTACAATACCGTCATTTTCTGAACAAGCTGCAAAAACTCTACTTCCACCGATCAGACCAAAAACCACAAAGACACTAATCAAACAACATATTGAATATATATATTTTTTACGCATGCATTTCTTCCATTAAGGTTATGTATATTTATATATTACCACTTTTACCAGTGGCAATGCAAGACTTTTATATATTAGTCTTTTTTCTACGGTGCTTTTTTATGGCGACGATAATGCCACCAACTATACCGCTCAATAAGACAACCACAAGAACCATAAACCAAACTGGACAAATAATCACATTTTTATTAACTACAGAAGATTCACCGTTATAATAAATTGTTTGGCTTACTTCCACCACCCCTACTATAGGTAAATCTGTTAAATCGCGTTCGATGCGATGCGTAGTTCCTGGCATTATGATTTCATTGAAATAACCATCACTTTGCTGGCTCGGTAAAATATTCTCACCAGTCAAAGTATTTTTGATTGTTACTTGAGTGGTGGCTAACATATGTACATTACCGTCATTAGATATCAATGAATCTACCTTCACTGGCGTACTCATCACGAATCCAGGGATATTATTTTCAATTATTTTTCCGTCGTACACAGTATCGCCAGCCACATTAGCATAAAGCACACTAGCTATCCCGAGCGTACTACTTACGACCGAACTATCATTGTTATTATCTGTCACAACAATAGAAGCGTATTGCCCACCAGCAGGAGCAGAGGTTGGTACAGTAATAGTAAAATTCACTTCTTCAGACTTCCCTGGCTCTAAAGTGCCAGTCGGACTATCTATTTCGATCCAATCTTTTATCATTGTGCGGTCATACATTGTAGAAAGATCAGCTTCATACTTCTCGCCAACCACGCTATATGGTAAAACTGATACAAAATAATGGAAATCTTCTCCCGAGTTACTCGAATTTATCACCGTAATGCTGCCAGTATATTTATCCCCTGGCTTTAAATTAATCATTTGATTTGTAGGCGTTATCGAAAAAGTGTTTTCCATATTATTCAATATCCAATATTTTACCGCTTCCTTGTTCAAAATGTAGTAACCTCTGGTTGCTAGAGCCACGATATTTTAGACTCAAATCTCTTTTTTCTAGTATGAATGGACCATCAATCAAAGCATCTAGCGATTTTAGAAACTCCCAAGGTTCTTTACCGTATTCTTTAATTACTTCGTAAGTAAAACCAGAGAAGCTCCAAACATTCCAACCAAGCTCTTTGCGTACAAAATCGGCAATTTGTTTACAGGCTTTGGATTGCACGAACGGTTCACCACCACAAAAAGTCAAACCAGACTGACCTTTAAATTCCGACAGGCGTCTTGTAATTTCGTCTATCTCTACCAAGAAGCCATCTTCATAGCTCCAGGTCTCTGGATTTTGACAGCCTCGGCAATGATTTGGACAACCTTGAGTCCATACTACCGCGCGCAAACCGTCGCCGTTTACGATGTTATCGCGCTCAAGTGGCCCAGAGAGCCGGATATAGCCATCCGGCGTCTCTAGTTGCTTCGATAACTTCTCCAGTGAGATTTTATGCCAATCAGTCATTATTCTCCCTTGGCGCAGCTACAAACTTTTTCAAAAGGAAGATCACCTTCTAGACGTCCACAATGCGGACAACGATCGCCAGTAATAATGCCAGAGAATCCACAAACCGGATCGCGGTCCACTGGATGGTTTACTGAGCCGTAGCCAATACCCTCATCGTGCATTTTACGAATCACCGACTCAAATGCCGCAATATTTTGTGATGGGTCGCCATCAAGCTCGATATATGTAATATGACCAGCATTACAAAGATTATGATATGGTGCCTCAATTTCAATCTTCTCAAAGGCCGAAATCGGGTAATAAACTGGCACATGGAAGGAATTAGTATAAAAATCACGATCTGTTACGCCTGGAATTACGCCAAACTCTTTGCGATCGATCTTAGTAAATCTACCCGCAATACCCTCGGCTGGAGTAGCAAGAAGTGAGAAGTTGAGTTTATATTTCTTGCAATATGAATCACAGCGTTCTCTCATATGGGTAATGATATCAAGACCAAGTTCGCGGGAATCTTCGTCTTCACCATGATGTTTACCAGTCATCGCTACAAGTGTTTCAGCCAATCCAATAAAGCCGATTGACAAAGTGCCGTGTTTAATAACATCGCGCAAAGTATCATTTGGCCCCAATTTTTCTGAACCAAACCAGTTGCCTTGTCCCATGAGGAATGGGAAGTTGCGTACATGTTGATTAGCTTGGAATTCAAAACGTTCTAGAAGCTCATCTTTTACAAGGTCCATTTTTTCGTCGAGCTCTTTATAGAATCCTTCCCAGTCGGCTTCTTTGCGCTCACCCAAGCAAATACCATGATGAATACCAATGCGTACCAAGTTTACTGTAGTAAAGGAAAGGTTACCACGCCCAGTTACAATACCATCGCTTTCTGGGAACACAGAGGCAAATACTCTAGTTCTACAACCCATCGTTGCAATCTCGGTACGATAATCACCTTTTTTATAATACTTTAGATTGTATGGCGCATCGATAAAACAGAAGTTCGGGAACAAACGCTTCGCAGATACTTCCATAGACTTCTTAAATAGATCATAATTAGGATCCTTTGGATTATAATTCACGCCTTCTTTCACCTTAAAAATCGAGATTGGGAATATCGGAGTTTCACCCTTACCAAGACCATTCTCAGTAGCTTCTAGAAGATATTTGGATACCAAACGCCCAGACGGAGTAGTATCAGTACCAAAGTTAATGGATGTGAATGGCACCTGAGCGCCAGCACGAGAATGCATGGTATTAAGATTATGTACAAATCCTTCCATTGCCTGCAAAGTCTCACGTTCTACATCCTCGTTTGATGCTTCAATTATTTCTTTTGGCCACTTAGCTTTTTCGAGCTTTTTGTCATCACCAAATTTATAGGTGTCTTTGATTGCTAAATCTAATTTTTTACCAGTAAACTTATTGTACTTGGCAAGATTCTTCTTCAAAGCCTTACGGAAAGATTTATCTACGCCAGGTGCCATTGCATAATCGAAATTTGGGATAGATTGGCCACCATGTTGCTCATTCTGATTGGCCTGGAGCAAAATTGCCGCCAGCGCCGCATAGGAACTAATGGAATTTGGCGTGCGAAGATGACCGTGCCCAGTATTAAAGCCACCATTCTCAAACATTACAAATGGATCGCTCTGACAGCAGGTAAGGGTACCAGTAGCATAAAAATCTAGATCATGAATATGGATATCACCGTTGTCATGAGCCGCAGCTATATCAGGGCGAAGCAAAAGTGATTTTGCGAAAACTTTTGAGCCTTCCGCACCAAACTGGAGCATCTTACCCATGGCCGAGTTGCCATCTACGTTTGCGTTTGAGCGCTTCACGTCGGAATCTTCCGAAGCATCAGCATGCGAAATCGTACGATAAATCATCATGAGATCAGATTTAGCCTCACGCCTACGTGACCTTTCTTGGCGATATTGAATATAAGCCCTAGCAGTCTTTTTGAAACTAGACTCCATCAAAACTTCTTCGACGATATCTTGAATTTGCTCCACATTTGGAGTGCGTGCCTTGATTTTTTCTTCTGCTCGCTCCAAAACCTTATCAGTTAAAGCTTTTGCTCGATCATATTTAAATTCTTCCGTCGCAAGACCAGCCTTAGAAATTGCCTCAGTAATCTTCTCTGGGTCAAACTTCACGATTTTACCGTCACGCTTTACTATTCGTTTGAACATTTTACCTCCTTATGTTTATTTGTCCAAATACTTAATTTATGAAATTTCCCTATACATAACTCTTTTATCATACGCCATATATAGTGCTTAATACCTAATATACACCACTAAATATGGAATTACAAGACTTTTTATGCTTAATTTTTAAATATATATTATAATAGACTTAAGCTAAATAAAGGGTTACATATGTCTCAAAAGAAAAAATCAAAAAAAGTTAACAAAAATAAAAAGAAAAATATAATAATCGGATGTATCTGCGGCGGTGTTGTAATTCTATTAATCGTAATTATTACTGCGGTAACCCTAATGAACTCCAAACCGAAAAGGGTTAAGCTAGAAATCGGCCAGTCTGTATCCGTCAGCTCTATGACGTTAGCCATAGCCATGGATAAACTAAACGGTGGTGGATCTGTAACTTCTGGTACATGTGAAACATTTAGAACCTTAGCAAAACAATACGATAGCAAAACTGATTGGTTTAGAGAATCGTATTGTCAATATATAATTTACGCCGATTATAACGATACGGAAAATTCGACCACGATTACATTAAGCGATGGCACACACGCCGCCATCTATACATTCAATGCGGATAGAGACGAACTAGAAGATTATAAGTTTATAGAAAGCTCAACCAAAGGTTACGGTATACTAATAAAATAAAAATGGTGGACCCAGCAGGGCTCGAACCTGCGACCTTACGAATGTGAA
>DEWE01000002.1:13280-20140 GCA_002363125.1 Candidatus Saccharibacteria bacterium UBA3218 | reverse complement strand
TCGTACGCTCTAGCCAACTGAGCTATGGGTCCAAATTTGTGTTATAATTGTACCATGGATCTATCAAAATTTAAAGCGGAACTACAGGATATAGAAACCTTTTTGGCGCAGCCAGATGCTTACAACAATCCCGATTTTGCAGCCAAGTCAAAGCGCGCCTCTATTTTGCATGAAATCATAGATTTAAACAATAAGATAGAACAAGATGAAACAAACCTCAAAGATGCCGAGAGTCTCATAAATGATCCAGAACTTGGTGAAATCGCAAAAGAGGATGTCAAAAACCTCAAAGAAGAAATCTCAAAAAACAAAGAAAAATTAGAAGAGCTCTTGATTCCTCGTAATCCAGAAGACGACAAGCCAGCGATTGTCGAAATTCGCGCTGGCGCTGGTGGTGACGAAGCCTCCCTATTTGCCGGCGAGTTATATCGTATGTATTCAAAATACGCCGAATCCCATGGTCTAAAAATCGAATTAATCAGTAAAAACGAAAACGAAGCTGGCGGTATGAAAGAAATTATTTTCAAAATCAGCGGCGACAACGCCTATGGCCAACTTAAATTCGAAGGTGGCGTACACCGTGTCCAACGTGTCCCAGTTACCGAATCTCAAGGTCGCATCCATACTTCTACAGCCACAGTTGCGGTACTCCCAGAAGCCGCCGAAGAAGACCTCGAAATTAATCCCGAAGATCTTCGCATAGATATTTATCGTTCTGGTGGTCACGGTGGTCAGGGTGTCAACACTACAGATTCTGCAGTACGCATCACGCACCTTCCTACTGGCCTCGTTGTAGCTATGCAAGATGAACGTTCTCAGCAACAAAACCGCATCAAGGCTATGAATATCCTCCGCTCTCGCTTGCTCGAAAAAAAGAAAGAAGAAGAGCAAAAGAATGCCTCCGAGGCCCGCAAGTCTCTCATCGGTACTGGAGATCGCAGTGAAAAAATCCGCACCTATAATTTCCCACAGGATCGCATTACGGATCATCGCATCCATTACACCCGCAGCAACATCCCAGCTGCCATGGACGGCGATATCGAAGATATAATTAAAGAACTTATCAAAAATGAGCGCGAGCTTGCCGCAAGCGTATAAAACTGGCCATCAAGATTTTTATGGACGTGATTTTATGGTCACGCCAGACGTTTTGATACCTCGTCCAGAAACTGAGCAAATTATCGATTCTGTACTAAATTTGGCTGGCAAATCATATCTTCCAGGAGTCAAGCCAGCGCCTAGGAAATTACCGCAAAACCCAACCATCTTAGACGTGGGCACCGGCTCTGGTTGTATCGCTATTACCATCAAGAAAGAACTCGAAGAAGCCAAAGTTTATGCCTCTGACATATCAGAAAAGGCTATCAATATTGCAAGAAAAAATGCCGAAAATCACGGCACCCCTATATCCTTTATTATATCACACTTACTCAAAAATGTCAATTTTACCCCTAATTTAATAGTGGCAAACTTACCCTACGTAGACGAAAATTGGGATTGGCTAAATAAGGATTCCCTTTCCTATGAACCAGAGATAGCTCTCTATGCCAAAGATCACGGCTTAAAACTCATAAAAGAACTAATTTCCGAATCTACATCGCGCCAAATTCCCTACCTTATTTTAGAAGCCGACCCATGCCAACATCAGCAAATCATAGACTATGCAAAAAAAGCAGGCTTCAAACTTATTGAGGCCCGTGGATTTATCCTTTGTTTTAAATATTAAATATCGGATTACTAAACCAAAGCACAATTATACCGATCAATACTATACCAAAGACCACTGGACCAAGGATATGCTTGAATCTGAAATCGTCCTGGTATTTAATTATTGCCTGTCTTGCATAATTGTAAACAAAGGCAAAAATAGTTAAAATAATAGCAATTTGCGGAATACGTATACCAGTTGCGCCAAAAGTATAAATGATTGACCAAGTTTGACAAAGCCAAGCTATCTCAGAAAACACCAAACCACAAACCAGAGTGGTAAGAGTAAAATCTTTGTCATTGCTCTGCACTAAAATGTGACGACTGGCCGCATATCCGATCAAGAAAGCGAGAAGAACTAATACTATGGAATTTAAGCTCGCTGACATAATTGCAGCCGCCGAAATACCTAAAAATACTGCAATCAAAGATTGCGCAAGGGCTGCTTTTTCTGACGACACTGGTTTAATAAATAGTAGCCATACACAATAAAAACCCGCCAATATAAAATCGATTGGCAAAATCGCTGAACCGGCATAATACGTCAAAATCACTACGCTCATCCCCACTATCATATCGACTAAATTCGACTTAATATTGAGCCACAAATACCTTCCTCTCACAGCAAAAACACGCCATTTGGAAAGGAGTACTAATATTAAACCTGGAACAGGGCTCACAGACAAAACAGTTACAAAAACCGAACCAATACCGAGTAGAATATTCAAGAAAATATGCACCATATTACTTGCAATGTTGCGAGATTTTCTAGCTAGTACATAATCTGCCATATCTTAAATAATTATAACACTTATTTTAAAATAAATATTAAAATGATATAATAAACAACATGGAACCAAAATTTTTTCAGAAACATCCATTACTCAAAGATATTCTTAGCTTAGCCGCTTTTATCGGCGCAATTGTACTTGGTACACTTTTTCTTAACACATACGTCTATAGATCTTATAATGTAGTTGGTAGTAGCATGGAAAATACCCTACACGAAAATGATCGTGTCATAGTCAACCGTGCCGCTGTCTCTTGGGCTCATTTTAATGGCCAAGAATATGTACCAGAACGTGGCCAAATTATCGTATTTCTAAATGAGGACGAAAAGAAAGTAGCAGAATACAAAGCAAACGGCATCTCAAACCCAATGACTTGCTCCGTCCCATCAAATGTAAACGACCAATACATCATCAAACGCGTAATCGCCTTTCCGGGCGAACGCGTCACCGTGAAAGATGGCGTTCTTACAGTGTATAACGAAGAATACCCAGACGGCTTTGTCTATGATACCGAGTGGCGCGTTTCTGAAACTGACGGACCGAAAGAACACACTTCCGGCGAGATAGACATCACCGTTCCAGAAGGAGAATTATTTGTTTCTGGCGACAATCGCGAAGGTTCAAATTCTTGGGACTCTCGTAATGGCCTCGGTACTATTCCATATTGTAGAGTTATTGGCCCAGTAGTCTTAAGGCTCTTTCCTCTAGATCATATTCGCACGTTCTAATTTATAATTCACCTATTAATTTTACAGAGTCTTTCTCGGGTAATTCTTCTACGCTTTTTAGTTTTCGTTCAATCTGACGTGAAGTAGTCTTAGCATTCTCTATCTTATTAGCTGATTCTTGCAATTTTTTCTGTACACCATCTAGCAAATCACCGAATTTACCAAATTGCGACTTGACTGCACCAAGCACCTGCCAAACTTCCGCCGAACGTTTTTCGATGGCTACCGTACGAAAACCCATCAAAAGCCCAGACAACATCACTGGCAAAGTGGATGGCGATGCAATGGTGATATTGTATTTTTTTCTTATTTCATCTGACAATCCAGGAATTCTAATAATTTCTGCATACAGAGATTCCGTTGGCACAAACATAATTCCAAAATCCGTAGTTTTTGGCGGATCAATATATTTAGTCGAAATCTTTTTAGCTTGTTCTTTCACATCATTACCTAGAGCCTTCTGATAGGCTACTATGTCGGCTTTATTACCATTATCATATGCCGCAATCAATCTTGAATAATTCTCAACTGGAAATTTGGAATCTATCGGAAGATAAACATTTTCCTCTTTACCAGGCATCTTTACTGCAAATTCCACCCTATCATTAGACCCTTGCTTTGTGATGATATTCTCTTCATACTGTGATTTGTTCAAAGTATCTTCAATAATTGCACCAAGTTGCACTTCGCCATAAATTCCCCGCGTTTTCACGCCTTCCATCACTTTCTTGAGATCACCTACTCCTGTAGCCAAATTCTTCATTTCGCCAAGGCCTTGATATACTTGTGTTAGCTGCGTAGAAATAGACTTAAAGCTTTCATTAAAACGTTTTTCTACGGATGCCTTTAGTTTTTCGTCTACCGTTTCACGCATCTCTTCAAGCTTTTTCTCATTGCCAGTTTGAAGTCTCTCTAAATTGTCGGCAATTTCTTTACGATTTTCGCGGAAATTTCGATCAATTGAGGGATTTATCTTGCCAACTTCACCTTCCATACGGATTAATCGCTCTTCCATTGCCCTGAAATCTGCTGATTTTTCTGCCTGAACTGGCTTTTTAAAAATCAGCACCACCAAAAGAATAACTATTATCACCCCCAAAACCATTAACGCTATATCCATGATTTCATTATAACATAAAAGTATGATATAATAACACTACGCCGTAATAGCTCAGTTGGTAGAGCAGCCGCCTTGTAAGCGGCAGGTCGTCGGTTCAAGTCCGACTTGCGGCTCCATTTTTTTTGTTCCAGAAAAGCATAAATAATTGGGAACCGAAGCTTTGCAAACGGTTCAAGTCCGACTTGCGGCTCCACGAGAGAAAACAATAGAGAGCGCTGTGCGCTCTCATTTTGTTTTTCGAGTGGAGCAAAAGTGTTATGCACTTGTAACTCCATTTTTTGCTCTATTTATTCCAGCTTTTCGCCAACTTCTTATTGTATTTAGATTTTCCAAAGCCAAGAACTAGCATAAAGATACTAGACAAGAAGAACAGGCCAACTGCGAAAGTGATCCCATGTCCAAACACTTTAGATGTACGAATCGCATAAATAACACTTGCCACAAATGCAAATATACATAGCGCAATCATTAAGATAAATGCCAAAATTCCTGCTCCGGTAGACAAATCCACTTGTTGAATTTGAGTACCCTGCCCCATCGCGCTAGTAATAAAGCTAATCACCAATGATGAAATAAGCAATGCCCAAAACCACTTCTTCATCCCAACGATCTTGTAAAAAATATAAGTATTGTAAAGTGGGATCAAAGCTTTCCAACCCTTTTCTCCGGCCTTCTCAAATATTTTCCAACCCGCAATTACCATTAAGACATAGAAAATTAGCCCGATAGTCAGAATGGTAACAAACAAACCCCCAGCCATGCCACCCACTAACGCAGCTTCACTAGCCGATAATCCTCCGCCAGTCGTTAAAGTTTCTGTTAGCATAAATAGCTCCTTTTTAATTAATTATATAAACTTATTATATCAAATAAGCTTAATAATTTTCAGGCTTTATTTCAAAATAAGCTTGTGGATGATTACAAACCGGACAAACTTCAGGCGCTTCCTTGCCAATCACGATATGTCCACAGTTTCGACATACCCAAATCATATCGCCATCACGCGAAAATACTTTCTTTTCCTTTACATTGGAAAGCAATTTACGATATCTTTCTTCGTGTGATTTTTCAATCTTTGCTACGCCCTCAAATTTATCTGCCAGTTCATCAAACCCTTCTTCTCTCGCGGTCTTAGCAAAGCCAGCGTACATATCAGTCCACTCATAATTTTCACCATCAGCCGCCGCTTCCAAATTAATCTCCGTATCTTCTACTGCGCCACCATGAAGCTCTTTGTACCACATTTTGGCATGCTCTTTTTCATTAAGAGCAGTCTCAGCAAAAATCGCCGCAATCTGTTCATAGCCATCTTTTTTAGCTTTTGACGCATAATAATCATATTTATTTCGCGCCTGGCTTTCTCCCGCAAAAGCTTTCTCTAGATTTTCTTTGGTTTTAGTACCATCATATTTAGTTTTCATTATTCCTCCTTTTTTTAAATACAAGTATAACCGCCATCCACTGGTAATATTGCGCCAGTAACGTATGATGCCTCTTCGGAGGCCAAAAATACTGCTGCAGCGTCTAATTCACCAGGTTTACCATAGCGTTCCATTGGTACGTGTGTTTTGGCGAACTCCTGGAATCTAGGCGTATCTAACACGGCCTTAGTAAGCTCTGTTTCAAAATATCCTGGGCAAATTGCATTACATGTAATCCCATCAGTTGCAAGCTCCGCCGCCACAGCACGCGTAAAGTTTACCACTGCACCCTTAGAAGCATGATAAGCCACCGTATGAATCTCAGTATTGCCAACTAAACCATACATCGAGGCAATATTGATAATCCGACCATACTTATTTTTCTGCATGATTCTAGCAAAAGCTCGTGTCATTTTAAATACAGAAGTTTCGTCTGTAGCAATTGTAAAATCCCACTCCTCATCCGTCATTTCTACTACGCCTTTATCTTTGGAAGATCCAGCGCAGTTGAGTAAAATATCTACCTTACCAAACTCTTTTTCGACTTTTTTTGCCGCCGCATCAATATCTTCTGTAGAAGTCACGTCACATTTTATAGCTAATACTTTTTTGGCACCAGCCTTCAAAAGTTCTGGTTTAAATTCCTCAAGCCTCTCCATTCGCCTAGCCAGAATCACCAAATCTGCACCTTGTCTCGCAAAGGCTAATGCCATTTGTTTACCAAGCCCAGAAGATGCTCCGGACACCACTGCGACTTTTCCTTTTAAATTAAACATTACACTCCTTTCTTTTGAATCATTATATCAAAAATATGCTAAAATGACATCATGATTGAAGCTCGTAGCAAAATTATCGTAAAATCTGGCTATTTTTTTATTTTGACCAATTTTTTACTTGCAATTTTTAATATCGTAGTAGGAATTATATCTGGCTCGATCGCTATAATTTCAGATGCTATTCATAGTCTAATTGATGCAATTTCCGGAATCCTAATCATTATTAGCGAAAAAATCGCCTCTCACAAAAAATTCGCTACCCTTCGCACTAAGATAGAACGCATTACAACTATCATCATTGCTTTCATTATTATCCT
>DEWE01000002.1:0-13194 GCA_002363125.1 Candidatus Saccharibacteria bacterium UBA3218 | reverse complement strand
AAAAACTTATTACTCCCGAAGAAGTTGATTATTCCGTCCCTACGATCATAGTTCTGATTGCTAGCATTATAGCAAAATATCTCCTAGCAATTTATCTAAAAAATACCGGCAAGAAAGTCAAATCAAAAGTACTAGTTGCCAGTGGCGCCGAAACCATGAACGATACGATTATTAGTGTAGCTGTATTAATCTCTGCCATTATTTACCTAATATGGCACGTAGATTTTGAAGCGTATATTAGCGTTGTTATATCGATTATTATCATTAAAGTCGGTCTAGAGTTTATCTTCCCACACCTAACCAAACATCACCATCACCACTTAGAAACCGACGCAGACCACGATCATTGTCACAAAAAATAAAAAAATGGAGCCGCCAACCGGGCTTGAACCGGTGACCTCATCCTTACCATGATAGCACCTAGCCAATTGCTAGTTCTACAAGGTAAGGTACGAGGTAGATAAGAGCGGACTCTTTTTCTTACCTTTTTCCTTAGAAATTTAAAGTTCGTGCCTGTAAACCACGAACCCTTTTGTTAAACTTCCTACACTCATTATAACATAAAAATACAAAAAACGAGCCAAATCCATTAAAAATCAGCCCACTTTTGACTGATTTTAGTAGGCTGTATTATGCGACTGCAATAGTGGTATGCTTGGCCATGTGAATAGCTTTAAGATCCTCGTCAACGACGTGAGTGTAGGTCATGGTGGTCTGAATACTCTCATGGCCGAGAAACTCCTTAACATATACAATATTGGTATTATTACGGAGTAGATCCGTGGCGAACGAATGCCTTAAAGTGTGCGGATGAACCGACTTGCGTAAGCCGGCCTTTTCAGCACTATTCTTAACCACCATCTGAACGACCTCATTTGAGATCCTGGCGTATTTATTTTTCTCCGAAACAAACAACGCCGGACAATTGTCGTTCCGCAGAGCCATATACTCATCAATGTATTTATGAGTTTCGTCATCCATAAAACAAAGACGCGACTTATTGCCCTTTCCGATAATAGTGAATGTATTATCCCCTGGCTTGATTTGACAGGCATTAATTGCGCACAGCTCACCATTGCGAACACCGGAGCTAAAAAGCAAAGAGAGCATAGCGCGATTACGATACCTTTTGAATTTTGAGTAGCCGGGAGACTTCTTAAACGTAGCTTGGATCAACTTCTTGACCTCATCTACCTCAAGAAAATCGACAACTGTTGCGTCTCGTTTCGGGATCCCGATCAGCTCATGATTAATGACCGGGTAGCCTTTTAATTGAAGATACTTAACAACGACGCGCAATTTAATGATATAACCGCGAACTGTGTTAGGTTTCTTATTCTTGGATAGCCAATCTTTCCACTTACGAATCTTGTCAAAATCTAATTCGGACATCATGATATCCTCGCCGAAAAACTCAAGGAGTAGCCTGAGAGCTAAACCATGCATTTCTTCGGTGCGATCCGACTGATTCTTATATACGATTTGCTCCACCCTAAACAGCTCGAAAGCCTCAGTTAATGAAATATCTGACTTCATTATTATCCTTTCTGCTAGGCGAAGCCAGTTTCTCAAACTAACTGCGGCTAGCGTTAGTTCTTAATTGATGAGATAACAACCAAGACAGATATTTGACCGGGCAACGGCCCTTAAGTGCTTTTTCTACGCAGCTATAGATTTGGTCTTCTGATAGCTCGTAGGCCGCCTTACAATAAAACGCCCTCGCTCCACTGCTTCCGATTTTTCGACAAACAATGTCGGCGATTCGGTCAGCGCGTTCTATTTCTTGACGTGATTTTGGTCTCTGAACAATGTCATTGTTATTCCTTTTAAAGGAATATCCATTGACAATGTCATTGATGCTTGGATTTCCCATAATTACCGCTCCTGAAGAAGCTCGCAAAAATACACATAACTCGTACCTCCACGAGAATTAATTTGATATTATTGCACGATCCATAATCCGGATAAGGATCGTCAGGAAGTCCCAAAAAAGCTCCTATTTTTCGTCATAGGAGCTTTGGCTCCTAAGGCGGAGCCGTTATTCGCAATTTCGTTGATTAATTCTATTATACCTAAAGTAAAATATAAGTCAACGACTTCGATCCACCGATCGTATTGCCTAGGTTACTATCAAATTTCGCCACAGGAGTGGCACTCTATTATTATAACATAATTTCGGCACTTTTTATAGGCTATTGATTAGTCTTCAGACATATCTTCATCAGTTAACCCCTCTTCGACTGCCCAAACCTTTTCGGAAAAATCTTCTTTATTGAATAAGCATTTATAGATAGCATCCTCAATAGTATTATCTGTTCTAAAGTAGTAGAAGAACATCGCATGTTCTTGGCCAATACGCTTAATACGGCCTTTTGCTTGAATACTGAGAGTGTAACTATAATTCGGAGAGAAACTTACCCAGTGATGGATAAATTGTAGGTTCAAAGAATTAGATCCACTTGAGTATTGTGCAACAACCATATCATGTGGGCCAAGCGTCGATTTGGTGGGGATGTCGTGATGTCTACCATCGATTCGCCAAATCTTTGCGTCTTTTGGAATTTTCTTTTTCAGTGCTTCAACAATCTGGTCTCCTTCGGCGATATAGTTATAAAAGAATACTGCGTTAGTCTCGAGGCCGTCAACAAAATCTGAAACCCAATTAATTTTCTGTTTAGTACAGCATTTTTGGCGTAATGCATGGCAAAGAGCCATTATGCTATCAAGGTATTTACCATCATCCGATATACGATTTCTCAAAAGGGTTTCATAACCAGATGGCCTATCGAAATGAATTGTCTCTTCCGTCTCGCTGGGAAGTTCATTAAATACAGATGATGCATCCGGAGTTGTTGAAATATCGCGCCACATTTCTTCCAACTCATCCTCGTGAACATAGCCAGCAATATAGGCGTAGCCTCGTCCAAATCTTTTATATGTGTACTGAGCTTCAAAACTAGTATTATTTCGTACTTTCCCAGTAGCAATGAAATAAGGAGCGAACTTCTTCCATTCGTCACCCGGCGTAGCCGTATAACCCGTCCATTTATCTGTCTTATAGGCAATTTTTAAAAAAGCTGCGCCCATATTACTCTTTAGGCCAGCGCCAGCATTATGCACTTCGTCAAATGCAAAGACATAATCATTGATACGTTCATAGTTCTCATAGTACCACTTAGAGAGACCATGCCACGATATAATCTCGAACGAAGAAAGAGACTCTTTCCAACCAGCACCACACCAAATATTGGCTTCTTTTTCAAAATCCCCACTATCTCGTTTACTGGCCGTCGTTATTATCAAGACTTTTTTTGGATCCATATATTTTAACCAGTTAAACATAACTGCTGTCTTGCCGGCACCGGTTGGCAGAATGCAAAACTTCTTTCCCGAAATGTACATATCGCTTAGAGATTGTTTTTGGAACTTGTAGAGCTTAGAGTATGACTCATCAACCTCTATAATTTTTCGTTCAAGTTGTTTATCGATGAGAACCTTGCGACGCTCAAACTCAGCCTGAGCAGCTTGCCTACGCAGCCTTTCTTGCTCTTGTTTTCGTTTTAGCTCTTCTTTTTTACGGCGCTCTTCTTCTGCTTTCTTGCGAGCTTCTTCGGCCTCACGCTGTTTTCTTTCTGCCTCCCATTTAGCTTGCCATTCTTTGCGACGTTGCTCCTCGACTTGCTTTTTATGGGAACTATTAGCTACGCCTATAATTATTAAGACGATGACAATAATGATGAAAATTACACCGCCAACACCGCCATCTGAGCTAGACGATGAACTCTTCGAGGATGAGTAATTTTTGCTATTGTATGAAGTATAGGCTAAGTATTCCACCGATTACTAATCTCCGTAGAACTCTTTATTATGCTTCTTGTCAGCTTCAGAGATATTATAGGTATTATCGTTGATTTCGGAATAGTTGAGGTAGAGCGTATTATTGTCCACCAAATCAACGAGAATGCGCTTTTTATCCGCGAGAGAAAGCTTTTCAAACTCTTTCTTGGAGACTTTCTTAGGATCAACGCGATAAGAAAGGAACGAAGACTTAAGGACTTGATCTAATAAATCTTCTAGCTCTTTTTCGTCAGCATGGCGAACCTTTTCCCGGAAGATATTGGCATCATTCTTGATATTGCAGTAAACGAACGAGCCACCGCCATTCCAGTTAACGTCCTTAGAAATACCGGTGGTATCACCATTAATGACATTTCTAAGCCGCTCAACGCTGTCATTTTCGCCATAGTAAAGCTGCTCTATGCCGATATATTGACGGCCCATCTTATGGGCGACTGCGGCAGTCGTGCCAGAACCAAGATGATAGTCCAATACTATGTCGCCTGGTTTAGTAGCCAACTCGATTACGCGACGTAAAAGTTTTTCCGGCTTTTTTCCGTTATTTAATTTTACTTCACCTTCTTTTGCGATTCCGGTCCAGCTAATGTCACTCCAGACATCTGTTAGGATTTGCGATGGCACTCTTTTTCCATCCACTTCATTGAATGTCCAATCATAAAATGACAGCCTGCCACCGTTAAGAATCCAGAAATTGTCCATATCATCATTTGGATGTTTCATTACAACACCCTTATTTTTCGCGGAAAGCTTCAGGGTTTCTTTTCTCTTTGCTAACGCACCACCAATTACGGCTGTTACCCTAAAGACAATATCGGCATTTTCTATAGCAAATTCCGCAATTTCATCCTTGGAAATAGCCGATGGTTTTACGTTTTTCTTTTCGGCAAGAAATTCTTTTATTGTCTTATACTTCCAGTTTTTGTAATCCTCGTCTTTATTCAAAAGAACATAAGAGTAAGCCTTATCGTATCCCTTCTCGATATATAGCTTATTAATATCGCCAGTTTTCTTTTTATAAATAAATAGATTGTTTGCGGTAGAAACAAGATTTTTGCCTGCGGCTTTGAATCCAGTCGGTTCAGTCGTAGTCATAGTAATATGGTTGATCATATTTTCGTGACCGAAGATTTCGTCCAACAGAACATTAATATATCCTTGGTCCTCAACGCCGACATGGACCATCATAATACCGTCGTCGGCTAATAAATCATAAGCCGCTTTTAGCCTATTCTTCATAAAGGTAAGCCAAGTAGATAATTTAAAATTTGAATTATACTTAAAAGAATCATCTTTATCTGATGAAAAATAGAATGGCGGATCAATATAGATAAGTTTTACTTTACCGGCAAAACGCTTCTTAAGAGAATGAAGAACTACAAGATTGTTGCCTTTAATAATGAGGTTATCGTCAGGCTTTAATTCATCGAGATCATGCTCACCATCCTTGTCGTAGCGCTTCCAGTTAACAAATACTTTATCATCAAGAATTGTATTAATCTGGTCTGGTGCAAGGACTTCGTTAAAGAAGACTTCGTCACGTTTCTGATCCTCTTTGTCTTGGCCACCCTCTAGTACGCAATCTTTATATGGCCAATTTAAGACAATGTGAGAATCCTCAGATAGATAATTATCAGCGTCAACACCAAGACCAATCTTAGACTTGAACGCAGTATAAGAATCGGGCAAAAATTCTTTGTTATTAATAAAAGATAGAAACGTGTCTTTCTTAAATACTTTCGAGCCATCTATATCTACGAAGAAAAACTCAGCAATATCCTTATCACTAGATAATAATTCGAGAAGCTTTTTGTCGTATTGACGCGCCAATGAGGCAACATGGTTTTTGTTGATTTTATCTTCGATCGTAAACGTTGGTTCAGTCGCGAGAAGGTCTTTTAGTTTATCTGCATATTTTTCCATACTTTTAGGCCTCCTTTGTTAAATCTTTTAGTGCATCAATGAATTCTGAACGGCTAGTGTCTTCGTTGTAGAACGGAAGCCCGATAATTCTTACATCATGGGTATCCGCAAGTACTTTAGCAATGTTCATTTCAGTAATCTGCATAAGGAAATCTTGCTTCCACTTATCCGATTCAAGCAATTGGCCGCCCTTCGGCTCAATAAAGATTTGCCAGCTATGATTGCCTGTTTCTTTATCGTTTGCAAGTAAGAGATAATCCGGTTCAAATGCATGGCCATCATCAAACGCATAAATAGTCACAGCCTTCTCGTTACGAAGCAAATAGATATCATCCCATGACTCAGCGAGGTCGCCAAATAAGCTATCAAATGTTACGACAAGAGACTTCTCTTCGCTCGTGCCATAGTTTTCATCATAAGCATACCATTCTTTGGTCTTTAAGTTGAGGCGATACTTCTCGTTTTTGGCGTACATTTGTGGTTGACCAAATTCCTTGTCACTGTCTGGATCATTATTAATCGCGTATTTACGTTTAACATCTTTGAAAATCTCAGAAATCTTCCTCGGTACGAACTCGCGCGTGCCAACAAACGTCTCATCTTCTTCGGCGATTTTCGCCTCGATATGATGCAAGACTTCTTTCGCGATAAACAGCTTTTGCGCTGGCGTCAAAGAGTTTTTGTCAATATTCACGCCAGTAGCAATAACATGAATCTTATTCATCATATCCATAAAGTTTTCAGCGCTCTGTATACCGGTTACTTTTTTCTCTAAATTACAGAACTTAAATGTTTTATTAAGTGCCATGGCATGACGAGTGATGTTTTTGGCTATAATTTTGCCATACTCGAACTCAATATTGTTTTTACTGGCCGTCGTCTCATTTTCTTCTGGCGTATCACCAAAGACCGAAACGACTTTGCCAATGTTTGTAGGAAGATCAATTTCTACAGTGCCCGGCATCTCAAATTCATCACCAAAAATGTTTGCTTGGTGGAATTGTCTAGCCTCAGCTACAGATTGCCTTTCGTTCACAAAGACCACGCCATCTGTATAGGTTTTAGTCTTCTTGAATTCTGGTTTAAGATGAAGAGTCCATTCGACAAAGTCGGCAGGAATAATACCTGAGGTAATAAGCGCTTGGCGAATCTCCTGGATATATTTAGGGTTCTCTGCTGAATGATAATGAAGCTGTTCAATTAAACGAAGTTCCTCACTCTCATTATTATCGAATTTACGAACGTATTTTTCATCCTCATTATCGATTACAAATGGGAAATAACGCGCGCCGCGACCAATAAGCTGAGCTTCACGAATAGTAGTTTTACCTGGTTTGTTATTTTTTGCATCGCGAGTATCATAAAGACGAACTATGTCGAACAAGTTGAGAACGTCCCAACCTTCATTTAGCATATCGACCGCAAAAATAGCACGAACCTCGTTGTCGGTATCTTCAAGCGAGTTAAGCTTTAACTGCTTATCGGCTGTAATGGTATTGCCGTCGATAATCATTAAGCGCTCTTCCATAAAGTCATTTTTGAGCTCTTCGACCAAGTCTGTTAGCTCGAGATTAATGCCGTCAAAAGCATCCTTAAGAATACTCGTCGCTTTCTCACGTTCATCTTTCAACGTCTGAACGTCAAGATTCTTAATGAGCTCTTTGAATAATTCAAAATTTTCTTTATTATCAGCAATCTTGCTAGACTTAAACATTACGACCGGCTTAAGATAAATACCGTTTCGTAAGGCTACTTTTTTGCGATACTGAGAAATAATGATAGCTTGAAGCATGCGGCTCTTTAAGTCTGAATCGACATGATAAATCATGACATCTTTACTATAGCCATCTTCTCGGAATCTCTTAAGATCATATTTGTAAATAATGCGATCTTTATACTTGTTATAGATACTGGCATCCTCTAGATCAATAGTAGCCGTAAATTCAAGCAAAATAGGATTCTTGGCTGTACGCATGATAGCATTGACCGTAGATTCCCAGCTAGCATTGTCTTTTTTGTCCTCGGTCGTCATCAGAGTCTCAGTATTGTTATGGTGCGCCTCATCACCTATGAGAACGACTTCCATATCCTCAAATTCGGAATATGATAGTTTATTTTCGCCCGGGTTATTGAGATCCATATGCAGCTGCTGAATTGTCGTAAACACGATATTGATTGCATCTTTGTCGCTATCTGAAAAACTTTCAACGTCGCGTACTTCTACCTTTTGACCATCTATCATGATGTTGTCAGCAAAGAGATATTTCTTACTACCAGAATTCTTAAAGTTATCGCGAGTCTTTTCAATAATGTTGGTACTATTAACAAAATAGATAAAATTGCGATATCCGCGCCTATATAAATCAATAATGAGCGCCGCCATAATAAGAGTTTTACCGGAACCAGTAGCCATATTAAATAAAAGCTCTACTGGCAATGTTTTGGTCTTTGTGCCCACATCCATATAGTGCGACCAACGGCTAATTGCTTCATTTTGATATGGGCGCAATGGATAACGCAAGTTTGAAGAGATAAAACTAGGCACCTCTGGTAGGCCCATGTTCATCTCAGACATAGCATCATAAAGGCCAAATAATGTCTTGCTGTCCATGGTTATGCCTCCTTCCCGTAAAATTCTTTATTATGCTTCTTATCAGCCTCAGAAATGCCATATGTCTTATCGTTAATTTCGGAATAATTCAAATAGAGGGTGTTATTATCGACTAGATTAACAAGGATACTCTTCTTATCCATAAGAGAGAGGTTTTCAAACTCTTTCTTAGAGACCTTCTTAGGATCAACACGATAGGATAGGAATGAGGATTTTAGAACTTGGTCTAATAGGCCTTCTAGTTCTTTCTCGTCAGCATGGCGAACCTTTTCCCGGAAGATATTGGCATCATTCTTGATATTGCAGTAAACGAACGAGCCACCACCTGTCCAGTTGACTGTCTTTGAAATACCTGTAGGATCGCCTTTGATAACATTTTGAAGCCTTACTACGCTATCATTCTCGCCATAGTAAAGCTGCTCTATACCGATATATTGACGGCCCATCTTATGGGCGACTGCGGCAGTCGTGCCAGAACCAAGATGATAATCTAAGACAATATCGCCCGGATTAGTTGCTAAGTCTATTATTCTTCGAATGAGCTTTTCTGGTTTCTTGCCGCCCGGAAGTTCCACGCCACCCTCTGTCTTATTAGACTGGAATACTTCATCTGTCCACAAATCGGAAATTAATGTACCGAAATATAGTTTCCCATTATCCTCAACTACTCTAGAAGCGAGCGGCGTCAAAACACCGCCATCGTAAACAAGATAATCCTCGCCTTTTGAGTTTTTGGCCCTAATAACTTCTTTCTTGCCTTTAGAAGACTCGATGATTGCCTTAGCCTTTTCACCGGCCTTCTTATTATTTTTCTCAATAGAATAGATGTTTTCTGGATTTTTCAAGCAATAATTAACAAACTCTTCAGTTGAATCAAAATTCTTGCTGATATCCGCCAAGGTGCCATTATCTTGTAATTCATACTTATAATTTAAGTTGTAGTCTGATTTGACTAGTAATGGATTAAATCGAGCCGATCCGGTCTTCGAATAGAAAAGAATGTATTCTTTGAGCTTGAAGAGGCGTTCGCCACGTTTAACATTTACCGCATTAACGCCTGATGGGGTACTTGTATTGACGATAATACATTCACGAAAATCAAACAATTCATCCATTAATACTTTGAGATAAGCTTGTTCATTGTCGTCGCATTGTACAAAAATCATACCGTCGTTAGACAACAAATCTTTAGCCGCCATTAGCCTATTCCGCATGAACGTTAGCCAAGTTGAATGATTGAAAGTATCATTATAATTGAAACCGTCATTTCCAGTATTATATGGCGGATCAATATAGATAAGTTTTACTTTACCGGCAAAACGCTTCTTAAGAGAATGAAGAACTACAAGATTGTTGCCTTTAATAATGAGGTTATCGTCAGGCTTTAATTCATCGAGATCATGCTCACCATCCTTGTCGTAGCGCTTCCAGTTAACAAATACTTTATCATCAAGAATTGTATTAATCTGGTCTGGTGCAAGGACTTCGTTAAAGAAGACTTCTTTACGTTTTTGATCATCACGATCTTGGCCGCCCTCAAGAATGCAGTCCTTGTATGGCCAGTCTAATACTACGTTTCCACAACTACTCAATAAGTCGTTGTTAAAGGACAGACCTATCTTCTGACCAAAACGCGTGTAAGAATCAGGAAGGAATTCTTTCTGTGCAATAAATTGAAGAAAAACGTCCTTCTTAAATACCAAAGATCCATCGACTTCGGTAAAGAAAAGTTGTTTGATTTTATCGTCCTTGCGCAGTAAGTTCAATAATCCACTATCATACTTGCGAGCATGCTCGGCGATAATATTCTTATTTAAGACATTATCTACTGTATATTTAGGATCCTGACTTAGGAGCGCAGCAAGACTATCTATATAGCTACTCATGCCGCAATTACCTCATTAAATTACTAACTACTATTATAGCATAATTTAATGCATAATTTTAGTGCTCAATGGCTCACTTTTTAAATATTTTGCACCTTACGTAACACCCTTTAGTGGAAAGCAAAAATATGTTATAATATAACAAACTAACGAGCATTTTTGTATGGCTTATTATAGTGATGATAGAAATTTTACGGACATCGTTCACCGCGAAGTGGCGTTGCCTGAGATATATCAGCCTCTCGGCATGAAAGAGGCAGATGTCGACAAAGAATATCTTCGACGAATCGACATGGATGATGGCATCGACTATATAATGGTTGATTCTTTTGGTAAAAAATACAATGTACAGGAAAGATTCAGAGAATACAAATACCACATTTATTCTGATTTTACCCTGAGATATCGCAGAGACGAAAACCCGGATAAAGATCGACACGAATCTGAGTTTTACAAGATCAAAGCTGATTACATGGTATACGGCATTATTAATGGCAGTAAATTTCAGATGGTAAACCACGAAAAAGACATCTCTTTTGTAAAATATGCCGTAATTGATTTAAGGATTTTATTTGAACACATCAAAAATGGCGATATAGTTTTGGACAAAACCATATCGCGCCCAATGATAATCAATGGAAAACTACACGCCGCCATCAACAATAATCATGACGGATCCTCAAGCTTTGTCGCCTTTGATGTGAAGGCGCTTCTAGATCTATTCGGCAAAAACATAATCATCAGTCAGAAAGGTTTTTTCTAGAGCGATAGAGAGCCTCCATGGCTTCCTTCACTCCGCAATCCGGACAAATTTCTGTCTTATTGTCCTTTCGCGATAAAGCAGGATAACCAACGAATTTTCGCTTACAATACGGGCAATCATAAACCGCAAGAACCCATCTGATGTATTCTCTCGGAATTTTAGAATTCGCAACTCGTTCCGCCTCTTCGTGAGAGTCATAAACCATTGCATCATCTACAACAGATGAGTACTGGTGGACCGGTATTAGGTCTTCGCCTTTATGATCTTTGGTCCCAACATAAAACCAAACGCCACTTTCTTTATTGATTCCAATTACATACTTTGGCTGTTTTTTCATAAAATCTCCTATAAATCAATTGAACACACAGTAGCCAGACCGAACTTTCGACCTAAGTCCTCCCACATGCCATCAGGATAATCCTGCTGTAGAATATGCCAAACAGGATAATTATATTCCAAAGCAATCTTCGCAACTTCTTTTGGATCAACCATCAAATGGCAGAAATAACCGGCCGTAGTCTCGCCCTCGATCAGAATTGGATCGCCCTCTTCGGTTTTAGCAATTTCCTCGAGGCGTTTGTATTCTGCCATAATTGCCTCATTTACAAGTTTAACCGCACTATCTATTTTTTCACTCATCTACACCTCCACCTCTTCGGCTTCAAGAGCCTCAAAGAATTCGTCGCAAGCCTTAATATTCAATGGCTCAGGCAACGGATTATCTAATTGTTTGACTAATATCTCCATATAACTCCTTGGTTATGATTCCCCTGCGAGGCCGCGATACCGCATCGAGAGGAGCGGCCTACTCGACCGGTTCCACAAACCGCGGCCGGATCCTCGCAAGGTGTTTGTATTTAACCTTACTTTGAGATTTTTACAAGTCTTTTTCGGAGTTTTCTTTTCGGTCATAAATAACCTTAGAAATGCCAAAAATAGCGCCCAGAAAGAGCTCTAGGGCCGACAAGGTCGTAAGTATAGCTTCTGTAGGCAAATTCCAATGCCAGGCCTCTGCGAGTGTCGAAAAGAACACCCCAAGCGCCGGCATGAATACCGCAACGAGCCAACGTAGAGCTTCATATACTTTATCTGGCAACATTATTTCACCCTCACTCTCTGGCCAGGATAGATTTTGTTTGGATCAGGGATTCCCGAAAGCTGGGCAATTTTCTGATAAGTAGTGCCGTAGCGCTGAGCAATCGCCCAAAGAGTATCGCCGGACTTAACGGTGTACCAAATCTCACCAGAGCTTGCAGAGCTGGGCGATCCGGCAAGTCGTTGGTTAACTATACTTTGAATTGCACCATAATCATATCCTGCCGCCGTTAAGCGATTCTTACGATCTTGTCCATTTCCCCAGTTACCACGAATAACTTCTGTAGCAAGTTCCTCATTGGATTTAGTGGCTGGCGCAGGTGCCGGTGCTGGACTTGGAGCTGGAGCCGAACCATTCCTAGCCGCATATTTATCCCAAGCCATAGCGTCACCCATAAATACATCTCGATCAAGACGACCACCGGAGCTAGTGTATTGCCAGATAGCATAAAACGGCCAAGGATCCACTTTCCAAAGGAATGTTGGAATATCCCAACTATCGCGATTGTCTGGGTATCCGGCTACCCAAAGGCCATAATCTCCAGCAACAACAGAAGACCAATCTGCCTCACGAATGACACTTGCACTCATATAAATCAAAGGCTTAACACCAGTCTTTTCTTTGACACGATTAAGCCATTTTAGGCACCACGAGGCGTACTCATAATAGCGTGGGTTTTGGTTCCTTTCCCAATCAAGAATTAGAATAGCCTCGCCAATATAGCCTTGAATATTTCGAACGAAGAAATCGGCCTCGGCAACTGGATCACCGCCGGAAGCATAGTGATATACGCCAAGTTTTAGCCCAAGACGTTTTGCTTGCTGGTAATGCGAATCACAACAAGGATCGACAATGGTCGTGCCTTGAGTGGCCTTGCAGATTACGAACTGTGCGCCGGTAGAGGCGATATTGAGCCCTCGTTGCCATACCGAGATATCAATTCCTTTGAGCATATTTACTCCTTTCAATTTAATAAATCCGCAACCACATAACTGATGAGCGCGGTAATTATACAAGTTAGAGCCGTAGTGAGAAGTGTTCGCGCGAGCATACTCCTCTT
>DEWE01000009.1:68420-132586 GCA_002363125.1 Candidatus Saccharibacteria bacterium UBA3218 | reverse complement strand
AACTCAAAGCCCTTCCCTGGTTCATTTGGCTCAAACTTGATCCATACATCACCGTACTGACCACGGCCACCAGATTGCTTAATGTGTTTACCTTGAGCCTCGGCTGTACCACGAATCGTTTCACGATAGGCAACTTGTGGTGCGCCAGTGTTGGCCTCTACGCCGTGCTCACGCTTCAAACGATCAATGATGATTTCTAGATGCAACTCACCCATACCAGAGATAATAGTTTGACCAGTTTCTTCATCGGTGTGTACGCGGAAAGTTGGATCTTCTTCTGCCATCTTCGAAAGTCCAATGCCCATTTTTTCTTGATCGGCCTTAGTTTTTGGCTCTACGGCGATCGATACCGGTGGATCTGGGAATTCGATAGACTCTAGCAAGATTGGATGAGCAGGATCACAGATAGTTGTACCAGTTGTACAATTCTTCAAACCTACTACAGCGGCAATATCACCAGCGCCGATCTCAGAAATATCCTTACGATCATTCGCGTGCATACGCACCAAGCGACCAATACGCTCTTTGTCGCCAGTTGATGCATTGTAGACTGTATCACCAGACTTGAGTTTACCAGCATAAACACGGATGAAGATTAATTTACCAACAAATGGGTCTGTTGCAATCTTGAATGCTAATGCAGTAAGAGGCTCGGAGCTATCTGCCTTACGTACGATTTGGTCACCAGTCTTTGGGTTAGTACCCACAGTTTGACCCTGATCACGATCAAGTGGTGAAGGCAAATAATCAGTCATAAGGTCAAGGACTTTTTCTACGATTACACCACGGCCATCGCCACCAGTAACTAGGAAGAAGTCACCATCAAGCACACGCTTGCGTAGAGCAGCTTTAAGTTCTATTTCACTAATTGCGTCTTCACCTTGGTTGAAGTACTTTTCCATCAAAGCTTCATCGGCTTGCACAGCTTCTTCTACGAGTATAGAACGAGCATTTTTAGCCTTTTCTAGCATATCGGCTGGGATTTCACCAACTGTAAGTTCGTGGTCTGCATAGTCTTTGTAGGTGTAAGCTTTCATGTCAATAAGATCTACTACACCACAGATATCCTTCTCAAAACCAATTGGAAGATGAATAGCCACTGCGTTTTTCGAAAGACGCTTGTGTATGGAATCTAGTGACTTATAAAAGTCGCCACCAATTTGGTTGATTTTATTTACGAAACAAATACGAGGGATGCCATATTTGGTAGCTTGGCGCCAAACAGTCTCAGACTGAGCTTCTACGCCCATTTTACCATCAAATACCACTACGGCACCATCCAGTACGCGAAGTGAACGCTCCACCTCAGCAGTAAAGTCAATGTGACCCGGTGTGTCAATAATATTGATTTGATGATTTTTCCAATACACGGTTACAGCAGCAGAAGTAATTGTGATACCACGTTCCTTTTCCTGTTCCATCCAGTCGGTATCAGCACCACCAGTGCCACCTTTCACTAGATCAATTTTATGTTTTAACCCAGTACGATAAAGAATCGCTTCTGAGGTAGTAGTTTTACCAGCGTCAATATGAGCAATAATCCCAATATTTCGCAACTTATTTAAATCTTTAACTTCAGTAGCCATATGCTCCTTTTAAAATTATTATTTTATTCGCTTATTTTCACACTCAAAAATAAGACATATTTTTACAAATTATACCATATATTATTCAAAAAATAAAAAAACCAAGAAAAATCCCCAGCGTTCTGACCCAACGCTGGGGCAAAGTTGAGCTTAGAGCTCTACTTTTGCGGGTTAACAACTAGCATTTTATATGATTGAGAAATGCAGAATGAACAGAATTAGTATTATCTATCTTGCTTTTCCGATTGGCGACTCGGAATAGCTAGATTTGCGACTAAAATCTAGTGTTAACCAATGGGTTAATGTGCGGACGTGTTGTCTAAAAATAACTGTTTTGAAAGAAATTTTGTAAGGAAAAACCCAAAAATGTTTTACTTTTAAAGATCTTAACTGGCCTTTAGGCCAGTTAAGTGGGTACAGTTTTGCGATAGTGAAATTTTGCAGCTTCCATTTTATTGATATTTCTTTTGGGATGAGAATCATACTTGTAAGAGTATTGCAAAAGCTCAATCTTATAAAGAGCTATCATTCCAAAAATGAAATACAGTTCAACTCTGGAACTTAAAGCCGATAAAAATTTTCTATAATTGTTTTTCAAATGCTATCATCTCCCAAATACTAAAATATTTTTAATATAGGAGAATTCAAAATGGGGTGAAATTTGGAGTATATGAAAAACAGCTACTTTTTTAAACAACACAGGGCGATAAAATCGCCCGTAGAGACATAATACATTATTCGCAATATAGTTGTCAATAACTTATTTCAATTTTTTTCGCAAAATTTCTTGTACGGCAGACGGATTGGCCTTACCATGAGATTCTTTCATGACTTGTCCAACGAGGAAACCTATAACTTTTTCTTCCCCGTTTCTAAAATCGTCTTGGGCTTTTTGGGTTTCTGGTTTTGCGAGAACTGTATCAACGATGGCCTCCAGAGCATCCAAATCATTTTCTTGAATTAGCCCTAATTCTTTGGCGATATTTTTAGTTCCTCTTCCCTTCATTTGCGGATCAAAGAGTCGGAGAAATACTTCTTTGGTCGCAGTGGAGCTTAACTCTTTCTTTTCATTCATTTCAGCGAGTTCAGAAAGTTCCATTGCGGTCGGCAAATCATTTAAGTATTCTGCAGATTTCTCTTCTGCAAGAAGTACTGATGCAAACAAATTAGACAGCAGTTTAAGTGCTGAGACGTTCTTCTTCGACAACGTTTGCTCGCGCTCGCCGTCGCGGGGTTCGCTCTCTTCGCTCGCCTCGTAAGGCTCGCGGGACACGGTCTCAGAAGAATCGTCTCCAGCACTTATCTCACCTAGTTTTTTCATCAATTCTGGGTAATCGAGTAATACTTCCAGAGTATCGTCAGCAATAATGCCAGCGAATTTTGCCTTGTACTCACTAGGCATCATTGGAAGTTTTGCGGCTTCAGTATCAATAAATTCTTGAGTTAGATTAATCGGTGGAAGGTCTGGCTCTGGCATGTAACGATAATCTTTGGCCTCCTCCTTGCTCCGCTGACCAGTGGTTTTACCAGTCGCATCATTCCAGCCACGAGTCTCTTGTATGACTTTTTCTCCAGATTTTAGAACTTTCGTTTGTCTTGCGATTTCATATTCTATAGCACGCTCGACAGAGCGGAATGAGTTCAGATTTTTTACCTCAGTTCTAGTCCCAAGTTCATTAGATCCCTCAGGAGCAATAGACGTGTTGACATCGAATCTCATATTGCCATTATATAGATCGCCATTAGTGACACCAGTAAAACACATTAGCCGCCAGAGTTCTTTACAATAATCATGAGCATCTTTAGCAGAATGTATATCTGGCATAGAAACAATCTCAATGAGTGGCGTGTCTACGCGGTTCAAATCTACAAGTGAATATTTATCGAAATGGGTCAACTTTCCAGCATCACCCTCTAGATGCGCGTGTTCAATCCGGACTCTCTCGCCGGACGGTAAATCTACATAACCTTCGCCAATGATCGGGTGATAGAATTGTGTGATTTGATAGCCTTTTGGTGAATCCGGATAGAAATAATGCTTGCGATCAAATCTGGAATAATTATTAATTTTACAATTCATGGCTTTGCCAGCCAGAATCGCAAACCTTATTGCTTCACCGTTTAACCTCGGCAACATACCAGGAAGCGCGTAGTCCACTGGCGATACGCAGGAGTTTGGTTCTTTCCCGCGTGCATCATTATCTACTTCAGAAAAAAGCTTAGTCTTGGTGCAAAGTTGCACATGACATTCAACACCGATCGTTGGAATGTATTTCATTAAATTGCCCCCAAATCTTTCAATGCCTTTTTATAAATAGCCAAGGCATTTAATGCTTGTTTGTAACCAATTTCTAAATCTGATTCATGGGCAATAGCGTTGCGCAATTTATGTGCTCGCCAAACCGCATTAATATCTTCAAATTTCCCATTGGCGTGTTTCAATCTTTCCCCCATCGTTTTTCCAGACAACCCCATTTCCACCATAGCTTTATCTAGCAGCTTATCCGCTTCTAAAATTGTTGTTACAAAAGTGGCAGGATTTTCTTTGTTTAATTTATTTTCAATAGCGAGGAAACGTGTTTGATAGGCCTCTATATTGAAGTGATGAGTGCGTTTGCCAGTTAACAAAATCGCCACAAACACCAAAACCGCGACTATCAAAATCGCTATAATAAATGTTACCACTCCGCCATCCATTAGATTAACTCCTTTGAAAATTCAATTAAACTTTTATCGCTACGTCTAGGGCCCACTAGTTGCAATCCTAATGCCAGTCCACTTTCAGTTTTTCCAGTTGGTATCGCAAGGCCAGGCAAACCGGCCAAATTCAACGAAACAGACATCATATCTTCTAGATACATAGCTACTGGGTCATTGACCTTCTCGCCTAACTTAAAAGCTGGGTTTGGCGACACGGGTGTCAAAATAAAATCACATTTTTCAAAAGCTTTTTCGTACTCTTTTACAATGAGCGTACGCGCTTTTGCTGCTTTCAAGAAGTACGCATCATAAAATCCGCTAGATAGCACAAAATTGCCAATCATAATTCTGCGTTTATTTTCTGGCATAAAACCTTCGCTTCTAGTATTTTTATAAAGCGCGTTCAAATCTTCCGCTTTTTCAGATCTAAAACCGTATCTTATGCCGTCATAACGTGATAAATTGCTGGCAATTTCCGCTGGCACGATTATGTAATATGCAGCCAAAGCATATTTAAGGGTTGGCATTTCCAACTCTACAATCTCATGCCCCTTAGATTTTAATGATTCAATTTTATTCTTCAGAGCCTGTCTGATTTCGGGACGAACTGACTCGTTGTCAAAATCTTTAATGATGCCAATGCGACAATTCTCCATTCTCGACCACGTTCGCTCACGCCCGCCGTCGCGGGGTTCGCTCTCTTCGCTCGCCTCGTAAGGCTCGCGAGACACGGTCTCGAATGAAGAATTGCTCACATTGGCTAGACCATAGTAATCTGGTAACGTAGTTAGATCTTTCGGATCTTGTCCGCTAGCAATATCCATGAGTAAATCCATATCATCTGGGGTTTTGGTGAAAAATCCAATACAATCTGTAGAAGACGCCATCGCCACTACGCCATAGCGCGATATCGTGCCATAAGTTGGCTTTAATCCATATACACCGTTAAATGATGCTGGTTGTCGTATTGAGCCACCTGTGTCTGTGCCAGTCGCAAATTCCACTATGTCGAGCGCTACGGCTACAGCAGACCCACCAGAAGAGCCACCAGCTACGCAGTTCTTATCACATGCATTAAGTGTAGGACCAAAATAGGAATTTTCAGTAGAAGACCCATGAGCAAACGCGTCCATATTGGTGCGCCCGATCATAATGGCGCCCTCCGCTTCTAATTTTTCTACTGCCGTAGAGGTTATAGGCGATACAAATCCTTCTAGTATATGCGCCGAAGCAGTGGTTTGACCCTCTGGACTTAAGAAATTATCTTTCAAAGCATAAGGCACACCAGCAAGTCTACCTACTTTTTCTCCACGGGCTATTTTTGCATCGATTTCCTTTGCCTTTTTGATTGCCCCTTCTTCATTCAAGAAAGTAAAAATATTATAATCAGCAAAATGCTTTGCTTTCTCTAAAGCATCTCTTACTAATCTTTCAGCGGTTACTTTTTGATTTGCTACCTTCATTACAATACCTTCGGAACCTTTATTTGATTATCTTTTTCTTCTTTTGTAAGAGCCAGTAGTTGCTCGCGCGAAGCATCTTGTGGTTTTATCTCATCTTCACGCCATACATTTTCCATTTCGAATACTTGATAAGTCGGCTCAATACCATCCGTGTCTAGCTCCTCAAGTTGCGAGATATATCTAATAATCCCCTGTAAATCTTCACCTAGAGATTCGATCTCTGCATCAGATAATGAAAAATCAGACAAATTGGCTAGATGCAAAATATCCTCGCGTTTAATATCCATGGCTAAATTATAACATTATTTTACGTTTCTAAACAGGGCTTTCTTGATATAACGGAAAATTGGTTTTGCCTCTTTTAAATCTAAAAAGTAGCTTGCAACTAGATATGCTGCAAAGGAAATACCAGAAATTAGTAGAAATTTAGGTATAGTGATTACTAGTGAGCTATCCGTAGCCATCAGTGGTATAAATTTTGTCATTGAAAATGCTACACATGCGGTAATTGCCGTAGCAAATATCATTCTAAGGATTGCTCGCCAAAATGCCTTGTCTAATAATTCTCGTTTTGATCTATGTTGCAGTATATATAATAATATAATAATCTCTACGATAGCCCCTATAGATTGAGCTAAGCCTAGTCCATCTACGCCCCAGCCAATTAGATAAAACCATACTGATAGTCCTATGGTTAAACCAATTGCAAAAATCGAGATTATGAATGGCGTTTTTGTATCCTGATAAGCATAGAATCCACGCGAAGCAATATGAAATACCGAACGTGCAAAGATTGCAATACACAAAGTACCTAGAACTGATGCGATCGTACCATTACTATCATTATTGCCAATATTAGAAATAAAACTGGTTACATAGCCCCTCCCAAAAAATGCGATTATAGATACTGGTAGAGCAATCCAAATTATAGTACGCAGGGCTTGCCTAAAAGTGCTATTAAATTCCCCCTTATCGCCATTCCCTAATTCTTCCGTTAATTTCGGAAAAAATGCCGTAGATATGGCTACGCCGATTAAATTCACTGGCATTTGATGAAGTGAAGAGGCTTGATTAAAAGAACGTACTGCCCCGGCGCCCATCCTAGAAGATAGATTAGTATTCACAATTCCATTTACATAATCAATTCCCTGATCCATAGATCTTGCCGGTAACAAACGAAGGATCGATCTAAAACCTTGGTTTTTCCAATTAATCTTGAAATTATAATCCATACCTAGACCAAATAATCCAATGAGGGCTACGATCAACTGCATGATTGCTCCAAGGATCACGCCAAGAGCTACGCCCATGATACCACCTTCAAATATCTGCACTCCGAATATATTAATTCCGCCAGTAAAACAAGTTATACCAATAATGATGCCTATATTATATATGGCCGGTGCAAATGCATAAAATACAAACCTTCCAACTGCCTGCTGTATAGAAGTGATCACGGTGGCAATTGAAAACAAGAATGGGTTTATTGCAATTACGCGGGTCATATTAATGGCTAGAATCATGCCGGATTCGTCTAGACCTGGGCTTACGATATATCTAATTAATGGGTCCGCAAAAATCATTATTAGAAGGCTAGTGACAAAAGTTAATATAGCCAATAAGTTGATCAAACTGGAAGATAATTCCCATGCAGATTTTTTATTCCCCGCCGCAAGACGCTGATTAAAAACTGGAATAAACGAAACAGAAAGTGCGCCAGACGTTAAGATGAAGAACATAAAATCTGGTATAGTGAATGCCGCAGTATAGGCATCGATACCAGTGGGATAAGTCCCCAAATAATACGAATTTAGTAAACGGTCGCGGAAGAGACCAAGCAAAGCAGAAACCAAAGTCGATGATGCGAGCACAATCGCTGCAGACTTTATTGACAATTTCATATTTGCTAGTTTTACAACAGATTTAAATTTAAAATGTCGCATATATAATTATTGTAGCATATAGATTTGATGACATCGATTTTTTATTAAGTTAAAGTTTTAGTGCTATAATATACATATGAATAATAAAGAATCCGAGGTGATTTTGCCATCTCAAAAAAAGGCAAAAAAATCTAAAAAAACTGCGAAAAAGAAAATGAATCTTTATTCTAGTTTGAGCTACAAGCACAAAGCTAAAAAAGAAGCAGAAATGCGTCGGCGTGCTGAAGAATTGGCTAAATTGCCAAAAAATCCAGTTAAGCGTTTCTTTGTAAGACTTCATCCAAAGCGTGTTTTTAAATGGTGGTTCTCTAAGCGTGGGCAAAAAACCATATTAAAAACCATTGCGGCCATGATTTTGATTTTTATTATCTTTATTGGTGGTTTATTCCTTTATTATAAGAAAGATCTCGATGAGATTCGTCTTGACGAAATCTCGATTTCTGAAACGGTAAATACTTATCTAGATCGCAATGGCGAAGTTCTTTGGCGCGACACTGGCAATGAGAACTATCGTTTAGTGGTTGATGCTGATGAGATTTCTCCATATATGTATCAAGCCACAGTGGCTATTGAAGATAGGAATTTCTACAACCATATGGGTGTAGATTTCGGAGCTTTAGTACGCGCTACTTTCTCTACCTTAAGCGGTAAAGGAGTTCAAGGTGGATCTACTCTCACTCAGCAATTAATCAAACAAGTTTACTTTGCTGATGAGGCTCAGAGTGCTGATCGTGGTGGCCTTACTCGTAAAATAAAAGAATTGATCCTTGCCATAGAACTAGAACGCATGTATTCTAAGGATCAGATTTTAACTATGTATCTAAATCAATCGCCGTATGGCGGTCGTCGTAATGGCGTAGAGTCTGCTGCTAAAACCTATTTTGGTAAATCCGCTAAGGATCTTACATTGGCAGAATCCGCGCTACTTGCGTCTATACCAAACAACCCTGGCGTATTTAATCCCTATAATGAATACGGAAATGAACAATTACTCTGGCGACAACACTATACCTTAGATGTAATGGCCGAGATGGGTTACATTACTAAAGACGAAGCTGAAGAGGCTAAGCAGGTGGCAATCTTAGATACTATACGGCCAGAAGCTAGTCAATACGAAGGAATATTGGCTCCGCATTTTGTGTTGGAAGTTAAATCATTACTTGAAGAAAAGTATGGCATGCAAACTATGCGTACTGGTGGTTGGACTATCAAAACTACTCTAGACCTCCGAGCACAAAGAATCGCCGAAGAAGCCGTTGCGACTGGTGCTGATATGCGCTACATAAACAACTCCGACAATATAGCATTAGCTTCGTTGGATGTTGAGACTTCCCAAGTTATAGCTATGGTCGGATCGGTAGACTTTACCAACGCCGAATACGGATCCTATAATGCGGCTAACTCTTACCTAGAGCCGGGCTCTACAATAAAGCCGATCCTAGACTACACCCCACTTTTAATGCAACGTGAAGGTGTAAATTATGGTCCAGGTTCAATTCTAAAAGATGAAAATATCGATAAGATCTATTGTGCTGGGAACGGTGGATCTTGTCGTTTGCGAAATTATACGGGCAGATTTTATGGTGACGTCACCATTCGTCAGGCACTCTCTAACTCCCTCAATATTCCTGCGGTTAAAGCGCTATATATTAATGGCATAGACAATTCTCTTGAAGTAGCACATGCCCTAGGTGACGTTTCGTATTGCGAAGGTAAAGATAACTATGGTCTTTCGATCGCTATCGGTTCTGGCTGTAATGTGCGCTTAGTGGAACATGCTAATGCTTACGCTTCAATTGCCCGTGGTGGAACCTTCAAGGATATTACATATGTATTGGAACTCAGAAACAGCTCTGGAGAATTATTGGAAAGCTGGAAGGATAAAGAAGGTAAGCGTGTAGTTGATGACCAAGTTGCGTATATGATATGGGATATTTTACACGACCCAGTTGCTCGTGCCTCTCTAGTTTGGGGTTCGCAATCTTATGCATACGGCTTCGTGGTTCCTGGTGTAGATACGGCTTCTAAGACTGGTACCACTACAACTTCAAACTCTAGTGAAACTAAAGATTCATTAATGATCAGCTTTTCATCTGCTATCTCTACTGTTGTGTGGAACGGTAATCACGATGGCTCAGGCCTTAGGAATTCAGATAACAGCATAGTTCGTAGAGTTGTAAATAACTATATGGAGGGGGTGCATAAAGATGTTTATGGTCCAGATGGTCGTTGGAGCTCTGGCGATCAACCAGCTAAGCCAGCTGGCATCCAAACTCTTACCGTCAATGGCAAAACTGATATCTGGCCAAGTTGGTACAATTCAAAGAATTCTGGTATAGCAAAAGAGACTTTGGTATTTAACCGCTACAACCATCTGTTGGCATCTAGTTGTACGCCAGAAAGTTATAAGATAGAAATAGAAGTTACTAAAGTTATGGATCCTATGACTGGTAATGAAGTCTATGACGTACCAGAGCCATACAACCGAGAGGTAAGCGATACATGTGATTATATACCACCAGAAATATCTTTATCTGTTAGCGACGGCAACATAATAGTTATAATCAAACGCGGAACATACGATATTTCTAATTTCACGCTTTATGTAAATGGTGTTGAACAAGGCGGTATATCGCTAGGCTCAGATGGTATAATCAGTGGTTACACTATTAAAGATTCAGATACATCAATTAGGTTTACCGTTACGGACTCAGCTGGCTACACTGCTACTAGTGAGATGCCAGTGAGTAGCAATTAGGTTATAAATAATAAATTCTAAAAATATAAATATGGGTCTAGCTTTTCGCAATTTTTGCAAAAATCATCTTTCCTGCCGAGGTTTCGTGAAATTTTACAAATTCTACCAGAACTTCTTTTCCTATTTTGCTAGCCGCGTTGTCTACGACTATCATGGTGCCATCATTTAGATGCCCGACTCCTTGCCCACGATTTGAACCCTTTTCTAAGATTTTCAGCTTTATTTTTTCACCTGGCAAAAATTCACTACGTACGGCCAAAGCTAAATCATTAATATTTAGTGTTGCAATTTTTTCTGCTTCAGCAACTTTGATTAAGTTATAATCTAGAGTCAGAATTGCGCCCTTGTTCTCTTTTGCGAGCTTCAATAATTCTTCATCTACCTTTGCGCCGTAATATTCAGCGTCGTCCATAATCTCGACATCTGTTTCGATTACGCGTTCAAGCTCCGCAACGGTTTCTAGTCCGGCGCGCGCGCGACTTCTTTTTTCGGCATCCTTCCCATCTGCTAGAAGCTGCAATTCTAACAGTACATTTTTTAAAATGACTAAATCATCATTTATAAAACCAGTTCTTGCAATATTTAAAATTCGTCCGTCGATCAGAGCGGAAGTATCTACAAATATTTTTCGTTTCCCAGATCGATGATTTTTCTGTTTTTTAAGAACCAGAAAACTTGTTTCGGCAAAAATAGCCAAAGTAATAATTAAAATAAATAATTCCATAATGGTTTTATTTTATCATATCTTCGCCATACTCTATGGCATGTGCGTGATTCTTTGCTAAAATTTCTTGATATTTAATTACTAAATCGTCTCTTTCATAAAGTTTTGCGATATCAGTTGCGATGTCGTAACGCGATGCGGCGTTCCTTCGAAGCATTTCGAATGGAGTAGTAGTGGAACCTTCTTCGTTGAAACCGTGTACTCTGAGTCTTCCCCTTGCAGTATAATTTTCCAAAATATTCTCCAGAGTTTCTGGGTAGCCATGGAAATTTGCGATAATTGGCTTATCGGCCGTAAATAAATCCATGAATTCCTTCATAGATAATTTATTTTCAGTTGTGCCAATTGCGCGATAAGATAAAGAATTAATATATATAAAACGAATCCTGACTTCCGGTAAATCTTCTTTCAAGATTTTCATAGCCTCCATTGTCTCTTTTGCCACAATATCACCAGCCGCTGCAAATACGATGTCTGGCTCTAAGTCCGAGATAGGATCATAAATCATTGCTCCATTTTCAAATTCTTCCAGGGCCTTTTTAGAATTTAAATATCTAGGTTCTTCAATTTTATTGAATGTTGTCAGATTTACAACATCTTTGGAATTAATCATAAAATTATAAGCTACTTCGGCTGCGATATCGTCGATCGGAAAGATGCAATTTGCCAAATTGCTTGGTGAGCTTAGTAGAGTAGATATAAGAGCTGGTGATTGGTGTGTGTAACCATTGTGATCTTGTCTCCAACAAGTAGAGGTAGAAAGTAAATTTACTGCTGGCATTGGCGCGCGCCAATCCACCTCCTTGGATTGCTTTATGAATTTGATTTGTTGCAAAAGTTGCGCCGTTATGATCGGGAAAAATGCTTCATAGCTTCCCATCATTGCCGGCTCACCATTCATTAAGTGTCCAGTCATTACGCTAAAGAGCACGTTTTCAGAAAGCATCTCTATTATCCTGCCGTTTTCGCTTTCTGGTAAATCCCAGGTTTTTTGCGTTAACCCCCAAGCGCGTTTTTCCGTCTCAAAAATTTCATCAAATTTATTAGAAGTTGTTTCGTCTGGCGAGAAGAAATAAAAATGCGGATTTTTTTTGAATTCTTCGGTTAACAATTGGCCGATTTTTTTTGCCGGCGAATATAAGCTCATAGTTTTATATCCTCCAGATTTTTTACAAGGTCAGTAACGTTATAAGATTTTAGCCAATCTTCTAGGGCACTGAGTTCTTCGGCTTTGTTTTTTGGATCCTTAATCGGTATCTGATGAGCCTCATGGTGTCTATTTGGGCCACCAAACCCCTTTTCGGTCTTTAAAATGTAAAATGGATCTTCTATATTTTCTGATAATTTTATCTGGAACGATTCAGTATCT
Source organism: Candidatus Saccharibacteria bacterium UBA3218 (assembly GCA_002363125.1). GTDB lineage: Bacteria > Patescibacteriota > Saccharimonadia > Saccharimonadales > Saccharimonadaceae > Nanosyncoccus. The sequence continues at coordinate 120,043 of DEWE01000009.1, read as the reverse complement.
TCACCATCTATCATTACGGGATTAAATCCAAAACCACGGATCATTTCGTTTAGTTCTCGCTCGGATTTTCTTGCATAAATAGACGGTGCAGAGATTTTGTAGCCATTAAGATGAAGAATTGGCAGAATTTTACCGTTTTTTGATCCAGACAATAAATTGCGCAAGTTAAGTGAATCTATTGCTGTAGCGGTTTCTAGTTCCCCATCGCCTATTAGTACTGCTGTAGTTTTTTCTGGATGACCAAGATTTAACCCATAAGCATTAGCTAGCGCGTAACCTAGTTCTCCACCCTCAGTAATAATACCCGGGGTATATGGACTAGCATGACTCGGAAATCCATCTGGCCAAGAAAAATGTTTGCAAATATAGGCAATTCCGCTTCTGTCTACTGTGGCCATAGGATCTACTTTTGCTAGTTCGCCATCAACCAATAAATTCGCCTGTAGCGCCGGAAAGCCATGGCCTGGCCCCAAAACAAAACTAAAATTAGGATCATCCTTAAAATAACTTTTGAAATTTGCATATGCTACATTGATGCCATGACAAGTTCCCCAGTGTCCTAGTAGTCTAGGCTTTATGTCGTCAGCATTTAACGGGTGTTCTAGTAAAAAATTACTCTTAAGATATAGCTGTGCTACTGATAGATAATCACAAAATCTGATTCTCCGCTTGATTTTCTCGATCGTTTTAACGTCAATTCGCCCACTCATATAATATATTATACCATAATAGATATGGTTATTTTTTCATCTTATTGCCATCTATAAAATCTTTAATTCTTTCTATCTCATCTCGTAGCATAGCGGCGCGTTCAAACTCTAGATTGGCCGCTGCAAGTTGCATTTCGGAAGAAAGTTGTTTTACTAGTGCTGGTAGCTCATCTTTTGGTATACGCTTGATATCTAATTTATTTTCCTTCTCTTTTTCTGGAATAATCGCACGGAGCCCCACGTTCACTTCTTTTTTAATGGATTTTGGCGTAATATTGTGTTCTATATTGTACTCTTTCTGGATTTCACGGCGACGATTTGTCTCCGATATAGCCTTTTCCATGCTCTCAGTAATAAAATTCGCATACATTATCACTTTGCCCTCTTCGTGCCTTGCTGCGCGACCAATGGTTTGTATTAATGCTGACTCGGAACGGAGAAACCCTTCTTTATCGGCATCAAGGATTGCCACGAGTGACACTTCTGGTAGATCCAACCCTTCTCGCAAAAGATTAATGCCGACCAAAACATCATAAACTCCAGAACGTAAATCTCTTAGTATGTCGCTTCGCTCTAACGTGTCTACATCGGAATGTATGTAGGCGGTCTTTACGCCACGCTCCTTTAAATGATCGGTTAAATCTTCTGCCATTCGTTTAGTTAGTGTAGTAATAAGTGTGCGTTGCCCTTTGGCAATACGTTTATCAATTTCTTCCATTAAATCGTCAATTTGCCCTTCGCTACCACGGACTTCTATTTCTGGATCCAAAAGTCCAGTAGGGCGAATTACTTGCTCGGCCGGTTTAGGAGAATTTTCGAGTTCATATTCTCCTGGCGTGGCGGAAACATAAATAGCTTGGTTGATATGGTGTTGGAATTCACCATAAGTCAGCGGACGGTTATCCATTGCACTTGGCAAACGAAAACCATATTCCACTAAAGTTTTTTTGCGAGCATGATCTCCGTTATACATACCACGCACCTGCGGCAAAGTCATATGGCTCTCGTCTACGATTAATAAAAAGTCTTTCGGGAAGAAATCGAGTAGTGTAGAAGGTGGCTCTCCAGGCTTCCTGCCGTCTAGATGCCGAGAATAATTTTCAATTCCCTTTACAAAACCAGTTTCTTTTAACATCTCAAGATCATATTTTGTGCGTTGGGATAATCTCTGCGCCTCTAGATATTTTTGGTTCTTTTCGAAATATTTCATTCGTTCATCAAACTCCGCACGGATAGTCACTAAAGCTTTTTCTAGTTGGTCCATCGGTGTAGCATAGTGTGTATTTGGGAAAATATGCACATGGTCTGGTCTTTCTCGTATATCAAAGGTTAAAGGATCTACAATTTTTACTTCTTCCAAATTATCGAAGCCAAACTCAAATCTATAAGCATATTCTCCGTTTGCAGGATATAAATCTATAGTATCGCCCATCACGCGGAAATTACCTCGCTCAAACGCGAGATCGTTTCTATGATATTGCATTGACACCAAACGACGAATAAAGTCTAATTGCGAAAGGGTGGCAAAATGTTCTCCGGAGGGAGTAAGACTCTGGCTAGCGCCCCGGAGCGTTCCCGACGGAGAATCATTTGCCACCCATTCCTTATCGGATTTCTTCCATAGTGGCAATGACATTTCGGTGTAATGCTCTGGCGAGCCAATACCATAAATACAAGAGACGGATGCCACAATAATTACGTCGCTACGCGTAAGTAAAGCTTCGGTTGCGGCGTGTCTAAGCCTATCAATCTCATCATTTATCGCCGAGTCTTTCTCAATATATGTATCGGTAGATGCAATATAAGCTTCTGGCTGGTAATAATCGAAATATGATACAAAATAGTGTACTTCATTATTTGGAAAAAACTCGCGGAACTCAGAATAAAGTTGAGCCGCCAAAGTTTTGTTGTGTGCCAAAATCAACGTTGGCTTTTGGATATTCTGGATAATATTTGCCATTGTGAAAGTTTTACCAGAACCAGTTACGCCGAGTAAAGTCTGCTCTTTCACTCCCGCCAAAATACCATCCGTTAGCTGTTTAATCGCCATCGGCTGGTCGCCCGTAGGTTGAAATTTTGACACTAAATTAAACTTAGGCATATATCTAAATTATATCACGCTTATAAAATGTTATAATAGGCGCATGAATCGCTATACTATTACTGTAAAACCTGGATCGTCGCAAGAGAAAATCATTGAAACTGCACTAAATGAGCTCACAGTTTATCTTCGCGCTAAACCACATGACGGCGAAGCCAACGATGCTCTAATCAAGATTCTCGCAAAACATTTCAAAGTCCCAAAGACCACAATCAGTATCATTCGTGGCGCGAAGTCACATAGCAAAATTATAGAGTTTTAAACGATTTACTTTTAGGACACACTCAAGGCCGTTCGGCCAAGCTTACGGTCCTAAAAGTAAATCGTTCAAAACTCTTTATTCTTCCTTAGACTTCATCGTTGGAAATGGTACCGCTTCGCGTCCTGGTACTCCCTCAAGTAGCCAGAAATTGCGTTCAGAGTTACCCCAACCACAAGCTGGTGGCATACCGTATTCTAGCATTTCCACAAAATCCATATCTAACATCTGTGCTTCTTCGTCTCCAGCGTCGCGTGCCGCTTGCTGCTCTCTAAATCTTTCTAGCTGGTCCAACGGATCGTTTAACTCCGAGAAGCCATTCCCCATTTCGGTTCCGGCAATGATCGGGTGGAAGCGTTCAGTTACTAGAGGATTCTCGGCAGATTTCTTTGCCAGTGGCGACAAACTTAGTGGCTCTTCGATCAACCAATATGGTCCAGCCGAAGTTTTGCGAATTAATTTCCAGACATGATCAATCAAGCGAGCTTCGCTCACGTCAAAATTCGTTTCTACTCCATTCTCTTTCAAGATTCTTATTAACTGTTCACGATCCGGGTTAAATACGTCTACGTCGAATTTTTCTTTCAAAAGATCCGCGTATTTTATTCTTGGCCATTCGCAGTCTAAATCAATATCGAAACCGCCCACATGAAACTTTAACGTGCCCCAAGTCTCCATCGCGACATATTTTATCATTTCTTCGTAAAGCTTCATGCCATCTTCGTAGTTTTCATATGCAGCATAGGATTCGAATGCGATATGCTCTGGTAAATGTTCGTCGTCCACGCCCTCATTTCTAAACCTTGGACCAATATCGTAAACTTTTTCAAAACCACCACCAAGGAGTCTTTTTAGTGGCAACTCATGCGAAATGCGTAGATAAAAATCTTCATTTAGAGCATTCATGTGAGTGGTAAAAGGCGTAGCATCTGCACCACCAGTAGTGTGCTCGAGAACTGGGATATTTATTTCGATAAAACCATGTTTATTCATAAAATCACGTGTGGCTTGCCAGAATTTACTACGACGCACTAATCTTTCGCGTACTTCTGGGTTCACGTTCATGTCTACATAACGCCTACGATAGCGCTCCTCCTTATTGGTGAACTTTTCTGGTAAAGGCCTGAGCGATTTTGTTAGTAACTTTACAAAGTTAGAGAATATCGAAATTTCACCAGTCTGCGATTTGCCGATTTTACCAGTTACTTCAATGAAATCACCTAAATCAAGTAGTTTTACGTCTTTTGCTCCAAGCAAGCCTTCTGGTGTTTCGCCTTCGGCCTTCATAAAAATCTGAATCTCGCCGAAGTAATCACGGATTTTAATAAAAACAAGCTTGCCAAAGGAACGAATTGCGACAATTCTGCCAGCCAAAGTCACCTCTTGGCCATCTTTTTCATCAAAATGATTAATAATTTCAGAGATTTTCGTATTGCGGAAGCTCTTGGCTGGGTAAGGATTGATCCCACGCGCTTTTAACTCATCTAATTTTTTTAATCTTTCGTTTCTATAATCTTCAAGTAACATAAAATTATTATATCATAAAATCATCAAAAAGCACCTTCATAAAGAGAGGTACTACTGATTTATTTTATATCTAGTATCTTTACTTTTTTACCGTTAAATTCAAAACTTTCGCCAGCCTTTTTGCCCATCATTGCTTTTCCGATTGGCGATTCATTAGAAATCTTTCCCTCAAGTGGATTTGCCTCGGTTGGTCCAACTAAAGTATATTCCAATTTTCGCCCGCCCATATCTATAGCAACGGTTGCGCCTAAATTAATTTTATCTTTTTTGCCACCATGAATAATTTTTGCGCTTTTTAGTATTTCTTGAATTTCTAGAATCCTACCTTCTGCCACCTTTTGTTCATTTCGCGCAGAACTATATTCTTCGTTCTCAGATAAATCACCAAAAGCTCTAGCCGTCGCAATGCGCTCCGTAATTGCTGGGCGATTAGCGATTAGCTCAGCCAATTCTTTTTCTAATTCTTTTTTACCTTCTGAAGTTAAACTTACACTCTTTTTTATCATAATTTATTCCCCACTAATTAAATCTTCCTCAAGTCTACACAAAAACATAGCTTAAGTCAAGATTAAATTATTGTATTTCGCTAAGTTTTACCAATTTGCTTTCGCCAGTTTTACGATCAGTGAGTTCTACGGCGCCCTCAGCCAAAGTCTTGTCGGAAATTACTATGCGATAAGGTAAGCCAATCAAGTCAGCGTCAGCAAATTTTTCACCTGGTCGCGCATCGCGATCATCAAATAATGTTATGTCCTCATGTTCTTTGTAGAAATTTTCGGCCTCCATCATACCATTCTCGCCAATACCGACCAAATAATATTTATATGGTGCAACCTCTTCTGGCCATACTAAACCTTTTTCGTCAGCAAATTTCTCTGCGATTACACCCATTACGCGCGATACACCAATTCCATAGCAACCCATATAAACATTTTTTAGCTCATTATCTTCATTACCGAATTGTAAGCCTAGAGGTTCTGAATATTTAAATTTCAATTTAAATATATTAGCTACTTCAGCTGCAGTCGTTTCGGATAATTCTTCGCGTTTGACGCTAAGATCAGCCAAGACTTCATCATTAAGCACTTCCTCATTTAAGACGACGGATTTATCACTATTATAATATACAGTATCTTCACCTACTGGCAAAAAAGTTTGGAACTCATGTGAATATTTTGAAAAAATTCCACCGCTTGCAAAGGTCTCATGGGTATCTTCGCCAATACCTAGTCTAGTAAAGATATTATTATATGCTTGTTCTACTTTTGCATAAAATTCATCTAAGTCTTCTTCGGTCGTATGAAAACTATAAAGATCCTTCATCAAAAACTCGCGCCCGCGCAAGATGCCAGATTTTGCTCGGAGTTCATTTCTAAATTTAGTCTGAAATTGATATACATACAAAGGTAAATCTTTATAACTGGAAATATAAGATTTTAACATATTCGTGATTGGCTCTTCATGTGTAGGAGCAAGACCTAATTTGCCACCAGAAACTAGTTCAGTTTTAAACCAGATATCTACTTCTTGATCAGAAAACCTACCAGTTTTTTCCCATGGTTCTGGGTTTTGTAAGGCAGACATCTGAATCTCTTCACAATCAAGTTTGTTTAATTCTTCACGAATGACGCGCTTGATATTCTCGATTACACGAAGACCCAGTGGTAGATAATCATATACCCCAGCCATTTCCTTATGAATATATCCTGCGCGTGTAAGCAGGGCGCCATTTTTGGCCGTCTCGTCTTTTGGTGCTTCACGCAAAGTTTTGATAAAAGTTTTCGAAAATCTCATACCCCCTATTATAGCATATTAGGCTACGCCTAGAACATAGATCAGATAGAAAGCCAAACCATTCCTAATCATATGCATCAATATTCCAGAATATATCGTACCAGTGATTTCGCGCATCACACAAAGTACCACAGACATCGCAAACACAGTTACTCCCACATTCCATTGCATGTGAACCAAGCCAAAGATTAATGATACCAATAGCGTGGAAATAATAATAGAAGCCTTTTCGGATACCTTTTCAGACAACATGGTCCTCAATTTTCCATATAGCCACCCACGGAAAATAATTTCTTCTGCAATCGGCGCCACTACAACTAATATCAAAAATGCTACTATTCTATCAAAACCAACTATGTAAGTATTAAATCCTATTTCTTGTGCCTGTTCGGCGTCAAACCACGGGAATAAATTAAAGAGTGCCGTAAGTCCAGCGGCTGCCAAAATTGATACTATATAACCTACTGGTGCGAGCCCGATATCGGTCCAAGTTGGCCAACCACGCAGGCCTAGCTCATCTCTGCCCATCAGTTTTTTTCTAGTGATAATTTTCGGTACAGCGAATAATATAAATATTAATGCCAATATATAAGACAAAGCAGAATATATTGCAGTGGGCACCGGCTCTACGAAAATTTCACGCCCAAGTATCCATAACATTAGGTAGCCCACAAATAGTTGCGCTACCACTACAACGGCAAATGTAAAAACTAATATTAAGAATATATTAAGAATCGATTTCCAGTTTACTTTTTTGCTTTTCGTATTTTTTTTTGCCTTTTTGCCCACCATTATTTTATTATCCTTACTATATCTAAGATTGTTACGATAAAGATTAATGCTAATAGTATCATAAACGCTCGGGAGACAATTTTTTCTTCGGTCTCTTTAGTTAATTTTTTCTTTCGTAGTTTGTAGATTGCGATGAGCAGCCATCTACCACCATCTAAGGCTGGGATTGGTAGAACATTCATACAAGCTAGTGATACCGATATTAAAGCTGCCAAGAACGCAAGGTTGGTTGGTCCGGCCGAGGTAAAGGCTGGGAATAATACCCCAATTATACCTACTGGGCCAGACACAGAATCCCCCACAGAAGATATTGCTTCTTGGCCGTTTTCGCGAACGTCCGCATCTGGGCTAAATTGCGATCCTACGCCAGAAATTAAATTCCAAAGCATAATCCCTACCCCTTTGAAAGTCTCTCCGGTAAGTTGCGCTGTAAGCCCTACCCCCACAATTGGTGCAGACCAAGTAGAATACGAAAGTGATTGGGTTGTCTCCATCGTTACGCCGAGTAGATATTCTGCATCCACTGAATTTAGTGTCACCTCAAGATCCAGATTGGCATCACAGTTGCAACCTTCTTCTCCTTGACGATAAATCTTATATTCCACAGTCTCACCAGCATGAAGTTCATTATAATCAGTGATCTCGCTAGCATGCAAAAACTCGTTTCCATCTACTGCGATAATTTTATCGCCAGCTTCAATGCCAGCACGAGATGCTGGCGAATCTTCTGCCACTGACGTAATCTCCACTGGTGTAGCCTCGAGGCGCGTGTCTGCCGGCACGGTAAATTGACCCTCAAGAAACTCCGGCATCCCTGTCCAGGCCAAAACAGTGAAAATTACAATCGCGACTAACCAGTTCATTGTTACGCCAGCAAACAAAATCTTGGTCTTAGACCAAAAACTCGCATCACCAAAAGTACCTTTGCGAGTGTCGGCTGCCGATTCTCCATCCATCTGGCAAAAACCACCAATCGGTAGCCAGTTCAAACTAAACACCATACCCTTTTGCGCGAAATATTTATGCGAGTCGTCCGAATAAACAACCTTGGTTACCTTTTCTTTTTCCCATTCCGTGCGTGGTAATCTGCGCCATTTTCCGGTCTTTGGGTCTTTCATCCATGCCATAATTCTCGGCGGAAATCCAATCCCAAACTCTAGTACATTTACGCCATTTTTTCTTGCTGCAACAAAATGTCCAAATTCGTGTACTGTTACCAAAAACATCAGCACGATCAAACCGACCACCACACCTACAAAAATATCCATAACCTTATTATATCATTATTTACCAAAACGACGGTTGCGTTTTTCGTATTCTTCTAGAATATCTTTTATATCACCAGCTTCCATTTCTGGGAAATACTTTTTAATAAACATTAACTCTGCATAAGCCGCTCGCCAAAGCATAAAACCAGAAAGTCTCTCTTCTCCAGAAGTTCGTACTACCATATCTAAATCTGGTACTTCTGGGTGGTATAGATGCTCGCGGATGGTTTTTGGCGTAATCTCGCCATCTACCTTGATAGCGATATTTGCTGCGTCAGCTATTTCTTGCTCGCCACCATAGTTAAAACAAAAACAGGCCGTAGTACCAGTGCATTCAGCTGTAATTTTCTCGGCCTTTTCGGCTAAAGATGTAAGAGTAGGGTTTACCTTCCCGCGGGCGCCAAGAATCAAAAGCCGTATATTATTTTCGGCCATCCTTTCAGCCATTTTCATAATCTTAGTCTCGGCCAACTTCATTATGTTGTCTACTTCGTCTTTTTCTCTTCCCCAGTTTTCTGTGCTAAAAACATAAAAAGTAATATATGGTATTTCTAATTTAGCGGCAGCGGCTACAAGCTGTTCAATCGCCTTCAATCCTTGGCGATGCCCTTCAATTTTTGGCAGACCATTTTGTTTTGCCCAGCGACGATTACCGTCTGCAATGATACCTAGATGTTGTAAACTCATTGACAAATTCCTTTATATATGATATAATAGAATTATATCTTCATTATTTCTTCAGATTTAGTTTTAAATTCAGCTTCGACCTTGTCATTAAACTCTTTGGTTAGGTCGTCAATCTCTTTTTCGGCCCGCTTTTTCACATCTTCACTCATTTCGGCCGCATTTTTCACAGCTTTTCTGGCGTCTTCGCGCACATTGCGGATTGCTACTTTAGCTTCTTCTACCTTGGCGGAGGTATTTTTGACGATTTCTTTGCGACGCTCTTCTGTAAGTGCTGGAATTGGTACGCGAATCACGCGACCATCGTCTGCTGGATTTAGTCCTAAGGATTGGTCGGCGCGAATTGCTGTCGCAATAGCCTGAATATTGGATGGATCAAATGGCGTAATCACGAGCAAAGTCGCATCTGACGCAGTAATGTTGGCGACTTGGTTGAGTGGCATATATTGGCCGTAAGCCTCTACCTTTATGCCAGAAAGCATGTCTGGATGTGCGCGCCCAGTACGCACCTTTTTCATTTCATCTTTAAAACGTTCGATCACTCCTTCCATTTTTTTACGATCTTCTGCTATATCAAACATAATAACTCCTTAAAATTATATCCTAATTATAGCACATGGAGAATTCTAAAAAAGCACTTGACATTTATACAAAAATGCGACACAATCATAAACATAAAGGTTATACAAAAATAAAAAAGGAACACAAAAATGAAAATAAAAGTCCTCTCCAGTGGCACTAATAGAGCTAAAGGACTAAAAATAAAAAAGATAGGCCTGCGTTCTCTTGCTGTGGTTATCGCCGGCTGTTCTATTGGAATTATAGGATACGGGGTCCAAAATAATTTTGACAAGGTGAGTGCATCCGATAAAAAACTGGATTTTGTTTCTGGTGTAATATCTTCCCCCGAATTAGATGCTAAGCTAGAACAGTTTAGTGCTGAAGAATCAATGTATAGGAAAGTATATGCTGACTCAGAGGTTTTGCCGTCATATTATAATTCGCATGATCAGTATCATACTTATACTAGGACAAAAAACCAGAATACGGAGGGGCTTTGTTGGCTCTATGCAGGGTCGACCGCACTTGAATATTCTCTCGAAAAAAATAATACGGCGACAAGTATTTCGCCAAAACATATAGATTATCAGTTTGTTAGCGCAAAAGATGCATACCGTGGAGACAACGACACATTATCGCAGCGAAATGCTTTTTACGATAGATGGTTATCTGTCGGTGGTTACGAACGCGCTTTTGGTGATGGCGGTAATCTCTTTACGGTATTACTTACAATGTCTAATCCATACGCACTTGTTTCAGAATCAAAGTTCGCCAATACGATTAAAAACAATGATAGTAGAATCAGTGGCATAAACATATATGAAGATATATGGAATTTAGATGATTACGAAGATTTGCTTACTGTTATGAATGATGGATCTAGGGCATATACCGTAAAACAAAATTATAGCGAGATTAATAATCTTAACGATGTTAATTATATTGTTACAGATGTTGGTAGAATAAATTCGCCTATTTATGGTTCCAGCAACGATAAAACCGCTGCCGTCAATGCCATCAAGAAAGCCGTGAGGGAATATGGCGCAGTGGAAGTAGCTACCTTTTGGGATGAGGATAATTGTATGGATTTTAGTGTTGATAACGATAATCATTTTGCGAATTTCACAGTTATAGACCGCTCTACGCAGTACACAACTCCTTGTAGTGGTGGCCACGCGATGACTATTGTTGGTTGGGATGACTCATGGCAGTATAATGACAACGATATAATCAAGACTGGTGCATTTATTTTACAAAATTCCTGGGGTGATAAATATTTTACATTTGAAGAAGATGGAACTCAAATACAATATCCATGGAGATTTTATATGAGCTATGATTCTGCTCTTGATACTATGTACTTCAAATCATTTGAGTCCATAAACGACTACGATCATATATATAGTTTGAATGATTATAAAAGTAGCAGCATTATTTCAAATGACAATTCGTATATCTTTGAATTCTCATCTAATGGTAATGAAAAACTAGAAAAAATAACATTTAACCAAAACTTCTATAATGATGAAGAATATGACGTATATGTCAGTAATACTGGCAATGAGGATGGATTTACAAAAGTTGGTGATTTCACTGCGTATATGGGCATGACTAAATATGAATTCGATACACCAATTAAAATATCCGGAGATTTTGCTATTAAACTTAAAAAAGTTAACGGAGAAGATATTGAAGAAACTGAGAGGGGGATCAATATATTGAACGCTTTCACTATCGATGATGGAGACGAACCAACACCAACCCCAGACCCAGAACCATCTGGCGATCCAACTGGTGAAGTCACTTGGGTGTCCGGCAAAGACTATGTAATCGGTAGTGGCGAAGACTTTGTAGTTAAAATAGACTATCCTCTAGCTTCACTAACTGGTGTTACTATGGATGGCAAAAGTCTTTCCGACAAAAACTACAAAACCGAATCCGGTAGTACTATTCTTACAGTTTACGGTGATTATCTAGATACTTTAGAAGAAGGAACGCACACTATAAAATTAACCTACGACGGTTATGATCCAGTCGATATAGAATTCACTGTGTCTGAAGGAGAAGACATTCCAGTTCCAGATACTTCAGCTGATAGTACTCCAAAGAAGGCAAATACCGGTGGCAATACTAAGGAACAAGATAGTAATTCAGCCTTGGTTACCTATCTGCTTCCAACTATCGCAATAGTCTCTATTGCTGGTTACCTTACCCATAGAAACAGAAAACATATTCGTTTCGACCATAAGTAATAACCTCTATATCAAAATAGCTCCCAGTGATGGGAGCTATTTTATTATCGAGCGGTAACTTACTCAGTCACTCCAAGCTCAATGCGCTTAAATTGGCGAACAGTGATATTCTCGCCAGTCTTAGCAATGGCCTCTTTGATAAATTGTTCTACAGTTTTAGAATCATCCAAGATATATGGTTGGTTCATAAGAACTTTATCGGCAAAAGCCTTCTTTACTTGGCCTTCAAGGATTTTGTCCTTCATATTTTCTGGACCCTTAAAGTTTTCTTCAAGTTCCTTAATCTTAGCCTTACGCACGTCTTCTGGAATGTCTTCCTCAGATACATAAAGTGGAGCCATTGATGCTACTTGCATTGCGATTTGATGGGCCAAAGTTTTAAACTCATCAGTCTTAGCCACGAAAGAGGTTTCACAGTTTACTTCTACGATTGCACCAAGACGACCATCGTGGATATAGGCGTCTACTAAACCTTCACGAGTTTCGCGATCACCGCGCTTCTCAGCCTTAGTCAAACCTTTTTTACGCATTGCCTCAAGAGCTTTGTCAAAATCGCCGTCAGCTTCTACTAAAGCTTTTTTGGCATCGGTAAGCCCGGCGCCAGAAAGCTCTTTTAATTTTTTGATTTGTTCTATGGAAATTTCTGCCATAATGCCTCCTAATTATTTTTTACCTTCTTTAATTGCTTCTACGAAGTAATCGAGAATCAATTTTGTAGCCTTAATTGCATCGTCGTTTGCTGGGATTACATAGTCGATATTTGAAGGATCGACATTTGTATCAGTAATCGCAAATACTGGAATATGCAATACATTTGCTTCTTTTATCGCATTCTTATCTTCAATTGCATCAATCACGATCACCGCAGCTGGTTGCTCGGTCATGTCTTTGATACCACCATAGCGCTCATTCAAAAGATCGATTTCCTCTTGAAATCTTTGAACCTCTAGCTTAGAATAGCGATTTTCAAGCTCGCCAGAAGCCATACGACGTTCCAAATCTTTTAATTTTTTGATTTGGCGGTTTACGGTTTCTACATTAGTAAGAGTACCACCAACCCAACGTACGGTTACATAGGGCATCTCTACAGATTCAGCCGCCTCTTTTACAGCATCTTTCATCTGTTTTTTTGTGCCCACAAAGAGTACTTTCTTGCCACCTTTCACGATTTCGGTGATTTTTGGTAAAGCCACCTCAAGACCATCTACGGTCTTTTCTAGGTTGATAATATGCGCATTTTGGCGCTTAGAATGGATGTATGGCGCCATTTTTGGGTGCCAACGGCTCGTCTTGTGCCCAAAATGAGCACCAGATTCAAGCAAAGCCTTCATATCGACATTTACTGCCATTATGATTTCCTTTCCTTTGACTACGGGTTTTCAGGGTAAACCACCCCAGGAAACCTCCCATAGCTGTTTCATTAAATTTAATATAGGGTAATTTTAGCACATTTGATTGAATAAATCAAGATAGTGTAGTATAATCACCTCGAAGGGTGCTGGGCACCCTATTTTGCACCTTTAAAGGAGGGTTTAAGATGAAAAGAGATATTGTATGCTATCATGGTCTCAATGATGAGAAGATAAAAACACAGGTTACTTGTTCACCTTATGCGATGGATGATTTGCTCGAACTCGATGAACGCAGAATTTATCTTCAAGGAGAAATTAACGACATAGACTTCGAGGACAAGTATATTGATGAGAAGATCACGGTGGCCAGGGTTGTAAGACTCATTATGAGATACAACCGCGAGGATAAAGACATTCCGATTCCTAAGAGAAAGCCGATCAAAATCTACATTAACTCGCCCGGCGGCAGTGTATATGAAGGTTTTGCGCTGGTTTCGGCAATTAAACTTAGTGAAACACCAGTCTATACTTACAACGTCGGCCAGTGGAGTTCCATGGCTTTCATGATCGGAATTACCGGCCACAAGCGTTTTTCTATGCCCAACATGGTATTCCTGATGCACGACGGATCCGATTTCATATTCGGTTCAACCAGTAAAGTACAAGATCAGGCTAAATTCCAGGAAAAATACGAACAGAATGTCGTCAAGGCACATGTCTTAAAGCATAGCAGGATGAAAGATACAGAATACGATATTTTAAATCGTGTGGAGTATTATATGCTCCCGGAAGATGCTTTGGCTCATGGTTTTATAGACAAGATCGTCACCGATATCGATCAGATTCTCTAATCTTTACCCCGAAACCCCCGCACCCGCTGCGGGGGGTTGACTTTTTATTATGTTTGTGCTATAATTAGATCAGGTCTAGAGTTTACTTCTAGATACTATTTTTCTGGAGGTGTTCGTATGATAGAACGCTTTGTACATATTAAAGATAATGAGGGGAACTTAAAGGATATATGTGTCAGATTACCTAACGGAAATCTCAATATCTATGTTCTTCAGAAGTTAGCAGAAGAGGGCAAAATAATCACTGACGGCGAATTTTCTAATATTGCATTAGAGTTATTGTCTCTTTACCCCATAGGGCCATATCCTATAGTTCCTCAGCCCGAAAGGGAGTCGCCATGGCTTCCCACTACTCGCCCAGAGAAAAAGGGCAGAAAACATTCTAACCCTAGCGACGAGCTGATAGAGGATCTCCGCATGGAAATGCGAGAGGGCCCTCAGGGTGGCTAACTCGCGGGAGGCTTAATGCCTCCCTTTTTCTTTACAGTTTTTCAAAAATCTGATATAATGACAAATAATTATGAGTAAAACAGAATTACACCCTAAAGATTATCGTGATGTCGTCTTTATGGACGAAGCCGCGAATTTTTCGTTCCTCACCAAATCTACAGCGAAGAGCGAAGAAACCATCAAATGGGAAGATGGTAAAGAATACCCATTAGTAAAAGTCCAGATATCTTCAGCTTCTCATCCATTCTTCACTGGCGAAGAAAAGATTATTGATACCGAAGGTCGTGTGGATCGCTTTAAGGCTCGCGCTGCCAAGGCCGCCAAGATGAAAGAGGCCTTAGAAAACAAAGCCAAAAAAGCTGCTAAAGAAGCCGAGAAAAAATCAAAGTCAGAAGACAAATAATTTACCAACAAAAAATGGGCGCCCTCGCAGTATTGAGCGCCCATTTTTATATCCAACAATTATTTCTTTGAGTTTTCTTTCCTGCCTTTGGCCACAAATACAATACCGAGCACGGCAACTATCAAGAATATTGCTAACGCAGTGATTATATAATCAGCTTTAGAAATGCCTAAATTTCTAAAGAACGCACCAGTATCCGGAGCTGGAATCGCTTCATAATATACGTTTGTATAATAAGGTTTGTAAAGAGCTTCACCATCTTCACCATAGGCTATAATTTCGATCTTATAATTCCCCGTCGGCATACCTTTTTCGGAAAACGGTAGTTCTGCTCTGGTATTTGGTGGCGTAACACCAATTTGTGACATCTCGCTAACTAAGTTACCGTCTTCGTCGTAGATATTGATTTTTATGTTGGCTATATTATCGCTTTGGGTGTCATAATGGAGATCTAGATATATTAATCCGTCAGACTCGTCTTCTTCTGCTTCTCCATAAACTGGATAAAAGTAGAATTTCACGAGATCTTGAGCAACATTATCTACACCGTAGCCTTCGCCAGACACATCTACTAAGTATTCACCATACCCACCATTAATATATGGGCCACCTTCACAAGATTGTCCTAAGTCTGGTTCAAAAAGATTCAAATCGTAACTTAAACTACCAGGTTTATAATCAACATAAGCCATATCAATCATACAGCTATAGGTCATATCACTCTTGTCTTTATATGTTACTTGCACTGTTGCGGTGCTCACGTTTTCATAATTGAGACTTAACGTCTGATTTGGAGTTATAAAGATTGAATCATTTTCAGGACTAGTGAATTGCACATTCGGCACATCGCCCACTACTCGCACCAAAATGGTATCCATCGATGAATAAGCACCATCTATCGCCGAGGCTTCAGGCTCTGGTAAAAATGCTGCAAAGATAGTTGCTACGATCACTAGAACCAAACCTAGTAATCCTAAAATTCGTTTTTTTGTCCTTTTTGTTTCTTTCATAATTTTTCTTTTTTATTTTTAAACTACTCTAGACAGAGAACCTAGAGCGCCGTTCTTTACGTTTCCTCGCTAATATTATAATGCTAGCCACTAATATTGTCAACAAGATTATGCTAATAATAATCACCGAAGGCGGTATTAAGCACACGACCATCTCAATAGTCTCTGTATTATCTATTGTTTCTACCGTCCAAGTGGCTTTATAAAAACCAAATGCTGGTGTCTCCTCCCATTCGTCTGACAAGATCAACTCCGCCTCTGGTATCACTGATATTCTTGATTTATTTTCTGGAGTTGTATAATATTCTCCGCCAAATATTCCCTCAACCTTTAGCGTCCCGACCGCGTTAAAATCTAGATTTCCGGTGTTTTTAACTTTTGCAGAGGCATTAATATGGTTAAATACGGTCTTTTTTCTTAGAGTTTTGCCGTTCTCTTCTACGGAAGCTTCTTTTTCTATCGTTTGAGAGATTTTCATATCTGATATCTCTGATGAAATAATAGTTTCGCCATTAGATCTACCATATATTACCATGCCAGGGCTAGCCTCAGCCCTTATGCCACCAGTATTGGATATGGTATGGGCAAAAAGTACTGCATATTGTCCACCACTCGGTATACTATCTGGCGTGCTTACCTTATAAGATACATCTATGGTCTCTCCAGGATTAGCAGTAAAAGTTGGTCTCTCTACATAATTACCATTTTTATCTTTGATGCTGATCCAGTGAGTAATTTGAGTATAATTATTTTCTTTACTAAAACCGAGAGAATAGCTGTTATTTTCTTCGGAATATATATAAGAATAAGGCGCCGCATAAACTTCAAAGTTTATAGGTTCACTGCCGTCGTTTGTAACACTTAGGACGCTTTCGTAAACCGAATTGGCATCGAGTTGCTTGAAAAAATCCATTGTTGGGGTGATGCTGATCCTAGTGCCAACGACTGTAGACTCGTTAGATTCAGCTTGTTCTTCTGCCTTTGTCGGGTTTGTAAAAACAAGACTTACCGCCAAAGTAGCCATAGCCATCAATAGAACTACGAAAATTAAAAACCTCTTTTTCATTTACCTCCTTATTCCTATTTATTATACCATAAGCCTAAGTAGATTAATAAAAAATATCTTAAAATGTGAAAATATGTTATAATAAAAATATATCAATTTTGCGCGCGTGGTGGAATTGGTAGACACGCTACCTTGAGGTGGTAGTGGCCACATTTACGGCTGTGCTGGTTCGAGTCCAGTCGCGCGCACCACTGATAAAAAAGAATGCCCAAAGGGCATTATTTTTATATAGTATATTTCTTAATCTCACAATTCTCCAAATGCCAGCTTAGAAAATCTGTATTTTCATCATATCCAATAATTACAAAATGAAGCGCTTTTAAGAATACACCATGACTTACTACTAATATATTCTTGGCATCAACATTTTTTATCTTTTCTAGGAATTTCTTTGCACGCGCTAACACATCTTCCCATGGTTCAATATTGTCGTCGTATTTTTTACCAAAGACAAACTCACCCACATGAGGCAAATTATCTTGTACTGTACCCTCAGTTTTACCAAAGCATCTCTCCACTAGTAATCCATCATAGATAATAGGAATTTTATCGTCGCAGATGATTTCTGCAGTTTCTGCAGCTCTCTTGAGTGGCGAAGAGTAGCAAATATCAAAAGAGATATCGGCTAATTTCTCTTTCATAATACCAGCCTGCTCAATACCGGTTTCATTCAATTCAATATCCATTCGTCCCCGTCGGCGACATTCAAGATTCCAGTTCGTTTGTCCGTGCCGCAGAACATAAATACTTTTCATATTAAAAATAGATGAATTTTTATGGGGTTTTATTTTTTATAGTTTTTACTACCGCCCAATCGGTGATGTCGGTAAAACGATCCAAAGCAGTAACCAATTTTACGTTGTTACCAAAGGTCTTGACATTGCGATTGTAAAAATATGTTAGATTTGGCTGGTATAACCCAATCGCCGGAACGTTACTTACCCAATATTTCAAGAAACTTTCATATTTTTTTGCTCTGAGAGTTTCGTCCAAGGTGTCTCGCGCCCCAAGCAACAAATCATCCATCAAGCTATTACGATAATTAGATAAATTCAGGCCAGTACTGGAAGCTTGGGACGAATGATAATATGGCAAAAGATCTGGGTCCGCTCCGAGCTCTATTTCATAAACCAAAATATCGTAGGCTCTTTTTGAAATTACATTATTAATAAAATCTTGATTTTCTTCATAGATAGATAAATTTGTCTCAAAGCCTAAATCCTGCAATTCGTTTGTCAGTTCCGTGGCTACATCAGGTAGAAACCCATAATTTATCGTCGCGATCTCTAATTTTGGATTTGTATCACCTTTTAGTTCAGCTATTTTTGCTTTTGCTTCGTCGTAATTTTCACTCGGTATTTCAGGATAACTCGACAGAGTAATTTGAGATTCCAGTAATGGATAATTTAGTGGTATAGTATTTGGTGCCACTGCGCGAAGTTTTTCAAGATTTATTCCCCGACGGATCGCCGAGCGCATTTCCACATTTTTTATACTTTCGTTTGTGGTGTTAAAGAAAATATAGCACCCGGAATTTATACTAGAATCTTTTTCAATAAACTGTTTGGATAAAACTTTATCTTTGTCGGCGCCAGTTAGTTCTGCTGTAGCTGTTATTGAACCAGTATTTAGAGCACTAATCACAGCATCTTTATCTTTATAAGTATGTACGGCAAAGCTATTAAGAAGACTGATTCCCTTGTAATAATATTGGTTTGCCGAGAGATAATAAACTTTCTCAGTTGTAGTGGATGTAGTTTGCATGGCGTTAAAAGTAAAAGCACCAGAAGTTACCGGCGCGTTAGAAAAATTATCTTCTATTAAAGTTTTTGGATCGACATTCTCTAATTTGTGTTTTGGTAGTATAGGAATATTGAGCGCGGAAATAAAATCAGCATAGGCAGAAGACAAAGTAAAAACAATTTCTCCGTTTTCGGTTTCGGATACTTTTACATTGGCTAAATTTGAATTGTAGACAGAATTTACGGCGGAGTTTTTAATTAACTCGATAGTAAATATAACATCTGCGTTCGTAATCGGCTCGCCGTCCGACCATTTTAAGTTCTCTCTAAGCTTCATAGTCCAAACTTTCCCATTTTCACTTGGCACGATTGACTCGGCCAGACCAAGACCAGGATGCCCAGAGAAATCTACCGTTGAAATTGTTGCAAACATCAAACGGCTGAGTACCTTCTCGCTATTTGTGGTAGCAAAAAGCGGGTTCAGAGAATTAACGTCGCCGACCGTGGCCTCCATATATGTTCCACCAGAGCCAAAGCTATCTTCAGTGTAGGAATCTCCAAACCATAACGCTTGGGTGACGGCTAGCATAATCAAAGCAAACACCAAAAGACCCCATTCCAAAACTAGCAGGCGAATATTTCTAACATGTGACAATCGCCCAATAAAATTTTCTTTAATATGCTCTTTGCTTTCTTCGCTAGCCCTGTCAGTAGCACGCGAAAATTTTACTAAGAACTTTTGCCCACGCTTTTTAAGAGATTTTTTCATATTATGCCGGAATTAATAATAGCCCCAAAATAGATAATACAAATATCACTGCAAAAACTATAGTGGTAATAAATAATGATTTTTCTAGGCCCCTTCTGGTAGTATAAAGCTCACCAGAGCTACCGAAACCAGCCCCAAGAGATGCACCACGTTGTTGTAGTAAAATCAAAAGGATCGTAAGGACTGCTGAAACGAATGTAACAATTTCTAAGAAACTTCCTAATTGCATAAAATAACTCCTGCATCTACTTTAGCATATTTCTACGCTTGAGTAAAGTGTGATACGTAACTGCAAAACGATGACTTTCTTCGTCTATCCTTGCGATTAATCTCGCAATATGAGAGCTAGATGGTAATTCAAGACATCGAAGTTCTCGGGTATTTCGGAGCGCGGCAGCGCGAGAGATAGCGCCGTCCGCCCGTGGCGCTCGCCCCTTGGGACGCGAATTGCCGGAGGCAAACGGGCCGGACGGACGCGGCCCGAGAACTCGATAGTCTTGAAATACCAACTCAACCCTTGCGTTATGTGAATGATCACCAGATTTATCACGACCAATCACCGGTATGCCGTATGGCTCAAGGAGTGGCAAAATTGCGTTGACTTGTGTAGTTCCGCCATCTAGAATTATCAAATCTGGATATTCCCACTCTTTATGTTTTAGACGACGCGAGATTATTTCTTGCATACTTTTCAAATCGTCGTTTGTACTAGTACGGATTTTGAATTTACGGTATTCGTTTCTGGCGGAGGCCCCATTAACGAATACCACCATACTCCCAACGGTGTTAGTGCCAGATTGATGTGAAATATCATACCCTTCTATTCTGCGTGGTGGCTTCTCGAGATTTAGCAAATTCTGTAATTGTTTCAGCGCCTGATCAGAAGAAATATCCATGAATTCTTTATTGGAAAAGACAATCTTCTTTTTTAATTCTTTCAGGCCAAAAAGTTGGTTGCGAGCCTCAGCTGCCAGTTCATAATCACCGCGCGATGCTGAGTCATGCATACTTTTTTCTAATTCTTTAAGTAATTTCTCGCGATTTCCTCCGAGATAGCTAATCAATTTACGCAAATTTCTTTTATAATCTTTTGGGGTACTCTTTCCTACTTCTATTCCAGGTGTCAGTCCTAGGTCTGTGTTTAAAGTTTTTTTGCCAGTATATGGCTTGTCGTAGTAAGGAAAAATTCTTCTTAGGATCCTCACCGCCTTTTCTACTGCAGTTTTTCCATAAAATGGACCAATGTAGGTAGCCTTGTCATCTACCGGGTTTCTCGTAAAAGATACATATGGCACTTCATCATTCATATTTATCCTGACGTATGAAACTGTCTTGTCGTCACGGAGCAAAATATTCCACTTTGGCATATACCGTTTGATCATTTCGGACTCCAAAAACAAAGCATCCATTTCTGTGTCTACTACTATCCAGTCAGTGTCGGCAATTTCTTTCACCAAAGCCTCAGTCTTTATATCCTTTTGCGATTTTTGGAAATATTGCCTCACACGATTTTTGAGTACCGCGGCCTTACCAACGTAAATTATTTCCCCAGTCGCATTTTTATGAAAATAAACCCCCGGAGCCACCGGGAGTTTATCAAGTTTTTGTTTTAAAGCCTCATCCATCTTTTAATTATATCACAGTTCGGTGTAATTGTCAACTGGCAAGATGAACATACTCGACAAAATCTCTGAGAACACACTAGAGAAATCTACGTATTCATCTGGTTCCGCAACATCAATGTTGGCAGGATAAGAGAAATTAAGATCAATTGTTATACTTAACTCATCTTCAAGGTTAGATTCCAGATAGAGTCTTGTGAAATTATTATCTTTATCTATCTCGGTATAGATGTCTGGCATGACGCTAAATTTTTCTTCAAGATCGTTAGTATCAACTTTTAAGGTATTATCCAAATTCAAGCAAGAATAAACATCCCCAGAAATGTTTGAATTTTGAATGGAATTTATAAAGTTTGCAAGATTTTTGCTATCAATACTAACTTTATATACAGTATTTTTCTTGCTGGCTAAGGTTATATTTTTGTCTGTAGATGTAATGAAAGGATTTTTCTTATAAAGATCTGCTGCGCTATTGCTGCCAGTGTCAGTCTTGCTCACTAAGTTTGTTATGCAGCTTATATCGCTACCAGCGACAGTCATATAAGGATTTACTTTTAGTTCGCTGATAGAAATTCTTATCCACTCGCCATCTATCACTTCTATATTATTTATTAAAGATCCAAGATAAGATAGATTATTCTCTATCAGCATATTTTGCCCACCGTTATCTAGAATCAACATATTATCTTCTAGGACTGGATAATTAGTATTAAGATTATTGCCTAGTGTTAAACTTTGCAATTCGTCGGTTTGGCAGTATTCATCCTCACCGCAATCTACTACAGTGGATGACTGGGATAGCTGACTAGAAAGATTCAACATATAGAGTAAGCCAGATTGTTGCAATGCATCTTTTACACCATCAATCTTAAAATATAAATCTCCGTCCCCAGCATAAACTTCATCAAATTCTACTGACAATTCGCCAATACTTTTTATGTCAGCAGTCAGTATTGCTTTTGACTCGTTTACAAGTGAGCCTGGGTTGGCACTTGATTTTAAGTCAATTTTCAAACTAGAAATTGGGGAATATTCGTAATTTGTGGCAATATTGATTGTGCCGTCTATCACTACATTTTCCGGAGCGTTGCCACTCATAATTTTATTCATAGCCGCGGTCACTGGGTCGGTTTTATTGAGCAACATCATGGCTATTGCAATACCACCAGCCACCAAAGCTACTAGTATCATGATGATAGTGATGATAAGACCAGTTTTTTTCTTTTTTGCTGGTTTTTCAACTGGCACAACTTGCTCCATTGGTCTATTAGTCGGATCTGAAGCGATTGGTTTCGCTGCGTTTACTGGGGCGCTTTGCGTTGGCTGAGCCGATATGCCATTGGTCGCCTGATTGGGTGTTCCAGTAGGCATGGCTACTGACGCTGGATTGAGGGGATTTGGCGTTTCCCCAGAGTTTTTATCCATAAAAAATCCTTTCAAATTTAATAACTCTTATGCTTATTTTATCATAAAAACATAAACTTTGTTATAATATGCTTATGGATAACTTCATAATTAAAGATATCAAAGCAAGACAAGTTTTAGATTCTAGAGGTAACCCTACGGTAGAAGCGGAGGTTTTTTTGGAAAATGGCGCTTCTGGCAGAACCATAGTCCCATCGGGGGCTTCCACTGGTACCCTAGAAGCTTTAGAGCTTAGAGATGGCGATAAAAGTAGGTATGGCGGAAAAAGTGTTCTAAAGGCAGTCTGGAATGTAAATTCTAAAATCAAAGATGTCTTAGTTGGTAATATTTCTGATTTGCGCGCAGTAGACCAACTAATGTTAGAATTAGACGGTACAGAAAATAAATCTAGTCTCGGTGCCAACGCTATTCTGGCCGTTTCCTTGGCTACGGCCAAAGCAAACGCCAAAGCAACCAAGCAACCATTTTATAGATATATAGCCGAGCTTGCTGGTACTATTGATGAAATGTCTATTCCGATGCCGATGATGAATGTCATGAATGGTGGTGAACACGCATCCTGGGCAACAGATTTTCAAGAGTACATGATCATGCCGATTGGCGCCGGCAATATCGCCGAAGCCGTACAAATAGGTGCGGAAGTTTTTCACGCGCTTAAAAAGGTCTTAGAAGAACGCAACTATCCTACAACGGTTGGTGATGAAGGTGGTTACGCGCCAAAAGTTCGCGACGGCAATAATGAACCACTTGAATGCATCAAATATGCAGTGGAAAAAGCCGGGTATCGTTTTGGTAAAGACATTGCTATTGCTATGGATATCGCAGCTAGTGAATTTTATGATACGTCAGATGATGTTAAAGATGGCCCATTTGCCGGCGGGCGATATATATTAAAAACCAATGGTGATTGGAAAACCGCTGAAGACTTAATTAATTGGTATACATGGATTATTGATAACTATCCAGTGGTTTCTATCGAGGATGGCCTTGCAGAAAATGACTGGAAAAATTGGCAAATTATGACCAAGCGTTTAGGAGATCGCGTTCAGTTGGTTGGCGACGATTTATTCGTCACCAATGTAAAATTATTAGAGCGCGGTATCAATGAGCAAGCTGCTAATGCAATACTTATCAAGCCGAATCAAATTGGCACATTATCGGAAACTATCGACGCGGTTCTTTTGGCTAAAAGATCCGGTTATAATACCATTATGTCGCATCGCTCTGGTGAAACCGAAGACGTTTCGATTGCTCATCTTGCTGTTGGGCTCGGCACTAAGCAAATTAAGACCGGTTCCCTTTCTCGCTCTGAACGCATTGCAAAATACAACGAACTTATTCGTATCGCAGAATCAAATTCTAGACTGGGTCTCGCTAACCCATTTTAATAGCTGAGGCCTCACGAAAACCGTCATAAAAGTTTTCGGAGATTTTTGGATGACCAATTCTATTAGCAGCTTTTACTACTTCTTTTATATCATCTGTGATTTTAAAAATTTTTACATCGTCGGCTGCTATTAATTTTAATTCCAGCATTTTTTTGATACTTTTATCAAAATTTTTCCAAAAAGCCTTACCAACTAGAAAAACCGGCATTTTCGGCATCTTTTTTTCCTGCATTAAACATAAAATTTCGGAAATTTCATCCATAGTACCGAAACCGCCTGGGAAAAATACAAAAACCTTTGCTGCCATTGCTAGGGATACCTTGCGGGCAAAGAAATATTCAAAAGTCAAACATTCCGTGAGGTATGGATTTGGGAATTGTTCGTGCGAGAGAGTAATATTGAGCCCAATGGTTCTACCACCAATTTCATATGCCCCATGCGATGCCGCTTCCATAATACCGGGACCACCACCGGTAATAACAGCGTGACCATTCTCTGCGAGTAGACGTCCTAAATCGTAAGCCATTTTACAATATTTATGATCTTGCGGTAATCTCGCCGAACCAAATATTGTTACGCCTTGCGGAAACGACCTAACTATTTGTAGGCCGCGTCCTAAATCTTTTGCGTAGGCGTTAGCACGCTCTAAATCTGCTATTGATAATTTTTTTAGTAATTCTTCTTCGGTTTTTAACATATTATTTTCCTTTTATAATTTTTGAATTGGCATCGGATGCAGTGGTTCTGTGCCAGTTAATATTCCTTTATTTGCACCTAGTTTTGATACTACAGACGTAGAATTGGCCGAAGCAAAAATCAACGAATTCCTGAATGATTTTCCTGCTGTTATATGCGCCAAAAAACCAGCTCCAAATGCATCTCCTGCACCAGTAGCATCCTTTACTTTGAGGTCCTCGTATATTCCGAAACGATAAGTTTCCGCACCATTAGATGCGATGCCACCCATAGCTCCGTCCGTAATAATCACAGTTTCTATATAATTATTCAACCTGTAGAGTAGCTCTACCAAAGTATTTCCTGGTACTAACTTCGCGGCCTCGGATTTATTAACATTCAAAATATCAACATACTTTAATAATTTGGCGAGTTCTTTAGGGTTTTCGAGCTCCTTTACTCCAGGATTGAACATTACTTTTGCGCCAATCTCACGAGCTTTTGTAAAAAACCTTCTTAGGGTGTCTAAATCGCCACGCAGTGTGGTTACATATAGCCAGTCTGGTTGTGCCAGATCCAAATCGCTTTCTGAAAAATTCCCAAATTGCTCACTTGCGCCACGGCACGTAAGGATTGTGCGTTCACCACTTTTTGTGTCTAGTAATATAATGGATGTTCCGGTAGTTTTCTTTTCTAGAAAATTAATGTAGCTAGTATCAATACCTTCTCTGTCTAAAGTTTTCACAATAGCATTACCAGCGGGATCATTAGAAATATTCCCCATCAAAATAGCTTCATGATTATGTCTAGCAAAAGTTATAGCTGAATTTACACCACCACCACCAACCTCATAAGATATCTTATCTATATCTACTTTTGTTCCTACCAAAACTTTACCAAAGATCGCATTTTCACCAATTTTTGTAGTCACTAAATCATCATGATCTATTAGATAGATGTCCTGTAGAGCCGAACCTAGAGAGACGATCCTTGCCATTATAATACTACTCCATTTTTATCAATCTCCGCTACGAGCTCTTGGAACATTTCCGCTGGATCCGGCGCAAGGGCTATTGCTGAACCTACATTTATTACATCGAGGTCTGCGTGTGCTAAAGCTCGGATATTGGAGATATTAGCACCGCCATCCCAACCAATCTCTACTTCCGGTTTCATATTGCGAACTATGGAAATTTTTTCCATTTGCAATAGATCTGGTTGTGCGCCCTGTACACCAAGTTGGCTGGCAAAAATCAGCACATGATCTACTATGTCTATATATTGTTTTACGTCTCCAGGGTAAGTAGATGGTAATAATGCGACGCCGATTTTAATCCCAGCTTCTTTCAGCGTGTTAAAGGTCGGTATCAAATCTTCGCTTGCTTCTGCATGAAGAATACATAATGACGGATTAAGCTTCAAAATTGTATCTATACATTCTGACGGCCTAGCCACCATCAAATGCAAATCTGCTTCCCAGTTTTTTGGCCACCAGACGTTTGTGACATCTAGCGTGGTTGCTGGCGCAAACTCTCCATCAGTAACATCTATTTGCACGCGGCGTGTAAAAACATTGATCTTCTCCACCTGCTCACGATATTCCTGTTTGTTGTCCGACAGAATTGTCGGTACTATTGATACGGTTCTAATCATAATCCTCCATTTCGTCCAAACGATTAATTCGCCTTACTCGGCGCTCTAAATTTACAAAATTTGTATTTAGAAAAATCTCGACGACTTCTTGCATTTTATTTTCATCCATAAAATGTGCTGATAGACATAGCACATTAGCATCATCGTGTTCGCGAGCCAATTTGGCTGATTCCGTATTGCTACAATGTGCCGCGCGGATCCTTTTGAAACGATTGGCTTGCATTGTTACACCATGTGCAGAGTCACAAATCAGAATACCATACGATTTAGGATTATTTCTTACTGCTTCGGCAACAGCTATGGCCGGATCATTAAAATCATCCCCTTCGTTATATTCATAGGCTCCCTCATCTGTTACTTCAAAATCTTTATCCGCAAGAAATTTTAACAACTCTTGTTTTAATTCGAATCCACGATAATCTGAGCCTACAAAAATTTTCATTATTCACCCTTCCCAAAATCTACAGCGAGTTCTACTAAACGGTTGGAATAGCCCCACTCATTGTCATACCAAGCTACGACTTTTATCATATTGCCACCAACCACGTCGATTAATGGTAGATCCACTATACAGGAATGTGGGTCGCCGATGAAATCTGATGATACCAACTCTTCTTCCGTTACGCCAATAATTCCCTCATAGTAAGGCTCTTTTGCGGCTTTTTTAAAAACTTTAATTAATTCTTCTTTTGAGGTATCGCGTTTTAAAATGGCGGTGATGTCGGAAAGTGATACTACTGGAGTAGGAACGCGCACGGACAAGCCATTAAATTTACCAGTGAGTGATGGGATAGTTTTTGCAGCTGCTTTTGACGCACCAGTAGTAGTAGGTACAATATTTTCAGCAGCAGATCTCGCTTCGCGTAAATCCTTTGCTGGTGCATCTAGAAGTCTCTGCGAACCAGTATAGGAGTGCACCGTAGTCATCATGGCCTTTTCTATACCAAATTCATCTTCGAGAACCTTCATTACTGGAGCGATACAGTTAGTCGTACAAGAAGCGTTGGATAGGATTTCGTCTTTATCATCAACTATTTCTTCATTCACACCCAGTACTATAGTTTTTGCGCCATCACCTTTAGCCGGAGCAGAAATCACAACTTTCTTCGCACCAGCCTTAATATGCGCGCGAGCATCTTCTGGCTTCGTGAAGAACCCAGTAGATTCTATAACTACATCAACCCCCAGTTTTTTCCATGGCAAATTTGCCGGATCTTTTTCGGCGAATACTGGTATTTCGCGAGAATTTATAATGATCGAATTTTCACCAGCTTTTACGTTCTTATCGTATGTACCATACGAAGAATCGTGCTTTAAAAGATGCGCTAAAGTCTTGGCGTCCGTTATATCGTTTATCGCTACGACTTGCACGTCGCGCCGATCTAGTAATATCTTTAATGCATTACGGCCAATTCGCCCAAAGCCGTTAATTGCGACTTTTACCATTTTTGCCTCCTAATATACTTATGTCTATTATATCATGATAAGACTGAAAACAACAAAAAAATACCTTTTGGGACGCTTCGGAGGTTACGACCGAGAACGCGAGGAGCGCGAGCCCCGTAACGACGGGAGCGAGCGACTCCGGTCCCACAAAGGTATTTTTTGTTGTCTCTAATGTTATCTTGCAAAATGCGCAAATGCGCGGTTTGCTTCTGCCATACGGTGGCAATCTTCCTTCTTCTTGAAGGCAGCACCGGTTTCGTTATAGGCATCGACAATTTCTGCTTCTAGGCGTTTTGCATATGGCATACCACCGCGTGCACGAGCAGATTGTACTAACCATGAAAATGCAAAGTGAAGTTGACGATGACCAGAGATTGGGAATGGAATTTGATAGTTAGCGCCACCAACGCGACGAGACTTCACTTCAAAATCTGGTGATACGTTGGCGATAGCCTTTTCCAAAACTTCCACTGGATTTTCGGACTTCAATTTTTTTGCAGCGCCTTCGATTGCAGAATAAACAGCACGTTCAGCGACCTGCTTTTTACCATCAAGCATAGACTTATTAATAAGTCTTTGTACTAACATAGATTGATATTTACGATCAGGGCTAACCTTGCGTACTAATGATTTAGTGGTTTTGCGTGGCATAATTAATTGCCCTCCTTCTTCGCACCATATTTGGAGCGACCTTGTTTACGACCTTGTACACCTTGAAGATCCAAAGTGCCGCGTACTACGTGATAACGTACACCAGGAAGATCTGGCACACGACCACCGCGCACTAATACTACAGCGTGCTCTTGCAAGTTGTGACCTTCGCCACCAATGTAGGCCCAAACTTCTTGGCCGTTAGTAAGACGTACACGAGCAACCTTACGCATAGCGGAGTTTGGTTTCTTTGGTGTCTTAGTTGTTACCTTGATGCACACCCCACGTTTCAAAGGCGCAGCCTTCTCGTAGCGCTTAGTTTTTAATGTGTTCACAATAGAACCAAGTGCTGGGGATTTTGATTTTTTGGCAGCCTTTTTACGAGGCTTTCTAATCAACTGATTAATAGTTGGCATTAAAATTTCCCTATTATTTATAGATTATAGTTAATATTTTGCCTCATTTACCGTACAGCAATAGTAAACGAGATGAAACTCTTTAACCCATTATATCACAAAAAACAGATTTTTACTAGTATTTTATCTAGCTATTAGCTTTTACCAAGAAATCCAAAGTTTTTTCAATAATCATGCGATTTTTGATGTCCATTTTTACATTTGGATCTTTGAGGCTTTTCAAAGCTTCCGGCGACTTTTTATAAACATCTTTTAGTTCGGCAATTTTTGCGTTTACCAAATCATCGGATACGGTAATTTTTTGCTCAACTGCTAAAGTTTGTAGAGCTAAAGATGCTTTTACGCGTACCTCAGCAATCTTACGCGCTTCTTTTTCCCAATTTTCCATTGTTTCGTTATTACGTTTGAGAAAATCTTCAAAACTCATTCCCTGCGTAGCAGCATTTCTAGACATATCATCTTTAATCATGCGCATTTGGTCGTCGATTAAAATTTCTGGTGCCGGTACAGTAGATTTTTTGACGAGTGCATTCACTAAATCATCTTTGAACTTTTCTTCCAATTTATGTGAATTTTGTGCCGCTAAATTCTTTTTAATATCAGCCTTTAGTTCGTTCAAATTTTTGAATGGGCCGCATTTTTCTGCTAATTTATCATCAATTTCTGGTTTTTTAATTTCATTTACTTGTTTTACCAAGACTTCAAATACAGTTTTTGCGCCAGCGAGATCTTTTACTCCGTAATCTTTTGGAAAAGTAAGTTTGAGATCAAACTTGTCACCAGGTTCATGACTAACGATGCCATCCTCAAATCCAGGAATAAAAGTCTTAGAACCAAGCGTCAAATGATAATCTTTCGCCGAACCACCTTTAAAGGCTTCGCCATTCTTTTTGCCTACAAAATCAATAATCACTTCGTCGCCATTTTCGGCAGCGCGCTTCACAGTCTTTTTATCGGCAAAAGAAGTTGCAATATTATCTAAAATTTCTTTGATTTCTTTTTCAGAAACTTTGACTTCTTCTTTTTTTACGCCTAGTTTTTTATAATCACCTAATTTGACTTCTGGAATAATATCTGCAGTAGCAGTATATTCTACAATTTCATCTGGCACATATTTAGTTACGTTTACATTTGGAAGCATTAATGGCGATTTTTTGTTTTTTGCAAAAGCTTCTATTACGGTGGCACGTACTGCGGCATCTACGGTTTCTGCATTTAGATCATTTTCCGGAATAAATTTTTTTGCTACGTCTACTGGTACTTTGCCCTTACGAAAACCTTCTACATGAATTTCCTTTGCTAATTTTTCCAGTGCCTTTTCCTTGATTGGTTTCAAATCCTTGGCATCCAGCGCAACTTTTATTTCTATGCGCGAATCAGACAGTTTCTTAACTGTAGTCTTCATAATAACTCCTATAATTTTCTATATTATATCATGATTTTAGGGAGATTTGTATCGCGAAAATGAGTCAAAGTGAATTTAGAACTGGCGCCTAGTTTTACGTCTGGATTTAGGATATTGTTTTGATCAAAGATTTCTTTGATTTTTTCGTATAGATCCCGCTCAGCATCTTTCATTTCGGTATTTGTGACCACTGCCTTTAATCTACCTTCTGGCGTACCGCCTGCCAACTTGCCATCTTGTCTATTTATTACATAGGCTCCGGCTCGCAAAAATGTCGCTACTTTTTTATTAAAATCTTTGTCTTCCAAATTAAACTTTGGCCTTAGATTATAAATAGACGTAGCATAAGATCCATAAAGTGCCAGATCCAAACCCAACTTTTCTTCTAAAACTTTCAAATCTTTCAAGAAACTATTAATATTGTGCGACGGTAGATAGAAATCCGTCAAAACCGGCACGCGTTCACCGTCTTTTGCGGTATTCAGATATACAGACAAAGAATTTTCGAATTCATTTAGGGTGACGCGATTTTCTGGTTTTTCAAAAATAAATTTAGCGGTACGCGGGAAATCATTTTGCATTGCAGTTAATTTCTTTAAACATAAATTAATTTTTTCATCAAAATTCGCAAAAATTACAAATCCGTCCTCTAATTTACGAATTACACCATCAAGATTTTTACCAGATTCTCGTGCTTCCTGAATGATTTTTAAATCATATAGATTTATCGTCCGTGGTTTTAATAGCTTAATAGCATAGGCAAACTCTAGAGCCGGATCCAATTCTTTAAACGTAGCTACTACGCGCATTGGATTTTTTGCGATTGGTATTGCCCTTAAAATTACTTCAGATATAACGCCTAGCGTTCCTTGGGCGCCGAAGAATAATGGCATTAAATCCAGGGTATCTTTACGTTGAACTTTTGTAATTGTTGGATAACCACTACGATCCATAGATGGATTCTTTGTGAGTACGTCAATAAATTCAGCTTTAGTTTTAAGTAATTTCGAAATCTTACGGTAAACGTCGCCTTCCATGGATTTTTCGGCAGCCTTTTTTGCTACGTTGTACTTCTTCAACCGACTAGTCTGCAAACATTCACCGTTGGCCAATATCACCTCTATACGTTCTACGAAATTGCTAATCCCACCGTATTTGTTGGCATTATTATCAATTGGCGCATTTGAAATCAATCCACCAATCGTGTCGCCATCGTGCCCCTCGATCGGGATAGTTAAACCAGACACAGATAAGGCTGTGTTTAACTCCCTTAAAGTGATCCCAGCCTGTACTCGCACTAATCTCTCGCGCGGGTCGATTTCCAGCATGCGGTTTAATTTTTCTGTCGAAATCACGAGTCCAGCCGAAGATAAATCTGCGCCACCTTCATCTAGCCCAGAACCTCTCGCTGTCACTGATACCGGTATTTCTTTGGCGGCAATCTGATTAAAAAACCGCATCAATTTACGAATATCTTCTGTAGATTCTGGGAAGGCTACAAATTTTGGTTTAATCTTGAGCACGGAACGATCAACGGAATAAGCTTCCAGAATTTCGGGCGAATCAAAAACATTACCAATAATCAACTGATTCAAATATTTGGTAATTTTACCCATTCTGCTTATGATTATAGCACATAAAAAAGTCACACAAAGTGTGATTTTAAAATTTGGTGCCCGGAACAGGATTTGAACCTGCACACCGAAAGGCATATGCTCCTAAGGCATACGTGTCTACCAATTCCACCATCCGGGCGTAGACTCATTATATCATGCACTGCACAAAAAAGCGAGGTTTTAGCCCCGCCTTTTTAGATAATCTAAGCTTCTCTTTTCGCTAGAACGGCGGAAGATAAGTAAACCGTCAACATACCAAGAAGCATCGCGATTGGTAAAATTTCTTCCGCTCCAGTTGCCGGTAGTTCATTGACTGAATTTTGTTCTACTGGAATAACTTCCGCGGTTGTTGTACTGGTTTCTACCTTAGTATTTTTCTCTTCTACGGAAATGGTATCAGTGGTATCCTCCTCTACCTTCTTGTCTTTACTTTCTTCGTTGGTGTTCTCCTTGGTATCCTCTACCAATTCGAACTGAGTGTTTGTTTCATTACTTTGGCTTATGCGACTAGATTTTTTTGTTGCAACCACAATAATAGCTACAACCAAAATCAAGATCAAAACTACTGCAACGGTAGCCGCAGCTATGATTTTACGTCGTTCCTTTTTATCAGCCTCATCTTGATAATGCATAATAAAACTCCTTATCTTTCTATTATACCACACTTTATTAAAAAAGTCAAAATTATTATGCTAAAAAATAGCCGGCAACTAGTGCCGGCTGGTGGTAAAAGGGCTCATTCCGATTTCGGATATTCACAGTGAAATTCTTTCCGAAGCTCGGATAGGTAATTGTTCACGTAACACTTGGCGAGTTCAAGGTTGTGTGACGAGAAATTACCACACTCTTTGGGGGTGACGCTAGGGATATCGCCATTAAAATTAAGGATGTATTCGCACATCTCCTCTATTAATTTACGAATTTCTTCAGCGCCAAAGATGGTTTTTATGATTACGTAAAAACCAGTTCTGCATCCCATAGGGCCAAAATAGAGTATGTTTTTGCCCCAATCAGGGTCGTTTTTGAGGAATGTTGCTCCAAGATACTCTATCGTATGGGCTCCTGCCTGATGCATAGCCTTTTCCCTGTTTGGTCTAATAAACCTAAGGTCTAAGGTTTTGAAGCAAATTGATCCTCAGATGCTATCATGCAATACTTATCTGTTTTAGTCAACTAGACAAGGGTATTTTTGTAGACACTAATCTGTGCCCCGGCATATTTACGTGTCTTCTGAAGCGCTAAGCCATCTATTTTTGGTGCCTCGCCAGGGTGAGACAAAACAAAAATCCCATCTTTTTTAAGCCAGTCAGCTAATTTTGTTAGGTTAAAAGAATCAAACTTATCATATGGCGGATCCGCTATAATGATGTCAAATTCTCTCTCTATTTTTAGATCGGAAATATCACCTGTGATAATTTCTGCATGATCATTTATCCCTAAAATTTCCACATTTTCCTTGATGGTTTTGACTACCGAATTTGCCTTTTCAACAAAAACCACTGATTTTGCGCCTCTAGAAATGGCCTCGATACCAAGCGCCCCGGATCCGGCAAAAGCATCCATAACTACGGCTCCAGGTAAATAATCAGCAATCATATTAAAAAGCGCTAGCTTTTCCCTAGAACCCATGGGGTGAGTCAGCTTAGAACTAGGCGATTTTATACTCCTTCCCCGAAATTCTCCAGATGTGATTCTAATGTTTTCCATACTAATTTAGTGTTGTGATTTGCTGATATTTAGTAATACCAACCATTAGTTCTTTATATTTTAACATATTTTCAGGTTTTTGCAAAAACTTCATTACGTCTACTTGCGCACGGTGGATTAACCTTGTGTCGGAGAGCGATGCTATTCGAAGGTCAAGTGCACCGTGTTGCAAAGCCCCATAAATTTCACCCGGACCACGAAGTTTCAAGTCCACTTCTGCCAAATAGAACCCATCTGTTGATTTTTCTAGCTCCATTAATCGTTTGGATGGTCGCATGTCGCCAGTCGTCAAAAGATAACAAGAAGATGCTAGTTTGCCTCTACCTACGCGACCACGTAACTGATGAAGTTGTGCTAGGCCATAACTTTCAGCGTTCTCGATCGCCATCAAAGTTGCATTTGGCACATCTACACCCACTTCTATTACCGTAGTAGACACCAAAATCTGAATTTTGCCACTAGAAAAACGCTCCATAATATCGTCTTTTTCGGCTGGTTTCATTCTTCCGTGCAAAAACTCAATTTTCGCCTTCGGAAAAACTCCTTTTAGCTTTTCTGTACGCGATTTTACCGACATCGTCTCTGTGCGCGGATCGTCATCTATAGCCTTGCATACCCAATACACCTGTTGACCGGCATTTATCGTTTCCCGTATTTTTGGGTATAATGAATTTTTGGTTTCTATCTCCGACAAAATCTTAGTCGCAATTGGCTGACGCCCTTTTGGTAACTCGTTTAGAATTGACACATCTAAATCTCCGAAAATTGTAAGCTGTAATGACCTTGGTATAGGAGTGGCCGTCATCGCGAGAAGGTGTGGCGCTAGCCCATCTGGCGACTTTAAAAGCAACTTTTGCCTTTGCTCCACGCCGAAACGGTGCTGTTCGTCAATTACTACTAAGGCCAGATTTTTAAATTCTGTATCATCGGTAAGCAATGCGTGTGTGCCAATTATTAAATCTATTTTCCCATCTGAAATATCTCGTTTTAGTTCGGTTTTTTTCTTGGTTGCCCCAGTCAGTAAAGCGATTTTTACCCCAAAATTGTTCAAAATTTTTACTAGACTTTCATAATGTTGATTTGCCAAAATCGCCGTTGGTGCGAGAAACGCCACCTGGAAACCATTCAAAATTGCCTCGTAGGATGCTAGAGCCGCCACCATAGTTTTACCAGAGCCAACATCTCCCTGGAGCAACCTATTCATAGGGGTGCCCTGCTCCATATTTTTAAAAATTTCCCAGGCAGCCAGTCTTTGTGCATTAGTTAGCCGGAAAGGCAAGTTCCCGACAAGTTTTTTGATTTTTTCCGCATCAAACGGTATTTGCACCGCTTTTAACTTTTCATTCTCTTGGCGATTCAATTTTGCCGCCAAAATTAACTCAAATAACTCTTCGTAAGCCAAATAATCCCGCGCCCCCTTAACAGATTTCAAAGAATTTGGAAAATGTGCCAAAAATAAGGCATTTTTGCGTGTACCTGGCTTCACTGTGGGTAGCAGATCGGGGATTTCGTTAAATTTACTACGCGAATTTGCCACGAGACGTCTAAAAACATGCGATTTTAGGCTTCCGTGAGCCACATAGACAGGGCTAAGGCCTACCGATGGGTCAATCTCGGCTACCTCGGCGGCCGATGGCGAAACTAAGCTATAACGGCCGTTCCTGAGTTCAAAATTGCCAGTGAAGTAGTATTCTTTCTCTGGCTGGAACTGTTTTGCGCGGTAATTTTGATTAAACCAGACTACTTTTACCGATCCTGTATTATCCCTAATTATACCCTCGGTCACGGATAAATTTCGCCTTCTGGCCCGGCGCGTAGAAATGCTATCAATTTTCCCTTTTATTACGACTTTACCTGGCCTTATTTCAGAGATAGAAGTGGGCGCTTCGTAGTTTTCATAATCTCTCGGCAGATTATAAAAAAAATCCCTTACCGTTTTGATGCCGGCTTTTTTAAAAATTTCAGCCATTTTCGGCCCAACCCCCTGCAAGGTCTCTACCGAATCGAATAAGTTCATATTTAAATATGTGGGTTCATTGGATTGCTTATATTGTCACTTCCAAGGTGCATCGCTTCATGTATTTTGTCATGATCATGAATATCTTCGTGTTTTGTATCTGGGTGATTCATCAGATTTTTATGAATGTCATTATGATCGATCATTCCGTGCTTATTAGCATCATCGTTATTATCGAACATTTCGCCTCCTTATAATTACTATTTTTATTATATCACAACGCTTTGCCACTATGGTCCTTGCGCCACTTTGCTATTTCACCGTGATTGCCGGAGAGCAGAATATCTGGCACCGTCATCCCACGAAAATCGTAAGGTTTGGTATATTGAGGATATTCTAGGTTGTCACCTTCAGAAAAGCTCTCGATCTCGGCAGAAGTTTCTCCACCAAGCACTCCAGGTATTAGCCGTACAACGGAATCGATAATAATAAGCGCGGGTAATTCCCCACCTGTTAAAACATATTTTCCAAGCGAAATTTTATAATCTACAATCGACAAAATTCTCTCGTCATATCCCTCGTAGTGAGGACACAAGATGATGTAGTGAGAGTTTGCATTTTGACTCGGGTTATTTCGGATCGCGGCAGCGCGAGAGATAACGTCGTCCACCCGTGGCGCTCGCCCCTTGGGAAGCGAATTGCCGGAGGCAAACGGGCCGGACGGACGCGGCCCCGAGTAAAACGCAAACTCTCTAGCCATTTCTTGATTCCAGATTTTACCTACAGGGGTAGGTAAAATAACTTTCGCATCTGGATCTTTAGCTTTTACAGACTCAATTGCAGCAAAAACTGGCTCGCATCGGAGCAACATCCCGTCCCCGCCCCCGTACGGCGTATCATCTACGGACTTATGTGGTCCTAAGCCAAATTCACGTAAATCCACAAAATCAAACTCCGCTAAACCTTTTTCTGTAGCCTTCCACATCATGGAGGTTTTGAGATATGGCTCCAGAGCTTCCTTAAACAAAGTGATAATTGTGAATTTAATCATGTTCTTATTATACCACATTTCCCCTGTTAATTCACCAGGGGAAACAAAAAGAGACGACTTGAAGTCGTCTCTCCCGCGCTGATGCGCGCCCACCCTGGGGCACATTGGTTTGTTTTAATCCGCTGTTTTTGTTTTTAATGTAAGTCTCCACACTCCACTAAGTAATCAGTGGAACCCCTGTGAAGCGTATCAGCTTATTTTTATAATAAAGCATAACTTTTTTGCTGTCAACCATTGATTTTTTGCCATAAGTATGACATAATTAGAACATGTTTGTTGATACTGCGAAAGTGAGTCTTAAAGCTGGTGATGGCGGTAATGGTGCCGTTTCTTTTCGTCGTGAAATTTACATTCCGAAGGGTGGCCCAGATGGCGGAGACGGCGGTAAAGGTGG
This sequence comes from Candidatus Saccharibacteria bacterium UBA3218, assembly GCA_002363125.1. Classification (GTDB taxonomy): domain Bacteria; phylum Patescibacteriota; class Saccharimonadia; order Saccharimonadales; family Saccharimonadaceae; genus Nanosyncoccus. Next base: position 83,046 of record DEWE01000009.1, on the reverse strand, counting down.
CGATATCATTTTTAAAGCAGACAAAGATACAAATACTTTGATTGATTTTCGTTTTACCCCGATTCTTACCGCCGAAAATGGCAAAAATGGATCCGGTCAACGTTCTGCTGGCCGTAGCGGCAAAGATCTAATCGTAGAAGTACCAATAGGCACCGTAGTTAAGAAAGATGGTGAAATTTTGGCCGATCTTATTCATGATGGCCAAGAGGCCATTATTGCCAAGGGTGGCGATGGTGGTTTTGGTAATGCCCATTTCAAGAGTTCTACTCGTCAAGCCCCAATTATTGCTGAAGTTGGTGAACCAGGCGAAGAATTTGAGGCCGAGCTTGAACTCAAATCTATGGCCGATGTTGGTTTGGTGGGTCTGCCAAACGCTGGTAAGTCTACTTTTCTTTCTGTAGTTTCAAACGCCAAACCAGAAATTGCTGATTATCCGTTTACCACCATTACTCCAAATCTTGGTGTCGCAACCATTGACGGCAAAGATCTTTTAATCGCCGATATTCCAGGGTTGATTGAGGGTGCTGCTGAGGGCAAAGGTCTTGGTCATGATTTCCTTCGCCACGTGGATCGTACTGCAGTTTTGTTACATTTGGTGGATGTATATAACGATGATGCCGGCAAGGCCTACGAAACCATTAGAAAAGAGTTGGAAAAATATTCCGACCTTAAGAATCGTCCAGAGATCGTCGCACTCACCAAATGTGAAGGTGTAGACCAAGATATTATAGATATGCAAATTGCTTCCATTCTCGCCAAAAACCCGGATGCTAAAGTTTTTGCAATTTCTTCCAGCGCCCACCAAGGCCTAACTGAACTACTTCGTGAATTAAACGAAACGATAAAAAAGCGGAAGTCGACTTCTTCGAAGGACATTCGCGACAACGGGAGCGAGCTAAGCGAGGAGCCCCATAACGACGGGCGCGACGAAGCGGTCCGAAAAGAAGTTGACGACGCTACTATTCCAACAATCTCGTTAAATCCAAAAGAACTCAAAACTGCCTGGAAGGTAGAAAAAGACGGCGACAAGTTTGTCGTTACTGGCGAAAAAATCGAAAAATTTGCTCGTCGTACCGATCTAAATAATTACGCCAGCGTCAACCGCTTGCGCGATATTATGAAAAAGCTCGGTATTCGCGCTGAACTTACGACAATGGGCGCCGAACCAGATTCAATCATCTCCATCGCCGGCAAAGAATTCACATTGGTGGAAGATTATTAGTAAGACTAAAGATTCCGATCTTTAAATTCGAAACCAACCTACGTATTTGTCAATAAATTATACATCAAAGCTAAAAAGAGCCCCCGCTTAAAGCGAGGGCAAAGGGGGCTGGTATTTTGTTACTTTCTGTGGCAATTCTCGATATGGAACGTTCCATCAGGGTAAAGCCTGAGATGAAAATGATAATGTCCACTAGGATCATTATTGTCACGTCCGAACATGTTCACGTCTGCAGTTCCATCCGAATGAACATATACATCTTCAACGCTTCCTTCGAATACGCCATTATAGTAACGTACCTTTGTGCCATTAAGCATTGCGCGCAGCTGGCGTTCAATGTCCCAATGCGTGCTAGGGTCAGAAGGATCCCACTGTTTTGACATAACTAAAACCTCCAATAATAAGATACGAAAGCTGACAGCCTCCACCCTTAATTATAACATAGTTTATCAAAAAAGTAAACTCTAGAAGAACATTTTTATTTTTAATCAATAAATCATTTCTTTTTCTTAGCGGTTTTCTTTTTCGCTCCGCCTCTCGTACCACGCCTAGCGGTTTTTGGCTTGTTTGCGAGCATATCTTCTGCTTGCTTTTTGGTGATAGTTTTTGGATCAATCTCTTTTGGAACTTTTACATTATTACGGCGCCCTGGCCCTTTTATATAGGGCCCGTAAGCTCCATTTATAATCATGATTTCGCCCCAGTCGGCAATAATAGAATCAACTTTTGCTTGATACAAAGGCAGAGCCTCATCAAGCGTCACGGTGTAAGGATCAAAATCTTTCATCGGAATATTATATTTACCACCTTTTAGATATGGTCCAAATGGCCCACTATTAGCAATTAATTCTTCCCCGTCCGGAGCTTTGCCAAGTACACGTGGCAAAGCCGGTAAATCTAATTGTTTTAAGGCCTGATCCAAATTCACAGTCTTCACGGATTTTCTTTTTGGCAAAGGCGCAAAACGTGGCTTCTCGCCAGCTTCCTTTTCGTTGTCTCCGAGTTGGATAAATCCACCATTTTTGCCAACTTTAGCATAAATCGGCTGCCCAGTTTCTGGGTGATGGCCGAGCAAACGCGCGTTATTGTAGCGCTCTACTCCGTTTGCGACAAGCACCGTATCGTGGAATGGTCCATAAAAATCTTTCAGCATTTTTACGCGTTCCAGTTTGGCGTCCGCTACTAAATCAAGATCCTTTTCAATATTCGCAGTAAATTTATAATCCACGATATTTTTGAAATTATCGGTCAAAAATCCAGACACCAGCTCGCCAATAGGCGTAGGTACCAATTTTCCCTTATTCGCGCCAAATTTCTCTTTTATCTTTGTTGAAGAGATTTTGCCTTTTTCAGCTACGATCTCTACTACTTCACGTTCTTCGCCTTCACTTTCACCTTTTACTACATATCCGCGTGCCTGAATAGCGGTCATGATAGAGGCGTATGTAGAAGGGCGCCCAATCCCCAGCTCCTCGAGCTTTTTTACAAGCGAACCTTCGGTGTATCTTGCTGGTGGTTTAGCAAAAGTTTGCCGAGCAACAATCTTCAAGCAATCTAGCTTGTCACCTTTTTTCACTTTTGGTAGTTCTGAATCCTTAGCGTTGCCATAAACTTTCAAAAATCCATCAAATACAATTACCTCGCCCTTGGCAACAAAATCATTGCTAATTTTGATAGTAGTCTTTGCGACTTTCGCATTGGCCATCTGGGTAGCCATGGTACGCGCCCAGATTAATTTATATAATTTCTTTTCGTAATCATTTTTGCCAGCATTTAAATTCGCGATGTTGGTTGGGCGAATCGCTTCATGGGCTTCTTGTGCGCTGGCATCCTTAGTCTTAAACGAACGTACTTTGAGATATTTTTCGCCAAAATTATCTTTAATATATCCAGAAATTGCGCCGATAGCTTGGCTAGATAAATTTAGCGAATCTGTTCGGTGATAAGTAATGAGGCCGGCCTGGTATAATCCTTGCGCAGCACTCATAGTGGTGCGCGAAGAGAATCCAAGTTTACTATTGGCTTCGATTTGCAAGGCTGCAGTCGTAAATGGAGTAGGATTAGTCTTGGTTCCCTCAGCCTCTTCTATATCTTCAATTTTAAATTCAGCCTTCGATAATTTTCCCAGAAGTTCACAGGCAGCTTCTTCATTTTCTGGTGCCTTACCATCAAAACTAGCAGAAAAAACGTCAGAAGATTTAGAAAACTCACCAGTAATTTTGAAATTAAACTTGCTCTCAAACTTCTCAATTTCTTTTTCGCGTTCCACTACCAAGCGTAGTGCCGGACTTTGCACGCGCCCTGCCGAGATTGCCCCAGGTACTTTTTTGCGTACTATATCAGACAAGTCATAGCCCACTAGCATATCCAAAGTTTGCCGTGCCTGCTGGCTTGCTACCATATCCATATCTACTGTACGTGGATTTTTGATGGCATTTTCTAGTGCTGGCTTGGTGATCTCATGAAAAGTAATTCTTGCAGTATTTTTTGGTAAATTTAACACCTCGCATAAGTGCCAAGAAATTGACTCCCCTTCACGGTCCTCATCCGTTGCTAACCAAATCTTGTTCGCCGATTTTACCTCTTTTTTAAGCTCAGAAATAATAGACTTGTGTCCAGGATCTATCTCGTAAGTCACATCAAAAGTACTTTTATCTACTTTTGTATCCTTGCGAATGTGCCCTACACTTGCGAGCACTTTAAAATCTGACCCAAGATACTTTTCAATCGTATGCGCTTTTGCCGGGCTCTCTACTATCACCAAGTTTTTTGACATAATACTATAATATCATATCATGCAAGCACAAAGCTATTTAGCCGACGCTATATTTAGTGCTATCCACCAAAAAACCCAAAATGCAACTGTCGACACAAAAGATATAAGTACGGCTATATCCGCGGCTTTTCTCTCATTTTTTGCCTCAACCCTTAGAGCTGTTTTCGGGCTTTTTCCCTGCTTACGGCAAAGCAACAGGAAAGTAATAAAAGTGAAGGATTCTATAATCCAAGCCAAAAATAATATAGGCACAACGATAAAAGCTAGAAACTCGGCAAAACCACCATGGCCATTGGCAGACGGGGTTTTAACCGTTTCATAAGTCAAATACCCCAAGAAAATATGTGCCATTACTATTATTACACTTAAAGTTATTAAAAAATCTGCTCGCTTAGATAGCTTAGATTTCTGCCTTATTTGAACTTTTGCGGGAGTTTTCCTCTTAGGTTTAGGATTAGTTGTTTTTTTCTTATATTTTCCGCCAGAAATCATCTGCTTAGCTTGATCCATTAGATTTTGATTGTATTCAAGCATTTCCTTACCCATATAATCATTTTACCATAAACATAATAATAGGTTATTTTTTTCACGTCAAAAAAGCCGAAAAGGTTTCAAGAATATATAGCTTCTGCTATACTACTAATAATAAAACTAGTTAAGTTAATATATTTTATGAAGGAAAGAAAAAATACTAAAAAGACAGGCAAAACAAGAACTACATGGCATAAAAAAGAGATCCAGGAAAAGTTAGACATAAACATCCGTATCTCTTCATTTATTTCTATATTTGCCTCATCTTTCTCTATCTTTTTGATGACGCTAGAATTGTTCTTGCTAAACGATAAAAGTCTAAATGACTGCATAGAAAAAATGTGCGAAGGGGCCTGGTCTGGCTGGGAAATTATGTATTTATTGATACTTTTAATCATACCATCAGCAGTAGCCGTAGGCTCCTTTTCATTGATGCTTAAGAGTTGGCGCAAGGCTAAAGAATACAAATCTATCGCCAACTCATCGACCAAAACCATGGTATATGTTGCTAAGGTGCTAAGCGCCGTAATGCTAATATTGGCGTTGGCGATTTTGTGCTTCATTTATATTTTTTAAAAAGATTTTCACATCAAAAAAGCCTCAGGTAAGGGTGGGCATCACCTGAGGCTATTTTGGCCCTCTAACGCTTCACTACTATACCGGGTGAACCCCGGAGCGTAACCCACCTCACACAATTGGGGCCCGCCGGTTAGAGGGATTGCTATGCCTTCGAATGAGTCCTTTCTAAGTGGAGGTAATACTTATAAACTTGTGAACCATGAAGAAATTCAAAAGCCGAAAGGGTTTCAAAAGCACGCAATTTCTGCTACACTGGAAGCAGTATAGCGAAATTATAACTTATTTAGGTGCGGTGTGGGGCACTTTTTGTGACCCAACTGCTATCATTATATCACACAAGGAAAAATATGTCAACACTTTTTTCACACTTTTCTACAAAAATCAACCAAATTTCACCTCTAGAGCACGATTTTACAGAGGTGTTAGAGCATATTGTGCTTAAGCCTAAAACATTGTATTTTTATGGAAAAATACCAGAAAATATGTCAAAAACAAATGACAAAAACAACCTAAAACAACACCAAAATCCACAAAAATCAAGCGCAAAAAACCGAACAAACTCTAAGACAGAACGCCCAAAAACTGTTGCTATTGTCGGCAGTCGCCACAATACCAAGTATGGCGAAGAAATAGCCTATAGACTGGCCTATGAGTTAGGTAAACGTGGCGCAGTAGTAGTTTCTGGGCTTGCCTTTGGCATTGATTCAATCGCCCATAGGGGTTGTCTTGACGCTGGCGGTACGACCGTGGCAATTCTTGGCACCCCAATAGATCAAATTTATCCTAGAGCACATAAGCCCCTTGCTGAAGAGATTATTGAGAAAAACGGAGCCATAATTAGTGAATATGCTCCGGGGGATAGTGTTTTACCCAAAGTTAGCTTTCTCGAGCGAAATCGCCTAATCTCTGGACTCTCAGATATAGTTATAATAGTAGAGGCGGCCGAGAAATCTGGTTCCCTCAACACGGCTACCCACGCCATCAATCAGGGCAAAGACGTTTTTGCTGTACCTGGCAATATCACGAATCCGTACTCTCAGGGGTGCAACAAGCTTATCAAACAAGGTGCAATTCCCTATACGGAGCCCAGAGATGTTTTGGAGCTACTTTTTCCGGAAGAATACCTTAAAAAACGTAAAAACTTAAAGCAAGCCAAATTATTTGGCGACAACGACGTGGAGACCAAAATCCTCCAAGCCCTTGGAGAAGGCATTCGCTCTGGCGAAGACATCATGACAAAAACTCATCTTCCACCAGAGATTTTTAACGAAACCATCACTATGCTTGAGGTTAAATCTATCATTCGCTCACTCGGAGCAAACAACTGGAGCTTAAATTAATAGATATAATTAAAATTACCTACACTAGAAGCTGGGATAGTCGCCTGTGTAACTACATATCTGCCAGCATAATTCATTTCTTGTACAACAATAGACCCATCGTCATTAATTCCAACCACTACACCGACGTGCCCATAACCACCACCGCCATAAGGGCTTTGGAATACTGCACCAACCGCTGGGGTATTTCCTACGCCACGGTAGGAATAATTATAATTCCATGTATTCGCATTGCGCCCCTCGTGCCCCAATTCCCCGAGTGATAGAGGGCTCGTGGCGCGCCAGTACCATGCATACCACGTACACCAACCAGGCACCCCTGGGTTAGGGTTTGGATAAGAGTACGCAGAATCATAAAAGCCTGTAGCAATGACTTGTACGTTTTGCCTTGAGGAGGAATCACCCAAGTATGTATAGTTATAAGTAGTGGTTCGCCTCGGTGGTACATATTCTGGACGCTCAGTCTCCGGCAATGACCCATTCTTGATAACTATACGCATCCCCTCACCTATACCAGAGACTTCTAGGTCATTTAGGGCTATAATTTCCGCTACATTAGACCCATACTTCTCTGCTATGCTCTCAATGGTGTCATCAGATTTGACGGTATAGACGATGCCGGATACGCTCGGTATATAGAGTAAATCGCCTGGCGAAACGTCTGTATCTTTCATGCCATTGGACCAGCGAATTTCATCTGTAGAAACGCCATATTTGGCAGCTATAGTGTCCATACTTTCGCCATCAGCTACTACGTGTTCAACAACACCACGCGAAACCGTGATATCCGTAATGTTTGGTTTTTCTATCTTGCCAATAGAGGTCTGACCAGAGTCAAATAGAGTGCTGGTAATAACATAATTAGATGCCACGTCTGGAGCACTTGCAAGACCCAAAGCATCCGATAAGTCTGCCACCATGTATAACTCAGAAAGTTGATCAACAGATACAGTGTAGTCATTTGCTACAAAAGTATCTAGGCTTAGATTAGCACTGGAACTATGTTTATCTACGGAACCTATAAAAACTAAAACTAAAGTTAAAATTCCAACCAAAAAGTAAGGAATAATACCTTTATATCGTTCGAAATTAAATTTTTTCTTATTTTTCGTCATAATGATATTTCACAGAGGTCTTGGCAATGACTACGGATATTCTGAATATGCTCCGCCTCTGTATAACTATAATACATTATTCCGTCGTCTCCTGTCAAGAAATAAAGATAAGCCGTATCTGATGGATCTGCTACGGATAGAAGTGCGGATAGCCCTGGGTTAGAGATTGGTCCACAGGGGAGACCAGCATAAATTCGTGTATTATAGCAAGAGTCGATCTTTAGGGCGCTTTGATTGTCCGTATACGTCTGTCTATCAGGATCAATAGTATCAAGCGCGTAGGACACCGTTACATCGCTTCCAAGGGGTATTCCGTAGTCCATACGTGTCAAAAACACTTGTGCCACGGTTGGCATCTCTGGAGAAGGGGCCTCTTTTTGCACTATTGATGCTAAAGTAATTCCTTCATACAAAGATAATCCCTTTTCCGCATATCTAGATTCTAAATCATTATCATCTATTACTTTTTTCATGCCATCAAGATATGTTTTTATGACGTCTTTTGCGGATGTATCGCTATAAAATTCATGTGTTTCGCCATAGAGGTAGCCCTCTAAACTCGCCCCAGCTGGCCTACTTTGCAAAAAGGCAAAGCCATAGTCGGCATTTAGCGCTGTGTCTACTTCATTTTCCGAATACCCTACTTCAATCAAGTGTTTTTTAATGTCAAAAATCGTTTCACCAGGGCGAATCGTAAAATCAAAAACATCTGCTTTCATGTTAGCTTCTACTTCAGCAAAATAAGCAGCATATTCTTTGTATCTTTGGTCTCTAATAAACAATGCTATTCCAGTTGCCGCTAATCCAATTATTACTATTACAGCCACCCCAGAAATCCATTTCGTTGCAGTCTTCATCTTATGTTTCGCCTTTTTAGTATTTAATTTAACTTTATCTGCCTCTTTTTTTGCTAGATTAGCAACACTTTGTAAGCGTTCCGAACCATCTTCTTCAGATACGCTCAAGGGCGCTCGCCCAAGCTTACGGTCCTCAGAAGATAGTTCTGGAATGCTTTGACCAAAACTCTCTAAAAAATCCTGCAAAATAATAGAAGCAGCCTCAGCATCAATTTCGCCTTTCTCATATTTTTTCTTACGAGATTTTAATCTTTCCTCTGCAACCACTGACGTGAGCGATTCGTCCTGAAAACGAATCTTCGCCTCCGGTATTTTTTCTACGAGAGTTTTTGCAAACTGCCGTACGTAAGCAGACTGTTTAGTTTCGTTTCCTTCGTTGCTTCGAGGAAGACCCAAAACAAAGAAATTGGTGCTATTAAGCTTTGCTAAGCGTGTAATTTCTTGCCACTCAGAGCCATCAACCTCTATGACACCAACTGGTACTGCAATTCTAGTTCCAGAATCAGCACGTGCCACGCCGATGCGCTTTTCACCTACATCTAAGGATAAAATCTTCATTTTAAACTTCTAATTTAGCTTTCTTTCTTTTTGATTTCTAATTCAATTGTGATCTTATTTGTGTCATTAGGAATCGTGTTGACCCATGGGTAGGACGGATTAATGGTCACAGATACTATGCCATTAATATCTTTCAATTGATGCTGAACGTCGCCAATACCTTTACCTTTTACGATATCAACAATTTCACTCTCTGTTACCTTCGGGCCCACAGCATAGCTAGTCTTTAACCTGCCAGTAAATCCGCCATCAGTGGCTACGAAATTCTCAATAAAAGGATTATTGATTTCATAAATTTTCTGATCTTCATTTAATTTAGCTTTTTCGGCAATAAATTCTTCTACTTTTGTTTTCTCTACTACATATACAGTGGCCGTAGTCGTGGCTTTAAGCACTGGAGTGACACCCTCTTTTACTTCTTCACCAGCTGCCGGAGTGGCCTCTGCAGTAGAAGTTTCTTGCTTAAAGCTAGATTCAATAATTAGCATATTATCATCTATGCCATCATATAATTTCTTCTTATTTTCGCTCTCGTTTGAGGTTTTTAGTTGATCTTTGGCTTTTTCTACATCAGATTGTTCTACTACGGTCACTATATCATCCGTGCCGCCAGTCATCGCTTCTGTAGATACTACACTGATTCCAGAAATCGTGTTCCATCCAGAACTCGATGGTGCAATATTGTATTTTGTACCAGCCTCCGACGCCGTAACGCTTACTACGCCCGAAACTTCACACCTAATTCTGCCTGCTACGATCCTACCCTTATCATTTTCACAATTATCTTCGTTACCATCCCATTGTAAACTAGTATTTTCGTTTGCTAAGTAGGTCAAATCATTTATGGTAAATTTAGTTCCGGCGTTAATTGAAATTGTTCCAGATGCTGCAAAAACCACACTGATATCTAATTTGCCACTGGCTTTTTCGCCTTTATTTTTCTGTCCAGTAGCGTCAAATTTTATCTCTTGTACGGACTCTATCTTCTTCTCTTGTAGATAAAGCTTCCCGTCCTTAATATTCTCATCTGCGGCATTGGTTGTAAAATTCACGTTTTCGGCAAAATTCTTAGACTCAGTTTGGATTTCTACTATCACTGTAGCTGCTGGGGCAATGGCAAAGGCCCAAATCAAAAAGATTATGAGCAACAAAACCCCGACTCCACCGAATATCGTCAATTTCTTATGTGATTTAACCCAGTCTATTACTAGATTGCCAGTTTTTTCGCCAACCTTTTTTGCTTTCTTAATTTTCTTTTCTTTCTCCTTATCTTTTGGAGTTTCCTTTTCTTCTTTCTCCTCTTCCTCTTTCTCCTCTTTTTCATCCTCTTCGTCATCCTCTGGTTCTTCCACGACTTCTTCTTTAGACACTTCTTCTACTTCCACATCTGCATTTGGTACGGCAGGAGGAGTCTGTAGATCTTTAGTTACTGGCATTTTTGTAGCCGAAGCAATTTTGATAATAGACGGATCAGTAGTTACTAGTACTACTGTTTTTTCTGAAGTAGCACCGGCCTTAGAAATCAATTTTATATTCACTACGCTGCGAAACACGCCAGCCTTTTTTGGTGGCACTAGCGCAACTATTTTTTCCTTGGAACCTTCAATCTTAGAAATGATATCTGTAATATCATCTTCGGGCTCAATATAAATCACATCTTTATTCATAATTAAAATATACCACATTTTATTTAGCTTGTGTTAAAATAAATTCAGATGAGTATACTTAAGCGCAATAAAACTAGCGAAATTCCGACAGCCAATCAAACTGGTTTGGCCGAAATGGCGCTTAATAACATCAATGACGGCGTGATTATTACAGATAGAAACGGCATAATCCAATTCATTAATCCAGCTGGCGTCATAATGACAGAATGTAATTCGGCGAATAATGCCACTGGCCTGGATTACGGGCTTTTACTTAGGATCGAGACTAAAGAAGGACGAGAATTGTCAGAAGCCGAAAATCCTTTAATTCAAGCCATAAAAACTGGGCAACAGTTAGAAGGCTTTCAATGTTGTTTAATCGCAAGTAAATCAAATAAACGTGTACCAATTTGTATATCTGTTATTTTAGCTGGTAACGCAAATTTCATAATCACTTTTCGTAATATAGCAAAAGAACTTGCCGAAGAAGGCGAACAGACCGAATTTATCTCTACCGCTTCCCATGAGATGCGTACACCAGTAGCCACCATCGATGGCTACCTTTCTCTAGCACTCAATCCTCAAACCGCCACTATAGATGAACGCGCTCGTGGCTATCTTTCAGCAGCAGAAAAGGCTTCAAAGCACCTTGGTAAATTATTCCAAGATTTGCTTGATGTCACCAAATTAGATGATGGTAAAATAAAGCCACATTTCGAACCAGCTGAAATGATTGGCTTGGTAAAAACCATTACCGATGAATATATTGGTCGTGCCAAAGAGGCGAATCTTTCCCTTACTTTCGGTTCCAACAATTCGATTTCGTTTGGCGAAAGTCGCCAGATGAATCAATTGGTTTATGGTTTCATCGACCCAAGTTTTATGCGTGAGATAATGGATAATTTAATTAGTAATGCCATTAAGTACACCCCAGAGGGGGGCTCAATTTATGTCAATGTTCGTGGTGATGGCGATAAGATACTTATAAATGTTACTGATACTGGTATTGGTATCTCTTCGGAAGATCTTGGTCATATTTTCCAAAAATTCTATCGTGCTGATAATTCCGATACGCGCACTATTGGTGGTACTGGCCTCGGGCTTTATATTGCCAAACAACGCGTCGAGGCTATGGGCGGTCGCATCTGGGCAGAATCTGCCTTCGGCGAAGGTTCCACCTTCTTTGTTTCCCTACCTAGGATTAGCAGTGATGAATATGAGAAACGCATGATAGTTGTACGTAACCAACAAATGCAAGAACAGATTCAAGCCGAACAAGCCAGAGCTCAAGCCGAACAAGCCAGAGCTCAAGCCCAAGCCCAAGTGGCCCCTCAGCCAGTTCAACCGCTGCCACAAATGCCCGCTGCTCAACCTGCGCCGCCCTCCACCAGCCCGCCAGCTACACCAGTTTCTCCTCCAGTACCACCATCCACGATAGTTCAACCATCACCAAAAATTAATAACAACTTAAACGGAGTACAACAATGAGTAAAGTAATGGTAGTCGAAGACGACGCAAACCTACGTGAAATCTATGGAATTCGTATTGCCGCCGAAGGCTATGAAGTGGTTTCGGCTGGTGATGGCGAAGAAGCCCTTGCCGTAGCGGTCCGCGAAAAGCCAGATTTAATTTTATCGGACGTTATGATGCCAAAAATATCCGGTTTTGATATGTTAGACATCTTGCGTTCCACTCCAGAAACCTCCAGCATTAAAGTCGTTATGATGACGGCGCTTTCTGGCGAAGACCAGCGTCAACGCGGCGAGAGACTTGGCGCCGATAAATATCTAGTCAAATCCCAAGTTGGCATTGAGGATGTTGTCAATACCATCCATGAAGTATTAGGAGATCGCGCAGCTCCAGCACCCGCTCCCACTCCTGCCCCAGAACCACAGACTCAAACTACACCAAATAATCTAGCTACTGCGCCAGCTCAGGTAGACAATGGACAACCAATCCCAGGGGCTCCGGCTCAATAAATTTCTCGCTGAGCGCCTAGGCGTTTCACGTCGTGAAGCCGACGATTTAATATCTGTCGGCAGTATTTCTGTGGACGGAAAAACCGCAAAGATAGGGGAAAAAATTGACAAAAATAATAAAGTATGTTATAATGGAAAGATAATACCGTTTGAGACGGATTTCTTGTATATTGCCTTCAATAAGCCAGTTGGCTATGTTTGTTCGCGTCGCGCTCAAGGCAAAACTCCAACTCTATACGAATTATTACCAAGGCAGTACCGCAAATTAAAGACCGTCGGCCGCCTAGATAAAGACAGCTCTGGTTTAATTCTATTAACGAATGATGGTAATTTTGCCTTCCAGATGACCCACCCAAGGTTTCATAAGGAAAAAATTTACGAAGTGGAACTTGATAGACCCTTGGAGCCACTTCATCAACAAATGATCTCCGACTACGGCGTAATGTTAGATGATGGCCCAAGTAAGTTCACGGTTATAAGAAATCTTAAGATACCTCTTTCGAGGGGATTTCGGAGCCCGGCAGGGCGAGATTTAGCGCGCTCGCCCCGTGGCGCTCGGAACGAATTGCCGAAGGCAAACGGGCGTGAGCGACGCGACCCGAGAAAGACGGTATCTGAAGATTCCTATATTGTTAAGCTTACTGAAGGTCGCAATCGTCAAATCCGCCGTACTTTCGCTGCACTTGGCTATAAAGTCACCGCCCTCCATCGTACCCAATTTGGTAAATATCAGCTTACTGGCTTAGCTCCAGGTAAATGTGTTATAATTAAACCATGAGTACTATCCTGGCTCTTGATATTGGTACCGAATTCGTCAAAGCGATTTTGGCTCGCCCAGGCAAAAAAGGCAAGCTAGAAATTTTGGGTGTCGGCAAGGCCAAACAATTAGACGGCAATATGTACGCTGGCGCTGTGGCTGATATCCCTGCCGTGGTTTCGGTTTGTGAAGAAGCTTTAGTAGACGTAGAAAAACAAGCCGGCGAGCGCGCCAATCTTACCGTTGTAGGTGTTGCTGGCGAACTTGTCAAAGGAAATACCACTACAGTTCGTTATAGCCGCAAAAATCCCAACAAACCAATTACCGAATCCGAGATGAATAATATCATCAAAAAAGTTCAGGAAAAATCCGGTGATGTTGCCAAAAAAACTGTCGCTCTAGAGACTGGCAATAAAAATGTAGAGATTAGACTTATTAATTCGGCCATTGTTTCTCTTACAATCGATGGCTATAGAATTTCTAATCCAGTAGGATTTAAAGGGTCCGACGTGGTAATTCAATTCTATACGGCTTTTGCCCCACTTATTCATATTGCCGCCATCGAAAAGGTTTGTGCAGAGCTAAATCTAGATCTGCTTACTGTAGCGGTGGAGCCGTTTGCGGTTTGCAGGGCTTGTCTTGGTGACGACCTAGAATCAAACTTCTCTAGCGTGGTAATGGATATTGGTGGTGGCACTACAGATGTTGCCGTAGTGGAAGACGGTGGCGTAGAAGGCACCAAGATGTTTTCAATCGGCGGCAAAAGCTTTACCCACCAAATAGCCGAATCACTCGGCGTAGATACTGATACTGCCGAACGTTACAAACTAGATTTTGACACCGGTAAATTAGACGACCATATAAAAGCAAAGGTTGAATCTGCTATTTCTCGCAACCTTAGTGTTTGGTTGACAGGCGTAGAGGTAGCTCTAGAGGAATTTGACGCACTCAGTAGCCTCCCGCGCAATGTTTTGCTTTGTGGCGGCGGTGCAAGTCTATCTATGCTCCAAGAAACCCTTGCGGTTTCGGATTGGTATCGAAATCTACCATTTTCGCGTCGCCCGACGATTCATTTGATGGATGTTAATGAATTGCCAGATTTAATCATTGGTGAGGAGGACCATCTAGATCATTCCTTTGCTACGGCTATTGGGCTTCTCCGTGTGGGAGTGGACACACTAGCTGGCGCTCCAGAAGAAAACAAGCTCAAAGCCAAAATCGCAAAACTTCTCCAAAATTAGCCTTGATTTTTTCTGGGGGGGGGGG
>DEWE01000009.1:0-68381 GCA_002363125.1 Candidatus Saccharibacteria bacterium UBA3218 | reverse complement strand
GGGGGGGGGGGGGTACAATTATAACCATAAAGGTTATACAAAAATAAACAAGGAAATAAAATGAAAAACAAAAACACGAAAATGGCTATTTTGGCTGGTATTGGTTTTGTGGCTTCATTTTTTGCTAGTACAGGCGTATATGCTGCAGACCCACAGATTACTATCAATAATGGATCTGAAAATTTATACGTAGCTAGTGGCACCAAAGCTAGTGTAGATGGTACAGCCAGTTATGATTCTATAACAAACACAATTACGCTTAATAATTTCCATGGCGACGATATTAAAGTATCTAATCTAGAAAGTATTATCATTTCTCTTCAGGGCGAAAATACTATTAGTATGAATACTCTAGACTCAAATCAAATTCCGCAAGGCATTAATGCTGGAACAGCAGAGCTAACCATTACTGGAAAGGGTATCTTGAAGATTAACAGAGAAAGTCTAGATGGTTTCAAGAATTCCGGTACCGTTGTGCGTGCCAATAATATAATCATAGATTATGCCACTTTAGATCTGACTGCCCCAACCAAGGCGTGCCTTATAGCTGATAGTAGTTGGACGGCTAATTCAGCAAGAGGGGATATAACAATTAATTCTGGTACACTTAGGCTTAATTGCGATACGGCAATGCGGGGCAATAACATTACGATAAACGGTGGATCTACGGAAGTTTTCGGATCATTCTCTTCTATGGTGACAATGACCAAAAATCTTACGGTAAATAGTGGAAAGCTGACAATTAATGCAGACTCTATAAATCTTGGCTCTGCCATGACTTTTAATAATATGAAAATAAATGGTGGAGAAATTAATATTCACGGCGGACAATTTGGTATACAGCTTACGGATCTTTATGGCACTTTCGGATCCGATGGCCATTTTATAATTTCTGGCGGAAAATTAACTATAGATAATGTAGACACTGGCATATATGTAGGAGACGCCGAAGGCGCCAGCGATGATTCTTTCATAGAGTTTTCTGGCGGCACTACCATTATTGATTCAAGGTATGGAGTTGCAGAAATTATATATAATGATGAAAATGATAAGAATATAATAATAGGTAATAATATGAACCTTCATCCGGAAGATTTATCGGTTAAAATGGAATTTACTGACTATAGTGGTGTGTGGCAGGAGTATGTATATTATTTAGCCCTAAATGGATCCGCTGCGAAAAATGCAATCATTACCGATGAGGATGATGTTGATCCTGATGATGAAGATGTTATTCCAGATGATACTCCGGTTCCCGATACGGCAGATGATACTACGAATGATTCTAAAGAAGAGAAAAAGAAAACCCCAAAAGCTTCAGATACTGGTGGAAATACGAAAGACAATAGTTTCGTCTTATCCATGTTTGCCGTTATTCCATTGACTATCGCGATTATCAGCCTAATGGTTCATTTTACAAAGAATAGAAGCCACCGTGTAGACTTTAATTAAACTCAAAGAACATCAAAATTAAGCGTAGCCTTTAAGCTACGCTTAATTTTATTCTAGTACAGCTTTTATGCGCCTCACGCCAGCCGAAGAAGATTCTTCCTTAGTAATTTTAAATTTTCCAAGCACACCAGTATGCTCTACGTGTGGGCCACCACAAACCTCGCGTGAAATTGGGTTATTAAAATCACCAATTGTATAAACTTTTAAGACTTCTGGATATTTATCCCAGAATTGGCCATGTGCTTTCAATGTATCACGAGCGTAAGTTTTATCATATTCATCAAATACTACCGGAAGATCTGCCTCGATCCATTCATTTACTTGTTTTTCTACTGCAGAGATTTCTTCTGGCGTCATTTTGTGATCCAGATTAAAATCAAAACGCACGCGATCTGCTGTAATATTGGAACCTTTTTGTATAATGTTTGGATTAACCAACTTTTGCAAAGCCGCAAGTAGCAGATGGCAGGCTGTGTGATATTTTACAGTTTGCTCGCCATGATCTTCCAAGCCACCTTTAAACATACCTTTAGATGCGGTTTGTGAACGCTCGCGTTGTTTTTTCAATGCACCTTCAAATTCTGAGCGATAATTCTCTGTCAGTTCAATTCCCTCACGATAACACTCCTCGATAGATAATTCTAGAGGAAAACCATACGTATCCTGAAGCTTAAACAAATCATCCCCAGATAAACGGTTATTCTTTTGCTGGGCAATTTTTCTAAGTTCCTTTAATCCTTTGTTCAAAGTTTTTCGGAATGCATTTTCTTCTCTCAGAAGCACATCGAGTGCGTTTTCGCGATGGGTGAGAATTGAATCAGGCAACTCTTTGTAATTTTCAGCCACAATCGGTACGATTTCGGATAGGAAATTCGCCGAAATCCCAAGATCCAAGGCACGAAGTATTGCGCGTCTGAGTAAGCGCCGCATAGCGTAGCCCTGAGTTTTGTTAGATGGCGCTAAGCCTTGTGCCGCCAAAAGATACGCACCACGAATATGGTCGGCGATCACCCTCATTTCATCAGTGTTGTTTTCATATTTCTTGCCAGAAATTTCTTCTAGTTTATCGATGATAGGCTTCATTAAAGAAATCTTAAACACGTCAAAAGACCCAATTGCCGCAGCCGCGATACGCTCCAACCCTCCACCGAAATCCACGTTTTTCTTAGTGAGTTCACTAAATGTGCCGTCGTCGTTGCGACGATATTGCATAAAAACTTGGTTGCCGATTTCCATGAACCTAGCGCCGTCACTAGCTGGATGCGCTAAACCATATTTTTCTTCATCCTGTAGCTCTTCACCAAAATCATAAAATACTTCCGAATCTGGTCCACATGGATCACCGATTGGCGTGGTTTCGCAACCACCGCCTCTGCTCCACCAGTTTTCGTGGTCATCGTAGAAAAAGATTCTTTCACCTGGCTTGATTCCCCGCTTGTCTCCGTTAGCGGCGGACCCAATTTCAGCAATTTTTGCCTCCACTCCAGCTTCCTCAAATACCTTTTGCCAAATTTCGGCAGCTTCTGTATCTTTTGGGATATTGTATTTTTCGTTACCAATAAAACAAGACACGTAAATCTTGTTTGGGTCAAGTCCGACTTCTTTGGTTAAAAACTCAAAGAAATTGCGGATTTGCTCTTCTTTAAAATAATCCCCAAGCGACCAGTTGCCAAGCATTTCAAAAACTGTCGTATGTCTTGGGTCGCCCACATCCTCAATATCTTGCAAACGCATAGAAGGCTGTGAATCCGTGAGCCTAGTACCTTCCGGGTGCTCTTTACCAAGCAAATACGGCAAAAGTGGTTGCATTCCAGAACCGGTAAAAAGCGTGGTCGGGTCGTTTTCGAGCACTAATGGTGCCGGTTGAATGATTTTGTGACCCTTTTTTACTTGAAATTCCAAAAATTTTTTTCTAACTTCGTTTGCATCCATAGGAGTAATTATACCATCTATTGCAATCTTAGTAAATCTATGGTATTCTAAACATAAGAACTATAAAAAAGGAAAAATATGGCTCAAGCAAAGAAAAAAACTGCAACCAAAACTGCTAAAAAAACCACTTGTTCTGGTTGCAAAAAATCCGGTCGTAAAAGTGTAAAGTATCAAAAATATCAGCGTGGTCAAAAGTCTAATATGTTCTTTGTGATTTCTATGACTGTGCTCGCCGCAACTTTACTCTTTGCGAACCTAGCATTAATGAATGCCTAAAGAATAAAAAACGCCCCTTTCAAAGGGGCGTTTTTTGATGCTAAGCAATAATACCACCACCCAGGCATACCTCGCCATCATATAAAACTGCAGATTGGCCACTAGCTGGTCTTTTTATTTCAGATTCAAAAATCAATTTTTTACCGTCAAATTTGGCCTGAATTAGCGGCGCACGATGTCTTAGGCGGGTCGACACAGTCCATTCTCGACACGCTTCGTCGCACCCGTTTGCCTCCGGCAGTTCGCGTCCCAAGGGGCGAGCGTTACGGGGCTCCTCGTTAACTCGCTCCCAGTTGGTAGCGAAATGTCTCGAATGGACTGCATCTCCCCTTATGAAGACATCTTTCAACACTAGTTCCTTCGTCCAAATATTTTCGTTATTTAGATTTTTTGATACGTAAACAATATTTTTATCAAGATCTTTTTTGACGACATAATACGGCATACCGTCATTAGTTTCGCCAGCTACGCCAGATAGATACAAGCCATGCCTTTGCCCTATCGTATAAAATATAGCGCCTTCATGATAGCCAAGTACTTTCTCGCTTTCGATTTCGCGAATTTCCCCTGGTTTTATATCTATATATTCTTTAAGAAAATCTTTCATCCCAACTTCACCCACAAAACATACGCCCATAGATTCTTTCTTGTAGGCATTATGTAAACCATTTTTTTCTGCCAACTTTTTCACCTCTGGCTTAGTCATTTCGCCAATCGGGAATAATGTGTGTTTTAGAGCGTCTTCCGAAATACGATAAAGAAAGTAAGTTTGATCTTTATTCTCGTCCACGGCACGAGCTAATTTGCCATCTATGATTCTCGCATAATGCCCAGTCGCAATAAAATCAGCCCCACGCTCCATCGCCTTCTCATAAAACAACTTAAACTTTATTTCTTGATTACACATTATGTCTGGGTTTGGCGTGTTGCCTTTTTTAAATTCATCAAGCATATACTCCACTACTTTTTCGTGGTAAGCTTCTTCAAAGTCCCAAACCTCAAAATCGATTCCTAGTTTTACTGCTACGCGTTTCGCATCGGCCAAATCTTCCGCCCAAGGACATTTCATGCCAGGCAGGTCTCTGGACCAGTTTTTCATATAAACCCCGACAACTTTATAACCATGCTCTTTTAAAAGCATTGCCGAAACAGACGAATCCACTCCGCCAGACATACCAACGAAAACTAATGGGCGAGAAATGGATCGCTCACTCTCGGCAGCGCTCCAGGGCGCTAGCCCGAGTCTTACTGTCTCGATTGAGCTATCCATTTCTCAACCTTTCCTTTTCACTAGACACTACAGAATTAATGATTCGTGCTGCTTCGTGTATTTGCTCTTCAGAATTGGTTTCACCAAGTGTCAAACGCAAGGATCCAGCAATTTGAGAATCAGAAAGCCCAATTGCTTTAAGCACGTGTGATTTTTTACCTTTAGAAGCAGCGCAAGCTGCGCCAGTTGCGACATATATATTTTGTTCTTCAAGAAGATAGATTAACCTCTCTGCATCTATACCATTATAGCATAAAACTACAAAATTGTCAAGAGAGTGCTTTTTGTTGATTAGTTCGTAATTCTCTAATTCTGATAGCAAAATCTTTTTAAAGTTTGCATATTTTTTACGATTACCATTTAGATGCTCTTTTGCTTCACAGACTGCCTCGGCAAAACCAATTACTCCAGGTACATTTTCCGTGCCAGAGCGAAGGCCTTGTTCTTGTCCGCCCCCCACACTAATTGGCTGTAGTTTTACATCATGCGATACGTATAGAGCGCCTACGCCTTTCGGTCCATAGATTTTGGCAGCATTTAATGTCATCATGTCTACGCCAAGTCTCGCCACATTTATGTCTAGTAAATTTAAAGCTTGTGATGCATCGGAATGCAAATATATAGGCGTCTCAATTCCCCGTTTTAGTCTGTCTATTCTAATATTTTTAACCAAAGCACTGACTTCAGCTAATGGCTGAATCGTACCAATTTCATTATTTACTAGCGACATAGATATCAATATTGTTTCGTCTGTAATTTTAGACTTTAAATCCTTTAAATCCACCAAGCCGTTTGGTAATACTTTAATAGCAATTCCACTATATTTTTGTGCCACCGCCCGAATCGAATCATGCTCCGTTTCCAGGTATAAAACAGAATTCACACTCCAACTCGGGGTATTTCGGAGCGCGGCAGCGCGAGAGATAGCGCGCGAGCCCCGTGGCGACGGGAGCGAGCGATGCGGCCCCGAGTGGAGTTTGAGTTCTGTTTCCAATGCTGTAAACGCAAGATTATTCGCTTCGGTCGCTCCACCAGTAATCACTAGATCATTCGCTTTGGCGCCAATTGCGTGTGCTATTGTTCCTTTTGCAGTTTCATAATCTGCCGCTACTTTTTTGGCTGGTAAATACGCCGCGGATGGATTAAAAAAATCATCCGTAAAATACGGTTTCATCGCCTGAAGAACCTTTTGCGATACAGGCGTCGCAGCCGCGTGATCTAGATATATCATAATGCATATTATAACATATTTTCATGGTTTCAAAAAGCTCTTGCATTTTGTACGAAATTATGCTATATTCAGAACTATGTGTAGATATATTTCCGTACACGAGTTTAATACAATGTCATGGGCCGCTATTAAAGGTCTTGGTTTGTCATTCGTATTTCGTGCGCGGGAGTTATCCAAAATTACAGCTTAAGAATAAACTATTACAAGAAAAACTAGATAAATCCCGAAGCAAACGTTTCGGGATTTATCTAGCCGCACACGAACCAGAAACGCGTCGCGGCTAGCAAATTAACACACTAAAGAAAGGAGTCTATAGTATATGAAGAAAAACACTTCAGAGATTTCTGGTATCAAAAGAAATCTCTACCTCGTGATGTCTGAATCTGCTGTCACTGCTGGGTTGATGGCTATGTCAGTGTTCACGCCATTCTTCAATTCGGTCGGGCTCAACAATGAGCAAATTTCATTGACACAAATTATCTTCACGATCGTCGTCATGATTTTAAATGTTCCGACCGGATATCTTGCTGATCGACTCGGCCGCAAATGGGCAAATGTTATTGGTGACTTTGGTCACGGGTTTTTGCTCATAGCCTATGCTTTTACAAATAACTTTCTTGGTATAGTAATTTGCGAAAGTTTAGTCGGTATCATGTCGGCTTTAAGTGATGGTGTGGACCAGAGTTTGCTCAAACATTTTTCCGATAAATTAGCCAAGGCTACGAACAAATCGGAGAGCAAAATCCTAAAAACCAAAACCGCTAGACTAGAGTGCTACAAGCAAATTTGCAATCTGATTCTTTTAGCATTAGGTGGCCCAATTGGCGCCATAGACTTACGCCTAGCTATCGGATTATCCTGTATTAATCACTTCGCTGGTGGCATAATAAGTATTTTTATTAAAGACGACAGCGAAAAGTTGGTTGCGACCCATAAAAATCCGATTAAGGATATGCTAGGCATAGCTAGATCAGCATTAAAGACCAAGCCTCTACGTCTCAGAATCTTTGCTTATGCCATTGGCCGCGAAATGACTCACGGGATCATTTGGATAGCCACCCCGCTATTTTTGCAAGCTGGCGTGCCGCTAAGTCTTGTGTCTCTCGTATGGGCCTTTAATGCGTTGATGGCGATAGTCGGTGCGCACCTGGCTGGCAGATTTGGCCACAAGCTTACAGATAGCCAAGTTTTCCTTGTTCCGATGATACTCGTAACTATTAGCATGGTCGGAATGGGTATTAATTTAAATATCTTTACGGTCTGGCTATACGGGCTAATGGGTATTACGCAAGGTTGGACTGCGGCTACACTCAGACCAATGATTCAAAAATATACTAAACCTAGCGAACAAACGTCCGTGTTGTCACTGGCGCAAGTTGTCGCTGAACTAGTCTATATTCCTGTTGTTTGGTTGATCGGTTTTGTCGCCGACATCAAGTTGGAATACGGACTATTTGCTACCGTTTTTGCATTTTTGCCGGTAAGCATATTAATTATTAAAAAATTAAGAAAAAGTGTGTAATTTGCAAAAAAGCTTCGGATAATTTTTCCGGAGCTTTTTGTATTTTACATAAAACTTATTTTATATTTTTAATATTACTTCACTACTTTATAATATTCAGGCTTTAAACCTTCTGGTTTTACTAACCAATATGTAACACGACGTATTTTGTCATCTTCTTTTAATGGGGGTACACCACTATCTACGCTTAGTATATACACATCGTTATATTTGTCTTTTATTTCTTGATAATCCGCCTCATCAATATATATAAAATATACTGCCTGGTTATAAATATTTGAATCTAGGCTATATTCTATCAAGCTTTTTTCAAAGTTTTCCTTATCAGCTACATCGTTTTTGATAAAAATGTAGTTTTTTGTCGATGCTGTATAGTTGTTGAGATCCAAACAGTACTTTACGCCCTCTTCTAAACATGCTGATGTTGGCCTCTCCCCACTAAAATTAGTTTCTACAAGGGCAAACAATATATCATCATTACTTTCTGCGATATATGTGCTATATGAGTCACTAATAGCCATATTTATATATTCGTCTATTAATGAATTTTCTTCATCTGGGTTATAATAAACCGTAAACGTTCTGCTATCATTTTTTTCCTTACATATAGCACGATAATAGGTGTCTTGCCCATTAAATTCATGTCTTAATCTAATAATCTCGAAGTCTTTATCGTATCTTTGCGATAACTCACTAATTATTTCCTCTTCGATTGTTTCCGCATTATGACTTACGGAAAGTCTAAAAACACCGTATCCAAGAAGTATTAACAAAATTACTAATATTGAGACGATAAGACCAGTTTTTTTCTTTTTAGTTGGTTTTATAACCATATTGCTATTTATCGAATTATACTCTTGGGCGGGCGCAGTTATCTGTGCCAGATTAGCAAGATTTGATGTCTCATTATGATTTTCGTCCATAAGATCCTTTCTATATAACACGATTCTTCTAAAATTGAAGAGCTCTTGTGGTTTTACAATACGAACCAAATTCGATCGCCAATAGACGCTCTAAAATCAAACAAATCCTCAACAAACTTGTTATTATTTAGGTCATAAAATTTAGCTTCATTGGAAATGGAGCTAAAATCTTGCAGCATAAGAATATTGTCTGGCAATAAAGTTATTGGGACTAAACCTTCTAATTCCTTTACATTTTTAGAGTTTATAAGTATCTCATCCTCATTATATTTATAATCTATTTTATATTTCGAATTTTCGAGAATTTGTTCAGAAGCTATCAAGCGGGCATCAGATGGTAGTTGGTCGATCTTTTGATAATTAAGCATTACAAGCTCATGATAATTATATGTATCGTTGGCGTCTATTTTGTAAATACTTTCACCATCCGAGGCAACTAGATAGAAGATCATATTATCGTCTATATATACATTTTTATTGGTAGTATAAATAGTTTTTCCATCTAACTCTAAGTCCCAGCCTTGTTGGAGCTTGTCCAAAAATCTAGCTTCGCATTTTTCTGTTCGTAAATCACATATTCTTAAAGCTGAATCATTAAAATAGTATATATTATTATTTTTCACATAGAACCAATCATCATCTGTGATATATCCCTCTAGGAATCTATATCTTTTTATATCGTACTCTTTGGTTTTTTTAGTCAAATCAATACTATTTATAATGTCTTCACCATCATTAAACCACACTTTTCCGTCCAAATAAAATAAGTTATTAATTTCATTCTTCCAATCACTATGTTCGGTAGTTGCTAGTTTCACCAAATCATTGCCCATTTTTAAGGCATAAATTGTAAGGGTCTCATCTGTATTTTTATATGTAACGAAAGCATATGTCCCATTCAATTCAGAATTAATGCCCTCAGATATTTTTTTGAACGGCAATTCAATATCAGCAGTATTATCACTAGTGCTATCATTAGTCTTTCTATTAAGAAAGACTATAATACCAGCAATGGCAATTAATAATACTGCTATAATAGCGCCTATTATTATTTTTAATTTCGTTTTTTCTTTCTTGGTCTGAGTTATTATACTATCATTCTCCTGAGTCGGCGCCTCAGCGATTGTAGCTTTCGGCATCGAATTGATAAGGCTTGACGTGTCATCAGGTTTTTCGTTCATAAAAATCCTTTCTAAATTACATAGAGCTTATGTCTTTAATTTTACCATATATTATTTTGTGGTAAAATAAAAGAATAATAAGGAGGTCTCGGTGAAAAAGTGTTTTGATGCTGAAAAATACTTAAAAATCCAGAAAAAGAAAATCAAAGAACGTATTAAAATGTTCGATAAACTCTACCTAGAGTTTGGCGGTAAGCTGATAGATGATCAGCATGCGGCTAGAACCCTCCCCGGATTCCTCCCAGACCTCAAGATTCGTCTCCTTCAAGAATTTAAAGACGACGCTGAGGTTATTTTGTGTATCAATGCTAACGCGATCGAAAAATCCAAAATCCGCGCCGACCACATGATTTCTTATGAAACCGAAGTTTTGCGTTTGATTGAATTTTTGCGCTCAAAAGGTATTACTGTGAGTTCGGTAGTTATTACACTCTTCGAAGGCCAGAAAAAAGCTCAAGATTTTGCCAGAAAACTGGAAGATTATCACGTAAAACCATACTTCCATACTTTTACCAAGGGTTATCCTACAGACGTTGACACTATTGTTTCCGAAGAAGGCTATGGTGCAAACCCGTATATCGAGACTACTAAGCCACTCGTAGTTGTTTCGGCTCCAGGGCCATGTTCCGGTAAGCTCGCTACGGCACTTTCGCAACTTTATCACGAATCAAAACGTGGCAAAAAAGTAGGTTATGCCAAGTTTGAAACTTTCCCGGTTTGGGATTTGCCACTAAAGCACCCAGTCAATATTGCCTACGAAGCCGCCACTGCCGATCTTGGCGATATAAATATGATCGACTACTTCCACCTAGAAAAATATGGAGTTCCAGCTGTAAATTACAATCGCGATCTTGAGACTTTCCCTGTGCTTAAAGAAATTTTAACACGCATTAACGGCGAAAGTGTATATTTCTCGCCAACCGATATGGGTGTCAACGTCATCGGAAAATGCATTACCGACGATAAAGCCGTGCAACGTGCCGCCAAAGACGAAATCGTCCGCCGCTACTACCGCGCCCTAGTCGATTTCAAAAAAGGTGCAGTCGACGAAGTGGTACCAGAGCGCATTAAGTTGCTCATGAATGAATTAGATATATCCGAAAAAGATCGTATCGTAGCAGAAGAAGCCACCAAAAAGCGTGAAAAATCTGGCAATCTTCCAAGTGCCTGTATTAAAGTTGGCAAGAAATATGTTGTTGGTCGTAAAACTGGTTATTTGTCGCCAATTTCTAGTACGATGATTAATGCTATCAAAACTATTTCCAAAATCCCAGACGACATAGATTTAATTTCTCCTGCCGTACTTGAGCCAATCCTGGAAATCAAAAATAAGACCTCAAACTTTAAAGAGAGTTATCTTAAATTTGGCGAAGTCCTAATTGCGCTTTCTATCTGTTCAACTACCAATCCAGTAGTCAAAAAAGCATTGGATAATTTAAGTAAGCTTAGCGGTGCTGAGTTTCACGCCACCCACATGATACCAGACGACGAGATGATAGTGTTATCAAATCTCGGTATTAACGCCACCTGTGGCACAGAAATTGATATTAATTAGTAGGGTCAACTTCGTTTTCTTCGCTAACTGGAATGAATTTAATTTCTTCAGTGTCTTTTTGAATAACTAATACATTGTCACTCTGATTTAGAGTATATTCGAATTCATCATTTATCGTATACAGCCAATCAGTTTCAATCTTGAGTTTACCATCCTCTATAGACCACTGAAATTCATAATCATTTAGATGATTATTTGTGGTTAGTGTACCTTTACCAATTTCAGAAAAATTCCATATTACGCCAGACGCGTCTTCCTCTTGCCATTTTCCGATCGACACCAAATAATTTCCATCATTTACAGCTGGGCCTGAAACCAACTTAATTATTAAAAATACCACACCAGCAATGAGTGTGAGGATTCCGATAACAAATATTATAATTGAGAAAATGCGCTTTTTATTCATAAGCACATTTTAGCAATAAAGCTTTGTCTTGACAAGATTTAGATATTCGTGCGCCGCTTGACGGAAATTATTTAATTCTTTCCCTTCGATCTTTTTATATTTTCCACCTACGGATTTTTTAAAAACTCCAGTTGGACGAACCTCATACCTTATGGTCATACCTTGTAATTGACCAAATTGGTCGGTCCAGCTTTCGTGCCAAATCCAAACATTTTTCTTAGACTCGAAAAATTCTCTCTGATGTCCAACTGGTATTGGGCCAAAAAGAGTTCTGCCGAGTTCCGACTCGGCGTTTATTAAATCATCTAAACTCAACTTATTTCTATAAGTTTGTTCTACAGAAAAAGGATTCCTTAAAAATTTCTTGATCGACATTTTTCAATCTCCTCCGCTATAGCATTGAGCTCTTCGTAGATTTCCAAAGTTTCTTTGGTAGTATCAAAATTATAGACTTCGCGTTTTGCAAAGGATGGGATTATGAATGTCGAAGATTTGTTCTGCATTTTTCGTTGTCTCCCTCTCTATAATTTGATAGTCTAGACCGAGTTTTTCGCTTAGCCACTTCGCTACAGCCGAAACATAGGCCGGTTCGTTAATTATACCACGAAATGGCTCTGGAGTCAAGAAAGGGGCGTCAGTTTCTAAGACGATTCTATCTAGTGGCGGTAGTGGTAAAGTCGAATAAGTGGCAAGTCCGTTTACGCCGACATAAAAATCTGTCTCACTTAGAATTCGTTTTAATTTCTTTTTGCTATCCGAAAAGCTATGTACCACGCCACGAATTTTTGGAAAATTCGTTACTACTGGGAAGAAATCATCAAATGCCTCGCGCACATGAAAAGATAATGGTAGATTATTATCGGTAGCTAGCTGCAGCATCTCTTCAAACAATCGAATTTGCGCTTCACGATCATAACCATCGTAATGATAATCTAGACCTACTTCGCCAATGGCAACCAATGAACTTCGATTCTGGGTATTTCGGAGCGACTCAAAACAAAGTTTATCGGTTGCCAGCTCCGGATGTATGCCATACGTCCAGTAAACATTTTTATGTTTTGACGCAAACTCCGCCGCCGCCATGGAGTCTTCATGGCTTGTACCAATACAAATAATTTTTTCTACGCCTTTTTCGTGCGCACGTCTAAGCATTTCTTCGGCTTGTTCTTCTGAAAAGAACTCCCGATCATGTAGATGACAATGCGTGTCAATTAGCACGATTTTCCCTCTTTCGCTTAATTGGATCGAGCTGTCGTTTGCGAAGGCGCAAGGATTTTGGCGTGACTTCCAAAAGCTCATCGTCTAGCAAGAAATCTAAACATTGCTCTAGTGATAATTGGGTATATGGTGTTAATTGAATTGCTCCATCAGACGCATGGGTACGCATGTTGGTTAATTGTTTTTCACGACAAACATTGATATCTAAATCATCCTTTTTATTAGATAATCCCACGATCATACCTTGATACACTGGAACTTGTGGTGGGATATATAATGTTCCACGAGCTTGCGCTGCATCCAAAGCATAGGCGGTCGAAACACCAGTTTCAAACGACACCAAAGCACCATTTCGCTCTGGTTTATATTTAGAATCAGCTGGTTTATAACCACTTGGAATACTAGACATTATTACGGTACCTTTGGTTTCGGTAAGTAGATTGTTTCTGAGACCTATCAAGGCCGCTGTAGAAATTTTATACACGAAACGTGTTGACCCTGTAGTTGTGATTTCTTGCGAAATTAATTCTGCTTTTCGTATGCCAAGTTCTTGCGAAACAGCGCCGACAAATTCTGGCGATACTTCTATAGTGAGGTCTTCCATTGGCTCACACTTTACGCCATTAATTTCCTTATAAACTACTTCTGGACGCCCCGCTTCGAGCTCATAACCTTCACGGCGCATAGTTTCTATTAGTACTGACAAATGTAATTCTCCGCGTCCAGAAACTTTATAGCCCAAACCATCCGGTTGAATTTTTAAGGCAATATTAGTTTCTAGTTCCTTTTCTAATCTTTCCGCAATTTGTCGTGAAGTCGTAAATTCGCCTTCACGCCCTTTTAATGGTGAGGTGTTTGGGCCAATATAGATCGACAGTGTCGGCGCTTCGAGTTCGATTGTAGGCAAAGCTTCTGGGTTGTCGCCAGTAGCAATCGTATCCCCAATATTCGCTTCGGAGATGCCAGTAATAGCAACAATATCGCCAGCAGTAGCTTCGGGTACTTCTTCTTTTGCAAGACCCTTGTAAGAAAAAATCTGGTCAATCTTACTATTTATAATCCTTAATTCATCATTTTCGGACACGCTCGAAGGCGCTCGCCCAAGCTTACGGTCCTCAAATGATGAATTAAAGATTTTCTGCAAGATTTTTACAGTTTGGCCTTTTTTAAGTTTTCCACGGAAAATCTTACCAATACAATATTTACCAAGATAATTATCTGCCGCTAATGCTGCTACAAGAAGTTGAGCCGAATTATTATCTGAATCTACATCTGGTGCCGGTATGTCATTAATGATTGACTCGAAAATCACATGTAGATCGTCGTCTAGCTCAGTAGTCTTACCTGCACGACCTTCGCGTGCAATTGCATAATAAATTGGATAAAACAATTGCGATTCGTCGGTTGCAAGTTCCAAAAATAAACTTTCGATCTCGTCTTTTACTTCATCAATTCTTGCTGCTGGTTTATCAATTTTATTAATAATAACCACGGGCTTTAAATTTAATTCCAGAGCCTTCTGTAAAACGAACTTTGTTTGCGGCATCGGTCCTTCTTGCGCATCTACAATAAGGAACACGCCATCAGCCATATTTAAGGTTCGCTCTACTTCACCAGAAAAATCTGCGTGGCCAGGCGTATCAATGATGTTTATTTTATAACCATCATAATATACGCAGGTTTGCTTAGCCGTAATAGTAATACCACGTTCGTGTTCTTGGTCCATAGAATCCATAATCAAGGTTTGCTGCATCTCAGCTTGGTTATCGCGAAAAGTATGAGACTGCTTTAAAAGGCCATCGACTAACGTGGTTTTGCCATGGTCTACGTGAGCAATGATCGCGACATTTCTAATTTTGTTTTTATCTAAAGTCATAAGAGAAATTATAACATAAAATTAGCATAAAAACAACCACCACTGTATATATTGACTTTTTAATAAGTTTATGCTATAATGAAAAGACATGGCTAATAGACATAAACACCTAAAACAAGCTAAAATATACGAACCAGAGCGTTGTTGGGTTGGCGATAATCACAAAATTATTTATAAAACACGCGAAGAAGCAGAGTTGGCGGCTAGAGTTGCAGAATATGACCACAACTCTAACCCGCTAACTGTTTATAAATGTGAGTATGGTGACCATTATCACCTTAGTTCTAATTAAGTTTCCCGGTGTTTGGCGCTTTTGGCATAGAAACAACTCCGTTGGATACTTCAATATACCCATAACTATCTAGATTGAGATTTACGCCATCACCATGATGGGTTTCATTTAGTGGTGCCAACATCAAATCATTTTCTAACTCACTATTTAGACCGCTGATTGTAATTTCCTTTTCGTCAGTTACTCCAAGTAAAACGCCATTTAGTAAAACTAAAGTCTTAGTTCCATCAGTATTAAATTTCACACGCACATCAGTATTACTTATGCGCTCAATCTTTTCAATTTCTAGGTAGGGTAAGTCTACTGAATCAGATTCTTCAACTCTCGGCAAACTATCGTAGCGTTCGATAATATAATCAGTCAATAGATTTAATTCATTTAAGTTTGTTACAACCATGCCTCCAGTTTGTTCTGCCAGTTCAGCGTAGCTATCACCGTATTTATTATTAGTAATTATGTAGAAATTTACTGGGTCTATTACCTTACTAAGCCTCACTACTTCATCAAAAGTCATACCATCACGATCTGGTGAAAGAAAATTCGCGTCCGTTAATACGACCAAGGATTTTGTCGAGCCGTATTTCCAATTCAAACTACCCATTACATAAAAAGAAGCTGAGAGCAAAGATTCCGGTGTGTCTCCGCCGCCATCAACATTAATTTCATCCAACTCGCTTTGAAAAATTTCCAATGTACATGTTTCAAAATTACAATGTTCTACTGGCGTGTAAGGATCGCTTAGGTCACGATAATCATACAGGGCCACCCGTCCACCAGCATCCAGGGTTTCTTTTGCTAGTCTAAAAGCTTCTTCTTTGTATTTATTTATCATGCTATGCATCGAACCGGTCGAATCAATCAAAATCGCCGTATCGTGTGGTGACGATATGTGATTCTCAATACCAAACTGTTTCGTGATTTTATCGAATATCACCCTAGAGGCATCCTCATATAAGGCATCAGAAGCATAGGCAACATGATCACTTACGCTAATATGCGAACTACAGAATATATCTTTTTTATTACACCAAGTACCGACCTTGCCGATTAGTGATTCCGGCTCGTATGGCTCATATGCACCAAGTAAGCCTTTATATGCTTGGCAATCTGGTACATACATGCGATAGTCGGATAAATTTTCTCCTCTACAGGCCGCCGGCATTATTCCTCTCCCTTCGGGTAGATAAATTTTTGGGTCACCAAAAGTTGCTGCGTAGATGATTTTATCTGCATTCAAACTCCCCAAAGATTTTGACACCACCATAGCGCCTTGCGAATATCCACCGAGTACGTACTTAGTATTTTTGCAAGAATCATTGTTTATTATTCTGGTAAGATTTTTTACGCCGGTATCTACGCTTTCGCCAAACTCATATGCATCGCCCGATCCAAAGAATGCACCAATTGTAACGTCAAGATTATCTAAACCTACCCCGACTGCTGGATAATCCAGGTCGATGAACTCATAGCTTAAATCAATAGTCGCAAGTTTATTTTCAATCGTATTTTTAAATTCTAGATAATCGTTGGTATTATAATGCTCTCCGCCAGAGCCACGCGCAAAAACTATACGTACGTCTGGACAACTTTCGGCCTGTGCCGGGACTTTCGGAATCATCATTCCGGCCAGAACCATAACCAACATTAAATATCTGACTTTAATTTTTCTGACTTTTAGCTTGTGCGATTTGCCAAATTTTTCTCGCAGTTTTTTTGACATAAATTTCTCCCATTAAATTTTATTGCGGGATTATAGTCACGAATAGTTATAAATTTCAACCCCCACTTTTTAATTCATGCTATAATAGGGGTAAATTGGAGGAACTATGGAGCAAAAACAACGCGAGTGGGATGAGTATTTCATGAAAATTGCCGAAACGGTTGCGCTTAAAAGCAAAGACCCATCATCCAAAATGGGTTGTGTAATTGTGGACCCCAAAAAGCGTGTAGTTTCACTTGGTTATAATGGTATGATCCAAGGCGCCGACGAGTCTAAAATGACTTTAAGCGAGCGTCCAATGAAATATTATTTCGCGATTCATTCCGAAATGAATGCGATTTTGTTTTCACACGAAGATTTACATGGCTGCACCATTTATAATCGCGTTGCAACTTGTGATAATTGTTTGAAGTATTGTCTTCAAGCTGGGATTACGCGATTTGTTTACAAAGAACTTCGCGTTCATTCACATTCCACCGATCCCAAAAAATCTATGACAAACATTGATACAGACGAAGCCGTGGTACGTATGCTAGCATCTATGCCTCAAGTTAAAACTCTTAATTTATCAAACGGCAAAACTTACATTGAGGATATCTTAGATTCTTATCCAAAAGATTCTGAAGAATATGCTAGATTAGTAAAGTGGGTTTAGGATCCGGTAGACCCTGCCCAGAATTACCATTCAATTGGTTCCATATTGTTTTCTTTTAAAAATTTATTACATTTTGAAAATGGTTTGCTACCAAAAAATCCCGCATAAGCAGACAATGGCGACGGATGAGGAGATTCTAGTATTAAGTGTTTGCTACTATCGATTAAAGGTTTTTTGTTTCTTGCGTCTCTACCCCACAAGATAAAAACTAAATGCGGCCTGGCTTCGTTTAAATATTTAATGACTTCCGTAGTAAAAATTTCCCAACCTTTACCGCGGTGCGAGCCAGCTTTATGAGCCTCCACGGTTAGGACTGTGTTCAATAATAATACTCCTTGTTTTTGCCAATTCCTTAGACTGCCAGTTTTGTTATTATGATGCCCGATATCATCGTCGATTTCTTTATATATATTAATTAATGATGGCGGAATCGGTTGCGAATTTGGCACCGAAAAAGCTAAGCCCTCTGCTGCTCCAGGAGTGTGATAAGGGTCTTGTCCAAGTATTACCACCTTCACCTCATTCAAATCTGTCGCAAACGCCGAAAACACTAAAGATTTTTTAGGAAAAATTGTTTTAGTTTCGTACTCCGCATGCAAAAACTCCGACAACTCTTTGAAATACGGTTTATCGAATTCTGATTTCAAAAACGGCTTCCAACTCTCGTGCATGTTATAATGATTATAGCATGGCTAAATTATATTTTAGATACGGCGCAATGGGGTGTGGTAAAACGATGCAACTCTTGCAAGTTGCTTTTAATTATGAAGAGCGTGGACATAAAGTTTGCGTAATCAAACCAGCGACCGATACCAAAAACGGCACTAAGCTTTTAACCCGTATTGGGCCAGAGCGCGAAACGGATTTTTGCTTCGACCGAAACACAGATTTATTTCAGAAAATTTCCGACGAATATAAAGATGTGAATTGTGTATTGGTTGACGAGGCTCAATTTTTAACTCCAAAACAAGCGGACGAGTTGATGCTAATCACTATTAAGCTCGGCATTCCAGTGATGGCTTATGGTTTAAGGCTCAACTTCCGTCGTGAGGATGGCGGTTTTGAGGGCGCCACCAGGCTGCTCCAGATCGCTCACAATATAGAAGAGATTAAGACTATTTGCGAATGTGGCCACAAAGCTACTTATAATGCCAGGTTTTTAAACGGTAAATTAGTGGCTGATGGCCCAGACATTTTAATCGATGGCACCAGCAAAGTTGAATATCGTGCACTTTGCCCTGCTTGCTATGAAAAATATTTGGAGGAAAGATAAATGTATATCGTCATTGAAGGCCAAGATGGTACTGGCAAATCTACTCAAGCCCGCCTTCTAGAAGAATATTTCAAAAAGCAGAACAAAGAAGTCGTAGTGATGGACGAACCAGATGGTGACATTCCTCAGGCCCATGACCTGCATGATATGATTTTAGTGCGTGGATACGACCTAGAGCCACTCACGAATGTATTATTGTTCACAGCGGCCCGGGTAGAGCTATGGAAAAAAATCGCCGAGCCAGTATTGAAACGAGGTGGTGTAGTGATTTCCGCCCGCAATTATTGGTCTACTTTGGCCTACCAGGGTTACGGAGAAGGCGTATCACGCAGTAAAATTATTCGATTAACAAAAGACCTTTTACCAGAAAAGTATTTCGACCCAGATTTTGGGTTCATACTTACAGTGTCTGACGAAGTTCGTTTAGAGCGCCAAAAAGGTCGCGGCAAAGCCATGGAAACCTTTGAAGCTAAGCCTAGTGAGTTCCAACAAAAAGTCAATTCTGCCTACCCAAAAATCGCCAAAGAATTCAACCTAAAAATTATTGATGCTTCTGGAACTATTGAAGAAATTTTTGAAGAAATAAAAAAAGAACTACAATAAACCCTACTATTAATTCGTGTTTCGCTCAATACGGATTAATAGTAAGGTTTATTGTAATTATTTAATTATCCGAAAATTGCGAATTGTATAATTCCGCATAGAACCCACCGGCTTTTAGTAATTCTTCATGGTTCCCTTGCTCTACTATATTTCCATCACGCACCACCAAGATTAGATCCGAATTGCGAATCGTGGACAATCTGTGCGCAATTACGAAGGAAGTTCTTCCGTGAGTCAATTTTTCAAACGAATCTTGAATGAGTTGCTCTGTGCGAGTGTCTACGTTTGATGTTGCCTCATCAAGTATCATCATTGGCGGATTCGCCACCATAGCCCTAGCAATAGTGATTAATTGTTTTTCCCCAGCCGAAATATTATCAGAATCTTCTGAAATTTCCGAGTGATAAGTTTTTGGCAAAGCTTCAATCACGTGGTACACATTGCTTGCTTTTGTGGCGCGCATGATATCTCCTAGCGTTGCAGACTGATTGCCATAACGCAAATTTTCTTCCACTGTTCCGTTAAATAACCAGGTATCCTGAAGCACCATACCGAATAATTTTCGTACATCCGCGCGCTTCATTTCCTTGGTCGGCACACCGTCTATAGTTATATATCCAGAAGTAGGATCATAAAATCTCATTAATAGATTAATCAAAGTAGTTTTACCAGCACCAGTTGGTCCGACTATAGCCACATTCATACCGGGCTTAACTTTTACTGAAAAATTCTTAATTATTGGTTTGTCCTCAAAGTATCCGAAATTGACATTATGAAATTCTACTTCACCTTTAATTTTTTCAATAGTTTTAGCTGGTTCCGGATCCGGCTCTTCTTCTGGTTCATTCAAGAATTCAAATATCCTCTCGCTAGATGCCAGTAGACTCTGCATCGTGGAAGTAGTTGAAGCAATTTCTGTAATTGGACGATTAAAACGCGATACGTATTGAATAAAAGCCTGCAATGCGCCAATAGTTAACTTTCCTTGTATTGCAAAAATTCCACCTAGTATTACTACAGCTATGTAGCCCAGATTAGTAAATATATGAGTTACTGGCATTGAAAGAGTTGATAAAAATTGTGCCTTCATCGTAATTTTGCCAAGTTTAAAGTTCGTGTCATTAAAGCTTTCTATGGAAATATTTTCATGTGAGTTTGACTTAATAATATTTTGTCCGGCATAATCTTCTTCAATAATACTATTTAGTGCACCTAAGGTATTTTGGCGTTCAACAAAATATTTTTGTGCATGCCCCATAATTTTACCAACTACCAACACAGATATTGGCACAACCACAAACGAGACTAATGATAATGGCACGCTGATCGTTAACATTATGATAGTCACGCCCACCAAGATCGATAGACTAAGTGACACATCAGTCACTTCTTGCGACAACGACGTAGTCATTACGTCTATATCGTTTGTCATTCTCGATAAAGTATCGCCGTATTTATTTCTATCAAAATATGCAATAGGTAAACGTGAAATTTTGTCTATAATTTGGTTGCGCAACTCTCTCGTATATTTTGCCGACACAACTGTCAGAATATATGCCTGTGCGTAGTTCAATGTTGCTGAACCTACAAACAGCCCCACAACCAACCATACCTTACTAATGATTGCATCAAAATCTATATTCGGATAAGTATCTATGGCTATATTTGTCATATCGCCAAGAATTTTTGGAATAAAAATGCCAAGTACCGCAGAGCCGATAGCCAAAATAATAGATAGCATTATCCAGAAACGATAT
Organism: Candidatus Saccharibacteria bacterium UBA3218; assembly: GCA_002363125.1. Taxonomy (GTDB): domain Bacteria; phylum Patescibacteriota; class Saccharimonadia; order Saccharimonadales; family Saccharimonadaceae; genus Nanosyncoccus. The sequence continues at coordinate 47,239 of DEWE01000009.1, read as the reverse complement.
TTTTTTATTGAAATCAAAAATCTTGCAAAAGATTTTATTACTTTACCAGTACTACGTCCTTTTTTATTTTCTTTACGCATTCACAGACCTCATTTCTTTTGCAAATTCTTTGTCGGACAATTGAGATTTAACGATTTCCTGGTAAGTTTTACACTTTGCCAATAATTCTTTATGTTTTCCCTTGCCAACAATTTTACCATTATCAAGTACTATGATTTGATCAGCATCTTTTATTGTGTTGATTCTTTGAGCTACAATCAAAACCACCATATCATCCGTGATTGGCTTTAATGCCGCGCGAAGTTTCGCATCAGTTTTCATATCGAGCGCAGAAAAAGAATCATCAAATATAAAAATATCTGGATTTTTACAAATTGCTCTTGCAATGCTTAGCCTCTGCTTTTGACCACCAGAAACATTCGTGCCACCCTGGGAGATATGCGCATTATATCCGCCAGGTAATTTTTCAATAAAATTCGCAGCCTGTGCAATTTCTGCCGCTTTTTTCACTTGCTCGTCTGTTGCGTTCGGTGCGCCAAACATAATATTGGATTTTACTGTACCAGCAAATAATACACCTCGTTGTGGTACTAAACCAATCTTCTGCATCAAGTCATCTTTTGAGTAGTCTTTAATGTTGATGCCGTTGATTAGGATATCTCCACTTGTAGCCTCATAGAATCTAGGTATTAAATTTATCAAAGTGGATTTACCGGAACCAGTGGAACCGATAAATGCCGTTGACTCGCCAACTTTAGCCGTAAAACTAATATTGTCGAGCACTTTCTCCTCTGCTCCAGGATACCGAAAATCCACCTTGCGAAACTCTACAGAAGCAACTTTGTCTGGTACGCCTTTGGTTTGGGATTGCCATTTAATCTTTGAATTAATTTTGAGAACTTCGTTAATCCTTCCAGCGCAAACATTCGCACGTGGCAACATTACAAACATTATCGACATCATCAAGAACGACATCATTACGAAAGTTACATATTGTGCAAACGCAGACATATTACCAAGATAAGAAAAATCCTTATTCAGAAGTGAGATACCAATATAAGAACATAATAAAGTTAGGCCATTAAATATTATATTTACTAATGGACCTTCCAATTTCAAGATTTTGTCTAAGAAAATTGATAGTTTTGTCAGCTCGTCATTGGTTTTCTCAAATTTTCTTTTTTCTAAACCTTCATTATTAAAAGCCCGAATCACGCGAAGACCAGTTAAATTTTCGCGCGTAAGTAGTGTAATTTTGTCAATTAACTTTTGAAAGATTTTAAATTTTGGTAAGACTAACGACATTATAATTATTACGGAAGTCATTATCGCAACGATCCCCACTGCAATGATCCAAGTCATGTCCGGAGCCGTACGGAAGGCCATGATGAGCGAAATAATACAGAACATTGGCGCGAGCAACATCACTGACAACATCATCATTGTAACTTCCTGCACTTGGTTTACATCATTTGTGGTGCGGTTAATGAGCGAAGCTGTGCTGTAGTTTTTTATATCTACAATATTCAAACTTAAAGTTTTTTCATAGATAGCTTTTCTGACATCTCGCGCAAAATTTGCCCCGACTTTTGCGGACATAAAACTTGCAAGCAGCGAACAGGCAGCAGAGGCTAATGCGATAAGTATCATTGATAAACCAGTTTGCCAAATATAGTCAGTATTTTCGGTAACTATGCCGTTATTAATTATGTCAGCCATAAGTGCTGGAAGTTGCAAAGTAGCAAAAACCTGACCGCCAGTTGCAATAATCAGTATTACAACCATCCACCAATAAGGTTTTAAGAATTTAAACAATCTAAACATATTTTGCTACCATATATTATAACATTACTCACAAGTACCGTTTTTTAGATCGTTTACTAAACCGTGTGCTTTTAAATAATGCTCCAAGGAGTCATATTCTCCATTATTATATTTACCGGTCGCTATATCGGTAGCTGCAGAAATTCCCACATAACGATAGTGCCAAGTTTCGTATAACCCAGTAGAGCCGTTTTCATCTACATTGAGTGGCTCGCTCATCGGACCGCCAGCCCAGGCTTCCGGGAATCTATCGATGAAGCCATATTTATAGGAATTTGCTTTAAGCCACTGCCACTCTATATGTTGGTTATAATAATCAGTATCAAGGCTAGTTCCATAAACTGGGTCGATCAGATCGCAAGTCAATCCAGTATGATGATCGCTGGCTCCGGTTGCCGCACAAAGCCTACCACATTTCGTGCCGACAGCACGAAAACAGGATCTTGTTTCCAGTGTATGTCCTGGATAGTCTGTCTCGTATGCTCTTACCATATCATTAATATGTGTTGCCGCCTCTGGGTCAAGTAAATTATCCCCGTTATATGGGTTTCCTTCTTCTATACCATATAATTCCGAAATACTCACGAGCTCTCCTCGTCTCGAATAGATAAAATCATTATCCACAGTAAAATTTGGATTTATCAGCATTAATTTTCCAAACTTTATAGTGCAGTTTTCAGAAGGCGCGTTGGTGATTATTTCATTTTCCTCTTCTGGTTCTGAATCTTCTGAGGTTATCTTTTCTTGGTTCATAATATCTTCTTCGATTTTGTTATTTTCTTCTATTATATTGTCGTCCTCCATCAACTCAGTGCTATATTCATTTTGTTTGGCTGTGAATATAAAAAATAATATGCAGGTCAAAATTGCAATTACAATTATCCCAATCACACTAAGAGTTACCAGAAATATAATCTTCTGTTTCTTGCTTAGATCGCGTATTTTTTTCATTGTTTTTCTCGCTTTTTTTCAAGGTGCATAAAGAAATATATAATTGGCCCCATTATTATATATATATAATATGAGAAGAATCGCCATATTAACATTGCCCAAAACACATACCCAGATGATAAAGCTGAGAATACTAAGAAGAATGTTCCTTCCGCTGCTCCAGCATTACCAGGAGTTGGAATAAAATATATTGCGCTCATTACGGCAATGGTTGTGCCAAAACACGACCAGAAATTAACATCGCCGCCAAAAGCCGTTAAAACAAAAAACGGAATTGAAGCGATAAGTGAGTTAAAGATCAAAGACAATAATATGGTTTTTAAGAATAAACCACGGGACTTTAGAATCATTTTTACTGAATTCGCATATTCCCATACTTCGCTCTCCACTTTTTCTAAAGCTTTCTCACGGTTTTTAACGATTTTTATTTTCGCCAAAACTTTTACAATCCATTTAATGAAACCAATTGTAGTTTTCGGAAAGAAACTTATACCAGCCACCATAACTGGCCAAAATGCGTAAAAGAGTAAACCTATCCATGCGGTAATAATGAGCGCTGGATAATCGCTAGTTACACCACCAAACAAGAAACAAATTACAGCTATAATTATGAATGCAATTTGGATCGAGATCATACCAAACATTGGTATTGAAGTCGAATCTCCAGCTGGTAAACCACTATTTTTCCGCATGTAGTAAATCTGGAATGGCTGACCGCCTACGGAGGCTGGAGTAATATTATCGTAGTACCGACCAAGTAAAACCGTGCGTCGTGCTACTTTCCAGCCATTATTATTTTTAAAAGCTTTTTTTGATGATAATTCCCTGATCATTAAGGCATATTTTGAAATTTCTACTGTGATCGCAATAACAAAACATAAAATAGCCGGTATTAATAACCACCAAGAAATTTTCACTTCCCTTAATTCTGCGGCATTTTTTGAATTGCCGAATTCCGAAACAGCAGTAGCCGCAATTACGCCTATATTCAACAATATAAATAATATTATTAATATTATTTTACGTTTTTTCTTATTGGCAGAGCTGTCTCGCCTTTCTTTGAGTTTTTCTTGTGACATTTATTTTCTAGCAGCTTTTATATTTGGATATTCATCGATGAGTACGCGGATACATCCAGCTATTGGTATTGCGATGATTGCACCAAGTAAACCAAACATATACATACCAATTACGATTGCAGAAAGTATCACGACTGGCTGAAGATTTAATGCGTTGCCTTGGATTTTTGGCGCAATAATGTTGTTTTCGATTTGTGCATAAATTATATATATTATGGCAAAAATTGCCGCCGCAATTGGACTTGAAAATAGCAATATCAAAGTCACTAATGTGCCACCTATAAATTGACCAAACATTGGGATTAAGTAGAACAACATAGTAATCATACCCATTGGAACTGCTAAAGTCGTGGATATATTTAAGAACAAAGATAGACAAAATACTATCAGGCCACTCGCAAAGCCATCGATCATTGCTACAATTACTTGCCTTGATACGTAGGTGGATACTACATCCATCATTCTGGAAACTATTCTCTTTGCCACCCTTATACTTCTTTTATCCTCTTCTCCCTCACTCATATTTTTCCAGAAACTAGCCATCATTGCAGGGCCTTCTAGTAGGAACAGCAATGTTAAAACTAAAACTAGTACAATCTTTGTAATTACGTCTGCTACCCCACTCACGCTAGAAACGAGATTGTTGCCAAGTAGACCAAGTAATTTGTTAGATAATTCACTCAACGATCCAGAGATTTCTCCACCAAGGTTTTCTATGCCGATATTTTTACCAAAATTATTGATTCCTTCCCAACCGCCAAAAGTATTTTCGAAGGTTTCTGGAAAATGTTGGACGAATTTAGCTGTTTCGTTTACTACTACTGGACCAACAATTGCGACGATAGCGCCAAGTACAAAGACAACGATTAAGTAAGCAAAAACTGCCGATAATGTCTGGTGTTTTTTATCGTTTCCAAAATGCTTAACAAAGAAATCATTCACTTTTCTGACTAGCGGTTTCAATGCCAAAGCCAAGAAGATCGCCCCGCCGATAATAATTAAGCCAGTCAGCGCTTTATACAGAATAAATATAAGAGCAGCAATGCCTAGCGGCACTAACCAAAATTTAATAAACGTCTGTAAATCTGTCTCAATTCTTTTAGACATATACCTCCTTATGGAATAATTATACCATAAATGCTATAATTGCATTAGTGAAAAAAGTTTTAATGCACACTTGCTGCGCACCATGCAGTGTTTATTGTATTGATAGTTTGCGTGCCGAAAATATCGAGCCAACTGTTTTTTGGTACAATCCAAACATTCATCCATACATAGAATACAAAACTCGTCGTGATTGCCTTAAAGAATATTGCAAAAAAGTGAATATTGAATCAATTTTTATCGAAGATTATGGTTTGGATGAATTTTGCAAAAATGTAGTGTCAGATATACCAAATCGCTGCGTTAATTATTGTTATAAAAAACGCCTCACCGAAACTGTACGGTATGCTGCTAAAAACGGCTACGATGCTTTTACTACTACATTGCTAGTTTCCCCATATCAAAAACACGAAGAATTAAAACAAGTTTGTGAAGAATTAGCAGAAATAGCTGGAATAGAATTTTTGTATCGCGATTTTCGCGTAGGATTTCGTGAAGGTCAAGCCAAAGCCCGCGAATTAGGTTTATACATGCAAAAGTATTGTGGTTGTATTTTTAGCGAAGAAGATCGCTATCGCAAACAGATTGAAAAAGATCTGGAAAATTAAGTTAAAGCATAAACTTTATATTGGGGTTGAATTTATTTTTTCTTTGTGACTATAATACGCCCAGGTTGGCTTCGGAGTTTTAGTGGGCCTTTGTATAAATAGTAATATTTATACTGTGTGAGGTAACCATTAAAGCAATGCTCTAGGCATTAGGTCACTAGGAAGGAGATGAAATGACCGTAGAAATAAACCTTCTATGCATTATAATTCCAAGACGTAAATCCATACCGAAGAAAAAATCTACTAGGTAGACACCTAGTAGACCAACCAACAAAAGAAGTCTTCCTAGAGGGCTTCTTTTTATGTTTTCATTATACCAATGCGTCAATGATTGTCAATAGTCAACAGACTAAAATTATGTTATAATATAAAAACATGTTAGTTTCAGATTATAACTATGATTTACCAGAAGAAAGAATTGCCAAGTTCCCACCAAAGGAACGTGGTTCCACGCGTCTTTTAGTTTTAGATAGAAAAACTGGCGAAATCAAAGACAGTTACTATCGTAACCTTGATGAGTTCCTAAATCCAGGTGATGTTTTAATTTTAAATGATACACGCGTAATGCAATCACGTTTGTTTTGCGAACTTCCAGACGGCCGCAAACGTGAACTCGTTGTTTTGGAAAAACACGGCGATGAACCTCAACGCGTAATGTATCGTGGCAAATTGCACGATGGCGATGTGCTGATGCTTGGTGGTACTGCTTTTGAGGAGCATATTTCCCGACGTGGGGAATACGGAGCGACCGAACCCCGTAACGGCGGGCGTGAGGGGACGTTCCAAGAAAGCAGTATCCCAAGCATCTACATAAAACGTATACTTGGCAATGGTATCGCCGAAGTTGAGTCAGATATTCCGCTTGCAGACCTCGCTGAAAAATACGGTACAATTCCCTTGCCGCCATACCTTCATCGCGATGCAGAAGAATCCGATAAAAAACGCTACCAAACTGTTTGGGCAAAAAACATGGGCTCTGCCGCTGCGCCGACCGCTAGTCTCAATATGACCGAAGAATTATTAGAAAAGCTTCGTAAAAAAGGTGTAATTATAAAATATCTTACTCTACATGTCGGTCTTGGTACCTTCTTACCAATTCGTTCAGACGAAGTAGAAAATCATAAAATGCATTCCGAATGGTTTAGTATTCCAGAAGACACGCTAAATACTATAAAGGAGGCTAAAGATGATAATCATCGCGTTATCGCACTTGGCACTACTGTCGCTCGCACTTTGGAATATTATGCCAAAACTGGCAAAACTGAAGGAGAAGATGATATATTCATATACCCAGGCTTCGAATTCAAAATGATTGATGCTCTTCTCACAAATTTTCATGCTCCAAAATCTACGGTTTTGATGCTAGCTAGTGCCTTTGCTGGCTGGGATAACCTAAAAAATGCTTACAACCATGCTGTCGAAGAAAAATACAACTTTCTTAGTTATGGGGATTCAATGTTTATATGTTAGAGTTTGATATAAAAAAACGTGATGGTTTGGCTAGAGTTGGAGTAATCCATACTCCGCATGGAGACATTAAGACGCCAGCTTTTGTCGGTGCCGCTACACGTGCCACAGTTAAAGCCCTCACAATGAAAGAAATGCGCGAGCTTGGTAGTCAGGCAATTTTGGCAAACACTTATCACTTGGTTCTTCGCCCTGGAGTAGATTTAATTAAAGAAGCCGGTGGACTTGCCGAATTTAGTAGTTGGCATGGCCCTACTTTTACTGATTCTGGTGGTTTTCAAATTTTTTCCTTACCAGATGTAAAAATTACCGAAAATGGTGCTAAATTTAGATCTCATATTGATGGTAGTAAATTTGAGATGACACCAGAATCTTCTATGCAGAGTCAATGGGCAATTGGCGCAGATATTCATATGGCCTTTGATCATCTCGTAAAATCCGAAAGTCGTAAAGACATGGAAAAAGCCATGCACCGCACCCATGCTTGGCTAGATCGTTGTATCGCGGAACATCAGCGAATTAAGGAGAGTATTATGCGGGTGGGTGACGGAGCTGGGGGGACCCCCGCCGCGCGCAGACACAGGTCGAGCGCGGTGGGGGGATCTGCGACGGCAGAACCCGCCGCGGAACAATATTTATATGCCGTGGTTCAGGGCGGGATTTTTAATGACCTTCGTGCCGAATCTGCGCGGTATTGTGCCAGCAAAAACGTTGATGGTTTTGGTATCGGTGGTGTATTCACGGCTGATGGCATGGCTGAAATGCTAAAAATCGTAAATAACATTTTACCAGAAGACAAGCCTCGCCACCTACTTGGTATGGGGCAAGAACCGATTGATTTATTTGATGGCGCAGAAAATGGTTGCGATACTTTTGACTGTGTAGGCCCTACTCGTATGGCAAGAAACGGTTCGCTTTATACTCTGGATGGTCGCATTAATATAAAAAATGCTAAATATAAACATGATTTTTCTCCACTAATGCAAGACTGTGATTGTGAATGTTGTAAAAATTACACACGTGCATACCTACACCACCTTTTCAAAACCGATGAAATTACCGCCAAGGTTCTTGCCAGCATTCATAATGAACACTTTGTAGTGTCAGTAACTGACAAAATCCGCGAATCCATCATGGACGGTACTTTCAAAGATTACAAGAAATCTTTCCTGAAGCGTTATTATAACTAATTAGTGTATTCCCACACCGCGCCACTAGCGGTATCGCGTAGAGCGATGCCTTGGCTAAGTAGTTCGTCACGAATCTTATCGGATTTGGCAAAATCTTTCTCGGCACGTGCGTCAACCCGTTCTTTAATAAGCGCGTATTGTTCTTCCGCAATATCAGGGGTATCAGCGATTAATCTTAGTCCAAATAGTTCGTCGATTTTTTTCCAGTCTTCTAAACTAATTTTAGAATTATCAATTATCGCAAACGCTTCCGCCGAGTTTAAGTTATTATTTACTGCATCCAATATTTTTTCAAAAATATTCTCATCGCTTTTAACTTCTTGCTGATAGCATAGTGCTATGCGATTCCGCCAATTTTGCCTACGGTTCTTTGCCCCCTCCAAACTTTCAAAAGTAAAATTTCTTGTTCTTTGGTAATGCCCAGAAAGTAGCCACATTTTATAATCCATCGGCGTAAAACCTTTTTCTTCCAAATCTTCAAGCGTATAAGTGTTACCTAGCGACTTAGAGATTTTCTGCCCGTCTATCATAATAAAATCACAATGTAGCCAATATTTAGCTAGTTTATTACCATATGCCGCGTAAGTTTGTGCGATTTCATTAGTGTGATGCACTGGTAGATGATCTATACCACCGGTATGAATATCAATTGGCTCGCCCAGAGTTTCATGTATAATTGTCGAACACTCCAAATGCCAACCAGGGTATCCTGGTCTACCAAGATAATCCCAACGCATAGCGTGTTTTTCGCCCGGCTGGATAAATTTCCAAACGGCGAAATCTGACGCATTACGTTTCTCATTGCTAAAATCCACCCTAGCACCAGCTTTGATGCCGTCTAAATCTAGTTTAGCAAAATCTGCATATGCTGGGAATTTTGAAGTATCGAAATAAACACCATCGTGTATTTCATAAGTAAACCCATTTTTGGTCATTAAGTCCACCGCTTTCATATCTTCCCGAACGTAATCGGTTGCCTTCGCTACAACGTCGGCCGGTAAAAGCTCTAACTTTCTATAATTATCAAGATAAACTTTGCTATAAAAATCTGCAATCTCGAATGGACTTTTCCCTTCCCGTGCAGCGCCTTTTTCTAATTTATCCTCGCCTTCATCACCATCAGACACCAAGTGGCCAACATCAGTTAAATTGAGTACACGCTTTATTTTATAACCGTTTATCTTTAAAACTCTTACTAGTAAGTCCCAATAAGTGTATGCAGCATAATTACCGATATGTGGAAAATTATAAACAGTCGGTCCACAAGTATAAACTTTCACTACGTCACCGAGTGGCTTAAAATCTTCCGTTTTGCGTGTTGCCGTATTGTATAACTTAAGCATTTAATACCTCCTCCAGAACACTTACTATTTTAATATATTTATCTTTAGATACACCATGTCTGCCAATAGTTTTAATTGCCGACAAGTATTTAGGATTTTGCTTTAGAATTTTTGGAATATTATGTGAAGCAATAAATTGATCCATGTCACCATAAATTAAAGTTGCGTGAGTTTTGAGATTGGCCAAAGTTTTATAATTGTTTTTATCTAGAACGATTTTTTTCATTGACTCATTGAAACTTTTTTCTTCCAAGATTTTTTTATTCTTTAGACTTACTGCATCTTTAAATACTTTAATTGCCGCAGCAAAAGCTGGACTTTCTAATTCTTCCCGTGTATAAATCGGTGGAGAGATTAGAATTAAATGCTTTACAGATTTTTTATATGTGTCTGCATAGCGCGTTGCAATGAATGTGCCCATAGAATGCCCCACCAAGACAAGAGGGGTCTTTAGATTTAGTTTCTCGATTGAATTATGGAGCGCACTAAGTTGATCCTTGTAATCATAATTTAATTTATCATCTGAACGGGACTCACCAGAACCAAGTAAATCAAAAGTAACAAACCTAATATCTTTTAGCGAAGTAGTCCCCTCTAAATATTTAATTGCATTAACGAAGCTAGATGAGTCTGAAGCAATGCCATGTATGAAAACTGCCGTGAGCCTCGGATTCTTCGTTGCAGAGAAATCATGAGTTTTCTTTAATAAAAGCTTTTTTTTAAACATTAGATAGTAACTCCGGTACAATTTTTACAAGATCTCTTATTACTTCTTCGTATGTGGTGTCATAAGTTCTAAAACCAGCTGCCTGTGGATGCCCGCCACCGCCAAAATATCCAGCAATTTTTTCGGCGATTGGCGCTTCGAGTGCCGTGCGAATTTTTCCAGTAACCTTTCCATCAGGATAAGTTTTTATTGCCACGGCAACTTTAACACCCTCCACTAAACGCATTTCCTCAAGGATTAATACATTCGGATTATATTCATCCGAATATTCACGGATGTCGTCCCATGGGATATGTACGGTAGCAAGCTCCCCATCCAGCGAGTACTCTATTCTTTTAATTAAATCAGCTTTATAGTCTAAGATTCGTGGTGATTTCTTCATGAACTCGCGTCGGCGTTCCTCGAGCTCAGCAATATTTGCACCGAGCCTTGTCAATTCTGCTGCAATCTCGAAAGTTTTATCAGTTACTGACGAACTAGTTAAACCCAATGTATCAGACAAAATACCTTGAAAAATCGCTTCAGCCGCTTTTTTATCAATTTCAATATCTTGGTCTTTTGCTATATCAAAAATTAGTTCTGCGCAAGCTGGCAACACATTAATTATGCTTTGATGTGGAAATTCTACATCGTCCGGTGTTTCGTGATGGTCTATTATTAATACTGGCGCATTATAAAGACGGTTTTTGATCGCCGAATCGTCCAACAATTTTGACAGTAGTATATTCGCAGCGGTATCTACGATGATATACCCATCGGCCTTAAAATTAAATTCATTCGTAATTCTTGACCAGTCAGAAAAATATCGCAAGTATTTTGGGACATCCACTGGACAATAGAGTGAAATATTTTTGTCACTTAATAGATAATCCAACGCAATTGCGCTACCCATAGAATCCCCATCAGGGTTTTCTGCCTGTATTACGCAAATAGAATTCTTATCTTTTATGAAGTTACTAAACACACTATACATAATATATATTATATCATGTAGAAATGGTGGTATAATGTGGATATGGATAAAAATTTTCGCGTGAGGGTGGTTTGCGGATTCGGGTTATTTATCGTAGCTCTTGTATCTATGTATATATTCGACGCAGTACCTTTTAAAATCTTATTTGGAATTTTTGCTGTAATTTCTGGCATTGAGCTCCTTAGTTTTTTCAAAAAGGCTTCACACTTCAAAAATGTAATTCTTGCAATTATAGAAATCATGTTTTTGGTATATGGCTCGATTTTTATTGCACAAGTTGGCGTAATAGAAATTTGGTATATCATTTTTGGCGTTTGTGGATACGATATTTTCGCTTACCTTTGCGGTAAGGCTTGGGGTGGTAAAATCATCAAAAAATCTCGCCCATTTCCAAAAATTTCCAAAAATAAAACTTGGGAGGGTACAATTCTTGGTCTCACTATTTCAATTGCTTTGGTAGCAATATTAATATTCTCACTTGGACGCACTGATTATATTTATCTACTTTGTGGGCCACTTGCTCTCATGGGCGATTTGTTTGAAAGCTACCTCAAACGTCAATTCAAGGTCAAAGATTCCAACGAGATTCTGATCAAAAATAAATTTTTCGAAAAACTAGAACTCATTGTTGGTGGTAGCGAGGGGCACGGCGGTTTCTTGGATCGTATCGATTCCACTGCTTTTGCCACAACAGTACTACTAATTATCAAAGCAATATTTTTCTAATTATTTAATTAATTTCTTCCAACCTTTTATCAAATAATCGGCGCCGGAAAATACCGTTAATACAAGAGCTGCGTAAAGCGCGATGTTCCCCAGTATACCAAATAAGTCTATATTTACTATAAGGTTTAATAAAATAATTATCAGAGCGATCATCTGTACGGTGGTCTTGAGCTTGCCATAAAAAGATGCGGCAATCGTCACACCATCGCGTGCTGCCATCATCCTCATTCCATCTACAGCAAAATCACGAACCAGTACTATTGCGAAAATCCAAACTGGTACAACATTCAATGTAACCAAAGCCAAAAAAGCTAAATTTACCAACATTTTGTCAGCTAATGGGTCTAAGAATGCGCCTAGATCTGTTACGATTTTTTTCTTACGCGCCCACTTACCGTCCACTAGGTCAGAGATCGCGCCAGCTATAAACAATATCAAAGCCACGATTCTTGTCCAGGTTTCTGGTATTAATACAAAAATCATAAAAGCCGTTGATAGCATCATGCGAGCAATCGTAATATAAGTTGGACCAGTTAATTTATTCTTTTTCATATAATATTCCTACGATGTTCTACTTTCCAGGAACGTACCCCGGCAAACTTTGCCGCAAGCACGTCGGTAGACCACTTGTCTCCCAACATTACAGTCTCAGAGGGCTTAATTTTATATTTTTCCATGGTCTCGGTGAGTTTTACGCTCAGAGGTTTTTTTGCCCACCAAACACATGGTACATTAATTGGCTCGCAAAACTTTTGTATCATTTTTTTGCGACCATTATTAGAAACTATTACAATTTGTACGCCAGTTTTGTGGCATTTTTTAATCCAAACCGCTAATTCTGCTGCGGGCTCTTTTTCGGAATGTAACCTCAAGGTGTTATCCAGATCACACAAAAGTAATTTTACACCCTCGCTCTTTAATAATTCAGGTGTAACGTCTTCAAATTTCTCAAATTTTCTATCTGCACGAAAAATGCTCATATGTTTATTTTAGCATAAAATAGAGTATAATATATAATATGCCTTTAGAATTTATATATAAAAAGATCAAAAACACTCTGCGCAAGATAGACATGAAAATCGAGCGCGCTAAATATGGATACATTGACAAATTACCAAAGCAAATCGATTATTTTGATGGTGGCCTGTACGATGTAGTATACGAGTCATCTTGTAAATGGCCACATAATACAGCCCTAGAATATTTTAATTCACAAATTACCTATAAAGAATTAATTAAAAAGATTAATAAAGTAGCTGCTGCCCTGAGGGCTATAGGCGCCGAAAAGGGCGATCGTATCACTGTCTGTATGCCGAATACACCAGAAGCTATTTATATGTTTTATGCTATCAACGAAATTGGTGCTGTGGCGAATATGGTTCACCCACTATCGTCTTCAAAAGAGATCGAAGATTACCTTATTCAATCAGAATCTAAAATAATTCTCTGTGTTGACATCTCTTATCCTAAGGTTGAGGCCGTGATCAAAAATACCAGTGTCGAGCAGGTCATAGTTGTCTCACCGACCAGATCCATGGATACAATAGTTCGTATAATTTATAAACTTACCAAAGGTCGCAAGAATCATATCAACAAAAGTCAGCATGTTATTACTTGGGACCAGTTCTTATCAAAAGCGAGTAAATTCGTTGGCAATCCTCATGCACGTGTAAATTCGGAAGACGATGCCGTCATCATGTATTCTGGTGGCACTACCGGTAAACCTAAAGGTATAATGCTCTCGAACTTAAATTTCAACGCCCAAGCTTTAGGTGCCAAATATCTTGTCCCTGAATTATTTAAGACAGACCATTCTTTTATGGCTTTCTTGCCAAATTTTCATGCCTTTGGCTTAGGTTGCTGTATTCATATGCCACTTTATTTCGGGGCCAGATCTTTTCTTATCCCGCAGTTTAATCCAAAGAAATTCAAAAAATATATCACGAAATACAAGGTAAATATCCTCGTTGGCGTACCAACCGTATTTGATTATCTCACTAAAATCAAGTTCAAAAAAGACGGCTTGAAGCATGTAAAATTTGTAGTATCTGGTGGCGATATGGTCAGTATGTCTAGTAAAGAAAAGATCAATAGTTTTTTGAAGAGTCACGGCTCGAAAGCCTTAATAGAAAATGGCTATGGTCTCACTGAAGCTTCTGGTGGTTTCATCTTTTCGCCACTCAGTGTTGCTGAAGATCCAGATGCTATAGGATACCCTCTTCCGGACAACGAAGTTGTTATTATGGATCTCCAAACCAAAAAGGAAGCAGATCTAGGTGAAGATGGAGAAATCCTAGTAAGAGGCCTTTCTGTCATGAAAGGTTATCTCAATAAACCAAAGGAAACTGCCGAGGCTTTTATTACTATAAATGGCAAAGAATATCTTCGCACTGGTGACATAGGGTATATAGATGATCGTGGCGTAGTACATTTCCGCTCTCGCCTCAAACGCATGATTATTAGCAATGGTTATAATATATATCCTGCAAATATTGAGGATGTCACATTAAAATGCAAGAACGTAAATAGCTGTGCTGTAGTCGGCCGTGAAGACAAGATCCGTGGTGAAAAGGTTGTCGTATTCGTAGTTCCAAACGAAAATGCTTCCGAGCGCGCCATCAAAAAAGAGCTCGGCAATATTTACAAACAATATCTTGCTAAATACGAAATACCTCGTGAAATTCACTTTATTGATGAGTTACCAAAAACCAAACTCGCAAAAGTAGATTTTAAAGCTCTCGAAAATTATTAAAGCTTCGTTCTGTTCTCTAAAGCCGCAGACAAAGTAATTTGGTCTGCATAAGACAAGTCTACGCCAAGCGGTAATCCACGTGCCAATCTAGTGAGTTTTAATTCTGGATTTTTTTCATGCAACATTTTTTCGATTAAGAGTGCGGTAGATTCCCCTTCTACTGATGGGTTTGTCGCGATGATGACTTCCTTTACCTTATCTTTTTCTACGCGCTCAACTAGTTCTTTTAAATGTAGCTTATCTGGTGTAATTCCATCTATTGGCGAAACGGCGCCACCTAACACATGGTAAGTTCCTTTATATCCATGCGTTTGTTCGATCGCATAAATATCTAGCGGTTCCTCCACTACTAGGATTGTAGTCTTATCTCTTTCTGGATCTGCGTAATACTTAGAGCAATTTTCATCGGCGTCAATCAAGGCAAAAGTCACCGGACATAATTTTACCCCACTATGCAAATAATTTAATGCATCAGCTATATTGTCAGACAATTTAGGATTGGATCTAAAAAGGTAATAGGCATATCGTTCAGCCGTACGGGGCCCAACACCGGGCAACATCCCAAGCGCTTCAATTACATTTTCTAAAGCTTTTGGTAACATCTACATTCCAAGACCAAGATTGCCAAGGCCACCCATCAGCGGCTTCATTTTATCTGTTGCAATTTCCTGTGCTTTTGCAAAGCCATCGCGCATACAATTTTCGATCCAGCGCTCCAATTCGTGTATATCATCAAAATCTATTTTCTCTGGATCAAGTTTTACTTTCTTAACTTTTAATTCACCATTAATTTGTACCACTACAGCACCATCTCCAGCTTCAACTTCCACAATCTCGTTTTTCAATTCTTTTTGTGCCTTACGTAACTGATTCAATAATTTCATTTGGTCCATTGTTTGACCCATATTATTCTCCTTCCACTTTTTCAGTATATAAATATATTATATCAGAATTATCTCTCATTGGGGAGGTTATTATTCTGTCCAAAACATAATATTCTGGTTTTTCTTCTAGTTCTCCCATTATTGCTAATTTTTCAACTTTTTCTAGCTCGCCGATTACTTTTATGTCGGTGCTTTCTTCTAAAATTTTATAGAAATCATAATCTTTAGTAGCCAAAAGATATTCGTCCGTCAAATTTTCTTTTATGATCTCTAGATTATTATTAAATTCGTTAGCAATATTTGGGTTGTAGCGATAACCATATATGTATTGCAATAAACTAGGAACAATCATGAGACTAAATAATATAGTGAGTGGGATTAATGCCGATATTCTTGCATACGGGTTTTCTGGGAAAAGGCCATACCATTTTTCGAGGAGATATTTTAAACCATGTGCAACCAATATTAAAAGTGGCAAGATTAGAAAAATTGCGGAATCCGGATTAAAACCAGTGATAACTAAACAAAACACTGTTAGAATTGAAGCTATCGAGTTGCGCGAAGCGAAGAAACCTTTGGTTGTAGAAAACAAGCCAATTAAAGCTAAAGCAAAAGTTGGTAGGCTAATTAATGGTGACAAGAATACACTTTCTATACTATTATGCCAAGAGAACATTGGGGCAAAACCAGTGGCGATATTATTGAAGAATTGACCCATTTGAAAATCTTTACTAAATAAAAGTTCCATAATTGTTGTCGGGTGATTATAGATACTAATCCCTAGAACTACAAAACCAGAAATTACCATGATCCCAAGAACTATCATCGGTAATTTTGGCAAACTTTTTACTACAAACCTCAGATGTGGTTGCATTAGCGCAAAGAAAACGCAGAAAATTGCAAAATATATCATGTATGGCGTAAAAATAGAGAGCAACATGGCGAGAGCAAAGGCAAAACAATACATTGGGCGCGGGCGTTTTTCGCCTTGAATTTTAGATCCCAACCATAATAATAATGTCGGCCAGAATACTAGCATAATGAGCGGAGTGCCTGATCCAGCCAAAAATAGGAATGGTGTAGATAGTACTATAAAACACGAAGCAAGGAGCGACACATTGCTTTTAAACCACCGGTTTAGCAAGAGTATTAGTAATAGTCCAAAGAATAAACCGATTATTATGCTTGGTAATTTTATAGTATAGGCAGATAAACCAAACCAGGTAATAGACATTTTTTGTAGTATTCTATATGGCAAATTAACTAAATCGCCATTTAATATTCCATCTTTACCTAGATAATATGAGTTGGTGGCTGAGTTTATTTCTGCCTCAGATAATCCCTTTTGCGCAAAAGTTGGCAAAGTAATAATTAGCAGCGCAAAAGCCAACCCCAAAATAATATAACCGATTATAAACCTATAACGGTACAAAAAAAGTTTAGAAATAATAATTTTCTTCACATTAGTATTATAACATACTTATGTATAACGTATGCAGCCTATTCTCTAGTTTTATCTAGAGACATAAAACGCAGTAGCTCTGGGTGGAAGTAGAGCTCGATCTTTCCTATTGCGCCATGACGATGTTTTGCGATTAATAGTTCAGTAATGTGGGTTTCCTCGTAATTGTCATCATTTTGTTTATAATAATCTGGTCTATGCAGGAACATTACGAGGTCCGCATCTTGCTCAATAGAACCAGATTCACGAAGATCACTAAGCACTGGTCTTGGATCTTCGCGCCCCGTCACATTACGTGATAGCTGCGCCAAGGCCACCACTGGTACTTCCAACTCGCGCGCTAGAATTTTTAACCCACGAGAGATCTCTGTAACTTCTTGGACACGATTACCAGCGTAACGCTCAGAGCCAGAAATCAACTGTAAATAGTCCACTAATATTACTCCTATATCATGATCATGCATGGCTCGACGAGCTTTATTGCGTAGCTCTACGATAGTCATAGAGCTTGTATCGTCTATATAGATCGGTATTTCATCCATTTCACCCAAAGCATCGCCGATTTTAGAAAATTCTTCATCCGACAAATTACCCGTACGCATTTTCCAGTTATCTACACCGGAAACATCAGAAATTATGCGATCGATAATTTCATTTGCCGCCATTTCCATCGAGAAAAATAGAACACCTTTTTTATTAATGCTAGCGATATTATAGGCTAAGTTTTGAGCAAAAGTAGTTTTACCCATTGCTGGTCGTGCGCCAACGATAATTAGATCACCTTTTTGGAATCCAGCCGTTTTTTTATCTAAATCACGAAAACCGGTCTTGAGGCCCCGTAAAATGCCTTTATTTTTATGGAGCTCCTCGATTCTATCAAATGCATCAGCTAAGAGCTCTTCCATTGGCACGTAATCACTTTTGACAATTTTATCTGAAACTTCAAAAAGTTCACGCTCTGCTTTACCGATTAGTTCGTCTGCGTTAGCATCATCTTCGTAAGCTTTATTAGCTATTTCGGTACCAGCTTTAATTAATCTGCGCCGTACAGAAGCTTTTTCAATAATATCCGCATAAGCTTTAGCGTGTGAAGCAGCTGGAACAAAATTTGATAACTCAGTAAGATATGGTGCTCCACCAATTTCTTTCAATTTTTTCTTTGATTTTAACTCCGAAGTTAAAGTAAGTATATCTACTGGCTGATGTTTGTCATATAAATCCAACATCGCTTGAAAAATAATCTGATGACGGTCTTCATAAAAATCTCGTGGGCGCAAAATATTTAGAACTTCGGGCAAGACATCATTAGAAATCATCAAAGCGCCAAGCAAAGACTTCTCTGCCACGATATCTTGCGGTGGCACACGGCCACTACTGTTTTTCGAACGGGTTTCCTCCTCCATCTTGTACCTCTCCTCCCATTATACCAGATATTTTTTCTAACATTTCATCTTTCACGAAATTACTTGGTTTTTCCCCTACTTCATGTATTTCAATTCTCACACCATTGGCAGCCTCATCAAGGATTCGTTTATTATTGTCTTTGGAAATAATGGTTTTGATCACTTTAGTTTTTGGATAGATATGCAGGATATCACCAATAAATTCATGTGATGTTTTTAAAAGTTGTATATAAATAGCATCATTCAGATTTTTTACTTTTCTAATAAATTTATCCCAATCAAAACTGATATCTAAATGAGCTTCACTCGGCCACTTGGTTGGTCCATTTTGGGTATTTTTGGCTTTGTTTGGGCTACTAGCTAAATCACTAGTAAGCGCAATCAATAATTTTGCTTCTGCAAAAGGTGCCTTTATTTCTGGTAGCTTAGAAAGTAAAGTCAAAAGTTCTGGCTTTGGCTCCGCGATAATTTTTGCAATTATCTCTTCAGCAATAGTCTCTGGTTTTACGCCACTAGAAAGTAAATCTTTTAGTGAATTTGTAATTTTAGACAACTCACTAGACATGTAAGCATCCAGCAAACTCGAAATCTTTTCATCTTCTGGTAAGCCCATTGCCAAAATAACCATTTCTTTGGTTATTTTTTTATCAGATAATGTGGAAATTTGATCAAGGAGTGACAAGGAATCTCTAAAAGATCCACCGCCCCGCGTCACTATAATGTCAAGAGCATCATCGTCGATATTTATTTTTTCTTTTTTTGCTACTCTTTGTAGAAATTCTAGCATGACTTCATGGTCGGCTAATTTAAAAGTAAAAGTCTGCGCCCTAGATGTAATTGTAACTGGCACTTTATAAGCATCTGTCGTAGCCATAATGAATATTACATGCTTTGGTGGTTCTTCTAAGATTTTCAAGAGAGCATTGAAAGCTTCTTTCGTGAGCATATGTACTTCATCTATAATGTATATCTTATATTTTCCACTAGTTGGAGCGATTACTGCTTTTTCGCGAAGTTCGCGGATGTTATCGATTCCACGATTGCTGGCGCCATCGATCTCTACGATATCTACATAATCATCCTCGATTTCGTATTCAAAACCATTTACCGCGTGAGCAAAAATTCTCGCAACTGAAGTTTTGCCAGTTCCACGTGGACCAATAAAAAGATAAGCATGTGATATCTTCCCATGTTTTAGGGAATTATCTAAAATATTGGTTACTTGATCTTGCCCGACTACCTCGGACAAAGATTTAGGTCTGTATTTTCTATATAAAGCTTTAGACATTAGAGTGCCGCTTCTACTGCAGCCCAGGTCGCCTCTTCGTTGTTAGCTGGAATTACCACTGAAACTTGCGCCCCTTCACGCAAATGGAAATAAGTCACTGAAGCATACAAAATCTGATATTCCTTACCACCAACCTCTACGAAGTATTTATCATCGTGATGGATGAGGGTGCCAATCACGGTCTTACGTTCAACTGGACCAATTTGTTTATAAAGGAATTTACCATCCTCGGCGATCGTTAATTTCATAATATCGCCCTCCACCAGCTTGGATTTAGACGCGTAATTTGCTGGTACTGGATAATTTTTGCCATCAGGACCGATCATGATTTGTCCATCAAAGATCCCCTCAATAACCTTACCTTCCGGACCAGAAACTACGGTCTCGCGCGGAGCGGATATAGTCTCGCCGTCTCCTAAAATAGAAACCAATAATTCTTTTGCTGCCGACAAATTAGTCTCAGCCTCGCCAAGTAAACTTCGCAATCTTTTTATTTGTTTTTCTGGTATTTCAGACATTACCTCGCATCCTGTCTAAATATAGTATTAATATTATATTATATCGCGAGCACAATAAAGTCAAGAATTTTCTCTCAAAGTTTTCCACCTAAAAAACTTCGGTAGCCCAAAAAATGTTGTAAAAAATACTTTTTTATTTTGCTTCGTACAGACCAGTATGTTTTTTGCCATCATATACCATAGTCGGTATACCTTTTACGTGAAGCTCATTTTCTACGATATTGCGGTTTGCATTCATCTTGTCGGTTGTTTCTGGATAATTAGCAATTTTACGAATCGTGTTGAGCCCATCTTCATCAAAACCAGATTCCATTATCCATTTTTCGATTTGCTCTACGGCGTCCTCTCTAGAATAATCTTCATTAAACAAATTTTGATAAGATATGCCATCTTCATTTTTTTCTGTGAATATGTGATCCAAGATTTCTACTGCCAAGCCCGAGCGCAGCTGTTCAACGGCAAACATATAACGCACGATAATTTCAGAATTTTTGAACTTATAATTTCCATCAGTATCTTGTATGGCGAAAGGCACTAAATGTGTATCATATTTTTCAAAGAATCCACTTTCTTTTTGTTTACGATACGAGACCATGCATACGGAACATCCCGGGTCGAAAATATCTATTGCAGTTGGCCTATCCGCGGAAGTACCAGTATTTACAGAAACATATCCAAAATCATAATCCTCGGCATTATAACTACGGAACTTATCTGGAATAGCCTCAAAAATTTCGCCCCATTCCGTAAACCATCGCCCAGTTGCTTCAAATACATTAGTCGGTTCACTCTCATCTATGGAGCAAATTTCTGAACCGAGCGAACAAGCCGATGGGGTAGTTACGTTGCAGCTACCAAGTGCCCATAGGGCCAACAAAGATTTAATTGCTGTAAGTATAGCCCATATTACTACGGCTACTATTATTATGGAAATTATTTCTATTATTACCGACAAAGGTTTTACCCACTTCGGATGTCTGATTATGACTTTGGAGAGCAAAGTATTTTTTACATCATCCTTAAAGCCGGTTTCACATTTTTGCAATCTTACTTTTTTCCATAAGCACCCCCAGGATTTTTTAAGCATTTTTAAGTAAGCTTTACCAACTTTTGGTTTAAAGATTGAGATTATCGCTATAAAAACTCCAACAAGAGCTAGTATTATAAAAGCAGCTATACACACCATAATAAATTCATTTTAGCACTAGTAAATAATTTTTTCCATGACCTTTTTGATTTTCACAATATCTTCTGGTCTATTGTGAAGCCCGAGCGAAAATCTAATAAGTGGTGGCAAACCAAGTACATGATCCAAATAGTAATGTGCACAAAAATATCCTGTGCGTGCCATAATATCTTCACGCGATAGAGCTGAACCAAGCAAATGCGAGTCCAACCCATCTATATAAAACGACATTGTTGGATTAGCTTCGTGGTTTACTAAATGTACCTTTTTTGACTCCTTCAAAAATTCATATAATTCGTTGGTGTTATCTTCCAGATTTTGCCACACTTTTTTTGGTAGTTTCATCAGCCACTTTAAAGCTTCGCCGAGTGCCGTTATTTCGCCCCAAGCTTGCAAACCGGATTCAAATCGAGTATATCTATGCTCTTTATTTTCTGCTGACAGTAGGTAAGAATTTTCTAAAACATCATCCACCATGCCACCACCAATAAAGCCATCAACGAGTTTTGGTATTAAATCGTCTCTCCACACTATCACTCCTAGTGACGGAGCATATAATTTATGTGCCGAAAAACATATTGCATCCGCTTCTACCCCGCGGACTATATCTACAGAATGCGCCATAGCCTGCGCCGCATCAATAATGATAATTCCGCCAGCTTTATGTACGGCTTTTACCACCTCTTTTATATTCAATAATTTTCGTCCATCAAAATTGCTTGCACAATTCAGCACCACTACGGCTTTTTCTAAATTACAATCTTCAAGATTTATCGAACCATCATCGTTACGTTTAATTACCTCGCGCTTTAATCCAGTGCGCTTACTAAATGCCATGGTAGCAAGAAACGGCGAGTTATGTTCAATATCGCTCGTTATTACTTTTTTAAAGTGTTTCGGATCTAATTGATTTAAAATCAAATTAATTCCATAAGTCGTGTTTAGTGTAAAAGATGTTGTATATTTTCTGGGCGATAATTTTAGATATTTTAAAACTAGTTCCCTAGTCTCTTCAACTTTTTCATCCGTAATGACACCCCACTTGTATTTTACACGTTCACCACAAGAATTATGTTCTATGTAGTAAGTATTCAAAGCATCAATCACTCGGCGTGGCCTCAAACTTTGGCACGCGCTGTCCAGGTATACTTTGCCCTCGCCTAAATAATCAAAATCATCCATAACAACTATTATACAACAAAAAAGACCGAAACAATACTTCACAGGGCCGCGTCGCTCGCTCCCGTCGTCACGGGGCTTGCGCGCTATCTCTCGCGCTGCCGCGCTCCGAAATACCCCGTAAGGTACCGTTTTCGGTCTTTTTAAATTGAATACAATTAGCTAACTTTGCTTATTTAGGCGAGCTCTACAGTAGCACCAGCTTCTTCAAGAGCTTTCTTCATTGCCTCGGCATCAGCCTTAGCGACTTTTTCTTTTACAGTTGCAGGAGCACCATCTACGATAGCCTTAGCTTCGCCAAGACCAAGTCCGGTAGCTTCCTTTACGGCCTTGATGACAGCAATCTTTTGTGCGCCAGCGTCTTTCAAGACTACGTCGTATTCAGATTTGCCTTCATCAGCACCAGCGGCATCACCACCAGCTGCAACAGCCGCAACGGCTGCAACAGGCTCAATGCCGTATTCGTCTTTAAGTAAGGTTTTAAGTTCGTTAACTTCGAGCACGGTCAAATTGACAAGCTCTTCAGCCAACTTCTTGATATCAGTTGCCATAAAATTCCTTTCTAGAATTAATATTAAGCGGTTGCTTTCTCTGCTTCAGCTGGAGCTTCTTCAGATTTTTCTTCGGTAGCCTCAGCTTCTTTAGTTTCTTCCTTTGCAGGTTCTGCTGGTTTTTCTTCGGCCTTTGGTTCTTCTTCGGCTGGTTTAGCAGCTACAGTTTCTGGTTTGTTTTCAAGTCCAGAAACGATGCCGTTGATACCAGAAAGAAGTGTATCCACAACCTGAGCGATAAGTTCGTTCTTGGTTGGAAGGTTTCCAAGCGTGGTAATCTCTTCTTTTGAAAGAGTTGCGCCTTCGCCGTTAAAACCACCAATGAGTTCCATTTTGGCATGAGTCTTGGCAAATTTTGTCAAAACTTTTGCCGCATCGAAATCTTCGTCAGAACCTAGAGCGTAAAGCAATTGACCAGTTAGACCAGAAGCGTCAGTGTCTTTATAGGCCGCAATTTCTTTCATTGCAACTTTTACAAGACGGTTCTTTACTACCTTGATCTTGATATTTGCTTCACGCGCCATTTTGCGGAGCTCTTGCAATTCTGCTACGGTAAGACCTTCGTATTTAGCGTAGACTACCATTTTAGAATTAGAAAGAAGCTCGGTAAGATCAGCAACCAATGTGTTCTTTTTATCTTTTGAAATTGCCATAAAAAGTTCCTTTGGTTAATTAATATTTAGTTAGCTAATTGTTAAATAGCGTCACCAAATAAATACAAGAATATTTCCTCGGTGGCATGATTAAACTTGAGAAAGTCGCCACTGTCTTTGGTAACTGCCATAGATTATATCACACATGGCCAAATAAAGCAATATAATATTGACATATATTCATAAGTGTGATATAATAAAAAGAGCACTTAGTGCTACTGGAGTGGGATTACCCTTAAATTTTAAAGCTCTAGTTACCGAAAGGTCGTATCTTAAAATGGCAAAAACAGTAAGAACAATATATCTAAAAGAAGCCATAAACAAGGCAGAACTCGGATACCTAAAGCAGTTGGAAAAAAGGATTTCGTTTTTGGAGATCTTTTCCAGGCAGATTAAAGACCACGGTCTCCAGATCTCCGTCAACAAAATTCTCGGTTTTAGTCCGAGAAGAGTGCTGGCCTTTAACCGGCAGATGGTGCTGAGAGCAAAATCTGCTCTGTATAAAATCGAAGATGGATCAGCCGTTGATCCGGTAGAGCTCGAGGATCATTTTTATTACGCCATGAAAAGGCTTCATTGTAGGATGGAGAGATATCTTGGTGAGATAGATGATTTACCTTCTATCCTCGAAGAAGAGTACGGGTACGAGATAACCCTTGCCGCAGAGGCCGCAGAACGCGAATATGCGTTTGGCGGAATGTAAAATTCCCCCCGTGAGGGGGATTTTTTATATCCTTTTTGTCGTGGAGAATTGTATGGCAGAGCCAAGCACCGAAAGACCAATTAATATCGGAAAGTAAAAAGTGTTTTTATCTATACTCGGTACTAATACTAGAAGTGCTAAAGTTATCGCATACGCACCAGCTACGGATGTGGCGATAATCACCGCTGGTTTCATTAACGCCGTGGCCGCGCCAGCTGCAATCACGCCCACAATTCCACCAATCGCAAGTGTCTGGATTTCTGTGCCAAAATATTGCACCGTTATCATCATAACTAACGCAAAGCAAATTCCCGCCACGCAAATCTTTTCGATCGAAAAACCAAGTAGCGCAAGTAGCAAACCTCCACCGACTGGCAACAAAGCCTGCCATAATTCCGATGACACTACTTCTGGTGAGATTTTTATAATTGTGGGTAACAAAATATTGGTTAGATTAAAACCCAATATAAACCAAATTACAAAGAAAGCAATTTTTTTAATACGGTAGCCAAAGAATAATAGCGCTAAGCCGGCCGCCGCCATAATTAACATTTCTGGTGTTCCTAAATTGCTAAAGTTTAATTCCATAAACTTATTATAGCATAAAAAAATAGCCCCGAAGGGCTATTTTTTAGTTGTAAAGATTTTCGATCGCGATGGATGGACCCATTGTAGTAGTAATAAATACAGACTTCACATAGGAACCTTTGATCGAAGCAGGTTTTTGAGATTTTAAGCTATCAAAGAACGCATTTGCGTTTTCGATTAGTTTATCTGCGCCGAAGGAAACTTTGCCTACTCCAATATGTACAATAGCTTGTTTATCTACACGATACTCCACCTTACCAGCCTTAGAATCTTTCACAGCTTTTTCAATATCCATAGTCACGGTGCCTGCTTTTGGATTTGGCATCAAACCTTTAGGACCAAGCAAACGTGCATACTTACCAAGTTTTGGCATGTATTGAGGAGTAGAAATAAGTACATCGAAATCGACTACGCCCTTTTCGAGTTGTTTTATAAACTCTTCATCTTCGGCTATATCGGCACCAGCAGCCTTTGCAACTTTACACATATCAGCTGGAGCAAACACAGCTACGCGTACGTTTTTACCATTGCCATTAGGGAGCACTAATGTAGTGCGAATATTTTGATCTGCCTGACGTGGATCTACACCGAGCTTAGTATGAATCTCTACGCTGGCGTCAAATTTAGCTGGGTTAGACTTAATAGCTAATTCAATAGCATCTTTTAGAGAATAAGCCTTCCCTTTTTCGATCATTTTTGCGGCTTCTTGATATTTTTTGCCACGGCGTTCTATTTTAGGACGGGTAACTGGAGCAGCACCCTTTGGCTTCTCAGTGGCTTCAGTGGCTTTGCGCTCAGCTTTGCGAGCTTGGCGCTCTTCCTCAGCTTTTACTTCTTCGATATGTTTCTTAGACTTTTTACCAGATTTTGCAAAAGTCTCTGGCTCTTCTGCCTGGACTTCCTCCACTGGTGCTTCATTAGTTTTGACCTCTTCTTCGGCCATAATTTATCCTTTCTGCGGTAATAACGAGCAAAACTCTCCCGACATGAATTAAATTTAGTTATTACATTATACCACACCCCTCTATTTTTAGCAAGAAAAAGGCCGCTTCTGCGACCTAAATCTTAAGTAGGATTTTTGCCAATTCATTAACACAAAGGGTTGAAACATTATTAACGTTTTTATTGAAAGCTTCGTTACCCTCGTTAATGCTATCAGACACTATTTTTAAAAAGCTACACGGTATATTGTTCCTGTTGCAGGTGATGATTATTCCTGCTGATTCCATTTCGCAAATATCCGCTCCATAGTCTCTTCTAAGTTGCATTTTTGCCTCTCTACCCTCGACGAACTTATCCGCAGATGCGCAAACGAATTCTTTATACAAATGCATTATGTCTTCCGTAAAAGCATTTTTCTTTGGCATAAAGAATAAGTCATTATGTTTTGGGTATCTACCCACAGGATATTTTCCAGTAGCCGATACATCAAAACCATAATGTACCACTTTTCGTACTATACCTATATCGCCTACGCGTAAGTCTTCAGATAGACCCCCGACTACGCCATAATTGATGATTTGTTCTACATCGAACTTATCGATCAAGTGTTGAGTAGCGGAAGCTGCTGCTATTTCACCATAACCACTCTTGATTAAATAAATCTCATCACGATATTTATTCCATGATACTATATCGTAACAATCATCTTTGTAGAAATGGCTCGGCATACCGAATACTTTCAAAAATGGTGCTTGCTCTTCTGTAACTGCAACTACGATACCTACTTTTCTTTTCATTACTATCCCTCCCATAGCAAATTTTTAATGTACAGATTTTTATTATAACACAAAAATCCACCCTTTGCAAAAAGAGTGGATTTTTTAAACTAAGACAAATTAGTCGACAACTTCCACGCCCATTGAACGAGCGGTGCCAGCTACAACTTTTATCGCGCCTTCGATATCTATGGCGTTGAGCTGATCCATCTTCTTCTCAGCGATTTCTTTGAGTTGAGCTTTGGTGATTTTACCAACCTTGTCAGTGTTTGGTTTGCCAGAACCCTTTTCAATCTTGATCGCTTCGCGAATGAGATCATCTACTGGTTGGCCCAAGCTTTTCCAATCGAACGTGCGGTCTTCGTACACCTGAATGTGGACGATTACATTTTTACCCATCAGATCTTTGGTTTTTTCATTGAATGGGTTAATGAAATCCATCATATTAAGGCCCCACTGACCAAGTGTAGAACCTACCGGAGGTCCTGCAGTTGCACGGCCTGCCGGGATACGTAATTTCAAATTACCGATAACTTTTTTCTCTGCCATCTTTAATCCTTGTTAAGTTTATAATTTAGAAGCAATATGTAACTTGTATATTATATCAAAATAATCAAAAAAAGTAAAGAATATCCCGATTCGAGGGAGTGAGACTTGGGCATACCACCCCTTGGGACGCGGACGACCCGAAAGGTCGAGCGCCCCGGAGCGCTCCCAAGAATGGGATATTCTTTACTATTATTAATTTAATTGTTTTACTTGCAATGCATCAAGTTCCACTGGTGTTTCGCGTCCGAACATGGACACCATAACTTTGAGCTTGCCTTTAGCGGCATCAATTTCGGAAATTGCGCCATCAAATCCCTTGAATGGACCATCCGTGATAGAAACCACTTCACCAACTTCGTATTTTACAGAGAATTTTGGATCTTCCACGCCCATACGTTTCTTAATTTTAGCGATTTCCTTTTCGGAAACTGGGGTTGGTTGCGTACCGGTACCAATAAAACCAGTTACGCCAGGAGTATTGCGAATAATGTACCAAGTTTCATCGGATAATTTCATATCCACTAGTACATAGCCTTGCAAAATTTTGCGATCTACGATTTTGCGCTTACCGTTTTTGATTTCAATTTGCTTTTCTTTTGGCACGATCGCTTCAAAAATCTTATCAGCCATTTCTACCGTATTAGTACGTTGATTGATTGAATCCGCAACCTTATCTTCGTAACCACTATAGGTGGAAATTGCATACCACGCTCTAGTGTCATCATATCTGTTTACTGCCATTTTTCTCCCTTCTATTTAGCTAAAATTAAGTTAGATAACCATGTAAAGAACAAATCTAGTAATAATATAAATACCATAAAGATTGCTGTGTATATTATTACTGCAAGTACCATTTTCCAAGTCGCTTTGCGATTTGGCCAGCGCACTTGTCGCAACTCTTTCCATGAGTCACGGATGTATCTACCAAGATACACAAATGGTCTAAATAATATAAATGGTTTTTTGTCTGATTTCTTTTCGAGAGCTACTTTTTTCTCGGCAGCTTTCATTTCTTTACGTTTAGTTTTGGTTGATTTTTTGTCTTTTACGACAACTTTTTTACGAGTAATTGTCGGCGTGTCGGCCTCTTCTTTTTTTGAAGGTCCGTCACTTGCTTTAATACTGGTGATTTTTGCCATCTTACTCCTTATTATTTATTAAACTGGCATCAAAAAAGTCTGATACCAGACTTGTCAATATTTTACTATGCCGGAAACAAATAGTCAAGATAGTCTTTTAACATTCTACTACCAGAAATCACAGGAAGGTATGCGGCCAACTGTTGCTTAATTATGGTTTCTAAATCAAAATCATTTTGATTGGCAGCTAAAGCTTCTTCCATGCGTTGATATAACATATTTAGTTCCTCGCTTTCATTATCGCCAGAGATATTTAAATATGAATTCAAAGAAGCATCAGCAACTCCGCCGTCGTGTGTAGAAATTAGGAAATTCAAATTTGCCATGTCTTTCATCCAGGACGTACCGCAGGCCTCGAGCCCAACAATTGGCACATTTATTGCGGCATTAGATCCAACAGACAGGCCGTAGGCCAATTCTTCATTATAATCAGGAATATAATGCACGTGTCCATTTAGGTAGTCATCGGACTTTATGGCTTCCAATAACTTTTGCAACTTTTGATTCATAACTTCGTCACCAGTATGCACCCGTCCAGACAAAATATAATGCGCATTGCGTGGTTCTAAAACATTTCGTAACCTTTGTAAATCGCGGAATGGTAAATCTGGGCGCTTATAATCCACAAATCTTCGCTTAAAGCAGAAGATAAAATCATCATCTCCAAAATGTAAAATTTTACCATTATGATCCGGATATTTTTTAAGGATTTCATTCATAACTTTTCGTCCAGTAGATTTCAACTCATGAACCACGTCGGCAGTTAAGTTTTTGTCTAGTTTTTCTATATAAGAACCCGTTGGTAGATTAATTTCGTCGATGATCTCAGACTTTTTATAAAATTCCAGAATTTCCGGTAGTACCCAATTATCCATATCTATGCCATTAGTGATTGGCTTGAATTTTATTCTTTCGCCCGCTATATCTCTGTAATTTGCAACTCTAGTATGGAGCTTGGAGACTCCACTTCTAAGTTCCGCAATTTCTATTGTTGCCGATGATAATTTTATATGTCCATCTGTAAATTTATCAGATAACCATTTTTTGAGTGCCGGAGAATATAAGTTTGGAAAAACATATTTTTCGAATTGATCGTAAGAAAACTCCGCTTCGGCAGCCTGAACCAAAGTGTGATTTGTGTACAAAGTATGCTTTCTCGTGTACACAACTGCTTCATAAAAATCCATACCATTTTTTACAAGTTCATCGAGCCTTGCGAGCGCTGCAAAAAAGGTTGCCACCTCATTTAATTGCATGATCGCGGGCTTTAACCCCAGAAGTTTTAACGCTGCATAACCACCAAAACCCAGCGCCACTTCTTGATATAATCTATGATCCGAACCACTCATCCCAGAATACAATTCGCCAAAATTCGGCTCAGTAATAGCGATAATCCTAGTATTTTTAAACCTTTTTTCGATAACATCCAATCTGCATAGATTTCCGCAACACTTTATATTTACCGTGTCGACAAAATTAAAACCAAATTTTTTGTAGTCTACTGAAATATGTTCGTCGCGCATTAAACCGTTTTCCACGACTTGGTGCGTTTCGTATGGATAAAAAGGCGTAATTAACGCAAACGGCACGTCCATTTTTTCGGCTATCCGACGCGTGTCAGCCGCGAGTACACCAAGGCCTCCGCCCCCACGAATACCATTTTTTTGATCGTACAATTCTATCGTCCAATATGTGTATGGCCGTTCGGGTGAAATAGCCTTCGTTAGGTGGTTTCTTTCTACTGCCTCATAAAAAAGATCTACATCTTCGATATTTTCTAAAGGATGATAAAGATACTGCCCATCTTCGTCCATACTGCTTATGATTATATCACACTAGTACCAAAAATTTTTTGGCAATTCATCGGCAATTCTTTTATGAAATTCCCAATCAAAACCATCGAGCCTTTTTGGATTTTTGGTTTTGAAATATTTTTTACGGATTTCGGCTGCGGTCATAATTTTACCTGGAATCAAGCGATATCTTTTATTAAAATTTAACCCACGCTTGTAATTTTTTGGTGGCAAAACCGCCATTGGTAGAAAATCACAGTTCATTTTTGGATCAGAATATAGTTTTAAGGCCAACATAGACATAGTGGGTATAATTTCTTCTTCTTTATTATAGGCTTCCTCGGTCTTAAATATTGTAGCCTGTCGAGTAGCAGATGGAGCCACAAATATTACGCCACCATTTAATACTGCATCATGTGAGAGATTGGTGTAGATATTGCGAAAATCCTTTTTTATTTTATTTGCAGCTTCATATAATTTCGTCCCCTCTTTCAATCCCATTTTCCGCCAAGTTGATGGGGTAATGGTTGGGGTAATGATGATGCCCAGTCTTTTGATTCTGTCAAAATTTGGAGCAAGTGCCTCATACCAAGGTAAGTTCACCGGAAAATACATTGGTTTGTCCCCCATAATATCGATCTTCATCGTTAAAATACGTGCAATCTCACCAAGCGATGGATGATTGAAGCCGATTACTAGCCCATTTTCTCTGTCTTTTGGCATCCCAGCATAAGATCCGGGTGTGATTTTTGACAGGACTTTAACTAATTTTTTGCGAGCAGCTTTGTTATGAGCCACTTCGTCGTTTTTTGGTCCGGTAGTATTAAAAAAATAGTTGATTGCCGTGTTACAAGCCTTACCCACTGGAACCATTTCCTTGCGCAGATCCTCCGCTCCCAAAGAGTTTAGTAAAGAATAATTTTCGTGTTGAATCTTATCGATGATCTCTTCTGCAGAAAGAGTGGAAAGTTCATTTTTTGTAAAGACATTTTTCTTTTTCGCCATAATAACTAAATTATAACACTTCCGCAATGTTTATGGTATAATATATTCACCGATAGGGTGTCGCCAAGTGGTAAGGCAGTGGGTTCTGGTCCCACCATTCGGGGGTTCGAATCCCTCCACCCTAGCCATTTTTTGTTGTGTAAACTTTAGTGTACGGATTCGGACCTTCGGTGCGAATCCTGTCAGCCTAGCCAAGATTAAAAGAAGTGCTTGCTTCTATTTTTATTTACGTTTTGAGTTGTACTCGCGCATAATTTTTGTAAATATTTCTGGGCTACGCGTAACCTCTTTGACCTTTATTAATACTGATGCAAAATCTGGGTCGTCGAAGTACATCGTACTTGATGCATATCCGTCTGGAGAATACTTTCTTCGTAAATGATAGCGAGCCTCTTCTAATATTTTGCTCTCGCTCATTTCTGGATGTAAATGCTTAGTGTAATCATAGACTCGACTCAGCATATCATTAATATCTGTATTTCGATCTGCGGACGACACAAGCTTTCCATACGTGCTTCGCGGTTCATGCCCAAGCGAAGCTCGATGATCTTCGATTGCCTCAGCCATAACGCCTATTTCTTTATCAGAAAAATGCTCCTTTATAAACTTATCCTTGCGCAATAGTTTTGCCGATTCGATATTATGAGTTTCATTATTAATTAACCTGCCTAAGTCATGATATGCTGCAATTACATAAACCATATCAATATTTAAATCTGGCTCCTGTTGATAAAATCGAAGACTACGCTCAATAACCTGTCGGATATGTTTATCAGTGTGCCCACCTAGTTTATTGTATTTTGGCAATATTTCTGCTTCGACATAATTAGTAATTTCTTTATTGACCCGTTTCATTTATTTCTCCAATACAAAACAGAACCAGTCATTGTGCCCGCCATGTTCGTGCCATTCGGATACTATTTTGAATTTAGTTTTACTGATTATATCTATGATTTCGTCTTTACTGTAATAAGCGTAATACCGTTTGACGCCCATTTTGTACTCACCCTCAAAGTCCACCCATTGGCTATTACAATCATGCGTAGCGCTATCTATAACATTAAATACTAAACGTCCATTCCCCATAAGTGCATCATAAATTCGTTGCAAAGCCAGCTCCAAATCTTCAGGAGTGAAATGCACGAACACGCGCCAGCACAAAACACCATTAAGTTTAGTTGGCAAATCATCCTCCAAGACATTAATTTTAACTGTTTTTAGTCCCTGCTTTTCGCAAGTAGCAATGAAGGCGGGCGCTACATCAGAAGCAATAACATTGAATTTAAACGTTTCGAGAATTTTTGCATTTTCTCCATCTGCTGAACCTATTTCCAGAACTTTGGCATCTGATGGTAATGTGTTAAAAGCTTTCCGAAGATTTTCTATTAATTGTTTTTTCTTTTCAAGGGCATGCTCTGGGCGCTTTTTATTATGAGCGATTGTGTTGTTTAAATAAATTTGTGCCGTATTATCATACGCGACTAAAGTATCCTTATTCTCTTTACTCATACGTCATATTTCCTCTGATTGTTTATAATACCTTTATTATAACAAATTCGAGATGATTAGTTTTTGGAGTTAAGCTTCCTCAACTTTTGACGAATATATTCTCTGTAAATCGTTAAAACTTGCTTAATTTACCCTAGCCAAAAATGTATTGAAGATGAAGATAGAAAAAAGTATGACATCTGGTCACGCGACCATATGTCTGAGCTAAAATATGAAGCAAATGGATTAAAAAATAATTTTAATATCAATTTAGAAGAATGGATAAAAACGGCAGATGGAGAAGACGTAGTCTACTATGGCGGAGATTATTTTGCTCTCTTTAAAATAATAGACAACGAATAATTCTTTAATTTTCCCACCTATAAATTATCTTTCGACCACTCTGCAAATTTATCTATTGCGTCACCATAAAAACTGGCCTTTTTTGCTGGATCTTCATCGCCTATCTCTGAAAGTGTTCTAGTTTCACCATCTGGAATATAGAAAAAATCATGCCAACGACCGTCCTTGCCGCGGGGCTCTTTAGCAATTGTTCCGCGACTTTCCCCAATAAATACGACCGGCTCTTTACCGGGCTCACAAAACGCAAAACAATGTTCTATTCTAGCCTCACGGTTAGGCTCGTCTTTTAGCATTTTTAAGAATTTTTCTACCCCTATTTGCCGATCAAAATAGGCATTATAAGGGCCAGGGAGCCCACCCAATGCTTCTAGATATAGGCCAGTATCAGATTTTAGACAAGGTTTCCCAAGCTTATTTGCCGCATATTTAGCAGAAAATGCCGCTACCTCAGAGCAGGTTTTGGCCTGTATCTCGTAAATTTCAAAATCTGGATTCATCGCCTCTATATCTAGACCATATTTACCCTTTAGAACTATCTCCACCTCGCGGATTTTGAATTTATTAGTAGAAAGATATATAATCTTTTTCACCTTATTTTTTCCTGATTAGATACTTATAATTATAACATAAAACCCCAAATTTAACCATAAACATATTGACAAAAAAGCAAAAGCATGATAAAATATAAGGAGTGTCAAAAATTGGCACTGCACATTTAAATATATTTCTCTGAAATTAATCCGTCTTTCGACTCATCTTGTCTATTAAAATTAGTAGGCAAAATGAGTCGAAAGGCTCAAATCAAATTTTTTTCGGAGGAAGAAACTATGAAAAAGAAAGTGGTAATTTCAATTCTGTCTGTAGCCTTAATTATCGCCCTGAGCGTAACAGTAGCTGCTGCTGTGTACATATCGCAGCAAGCTCGTATGCGCTTATTTAGCGGAAAAATTGAGCAGCCCAGTAACCAACCGAACGACCCGAAGCTAATATTGAAAGTCTCGGACATCTCGGTTGGCCAGGACGGAAATGTTTCCGTTTATGACGGAGCGACGTTCCCCATCCTAACTAATGTTACAGGAGAACCCAGCACAGGTTTAACCAACTGGACCGACGAAAACGGTAAACAGCCGATTTCCGCGCCTAAATTTGTTTTGTCTGCGGAAAACGGTGAAGTGCAGGATGTTTACTACAAGATTGTGGTAAACGGCAACACTGCTACGTCGGCCCTCAGATTCGGAATAGACGTTAGGTACTACAATGAAGAAGAGGGATGCTTCGTAACTCGCTCAGGCATCAAGTCTATAGACTTTGGCAGCACTACAACGTCTGCCACGATGCCAGAGTTACTTGGCGATGGCAATGTCGCCGTAGGTGAGAACATCGAAATTTACGTCTCTGCGTGGGTTGATTCCTACGATTTGGCAGAAATCGGAGAATACGATAACGATTCTTTCAGTATCGACATCGTTTTCTTCACTCAGCCTCAGGGTTGATACCACGAGCGCGGCTTTATGCCGCGCTTTTTCTATGTCAGTTTACTCACTCCTCAGTGCTTCTACCGGATCTTTCTTTGAAGCTGAGCGCGCTGGTATTAAACCGCCGATTAATGTAAGGATTACGCTAAGAACAATCAAAAGTAGAGCCATACGAGGATCCAAAGTAGCAGAGAGTGGTATGTCCCCAGTAAAATGATGCAAAACTACATTGATAATTGGAATCAACAGATAAGAAATTATTACACCAAAGATGCCGGACAAAAACCCGATAATAAATGTCTCGGCATTAAAGATGGAGGAGATATTATGCTTACTAGCGCCAATCGCGCGTAAAATCCCTATTTCTTTTGTTCTTTCATATACCGAAATATAAGTAATTACGCCAATCATAATCGATGATACTACGAGCGAAATCGACACGAATGCGATTAGCACATAACTCACCGCGTCCACGATGGTTTTTACTGATGACATTAATACACCAGTGGTATCGCTATAATCGATCACCTTGTCTTTCTGATCCAAAGACTCCATCAAATTATTGTATTTCTCCAAAAACTCGATAAAATGTGTCTTCCCGTCAAAACTCCAGAAATAAAACGCGATTTCTGTTGGGTCATCCAAATCCTGATAACCTAAAGCCGATAGATTAGTTGCTAGAGTCGACTTCTTTTTGGTAAACATGGCGGTAACCACGCGAGATAATTCTTCTTCTGTGAAATTTAATTTAAAAGCGCCAATAATAGCATCTTGATCTACGCTAAACGCCTGCGAAAAGCTACTAGAAAGATATGTCGTAAGATCCCCGACTCTAGTCAAAATTTCTTTTTTCATTACAATTTCCGTAATTGTAACGGAAAGATTTTTTAATACAACTTCGACTTCCGCTTTTTCTAAATATTGATCCACGGTAATTGATGGATCCTGCATCCAGACTACAAAATATCCTCCCACCAATCCTTTATATATATTTTTAAATTGCTCTTCTGGTAATAAATATTCGGAAGTTAGATTGGAAAAATCTTCCCCATTTATAAAATTATCTAGATATTCCTGTGTTTTGGTCTGGTCGAAATCGCCGGCGTCAATAATCTCTTGCATATAAGTCATAAAATCTTTAATTAGATTTTTTAACCTTTTTATCAAAGCATCTTCTACTGGTGAGATATCGGCTGTGATTTCGTTGGAAATCTGATTGATGTATTCTTGAGTTTTTGCAGCTATGGCATTTTGATCGATCTTTACGCCAAAGGCTTTGGAAAGAGCCACTTCGTCTATCGATACTAGATCTTCAAACTTAAAATCAAAATCATTCCCTTCTTCACCGAATTTTGTATTCGAAAATATGTCGACTTCCGGATTTTCCAATTGTTTTTTTACGATTTCTGTCTTGCCAGATTTCTCTATGACGTGTGTAACAAGTGACGGCAAATACGCTACGCCACTCCCAGCAGACAACATTTCAGAATTTACCACCGCCACGCCGGTGATCTTTAATTTCTCAGCATTATTATAAATTTGTCGCATATAATCTTTATCACCAGTCATATCTTCATAAACGTCATATTTAGTATTGAATTTAAATGTTTCTGTAGCTGGCACTAGGCGAAGGTCCACATTCATCAAATCATCGTAAGTCAACTCAAGCGGCTCATTATGTATATCGGCGCTCTCGCCACTCATAATTTTAGTAACAATCTTATTTAGTTCATTGGTATCATGAAAGCCTAGAGAATATGTGAGTAGTTCTGAAATTTGTCCTTTATTACTCAAAACCACCAACATTTCATTGTATTCTTCTGGATAACGACCAGCCAGAAGTTCAGTGTCATTCTTAAGATTTTCAGACTCATATTGTCTGAATACCGAAGTCATCGAGGAGTAATTCCTTAGTAGTGACGACTCGCCAACTAGCGATGTAAACAAGGTACTAGGATTCATTTTGGCGACTTCGCCAGTAGCATCCACCGTGTAAATTAAAGGATCTACATTATATTCATATTCCATTAATCTAATATCGTCTTTCACCTCATCTTTATGCGTGTCTAAGTAGTCCGCAAAACTCTGTAAATCATTATTTGATACAGTGCCAAGCGTAGAAGTCAGAATTTGATTTTCTTTGAGTTTTTCATTTACTTCACCAGCGGTTTCATTACCACTTAGACTTAGCAGTATACCAGTAACGTCGGCAGATTCTTTCATTAGAGCTAGCGGATAAGAAGTCAAAGTATCTTCTTCGATTTTATCAATATAATTCTGAAAGCCAGTAGACACGGCCGAGATCAAAGCTATTCCAATAATTCCAATCGAACCAGCAAAAGCTACTAGCACGGTACGTGCTTTTTTGGTGAGTAGATTATTTAGTGACAAAGACAAAGCCGTAACAAAAGACATTTTAGTTTTTTTATGTTTGCTTTTTGCTTTTTCTGAATCTAGAGCAGTATTTTTGCTACCGTCATAAGGATTAGAATCCGAAGTAATTCTACCGTCTTTTAATGTTACAATTCTGGTTGCATACTTTTCGGCGAGTTCTGGATTATGTGTCACCATTATCACCAACTTATTTTTGGCGATATCTTTCAAGAGTTTCATAATTTGAATGCTAGTTTCTGAATCTAGCGCGCCGGTAGGCTCGTCGGCCAGCAATATATCAGGATTATTCACGAGCGCTCTAGCTATTGCTACGCGTTGCATTTGTCCGCCAGAAAGTTGAGCCGGGCGTTTGTAAATATGCCCTTCTAGCCCAACATCTTTTAATGCTCTTTTAGCTCTAATAATTGATTCTCTTTTTGAAATTCCAGACAGCGTCAGGGCAAGTCTTACATTTTGGAGAACCGTTTGGTGTGGAATGAGGTTATAACTTTGAAAAACGAATCCTATACGATGATTGCGATAGCTGTCCCAATCTTTGTCTTTAAATTTTTTGGTACTTTTTTCATTAATCTCTAAGTCACCTTTTGTATAGTGATCTAGCCCACCAGCGATATTTAGAAGTGTAGTTTTTCCTGATCCGCTCGGCCCAAGGATTGCTACGAATTCGGAGGCACGAAAATTAATATTAATATCATTGAGTACGGTACGCTTTATACCGCCAGTCTCATAGACCTTCTTCACACCCCGAATTTCTAGCATATACAAAAATTATAGCATAATAAAATC
Source organism: Candidatus Saccharibacteria bacterium UBA3218 (assembly GCA_002363125.1). Classification (GTDB taxonomy): domain Bacteria; phylum Patescibacteriota; class Saccharimonadia; order Saccharimonadales; family Saccharimonadaceae; genus Nanosyncoccus. Next base: position 9,370 of record DEWE01000009.1, on the reverse strand, counting down.
TGAATTTTACATAAGTATTAGCTTTTTCCAGTATGCTACAATGATTGCATGGAGACTAAAGTTTTCAATCGCATCGAAAAGAAATATTTGATCGATAAAAATCAAAAAAAAGAGCTTTTGAAGGCTATTAGAAAACGTATGCAAAAAGATGGATACTTCATTTCTGAAGTTCTTAATTTATATTTTGACAATGATAATTACGATTTAATTATTCAATCGATCGATCGTCCGGAATTCAAGGAGAAATTTCGTGCTAGGAGTTATGGTGGGTATGATCGCGTTTTTCTAGAAATTAAGACCAAACTGAAGGGTAAAGAAAATAATGTCGGTTATAAACGTCGTATCATGATTACCCATAAAGATTTCAATGATTTAATTCATGGTAAAGCAAATGCTGTGGAACTTGCTAGTCGTTCCGTGGAGACTGATCACGATTTGCAAATTGCCAAAGAAATAGATTATCTTATAAATCATTTTAATTTGAAACCAAAGATCTTAGTTACTTATGATCGTGAGAGTTATAAAGGAGAAGATGATCTCCGCATTACCTTTGACGATAATTTGAGATATCGTCATAAAAATCTAAACTTAACTAAGGGAAAACGTGATAAAATCTATTTTAAGGACAAGTATAATACTATCATGGAGGTGAAGGCAAATGGAACGATCCCTCTTTGGCTAGTAGAAATAATGTCAAAAGAAAAAATTTATCCGCAGCAATTTTCCAAAATTGGTAAAGTATATGAAAAATTAAAAAAGGAGAAATATGTTTAATAGTATATTTGATACAACTTCTACTGGTCTTAGTATCACGACAGGACTCATCTGCGCTGGCGTAGCGCTACTACTTGGTATTATCATTGCGATTACTCATGTGAAAACGTCACAAACCACCAAAGGTTTTTTGACGACTCTCGCTGTTTTGCCACTTCTCGTAATGGCAGTGATGATTATGATTAATGGCAATCTCGGTACATCAATTGCAATTCTCGGTGCCTTTTCACTTATTCGTTTTCGCTCTATCCAGGGCAAAGCCAAAGATCTCCTAAGTGTATTCTTTGCAATGATGGTGGGTCTAGCCTGCGGTATGGGGCACGTCTTGTTTGCTGCGGTAATTACGGCAATATCAGTAATTGCAATTCTGTTCTTTTCCTATACGCATTTTTTGGAACCAAACAGAAAACAACGCATTTTAAAAATTGTTGTTCCAGAAGATTTAGATTATGAAGAAGTTTTTGATGATATTTTCAAAAAATACACTTCGCATGCTGAGCTTACCAAAATGAAAACCATGAATATGGGTAGTCTATATAAATTAACTTACGATGTGACCATGAAAAATGGCATCAAGGAAAAAGATTTCCTCGACGAAATCCGTGTCAAAAATTGCAATCTTAAAGTTTTACTTTCTCATCCTTGTGCTGAAGAGGAGATCTAAAATGTCGGAAGAAAAGGAAAAAATTTGGGGTGAGCTTCCGGATCAATCTATTAAAACTGATGGGGCAAAATCAGAAAAAAAATGGTCAGCTGTTTTTGTATTACTTATAATGGCGCTAGCTATTGGTATATGGCTAAACGTTAATTCGAACGACAACAGTGCTACCAAAACTGCTGGCTTAGTAAATATCGATAATGGTGATCTTAAAATTAACTGGAATCGTTATACTACAACTGATATAGAATTGTCGAGCAGTGTTAACATTACAAACTCTGGTATTTATCATTTGAATGGTTCAATTACAGATGGTTCTATTACTATAGATTCTGGCATAAAAGGCGAAGTCAAACTTATTTTAGATAATGTCACAATCAAAAACTCGGCTGGCCCAGCTATTAGTTGTATATCTGGCGACGATTTAGTCATTGAAATAGTTGGAGAAAATGTCTTAGAAGATGGCCAGGCCTACTCCGGGGGTTTAGACGAAGATATAAATGGTGCAATTTATTCCAAAGCCGACCTTACTTTTATCGGTGATGGAAGTTTGAGCGTAACTTCCAACTATCAGGATGCAATTGTGGGTAAAGACGATGTTAAATTCAACGGCGGAACTTATACAATCAATGCAGCGGATGATGGTATCCGCGGTAAAGATTCTGTCTATATAGTAGATGGAGATTTTACTATAGTTGCGAAAGAAGATGCAATCAAGTCTACTAACGAATCTGACTCTAGTAAAGGATTTGTATATATTGAGGGTGGCAATATCGATATCTCTGCTGGTGATGACGCTATCCATGGTATAAGAGTATTAATAATTCAGGATGGCACTATTAATATTATAAAAAGTTACGAAGGTCTAGAAGCCAAGAAAATTGTCATTAATGGTGGAAATGTATCAATAATGGCCCTTGATGACGGTATTAACGCTGGTGGGAGCTCCGATAATACCACGACAAATACGAAGCAAAGAAACTTTGGCCAAGACGAAAATTACGAAATAATCATTAATGGTGGCGAGATTTATGTTAATGCTAGTGGTGACGGCATAGATAGTAATGGTTGGGTTTATTTCAATGGTGGCAAAGTTATAGTTGATGGTCCAACCAGTAATGGTAATGGTGCACTGGATTCTGGTGTAGGGATTGTGATGAATGGCGGAACTGTAATCGCACTAGGTTCTAGTGGTATGGCAGAAAACTTAGGTTCTAGTTCTAGTATATTCAATATTAGCGTCTATTTTACTACTTTTCAGAAGGCTGGCACTAAAATTGAGATTAAAGATTCCAACAATAATACTATCGCTTATCATAAATCAGCCAAGGCCTTTAATTATGCCGCTATTGGCACAGAAGAATTTATTTTGGGAGAGACTTATAAAATATATTTAAACAATGAAGAATACAAAGAGTTTACTATCGAAGATGTCGTAACCAATATAGGTGGTTCATCCCAAAATTCAAATATATTGCCCGGTGGAAAATAATTATGCTATAATTATTAGCATAAAGGAGGCTCATGCAATTAATCGTTATACTACTTGCTACTGTGTCGGTGTTGACATTTTTGTCCGGCGCAATAGTATTTTTTGGTTCGTCTAAAGGCGACCGTGTCCGTTCAGCTTGGTATTTCCTGGCAGCGATTTTTGCTACGGTCTGGATGTCCTCCATTTCAGTATTTTTAATAGCAAAACCAGATATGTTTGATAGTATCATTTGGCATGTCAACTGGACATTTATTAGTGCTATTTTTATCGATGTAGCATTTTTGGGTTATGGAGCCTGGGCCAAAAAATATGGCAAGACTGCTACTATAGTTTTTTTGATTCTCGGTCTAATAGTTAGCGGGGCTATTTTAATTAATCCGAGCTCTCTCTATTCCGACGTGATCCTCAGCACTACTGGCAACAGTGTGATCATGAATATAGGGCCGCTTTATTTCTCGTATATTGCTTTCTTTGGCACTATAGTTCCAGCTATCATCGCAGTGTTCTTCCATCAATTCTTAAAATCTAGATCCAAACGCAAACGCAGTGGCGACATCGTTACAATGATGAGCTTCGGTGCATCTAGTACAGTAGTTTTGATTGCAAACCTAATTTTACCACTCTTCAGCAACTGGAATCTCATTTGGCTCGGTCCCCTAGCCTTAGCAGTCACAATCCTCGGCGTGTATTATACGATTTTGCGCTACCGTATCCTAAATTTATCGTCAATTTGGCTTCGAATATTCTCATATATCATAATGGTGGCATTGATCGCCATCGTTTACATGATCATCTTCTCTGTAATATTTGCTGGATTATTCCGGGGTTCTACACCGTCTATAGAAGTCATTATCTTAAACTTTATTATGATTCTTATCTTTATCGTATTAATGCCAGCAATCAATAGTTTAATGGATTCCATCAAGAAACTTATCGCTGGACAAAATAATGACCCAGAAAAGGATCAAAAATAATTATGGAGAGCCAACCAGCTCCACGCCATAATCGTACTACAATCCTATTGTCTCTTAATGCGGCTGCTATTTTGGTTGCCGGAGTTCTTATTGCCAGTGCTATATGGCTAAATGGTGGCATTAAATTCCGTGCCGTAGACGAACGTTCTGATATTGTGTCTGGTTCGGCCGATTCTACAGAACTCCTGGAATCAGTCTCTGATTCAAATGCTACAGTAGATATTGATATTATAGGCAATGATGACTATGTTTCCACCACTAGTCACGAATTTGATAGCTCTGAAGTACCTTCTGGACAATTATGGAACGAAAATGCCATCACTATCTATGCTACACCAGACACTGATATTTGCGTTAGTGGTAGCCTCTCCGATCTCGGTGACATGTATTGGCAGACTTCTAATTCTAATGTGATCGCTGGTTTTTATGATTCTGCCCGTACTTGGCTAGGATATAGTGATGATACTTGTCGTTATCCAGTAGTTAATGGTGTTGGTACTACTACTATTACAGCTGGTACTTACGACGGCCTTCGCAAAGATTCCATTATAGTAACTGTTATCGATCCACCAGCCGAGCAATGGGAACACGAAGTTTTGACCTTAGTTAATAAAATTAGAATTAAAAACAATCTATCTCAACTAGGTTGGGGTGATATTTGTGATGATGCTGCAGATATCCGCGCGGAAGAAACTACTAAGTTATACGCGCACGTCCGTCCAGATGGCAGTAGTTGGTCTACGGTTTGTCCGGCTCCAGATTCTGGTGGAATTAGCGGTGAGAATCTCGCCATTGGTAATGCTGCTGTCTCTCCAGCCACCGTGGTGGCTCTATGGATGGGATCAGAATCCCATCGTAGCAATATTCTAAATCCAGACTATACCAAGCTAGCGGTTGGTTTTAAATTTGATATAGATTCCAAATACAAGACTTATTGGTCTCAATTCTTTAGTACTTATTAATTACAGTTTCTTCTATTTTTATGCCAAGGTCTCGGATTTTTTGATATGGCACATAATTAGTCATCACTACCACTATAAAATGTCTATCTTGTTCAGGAAATTCCACGATTGAAGCATCATGATAAACATTCCAATAGCCACCATCGGCATTATAATCCCAACCTACCTTGTCATATACATTCGCCACGCTAAAACCACTAGGAAGCCCCTGGCGCCAATTATAGGTAGTTTTTGGCTGATTCAAGAAGGAGTCTTTCATTTGCAAAAGTAGTTCTTTATCAGTAACGTCAGTATGTTCATAAAATATTTTCATTATCTTTGCTACATCATTCACGTTGGATGTCAATCCAGAAATATTAGAATCAGTTATTTTAAAATCGTTCTTAATTATCTCGTCCAACTCATCGTGTCCAATCATCGCCCACAGAGTCTCTGCGCACGGAGAATACGATTCCCTAATGGCTAGGTCCAAACACTCCGATATAGTATATCCAGTCCAGCCAACAGTATCATTTTTATCCCATTCACCATTTTGTACCCTACGATAACCCTCATAAACCACAAATAATTTATATAAAGAAGCGGTGTTATAATTTTTTACCGTATTATATTCCGCTACGACTTCGTTTAAATCCAAATCATATATCAATACGCTTTTATTGCCATCTATCGATTCAGCCCATTCATCTACTATTGGTTGAAAATCTATTTTTTCCGGCTTCTTTTCCTCTTCTATCTCTGTATTCTCGGGACTTTCGGGTGCGCTTTCTTCAATTATTTCCTGGCTTTCTTGTGTATATTTAGGATACGAAACAAAACAACAAATAATAGCAGAAAAAGCTGCTATAAAAATTGCAAGGAGTATCAAGAATATCGCTTTGGATTCATTTTTTCTGTTTCTCACGGTCTTGCCTCCACCAGCCTATTAATGAACCATTCTGAGGTTTCTTGATCTAGCAGTCTAGTTTGCGTACTGTCGCCATAAATAGTTGGAGTTATGCGAGTTTGTAACAACTTACCATTATAGAAGTAATGCTCCAAGACTAAACTTCTGGTTGTACCAGGCCACCAAACCTGATCAAAGAAAAGGTTGCCTAGTCCATAGTATATTTCCCCGTCGCCGTAAAGTTCAAAAGTCTGCGGTTGATGTGCGCTCGTCCCCACTACAATATCTGCACCAAGATCGATTAAATGCCTAAAGAACCCTATTTGATCCTCGGCCGCAGAATCTGCGTAGTCACAAATAGTGTTTTCGTATTCAAAATCATAAGAACTGCATTCATAATATTGTATGTCTACGATTACGATATTTCCTGCTTTTTTTGCCGCATCAATTTCTTTTGCGGCATTTTCTTCGTAATACTGATTAGCTCCTGGCGTATTATCGTAGGTTGCTCCACCAGTGGACAAATTATAAGCTAGAAAAGTTATATTTGTCCCTTTATCACTAATTTCTAACGGCACGGCAGCCTCATCTGCCGTTTTGCCACCACCGACTATTTTAATGCCTTGCTCATTATAAGTATCTATAGTATCAAGAGCTGCATCGTCACCACAATCTTGATTATGGTTCCCAGTTAATTCTACTACATCTAAGCCAATAGCCACTAAAGTATCAATAAATCGAGGATCAGAGCAGATATTAGCTGAACTTGCGAAATTTGTGAATGAAGATTCATTTGAGGTATGTGTGATATCAAAATCAGACAAGTAATCCTTAATATTTTCTGCAAAATACGTAGCATCTCCACCAACAGAATTTAATTTTGCATTCATTCCGCGACTTAGCGCCGTTACGCCAGTCTGTGCAAAAGTTAGCACGCTATCTTCACTAGGAAATGTTTTTGTAAATGCGGACTCCACTAGCGGCTTTATCTCTTCAGCGTATTTATCAGAATCAAATTTAATAATCCTAAACTCAGCACCGTTATCAAAAGTGTTTAAATAATAGTTTTCGTCAATAGATAATAATTTTTTTGTAAAATCCAGATCGCTAACAGAAATATATTCGTACTCATCGGTCTCAAATTCGCTTATATCCACGCGTGCGTCATAAAAATCTGTTACTGGTACATATATATCATACAAAAATTCATTATCGTCTAGCTCCGGTTTGATGTTTTCGGTACGTGCCGAAATATAGACATCCTTATCTAAATCTATTTCTTCTGTAAAAATGCTTTCTAAAACTCCAAGCTCTCCTGGTTTTAGGTTTTCGTCGTAATATACTACGCCTGGTATACGAAATAAGCCTGTTTTGGTGATATACTGTATCCCCAAAAATGCCCCCACGAATACCACTATAAATATTAATAATCCCCCAGAGAAAAGTTTTATTCTACCTCTTTTTCTAGCCATACCAATATTATAACATAGCACTACATGCTATAATAAGCTTATGCTTAAGAATTTTATTGGGCGTAAAATCGAAAAGGATATATTTTCTCCAGACGAAAATGTTAAGTGTCGTTTTATTTTGGATTCTGGCAAGATCTATTATTCCGTTTATAAAAATAATGAAATTATCATTAAACCTTCTGCGCTCGGATTTTTGATTTGTGGAGAAGAGCCACTTTTTGATCATTTTGGTTTAATTCGTACTCAGACCAAAAAGCACCATGAAACCATCGAACTTCAATGGGGAGAAAATCGTTACATAAAAAATAATTACACTGAGACAGCTTTTTATCTTGCAGAAAATAAAAATCCTTATCGTATTATGACCCTACGTTTCAGGGTTTTTGACGATGCAGTAGCTTTTCGTTATGAAATTCAGCCCCAAAATAAATTCCGCCGTATTACCATTAAGGATGAATTGACGGAGTTTAATGTAGATTTAAATACCACGGCCTGGAAAATCCCAGCTTACCAACCAGATCGTTATGAATATAATTACGAAAAAACACCAGTCTATAATCTGGATCAGTCTGTGCACACTCCACTAACTCTCTGTACGCCAAATGGATATTATCTGTCAATTCATGAAGCAGCGCTTTATAATTATGGCTCCATGACACTTAAATTAGATAAAAATCAAAATCTAAAAACTGACATCACGCCTTTATCGGATCACACTAAGGCTCATGTAGACCTACCGTTTAAAACCCCATGGCGCCTAATTATGATTGCGGATTCGGCAATCGGGCTCACTGCCAATCAAACAATGTATGCCTTGAATGATCCGCCAAAAGGTGACTTTGGTTGGGTCAAAACACTCAAATTCATCGGCATTTGGTGGGCAATGTACGTAGGCGAGTGGACTTGGGCGCCAGGAGATCGTCATGGTGCCACTACAGAACATGCCAGAGAATATATTGATGCTGCAGTTAAGCTCGGTATTAGTGGCCTTTTAATAGAAGGCTGGAATGAAGGTTGGGAAGGCGATTGGCTAGAAAACGGTGTTAATAATGAATTTACCATTTCTACGCCAGATTTTGATCTAGACGAAGTATCTTATTACGCCGACCGTCGTAATATCGAGATCGTCGGTCATCACGAGACAGTAGGTTTTGTGGATAACTATGAGCGCCAGATGGAGTCAGCATACAATTATTATGCCAAACATGGCATCCACTACATTAAAACCGGCTATTCTGGTAGCATGATGATGGTAAATGGGCGCAGAGAATTTCATCATTCTCAGGCTGGTGTCAATCATTATCAAAAAACTGTCGAACTCGCCGCCAAAAAGCATATATGTCTAGATATACACGAGCCTATTAAAGGTACTGGCATAGAGCGCACTTGGCCAAATCTACTCTCTCGCGAAGGCGCACGTGGTCAAGAATATGAAGGTGGATCTTTGAAACCGTCGCATGCTTGCATGTTGCCATATACTCGTTTACTAGCTGGTGGCATGGATTATACGAGCGGTATTTTTGATATTAGAAATAGTGCAAAGCGTCTATCTACTACCCTAGCTCGCCAACTTGCTTATTTTGTCACTATTTATTCTGGTATGCAAATGGCAGCAGACCGCCCATTTATTTACGAAAAATTCCCCGAAGCCTTTAAGTTTATTCGGGATATTCCAACTAATTTTGAAGAAACCATTCCTCTTGCTGGCGAAATTGGTGAATATTTTGTAGTGGCGCGCAAGGATCGAGAATCTCTAAATTGGTATATTGGTGGTGTAACTAATGAAAACGACAGAAATATTTATATAGATTTTAATTTTCTGGATGATGGCATATATCAAGCCGAAGTTTATGCAGATGGTAAAGACGCACATTACTTAGACAATCCGCTCAGTATAGACATAAAAAAGAAGCGCATCGTACGTGGCAGTTTAATAAATCTCTATATGGCTCCGGGTGGTGGCTTTGCCATTAGGCTAAAACGCATAAAATAATCTTTGTATTCTAACCACAAACATGTTACAATGAAGTTATGTTAGGTCATAAACGCAGTATCATTTCTGTTTTAGTGGTATTACTCGTCTTTATTATTGCATCTCTATCATTTGGGGTAGTTCATTCTATAACATATAAAACCAACCAAACAATACTCT
>DEWE01000004.1 GCA_002363125.1 Candidatus Saccharibacteria bacterium UBA3218 | reverse complement strand
AGCCATTTCCTTCGTAATTAGTTCATCAGCCTCTAGATAGCCAGGTACTGGTTCTGCTGTATAGCGACCAGCAATTCTCGCCGCAAATCCAATTCCAGAAAGCTCTGTCTCATCACGATACACCGTGAATCCTGGATCTTCAGCTTCTTCATTGGTTGTGAATACATCTTGAGACACATCCACCAAACGACGGGTAAGATAACCAGAATCGGCGGTACGAAGAGCAGTAGAAACCTGACCCTGACGTGCACCACGAGTCGCGATAAATGATTCTAGCGTATTGAGACCCTTCTTGTACGAAGATTTCACTGGGAGCTCAATTTCATTGTTATTGATATCTACCATGATACCAATCTCTGCAGAAGCAAGCTTAATATTTGAAATGTTACCACGAGCACCAGAGTTTACCATCACCGCAATGTCGGTATCCATCTCAGCAAGCTTACCTTGCAAGAATTCCGAAATCTTTTTATCGATATCGCGCCAGTTATTTACAGTTAACTTATGACGCTCGTCTTCAGTCACCAAACCATCATTGAATTGTTGCTGAATCAAAGCAGTCTTTGCATCACCCTCTGCAATAAAGTCGTCAATTTCGTCATAAGTTGGGTAGTCATCTTTGGCAGTAGAGATCGAAGCTATTGTTTCATATTCGAACGCCAAATCTTTTAGATCATCAGCTGTCTTTACCATTACTTCTGATCCATAAAGATCAAAGATGTCTGCCATCACCTTAGACAAATGCTTCTTTGTCTGTACAGAGTTATCATATGGATAATCATTTGGCAAAATCTCATTAAATATCACACGGCCAAGTGTAGTATTTCTAATTTCGCGCTTTGCAAATACCCGAATCGGAGTTTGTAAGGCTATGATTCCTTGATCGTATGCCATCTCGGCCTCATAGACACTCGAGAATGCCTTTGGCTCACCTTGATCAGTACCAGGTTTATCGTATGTCAAATAATATGCACCCAGCACCACATCCTGATAGATAGCTAGAACTGGAGAACCATCTGCCGGCTTCAACAAGTTCTTGCTTGCAGACATCAATTCCCTAGCTTCAGCCTGCGCCGCGTCAGAAAGTGGTAGATGTACAGCCATTTGGTCACCATCATAGTCAGCATTAAACCCAGAAGCTACGAGCGGATGAAGCTTAATAGCTTTACCATCAATAAGACGTGGCTGGAAAGCTTGTACCGACAAGCGGTGAAGCGACGGAGCACGGTTAAGAAGTACATATTTACCTTTAATCACCTCGTCTAGAGCGTCCCAAACAATTGTCTCTTTGGACTCAATCAAACGTGATGCAGCACGAATATTATTAGCATATTCATTGCTAATCAACCAAGAAATTACAAATGGTTTAAAGAGTTCTAGAGCCATCTGTTTTGGTAAACCACATTCATTGAGTTTTAGTTCTGGACCCACTACGATAACCGAACGACCAGAGTAATCCACGCGCTTACCAAGCAAATTCTGGCGGAAACGACCTTGCTTACCCTTTAAGAAGTCAGATAAAGACTTCAATTTACGGCGACCATTTGTAGAATTTGCACCACGTGAACCATGTGCTGCGGAATTGTCAATCAAAGCGTCTACAGCTTCTTGTAACATTCTCATTTCGTTGCGACAAATCACTTCTGGAGCATTAAGATCTAGTAGTTTCTTCAAGCGATTATTACGGTTAATTACACGACGATAAAGATCATTAAGGTCAGAAGTTGCGAACCGACCACCTGGAAGTGCAATCATCGGACGAAGATCTGGTGGAATTACTGGAATCACAGTTAGAATCAGATCTTCTGGTTTAATCCCAGCAGCTTGCATGCCTTCCAAAGTCTTAAGACGCTTTTGAATCTTCTTTTCCTTTTGGCCTTTAGCTTCTTCACCTTCTTTATGCAATTCTTCAATCAACTTATCCAAATCGATCTCATCTAGAAGTTTCTTAATCGCTGTAGCACCCATCTCTACAGTGATTAAATCTTCATACTCTTCTGGAAGATTACGATATTCAACTTCCGTAATCACTCCACCCTTTTTAAACGATTCTAGAGTAGATTTTCTAGCTTGATAATCGTCTTCTAGCTCTTTTAGCTCCTTGGTTTGTTCTTCAGCTAAAGCTTTTATATCTGCGCCATCTTCTTTTGCGGCTTTTTCGTAACGCAATTTGATAGCATCACGAGCAGCATTAGTTTGGCTCTCTAAATTCTCAATTGTTTTAGCAATTTCATCAGTCTTTGCATCAGTTATGAGATATGTTGCAAAATATACAACCTTCTCTATATTCTTGACTGTAATATTAAGAAGTAGAGATAGAGCAGAAGGGATACCACGCATAAACCAAATGTGTGCCACTGGCGCAGCAAGAGCGATGTGGCCCATACGTTCACGCCTAGTGATTGATTTAGTAACTAAATTACCTTCCTTATCTACTGCAGCCTCACGCGAACGTACGCCTTTGAGTTTTGAATCGTGCGGGTTTATATCTTTAGTTGGCCCAAAGATCCTCTCACAAAACAAGCCATCGCGTTCTGGTTTCTGCGTACGATAGTTAATCGTTTCTGGCTTAGTGACTTCACCATAGCTCCAATTCAAGATATCGTCACGGCTAGCCACCGACAAACGAATCGAATCAAAGTCCGAAGCGCTGATAAAATTATCCATCCACGCCATATTAGAACTCCTCTCCGAAGTCAACTGTACCATCATCTTCGTCGACTTCTGTTATCTCGATACCTTCCTCCGCCATCATAGCTTCAGCTTCCGAATCATCTAGATCCAGAATCTGAGGTTCGGTATCTTTTTTATGTTGATCATAGATGGATTGATCATCTTTATACTTTTCAATCTCTTTTGAAGTCTTTTCAATCACGTCACTAGCATCATTTGCCTCACCGTGATCCAAAAGATCTACTTTAAGCCCAAGACCCTGAAGCTCTTTCACAAGCACATTGAAACCTTCTGGCAACTTTGGCCCTTCAATCGGTTCGTGTTTGATGATTGCTTCATATGCCTTAGCACGACCATATACATCATCTGATTTAATCGTCAACATCTCTTGAAGTGTGGTAGCTGCACCATAAGCTTCAAGTGCCCAAACTTCCATTTCTCCGAAGCGCTGACCACCATTTTGTGCCTTACCACCGAGCGGTTGCTGAGTCACCATTGTGTATGGACCAGTTGAACGAGCGTGAATTTTATCTTCCACCATATGGTGAAGCTTTAGCATATGCATCACACCAACAGAAGTTCTTTCATTAAACGGCTCACCAGTTAGACCATCATAAAGCTGTACGCGTCCATCGCGAGCATAACCAGCCTTCTCTAATTCATCAGAGATTATTTCATCTGGCACACCATTAAACGATGGAGTAGCGACCTTATAGCCTAAAGCTCTTGCTGCCATACCAAGATGTGTTTCGAAGAGCTGCCCCAAATTCATACGTGAAGGCACACCCATTGGTGATAACACGATATCGATTGGGGTACCATCTGCCATGAATGGCATATCTTCTACCGGCAATACTCTAGATACGACGCCCTTGTTACCGTGACGACCAGCCAACTTATCACCTACACCAATCTTTCGCATTTCTGCTACGAAGATCTTGATTTGCATAATCACACCGGCCTTAAGTTCATGACCTTGTTCACGAGTATAAACACGAACATCAACTACTTTACCAGTGGACGAGCCATTCATGCGTACTGACGTATCGCGTACATCTTTGGCTTTTTCACCAAAGATTGCACGAAGCAAACGCTCTTCCGATGATAATTCTTGTTCACCTTTTGGCGTAATCTTACCTACCAATATATCGCCATTCTTAACTTCAGAACCTATAGTTACAATACCATCCTCACCAAGATGCCTCAAAGAATGCTCAGAAACATTTGGTATATCACGCGTTACTTGTTCTGGACCAAGCTTAGTTTCGCGCACTTCCACATCAAAATCTTTAATATTGATAGACGTCAAAGTGTCGTCCTCTACTAAACGATTTGAAATCACAATCGCGTCATCCATGTTGTAACCACGCCATGGCATAAATGCTACCAAAAGATCACGTCCAAGAGCCAACTCTCCATCATTAATAGAAGCACCTTCTATCAAAGTGTCGCCTTTCTTGACTTTTTGACCTCTTGCAACCACACAATGCTGGTTGTAACAACGATCATCGTTAGTTTTTTCAAAGTGATGCAACTTATATTCTCTGTCACCACCCTTATCGTAAGTCACTATTATAGATTCACCATCAGCCTTCTTTACCACACCACTGCCAGTAGCTACTACTAACTGTGGAGTATTTAAGGCTACCTCACGCTCAATACCAGTACCAACCACTGGGTTGTCCTGTTTTAGCAAAGGCACTGCTTGTTTCTGCATTGCGCAGGCCATGAGGGAACGGTCAACACGATTTTTCTCCACAAATGGAATCAAACCAGCTGATACACCAAGAATTTCCTTATGAGCCGCATCGATATGTGTGACATTTTTTGACTCTACCTGAGAAGGAGCACCGTGCACACGAGCCGATACCCAATCTTCAACAAATTTACCATCTTTATCTAGCTTTACCGAAGCATCAGCGATTATCATATCTTCTTCGGTATCAGCATCCATATAGACGACTTCGTCTGTTACTTTACCATTTTTTACTACACGATATGGCGCTTCAATAAAACCATATTTATTGATTCTGGCATACGTAGCGAAGTTCAACACTAAACCAACGTTACCACCTTCCGGTGTTTCTACCGTACAAATACGACCGTAGTGTGTTGGATGAGCGTCACGCACATCAAAACCAGCACGTTCACGCGTTAAGCCACCAGGACCCATCGAGCTCAAACGGCGCTTATGTGCGAGCTCAGAGAATGGGTTTACCTCATCCATTAGCTGAGAGAGTTGTGAAGTGGCAAAGAATTCTTTCACAGCAGCTACTACTGGACGTGAATTTAAGAGTTGGGAAGGAGTAACTTCCTCTAGGTTCGCCATCGACATTCTATCTAGAATATTGCGCTGCAAACGAAGCATACCTAAACGGAATTGTCTTTGTACCAACTCACCAACTAATTTCACACGACGATTCGAAAGCGAATCAATATCGTCTGCTGGTTCTTGAGTGTTATTTAGGCGAATAATCTCAGAAACAATATCAACTACATCATCCATTTGCAATGTACGATGATTGACATCATTTGGCGTATCTTTTTTGAGTCTACGATTAATCTTAAATCTACCAACTTCTGAGTAATCATAACGCTTAGGATCAAAGAAAGTCCTCTCAATCATCGATTTCGCATTTTCTACTGTAGCGAGATCGCCTGGTCTGAGACGACGATAAACCTCAAGAAGAGCCTCTCCTTGGCTAGAAGTCGTATCTTTATCGAGAGTTGCATCAATATAGCTTTTTTCGCCATTATCAACTTTTTCAAACTTCTTCTTAATATCAGATTTCGTCATGCCAAGAGCTCTCAGGAACGTAGTCACTGGAATCTTGCGACGACGATCGATTTTAACGTAGATCGCACCATTTGCCGCTGTTTCAAACTCAAGCCATGCACCACGACCAGGGATTACCTTTGCACCGTAGTAATTTTTTAGACCTATCATCTCGGCACTAAAGAACACACCAGCCGAACGAATAAGCTGAGAAACAATTACACGCTCTGTACCATTAATGATAAATGTTGCACGCTCTGTCATCCAAGGATAATCGCCAAAATAGATATCTTGTTCTTTTTTCTGACCAGTAGCTTTATTTTCTAGCTCCACCAACACATGTAAAGGCGCTTCATAAGTAGCAAGATTGTATTTTGCTTCCTCTTCAGTCTCCTTTGGATCTTTAAAATAATAATCTTTAAAACGGAGCGAAAGTTTTTGGCCGGTATAATCATCGATTGGATTAAGCTCAGCAAAAACCTCCCGTAAGCCGTTTTTGACAAAGTCTTCCCACGAATCTTTTTGATGAGCAGTAAGATCCGGGATAGGAAGAGCTTGGTCACCTTCAGTGAAAAATACTCTTTCACCTGCCTTCGGTTTTGTAGCCATTCTACCTCTTTTTTATTAGTGTTATTAGTATCTTTTTTGATAACCAAAGAGCACAAATACCCCCATAAACGTCTCCCAAATTATCTCAGCGCCGAAGATTACTGCCAGTTTTCCCCTTCATAGTTGCCAATTACTAGGGGTATAAGAAAAACTAGGCACACTACTTCTTAATAACTAATCTATCATACTTCTTAAAAAAATTCAACACCAAAAAATGCCTAAACAGGCACTTTTTAGACAAATATAAAACTCTCAACTCTCCCTATTGTGTTTCAAGCCGACTCGCAGTTAGTTAGCTTATGTTTAATTATACACGACAAATTCAAAATTGCAAGACTTTTTTCATAAAAAATAGCCCCTTTCGGGGCTACTCTTTATAGACTATATATCGAGATCATCCAAATCGGCAAGCTCGGCACGAGTCTTTTCAGCTAGTTCAGAGGAAACCTCTTCTTCCCCTTCCGATTCTTCTGGTTCTTCTACTTCTACTTCCTCAGTAGCATCTTCCACTACCTCTTTCTTCTCCGCCCTTGGAGCACCTTCTTCATCAGTATTTACAATCTTCAAATTATAACGAGCATCTTGCTTAGTACCAAGTGCACGAAGAAGTACACGAATTGCCTGCGCCGTTACACCACGCTTACCAATCACGCGTCCTACATCTTCTGGATCAACAGTTAAAGACAAAAGCACGCCTTTTTCATCAATCTTGCGCTCAACAGCAACCTTATCTGGGTTATTCACTAGAGTTTTTACGATATATTCTACAAATTGTTGGTCGATAGTAGCCATATTTTCTCCAAATTAGTTATTTTTATTTATTATAGCATAAAAAATAGCCCCGCAAAGGGCTATTTTTCGTAAAAACTACTCTTGAGTTTCTACTGGAGTTTCTTCCACTGGAGTTTCTTCAACAGCTGGTTCTTCAGCTGGAGCTGGCTCCTCTTTTGGTTGATTCTTACGCAATTTATCTGCGTGCTTTGCTACGGCCTTTTTAACCGTTGGCTCTTTATACCATTTTGGCAACTTTACCCCATTTTTCTTGAGGATAAACGCCACGCGCGAAGATGGTTGCGCACCATTTTTCAAATATTTTTCCACCGCTTCTTTATCTAGGGTCAAAGCCTTAGTAGCAGGGTTATAATTGCCGACCTCAGCCACTACGCGCCCAGACAATGGGTGGCGCTGGGATTCTTGGACGACTATCCGGTACGTTGGATAATGTGACCGGCCATTACGTTGCATGCGAATCGCTAGCATTTTTCTCCTTTAAAATTAAATAACCTAGTTATTTTAGCACATTTTATGAAAAAAGAAAAGGACCTACGAAAAACGTAGGCCCAATCCAGAGAAGATAGTTAAGAACTTAAGTCGGTGGCATTCTTCCTCCGTGCCGCAATTCTAGATTTGGCAGCCTTGACGGTGCGATTGTCGAGAATGTTTTTGTGAATGTCCTGCATGGACATCATCTTATCATTCTCTAACAGATACCTAATCTCTTTGCCGTATGCTTTCAGGTTATCACGATTTGCCCAATAGTATACAACTGGGAAATTATACGGTTTTTCCATTATAAAATTCCCATCGTGACCTTTTCTCATTATAGGCTTATAGGTCAAAATATCAAGAAATTCTTGAATTTTATGAACCTCATCCAAGCCCATAGTAGAAAAGATCTTATTTAGTTCAACTATAAGATTGGTACACCTCTTCTGGCAAGCCTCAACGGCATAAGCTAAGCGCTTATAACCTTCCTTAAAGTCAAAATCACGCGCATAATAAGCGCTCTCGCCATCAAGGAAACGTTTTGAAAAATATGTCATTGCACCACCATTTACCTCATTAATAGGCAAGCCGTACTTCATATAAAGGCTCACCTCGTAATAAGTAAACCGTACTTTCGCATACTTTTTTAATGCGGAATCCTCAGTGGTTACTTTTCCATCTTTCATTTTTTTCTTGTTCTCAAACAGTTCATTGAGAATCTTTTTAAGTTGCTCTGCCATTATAATTCCCCCTTTTTATTTATTTTAGTTTGGCAGCAAACTATACTATCATTATATCACAAAACACCAAAAAAGTCAATAAAAAACTTACTTTTGAAGCTTTTTGTAGTATTTCACTCCTTCGCGCGCCGCCTCTGTTTGCGCTTCTTGCTTAGAATGACCAGCACCTACTCCTTTTAGAGAATCCCCCACATAAAGCCCTACGGTAAACATCTTATCATGATCTGGCCCCTCCTCCTTTAAAGTCCTATATACGGGAGTAATACCATCAGTTTTTTGCGCCAACTCTTGAACATAAGACTTCGGATCACGCCAAGAACCTTCGTCCAAAATTGCATCGATCTTAACTAAGATATGCTTACTTATAAAATCCTTTGCAGCCTCATAACCTTGATCTAAATAAATCGCACCAATTACGGCTTCGAAACAATCAGCCAAAATCACATCATGCGCCCGCTCCGAACCATGCTTCTCCCCCTTAGATAATCTAACCAGTGGCTCGTAGCCCAATTCCTTACCAGCATCGCCGATCGACTCGGTTCTCACCAAAGCCGCCCGAAGTGCCGTCATCACGCCTTCTGGATAATCATAATTCCGGTATAAAAAGTCCGAGGATACCAACTCTAGCACTGCATCACCCAAAAATTCCAATCTTTCATTATGTTCAGTTACCTTTTTATGTTCATTGACATAACTTCGGTGCGTAAGAGCAGTTACTAACAAATTGATATCATTAAACTCAAAACCTAATTTTTCCTTAGCAAACTCTTGGTAAGCTGTAGTCTCCATTAAAAATCTCCTGATCTTATTTTTTTCTTTGCGATCAACATTAATTTTTCTATATCTTCGTATTCTATCGCCTCTAAAGCATCCGTAAACGAAAACCACTTGATACCCTTCATCCATTTTTCTGGAGTTGGCATCTCGCGATCATCCAAAGCCTGCACTAGATAAATTTGTGTCGTCATCAACACCAACTTATCCAATCTACGATATTTGAAATGAATTTTGCCAAGCCAAGACAAAATCGAAACGTTTTTTAACCCAGTCTCTTCTTCTATCTCTCGCCTAGCAGTTACTTTGGCTGTTTCACCTGGTTCGATATGTCCCTTTGGTATTGTCCAACGCTCTTTTGAATCCTGAATCAAAAGAATCTCAATATCTTTTTTGTCTTTAGTAAATCTAAAAATAATCCCACCTGAAGTTGGCTCACGCACAATCTCTTGTATTGCCGTCTTCTTACGAAATACCGCAGATTTAATCTTCGAAAGAGTAGATTCTTTAACCTTCTCAGTCGGTATCGCTTCCGGTACTTTTAGCGCTCTTTTTGCCGTTGGCTCCAGAGGTCGCCTTAACATTTGATCCATCTTTTTCTTCAACAATCCCGAGCTCTTTATACGCCGTACCGAGTACTCCATTGATAAATTTCGATGAGTTCTCACTTCCAAACGCTTTTGCGAGCTCGACAGCTTCATTAATAGCTACTTTCGGAGGAATTGTATCTCTGCACTCCGAAAGCTCGTATAGCCCCATCCTAAGGATATTACGATCTATCGCCGCAATCGAACTAATTGGCCATTCTGGCGCCATTGGCTGTAGAGCTTTGTCTAACATCTCAAAATTCTCCACCACCTTGTGGGCTAGATTATAGACAAATTCCGTATCGCCGAGCGCTTTTTCGTATGGCTCAATATTCTTTGCAACAACAATATCCAAATCGACTTCTGGGTCACCTGCGAGGGTTCTAAGCTCATATTCATATAGACTTTGTAGAACAATAACTCTACCTAAATGTCGATTACTTGCCATATATTTTAAATTTCTCTTTATTTAACGCTTTTTTTATTAGTTTTAACTTTAAGATTTGGAGTCTTTTTCTTAGTTTCAAAAGCTTTAACTGGAGAAATTTTGTTTACTCTCCTAGCCAATGCAAGCCTAAGATGACTTCTACGAAGCCCGGTTTTACGTGGACTACTCTGTTTTTTAGGTTCAGGCATTTTGCTCCTTAGTTTAATAGATAATTTTACTCATTTTATCATAAAAAAATACAAAGCGCAACTTTGGTTTAATGTAATAAAAATTATTTAACTATCTTTTTCAAGGCTTTTTTTATCGCTGGGCGATCGAAACCAACAATTCTTTCGTCGCCAATCTCTGTTACTGGCACAGTAGCGATATTGTCATATTTTGTCGCATCCAATTCTTCATATTCCACACCCAAATCGTCCAACCAATCCATCAAAGCGTGGCAATATATACAAGTTGGCGTTGTATAAATCTTTATCATAAAATCATTATAACATAGGTCGTTTATTCAGAAGGATCGTACCATTGATGAAATTCCATCACCTTAGCATGACAAACTTCGGTTTCCACTTTCTTTTCCTTACTAAAATTGCGATTGCCGCTATACGCATTCCTGAAATAATTTTCAACAGCCTCTCTATCACTCTCAAGTCTATCACGTCTAACTTCACTAATTTCTTTTCCCATCGGAAGTGGCTCAAAATCTCTGAACGTAAATCTCTTAGTCCCATATTCCTCAGCCAATCGATTAAGGATATTGAGATGCTCAATCAGCGCATTATGAGCGAGACCTCGCTCTATTAAATACTGCTCCTGATTTTTGGACCTTAACTCATAATTATGCATTGCTGAATTATGTCTTTCAATCATGTAATAAGTCAGTCTCAATATTTTTTCTGCTTTTTCCCTTTTCTCGGCATCAATTTCTCGCCCGATTGCCTCTTTAAGAGACTCTTCTCTATCACGGAAAAAATGCCCAGCATAAGATTCTATATCGGTATAACTATCTAAAATCTCATATCTTTCTTTCCCATGAATATAAATTTCTGCTTTATCCAATGCCTCCAGAGCAGCACCGTAGCAATACCCACACTGATATTCAAATTCATCAAATTCTTTTGAGTCAAGAATTTCTTTTCTGTCCTTTGTCCTTTTTCTAAATTCGCGCTCCCAATCACCATAATCATAGTTAAATTTCCGAGCTAATTCAATATATTTACCCTCTTTAGAAACCTCCGCCACCGGTTCAGAGTTATCGAAGTTCTTGCCATCATCATTTTCCATATGATTTATTATAGCAAAAAGCGTAGCCTTTTGCTACGCTTTTATTCCGGATAAAATTCCATTCTTTTTGCCGCAATCAATCGGCACACTTTTCTTACCTGATTAATGCTGCATTCGAAACCAAACTTCCTCAAATCTTCATAAACCTTTTTCTTTTCTAATTTAGTCTCAAGACCAGCCATCACTGCACTGAATTCAACAGTCGAAGTGAGACCAGATAACGAAAGAATCTCATCCTTTTTCATATGTACTAGCTTTTCAGAAATAGCACAAATGTCCATAGATATTCACCCCCTTCTCTAACTGAAAAGTACCACACAATTCTATCATAAAATTATAAAAATGTCAATACCAAAAAGCTTATTCTTTTATCCCATAGATACACTTTAAATCAGTTATAAACAAATTGAATAAATAGCTATCCCCGCTGCCACCGACACATTGAACGATTCTTTTTGGCCCTTCATCGGAATTTCTACAAACAGATCAATTATATCATACAATGAATAATCTATGCCGTTTACTTCCTCGCCTAATATTAATACGACTTTATCTGATAAAGCCTTTTTTACTTCTATGCTTCCCAATTTAAATGTTGGTTTTTCGATATTATTTTCTAGTCCCACAATTTGCCACCCCTGAACGCGCAAATCTTTCAAATCAGAAATTATATCATCAGACGAATAAATATCTAGCATATCTTCTGCGCCAAGCGCAGTCTTATGAATTTCTTTATCTAATTTTTCTCTTAAATGTGGTAATAAATTTTTGTCGTGCACCCTTGGTGTATAACCCGATAAAATAACCTTTTCCACTCCAAAACCTTCACAAGTCCTAAGAATTGCGCCTACATTATATGTCGAACGAATATTATCAAGCACTACTATCATCTGCATAAAAATATGATATAATGTTTTTCATGAAAAGTCAAAGAATACTTACTATTCCCACCGAAACAGTCGAGGGCTACGCCGTCCGCCTAGACGACGAAGTTGGCATCCGCGAATTAATGCGTTTAAAAGAGCGTGACTTTAATTCCGGTAAAATCTTCACTCTTATTCCAAAAAATAAAACCGAAATTTCAAAATATGCTATCATCCCGGAACTAGCAAGGTCATTTGTCGATAAATACATCCCCGGTGAAATCACTCTCATATTACCCAAAAATCCAAATTTTCATCACTTCTATTATGATCACTTCGACTCTATCGGCATACGTATCCCAGATTATATTCCATTTCAAAAAATTCTAAATAGGTTAGGTCCACTAATTCTCACCTCTGCCAACCCACGCGGCGGTACACCAAAATCTATCACTGGACACTTACCCTCCACCATTGTAGATTTTACCAGAAAAACCCCTAAAATTCTCCGCCAAGGCAACCTTGTTGTAAACCTATAAAAATGGTATAATTCACCCTATGGAAAGATACGAACCGCTAAAAATTGAACAAAAATGGCAAAAAATTTGGGAAGAAACTGAAGCCTACAAAGCTACAGAGGAATCTGGCAAGCCAAAAATGATGCTCGCCGAAATGTTTCCATACCCATCTGGCGCTGGTCTACATGTTGGCCACGTCCGCAATTTCACCATTGTTGATGTTCTTACACGGTTCTATCGTCAACAAGGCCTAAACACTCTCCGTCCATTTGGCTACGATACATTTGGTCTCCCGGCCGAAAATTACGCCATCAAGACTGGCACTGCACCTCAAGAAATCACCAAAATTAATATTGATAATTTTCGCAAACAAGCCAAACGTCTTGGTTATGCCATTGATTGGTCTCGCGAGATTAATACTTCTGATCCAGAATATTACAAGTGGACACAGTGGTGCTTTTTGCAACTCTATAAAAAAGGCCTTGCTTACCAAAAAGAATCTTACCAGTGGTGGTGCCCAGTAGATCAAACCGTCCTCGCCAACGAACAGGTAGAAAACGGCAAATGCTGGCGCTGCGGTCATGAAGTTGAAAAGAAAAAAATGAAACAATGGTTCTTTAAGATCACCGAATACGCTGATGAACTCCTTGAAGAAATCGACAATCTCGAATGGCCAGATAAAATCAAAACCATGCAAAGAAATTGGATCGGCCGCTCTGTTGGCGCCGAAATTGATTTTGAGGTTACGAATGGGGCGCCACATATTACCGTCTTCACCACTCGTCCAGATACAATTTACGGTGCTACATTTTTGGTAGTCGCCCCAGAATATCCAAAATTAGAGTCCCTTCTCACCGACGATACTCGCGAAGAAGTTCTGTCATATAAAGCCACTTCTCTCAAAAAGTCCGAAATCGAACGTCAAGAAAACAAGGAAAAAACCGGCGTTTTCACTGGTTCTTATGCCATAAACCCAGCCACCAAAGAAAAAATCCCAATCTGGGTCGCAGACTATGTTTTATCAGGTTATGGCACTGGCGCAATTATGGCTGTACCGGATATGGACGACCGTGATCGCGAATTTGCCGAGACTATGGATCTTCCAATTGTTAAAACCGAGCTTTGCGACCGCGACCTCTTTGGCACCCCTAAAGTCACCTATCGCATGCGCGACTGGCTGATTTCCCGCCAACGCTACTGGGGTTGCCCTATCCCTATCGCTTATGACAAAGACGGTAATCCTCACCCTATCCCAGAAGATCAACTCCCAGTTCTAATTCCAGAAGTAGACGATTATAAGCCAGATAATTCTGGCCGTTCTGCCCTCGCCAAAGCCAAAGATTGGCTCAAAGTTACTATAGATGGCGAGGAAATGACTCGCGAAACCGACACCTTAGATGGCTACGCATGTTCTTCTTGGTATCTCTGGCGCTACGCTTCCCCACACGACAAAGACGCCGCTTGGGATCCAGAAGCTATTAAATATTGGGAACCTCTCGATTATTATTGTGGCGGCGACCACGCTGTAGCTCATCTCTTATATATTCGCTTCTGGTGCAAATTCTTTGCCGATGAAGGTTATCTGCCTTTCCGCGAGCCAATCAAGCGTTTGCTCTACAACGGTTATATCAATGCCCCAGATGGCAAAAAAATGAGCAAAAGCAAGGGTAATGTCATTGATCCTCTCGATGTTATCAACGAAGGTTACGGCGCCGACACCCTCCGTACCTACGAAATGTTCATCGGCCCATACGACCTAGACGCCGCTTGGGATCCTCGCTCCGTAGGCGGTGTCTACCGCTTCCTTAATCGTTGCTGGAACCTAAAAGCAGAATCAAAAGAAGATAAAAATATCGTTGCCAGAAACAAAGTCATCAAAAAGGTCACCGAAGACATCCACCGTTACAGCTTCAATACCGCTGTTGCTTCTCTTATGGAATATGTCAACGAACTCTATAAAACAGGCGCTTCAAAAGAAGATCTAACAACTCTTGCTAAGCTCCTCAAACCATTCGCCCCTCACCTTGCTTCCGAAATACTAGAAAAACTAGACTCAGATGATGAATGGCCAACCTGGGACGAAAAATATCTCGCTAGCGATACTGTAGAGGTAGTAGTACAAGTAAACGGGAAGCTTCGTGCTAAGCTCACTGTTTCCACCTCTGATCTATCAGATGAGGATAAACTCACAAAACTCGCTCTAGAAAATCCAAATGTCAAAAAATTCATCTCTGGCGAGCCAAAGAAAATTATTATTCCTAAAAAGGCCAAACTTATCAATATAGTCGCCTAAATACCCCTATTTAAGCATAAGCACTATTGACTTTTTATATATAGTATGCTATAATGATAAATACACGTGTAAAAGCGTGTGAAAAGAACTTTAAAAGAAAGAGGTGAGAAGTGTATGAAAAAATACGCTTCTAGAATCGAATCAAATTTCGGACGTAAATTATCGGAAGAATCCAGAGCCCAGAAATCCGAGCTTAACGCCAAAGAGTCAAGACTTGCGAAAATCGATAAGAAAATCGCAAGACACGACAAGGTAAAAAAAGCTTGGACCATGTTAATAGGAGTAGTCGGATTCATGATCGGCTCATTGACGGCTTCGTTCGCCATTATGAGTATACATGGTCCCGTGATGACGGCTCCCGGAGTGTTTCTCCTTTTCTTTATCCTGGCCACTGGCGGCGGCTTGTACGCCTGGGCAGTTTACACTGTAAGCAAACTTGAAATGGAAAAGCGTAAGAAGCGGTTAGATAACGAGAAAGAACTTCTCATTATCGAGATAGCCGAACTCAAAGAGAGCATATCCGAATCAAGAGAAAAGGCTAAATATGTGTTTGAACTCTCAAATGAGGATCACTATGCAGCTCTTATTCCTCAGCATTAAACCTCTAAAAGGCGCCTACGGGCGTCCTTTTTCTTGCACTCTGTTATAAATATTAATAAATTTATCTAAAGTTTTTTCAAAATCATGTTCTGAAGCGATTTTGACAGAATTCTGTCTAAATTTATCTCGGAGTTTTCTATCTATCAAAATCTTTACCATTGCCTCAGAAATCTCCGATGCATTACCCGGCTGGCACAAATACCCATTCTCACCAGTGATACAAACCTCTGATACTGCACCCTTATCTACTGCGATTAGTGGTAGCCCAGTAGCAGCCGCTTCAATTAGAACTATACCTTGCGTTTCTATTTCACTAGCCGTAGCAAACAGATCGCCAACCTTATAGATCTCATATAGATCTGGTGGCAAAATCCGCCCGAGGAACTTCACATTTTCGCTAATTCCCTCTTCTGACACCTTTTTCTCTAGTCTATTTTTATCTACGCCATCACCAACTACCAACATTAAAGCGTTTGGTATCTTTTTAAGAGCTAGCGAAAAAGCCTCTATTACTGTGCCTATCTTTTTTTCTGGATCAACCCTACCGACATATAACACGATCGGGCGATCAGCCGGAATATTATATTTATCATAAATTTCACGCGAAGGTTTACCTGGCTTGAAATTACCTATGTCCACACCATTAGATACCGCAGCCACTGGCACATCAAGCTCCTTACCGCGCGAAATTATCAAACTATCTATCGCTTGTTTTGTTGGCATCGTCACAAAATCACTCTTGCTCTGACGATTTACGAAATACGCTGCCAGTAAAACATTTACCGGCTTTTTTAAAAACCCTGGTATCTTTAATGGATCGGTAATCACCTCTGGCTGATTATGCTCAGTAGTTACAATTGGAATTCCTCGCTTCTTAGCACAGAATACTACCGAAAGCCCAATCGGATCAGATATCTGTACATGTACTACGTCTGGCTTAAATTTATCTAAGGCCTTTCGTATTTCTCTCTGCGGGAATACTGACACCCTAAAACCATGACGATAGAACAATCGTTTCTTTTTAGGCACTGGATGAATCTGGTCGGGATAAACCTTTGCCTGAATAGACTTTAGATAAACCACCTTCACGCCATCCATCACTAAGGTATGATTCTTGCCAGTCTGCGAAGGACAAAGCACCATCACGTCGTGACCACGCCTCGCTAATCCCACTGCTAAATTATGCGAAAATACCGCTACCCCGTTGGTCATTGGATAGTAAACCGCTGTAGCGATAACGATTTTCATTAGAGTTCCTTCGCTTTTTTCATTTGAGGATCTTTCATCGCATTAATATCCTCATATGTCATTTCAACTTCTACATCTGGAGTAATACCAGTTTCATTAATGGATCGCTCTTTTGGTGTATACCATTCCGCCGTAGTGACTTTAAGTACTGTAGAATTAGACAAATCATATAAATTTTGTACAACACCTTTGCCGTAAGTTGTTTCGCCCACAATCGTCGCTTTGTCGTAATCCTGTAAAGCACCAGCTACGATCTCTGAAGCCGAAGCAGTAGAACCATTCACAAGGACAATTGTCTTCATATCTTTTAAAATTGCCTTGCCGGAACTAGTAGAAGTAGTACTATTGCCAAAGTGTCTAGATTTTTGAATTAAGATGTCCTTGTTGTCGAGCCACAAACTAAGCATATCTTGTGCTGCCGAAACATACCCACCACCATTACCGCGCAAATCCAAAATCACCCTGTTTATACCCTTATCAGCAAATTCTCTTGCGAAATCCTGTACCATCGTACCAGTATTATTATCAAATCTAGTCACGGTGATAATAGCTGTATGCCCATCATAATCTACATAAGCTGACACGTTATTAATAGTTTCACGCTTCATAGTAAAACTTTTTTCTTCGCCGTTTCTTACTACGGTCACAGTTACTTCTGAACCGGTCTCACCTCGTACTTTCTTAGCAATTTCTTCAACCGAAAGGTTATACACCTCCTCATCATTTACTTTATAAATAATATCACCAGCTAAAATTCCAGCTTTACGTGCTGGATTATCCGGCAAAGTCCTGAGCACCCTTACATATCCATCGCGAAGCCCCATTTCTACGCCGATACCCGAACCAACATTACCATGAAGATCATCGTAAAACTCTGCTGTCTCTTCTGGATCCATATATATCGTATAAACATCGCCCAAAGATTCTACTAAACCTTTTTTTGCGCCTTCAATTACGTCACTTGTTGAAATCTCGCCATTATAGGAACTCGATAGCTTATCATAAACTTCATCAAGCGGCGACCAATCAACGCTGGTTTTAACACTAGATTCTAAACCAAGATATGGTGCAAAACCACCAAACCAACTCTTCCAGTTTGCTCCCACAACTATGCCTACCACCAACATTATGGCAGACACAACAATAGCATTACCTAAACTTGTCTTTTTTTCTTCCCACTTCTTTTCACTCATTACTCTATTTTAACATAAAAATTACAAGTGAATATAATTATATCTACCAACCTCCCCAGCACTAATGGTTCTTGAACCAAAATCACCGTAATGCGAATGGCCAGAGTATAAATAAGTAGCATATGAGTTATTATATTCGGTCACATTAATCGAGCCATCATAATTTACACTTTCTACCCAAAATACATGTCCATATATACCGCTATCTACTTGGCCTATCGTGCCAGCATCAGGCGTATGATTTACCACGTAACCAGCTGCTCTTGCACGATCATCCCAATTATATGCATTTCCCCACGCCAAAACTACACCATAGGATTCATACGCTTTCCAGCCGACATAACTCACACATTCACATACATACCCACCGATATAATACCCATCCCACACTGTACCATACCAATCTTGTTTGTCTGGACAATCACCCTGCCATGGATAAGTATTAGCACCAGAGTACGCACTACCACGATATAGCTCTGGATGCGCCTCTTGTTCAGCTTTTTCGGCTGCTCTCTGTGCCGCCTGAGCAGCTTTTGCCACCTCGGCATAAGCCGCTGCATCATTCTGATACTTCGCAACTAAGTTCTGTTGTTCACTACGCTTCGCTACTAAAGCATCTTTTGCCGCTTGTTGCTGAGTCAACAACTCCTCTACTTCTTCTTTCTTGGCTTCTAATTTTTGTTTTTTATCCTTTATCTCAGCCGCAGAAATACTAATTTGTTGCTTCGCGACTTCTTCTCTGGCAGCCTTTTCGGCCAAATCGGAGATCGAACTAGAACCGGCTAAAATCTGGATAGGCTCGGAATCACTACTAAAGTGCATATTTATAAGTAACTCGGCCAAACCTTCCTGTTCTTCCTGTAGCTCGGCCTCAGTTTTAGTAATTTCTATTTTTAGTTCTTTAATCTCAGCCTCAGTCTGAGCAATTTCTGCCTCCCTGGAAGCAATTTCTACAGAAAGTTCATTTACCTTCATCTGATACAAGTTAGCCGAGCCTGAGGCTGCCGCTGCATTTCTATTTGCTTCTTGTTCTTTTGCTACTGCCTCCCGACAAGCCGCCGAATTCTGACAAGCTCTAGATATCCCGTTCGCATCCATGTTGTCAACAACAGAAACAATAATAGGTACAAATAACAGTACCAAAGCAATCACCACCGAAAATGTTTTATTTTTGTTTTTCAGTTTAATCATAATTAAATTATAGCATAAGTATTATGTCTTATGCAAATATTTAGAGACAGCAAGTCTCGCAGAAACCCTACCAACAATAATACCTGCCGCAATAAAGACTAAATAAACTAAAATCAACTTATTAGACTGCAAAACTTCCGTAATCGCAGTCACATCTATTCCATAACCAGCAAGTTTTGGCGCCATAAACATAAAGCCAAAATAGCTTACGGTCGCAGCCACGATACCAGCGATAATTCCACAAATCTCTGCCTCGACCAAGAAAGGCCCACGAATAAATCCTTTTTCCGCTCCAACCAATTTCATCATATAAATTTCTTCACGCCTCGAGAAAATCGCCATTCTAATTGTGCTAAATATAATCAGAATTGAAATCACCAAAAACACCACTGCCAACACTAAACCACCAGTCCTAGCGATCCTCGCCCAAGAAGTAATAGTTGCAATTTCCACCTGGTTCACATCATAAGTAGGAGCTTTTTCTTTGTCCGTGTACTTTTGGAATGACTCATCCTCCTCCACTAAATTTTTAATGCTAGTTAAGTCATCCACATTGTAGACTTTTATCCTCATCGTAGCTTGCATTTTTGAAATCATCAATTTTTCCATGTCTTCATCAAGAATATTTATAACCTCTTCACTATCATTGTTTTCTTCCAAAAACTTTCTGTATTCTTCTTCCGACGTAGAAACAGCTACCGATTTTACATTTTTATCATTTTGAATAATCTCAGATAAATCACCTAGAATTTTTTCTGAAGTATTCGGTTTTAGATATATAGTAATATCAATTTTGTCTTTCATTAATTCGGCCGTGCTAGTTAAAATCACACTAGCAACAACCGTCACAAACAGAATGATTAAAGTAATAGCCATAACAATAGTCGCTGCCGTAGATAACCATATATTTCTCGTAAAACCACTTGTGCCGTATTTTACGATTCTTGCTTCATTGCGAACAGGATGCTTGCCGCGATTTTTTTGCATCGTTTTCAAACTTTTTTTCGCAACTTGCTTCAGTTTTTTACCCTTACTCTCCCTAATTTTTTCATCTGTCATTGTATTATCCTCTTCTTTGGTTTAAGTGCATGGCCAGGAGTCTGAACAACCCTGACTGGAACCTTTGGTTTTGGTGTAGAGTCAAGCTTATAAATGCCATTATTTTTTTGATCGTTAATAATTTTACCATCCATCATCGTTACTACACGCTTTTGCAAAGTATTTACAATATTTTCATTATGTGTAGTAACTAAAATCGTCGTACCAAAATCATTAATCTTCTTAAGGAGTCCTATAATTTCTTCAGTAGTCAACTTATCTAGATTAGCCGTTGGCTCATCCGCGATCAGGATCTTTGGCTGACGCGCTACACTACGAGCTATCGATACACGCTGTTGTTGACCACCAGACAGCTGATGCGGAAATTTTTTAGCTTGATCCAAAAGATCGACCAGCTCCAAAACCTTCGGTACAGTTTTACGAATATCTTTGCTACTCATCCCAGCAATTTCTAACGCAAACGCAACATTTTCATACACGGTACGACGCGGCAAAAGCTTAAAATCTTGAAATACCACACCAAGACGCCTACGATACCCAGGAATATGACGTTTCTTCACATAATCAAGATCAATACCACCAATGATTATTTTGCCAGCATCCGGAATTTCTTCCTTCGTAATCATCTTCATTAAAGTAGATTTACCAGCACCAGATTTACCTACTAAAAATACAAATTCATTCGGCTCAATATGCAAAGACACATTATCAAGTGCCGGTTTTTCATCGCCGGGATATTTTTTAGTTACGCCATCAAGCAAAATCATAACTCTATATTAGCATAAACACTACAAAACCGCAAATGCTTATCTATAAAGCTTCAAGTTCTTGCATTATTTCGCCATCAATTTTTTGACGGAATTCCAAATGCACTGAAATACTTTTTTCCTTCGCATCGCCAGGTTGATAAATCGCAAGCGGAGTTATTTCTGCAACTAAATTATTTTTCGCTAAAGTCTTATTTATTTTTTCTATCAACTCACCATAAGTCTTCGTGGTTTTTACTGTAAGATCACGTTTTTCAACCTCACCAAAGTAAATTTCTTTTCTTTGATTCGCTCTTTTTAAAATCTCATCCAAATTTAATTCGAACCCAGCCAAATATTCATCCAGCTTGAAATTCTGTCTTACCGAATTTTTAAATTCACCAACTACGCCAATTATCACTCCGTCTTCAGTCACAATTTCCGCTGACCGCTTCTTCTCGAATGGTTTTGATGCGGCGGAAGTATCTTTTAAGATCTTAAATGCAACTTTTATATTCAGCTCACTTAGTAGTTCTTCTACGTATTTCTTTGCCTTATAATATGCCGTGGTTTTATTTTTGCGCTCAGCTATCACAAAACCCATTTGCATTCTTTCTACCGGCACATCTTCTTCATCCATACCCCACTCTTTTTGGTAAACTTTATTGATTTCAAAAATTGCAAATTTGTCAAACGGAATTTTTTGATTCATATAAGCTTTTTCAAGCAAACTCGGAACTATAGACTGCCTAATGTATTGAAGTTCTGGACTAATCGAATTTACAATTTTGTATGAATTCTTCGTATCCTGACTAGACCTTTCCAGTAATTTTCCAGAAACAAAGCTATATGTCAACATTTCGTTTGCGCCAAATCTCCGCATTATGTCGCGAATTTGTTTTTTTAGTTTCAGCATTTTATTTGGTTCAGCCGTTTGATGTAGTGGTAAAACGGGCGGAATATTATCGTACCCGAGCAATCGTCCAACTTCTTCGATGATATCTTCTTTGATATGAATATCCATTCGCCAGTCTGGTACACGGATTTCAAGCTCACCGTTGCTAGACTTTATTTCAAATTCTACATTTTCTAAAGTCGTTATGATTAATTTTTCATCATAATTCGTACCAAGCAAACTATTTATTTCATCTGTTGTAACTTTTACAACTATTTCCTTAGTTGGATTTGGGTATGCATCCGACACCGATACGACCTTGAAACCATCGCTTAAACCCTCAGCGCAACATTCCGCTACGCCCAAAGTTTGATAAGCCGGCTGCCCCTTAGTAAATCTAGTAATCGCTTCAGAAAAAATCCCATGCGCCATCTGAGTCTTACGCAAATTATAAAGCGAAAATGTAGCAGATTCCAAAATAATATTTTTGGTATTCTCGTCTATCATAGTTGACTTTCCGCCCATTGCACCAGCCAGCGCCACTGGAGTATCACAGCTACAAATCACAATATCATTTTCGTTTAATTCAATCTCTTTGTCGTCTAATAGCACCAGCTTCTCACCCTTACGCGCCAGACGCACCTTGATTTCTGGCTTGTCCTTACCACCAATCGCGACAAATTTATCGTAATCAAAAGCATGTAAAGGTTGGCCAGTTTGAAGCATCCAAAAATTCGTCGCATCCACAATCGGGTCTACTGGACGCATACCGCTTTTAGATAAAAACACATCTCGCCAAGTAAGGTATTTCTTCTTTAATTCGCCATGTTTTTCTAAAACTATTGCCGTATATCTACTGCAGATATTTTCATCGATTTCAATTTTTACCTTATTATCTGGCTTTGTAGCACTGTAAAAATGATTATATCCACCATAATAATCTCCTAATATTCCAGCTACCTCTCTCGCAAACCCCTCCACGCCAAAACAATCTGGCCTATGTGTGAGAGACTTATTTTCGATTTCAAGAATTAAATCTTTAAGCTCAAAAATATCTGCAAACTCATCGCCAGGTTTTGGATCCATGCCATCGTTTGGATCAATTTCCGCAATTTTTTCATGCTTATCATCAAAATCTAATTCGTCTGCGCCAGCAAGCATACCATTAGACTCATACTTGCCAAGCATTTTGCGTTTACCAATCACAAAAGGCACATCCTCATGTACGCTAGCTGGTACTACAGCTCCAGGCGCAATCCATACAGCAAGCATGCCCTCGCGCACATTTGGCGCACCACAAACCACTTGCACCAATCCATCCGCATTCTTTTCAACACCTTTGATATCTTTATTACCAACGTTTATTTGGCATAAAGTCAAATGCGTGTCAGGAATCTTTTCAGCTTTTTCTACCCTTACTATATATATATTATCGTATTTATGAGTTTCATCAATCACACCCTCCACTTCTACCAATCTTGCGCCAATTAAGCGAATTAGTTCTTCATTCGATACCGGAATAGTCGTAATATCTCTTAATTCATTTACGCTTATTTTCATACTAAAACTCCTTCAAGAAATTAAGATTACCAGATTCAAAATATCTCACATCCTTTAAACCATAGCGAAGCATCACTAATCTATCTATACCACCACCCCATGCAAAACCATGATATTTAGTCGGGTCAATCCCTGCCATCTTGAGTACATTCGGGTGAATCATTCCGCACCCCAGCATCTCAAGAAAGTCGCCTTTTTTGCCACCTAGTGATTTTGGCTTTTCGATCATAAATTCTAGACTTGGCTCCGTGAATGGAAAATACCCAGGCTGCGTACGGATATTTAACTTTTGTTCATAATACTTTTCAAAAAATTCTCTCAAAATCCCAAGCATCTGACCCATCGTGCAATCACACGATACATACACTCCCTCGCATTGATAAAATGTGTGCTCGTGCGTAGCATCCACATCCTCATTACGATACACCCTGCCTGGCACCACTACAGCAATATTTTCTCCCTTTTCCAATTTATCTTTATAAGCTTTCAATACGCGATGTTGCATAGTAGATGTATGCGCTGGCGGAATCAAACCCTCTTCCGTCCGGAAAGTATCATAACCATCTCTTGCTGGATGCTCTTTTGCAAAATTTAAAGAATCAAACATATGATACTCATCGTCTAATTGCCTAGCTTCCACCACGTCAAAACCCATCATTTGATAAATTTCTGTGACGCGATCAAGCTCAGTCATTAAAGGATGTAAAGATCCTTGATTTTGCGGATAAAGTTCTGGCAAAGGTTCATTCGGCGCGGTCGGTGCAGTTATATCAATCGGCTCTGCATCTGTATCTAACGCTGCTTTTTCCGCTTCTACAATTTTCGCTAAAATTTCTTGCTTTCTTTGGTTTATTTTACGACCAAATTCAGCCCGCTCTTCTGCCGGGATATCACGAATCCCAGCATACTCTGCATTGACTTTTTTCAACTCTTGTTTTAATTTTTGGATTTCTTCCATATATAATATATATTATACCGCCAATCTAACTTTTTATCAAAACAACTACACAGCAAAGCTACGATTACGCACATCGGCATAGATCGTTTCATTCATCAATATAATCAACGGATTATCTGCGACCTGATTATCGTTATCAAAGTTTAGTTTCTCCTGAATGTTCACGGCTGGCTCGCCAAAAGCGTACCGCTCTTCTGGATTATAGCTTGCAATATAATTACCATACTCTACTACATCTAGTATCGCTACGACTGTCTCTTTTTTAAGACCAGAATATCTCGCAAGCATCCCTTCATACGAATTATCTAAAGGATTTTTTTCATAATAATCATTGAGAAACGCAGTTACTGCAGATTCTTTAATCAGTCCCATACCCTCCATAAGAGACTGATCTTCAATAAACCGCTGATAATACTTCGCCGTATTCCAATCTGGCGCCTGGGCATTATTTACATTATTCCCCGCCACACAAGATTCTCCACCTATATATCCAGTGTTTGCTAAAGCATCTTGATTGTCTACTACATCAATAATATCGCCCACCACTGGCACTGCACCAATTGCCGAATTTACCACATTATTAAAAGTAGAATTCCCAGAATCCACTTGCCCCCAACTACTCACTTGATTTACAATATTTTGATCCGCAATACCAAATGCCGAGTTACGATTATCACAGAATAATATATATTTAGCTAGGTCCGAACTGGCATTGATCTTAACATTCCCATCCTCTGTAGTCTCATCCAAAAAGTTGTTATCTAACAAATTCGTAACCTCAGAAGGGTCCGATTGAATAGTTGATACGTCCGTAATAGAATATGGATTACAAAACGCATCACCCACCGCACCGATCGATGCAAGGTATGGACAAGTCTCTTCATATTCATCCATCGGCACCAAAGTATCAGATATATTGTAAGCTGACGCAGCCGGGGACATAGCAACGATAGAAGACGAGACTACCGAACTTGTAGAAGTAATCGCACTAGTCAAAGAATTCACCGACATAAATCCCATCATCTGGTTCATTAAAGTACCAAGGAAAGTATATTTCGAAGTCACATCAAATGGGTCTTTAGTTAATCTTTCCTGTTTTGCATCTTCTGCTATCACTTGCTGATGCGCCGCAGCATATTCCACATATTTCTCTTCTGAAGCAAGTGAGCCACCATTTGATCTATGGGTATTACCAAGGTACATATTACCGCCAGAAGTCAAAGCATTTCCGAGATCTTCACCACCAATATCTTTAATTAAATCTCGCGTTAACATATTCGCCACAACCGGCGTAATCGTAGCAATAATCCCCGCAATCAAAAGTGCTGCACCTACGCTGATTGCTGCACCCACCACGACATCAGTAATCAACGCAGAACAACCAACTACAGCCGTAGAACCAAGGGTAAACGGTGCACCAAGAGCACCAGCAATACAACTAGCAATTTCTAACCCACTTTGCACTGCACCAACAGCATTCGTTGCTAACTTTGCGAACGCACAAGTACTAAACGCAGCCATGCTTGTACCAAGCCCGCCAAGCACCCTCTTTATACTACTAGTAAAATTAAAGCTCTTTACGCTTGGATCATTTACATCTACCTTTTTTCCACTATAAAGAGACATAATTCCACTCGATTCCATCGCTGTTTTATTAGTTGTAGTTTCCTTAGTCTCCAACGCAGAAATACCATTTTCTGTGACATTTGCATCCATATCTGTAGTACTAATTACTGCACCCTGCTTGACTTCAAGCTCAACATTTTTATTTGTTTTTTTCTCGGTCAAAGCATCTGCTAGTGTATTTAGGGGCGAATCATTTCCATCGCCTGCTTTTGTTTTATCTATAGCCTCAAAATAACTCGTAGTCAAATGAATTATTTGCAAGGCTTCACTGGCGGAAACAAGCAAACTTACCCCGCCAAGAAAATTAAGACCAAGACAAGCATAATTAGCCACTTTCTGAGCAGTGTTAGAAATACTACCACCACTATAATCGTCGCCTATCTTTTTTAATTTTTCCTTTACTTCTGCTTCGCTTTTAATACTAGAACGCGAAGTTTTCGTCTTCCCGCTTTCCACAGCTTCATTGCCGTTTCTTACCGGAACACCATCCTCGTTTTCTTCATACGTAGCAACCTTCACTCCACCTTCATCTATTTCTTCGGTATTTTTCGCAATCATATCGGTAGCCACAGTTCTAGGACTTTCGCCAGTCTCTTCAAGTTCTTGATCAAAATTCTTAAATAAGTTTCTGGTCAACTTATTCCCACTAAGAAAACCCAAAGTTACCGAACCAAACCAATTTGCCACAACTCCTCGCCAAGTCATCGAGCCTTCATTATAACTCTTAAAAAATCCACTATCAGACTCATATATATTCTTGAAAGAAGTTGCGTCTGTATTATATTTTACTCCGTCCGTATTAAAACGAGATAAATCCATCTCCGTTAATCTAGCTGCCGCCGCATCATCTGCCGCTATGATTTTTATCTCGCCAGATCCATCATCATATTTAAGAACCCTCGTACCATTACCGTCAAAATTATCATCATATTCTATACCATTAGCCGCCAATTTAGACGCTTGACTATTAGTAATTTTAAAAGTATTTTCACTAAAAATCTTTGATTTAATCGGATCTTTCACTAAACTATGGTCCATCTGGTACCGAATCAATGCGTTCGAACGAGTACCGGCTGAAACATGCATCGAATTAAATGTCTCCTGAAATTGGGATATCAAACTAAAAGGCATCAAAACCTGACCGCCACCCATAAAAATACCAACACCAAAAACCAAAGCAAGAATAGATCCTATCGGTCCAGCCCTTCTTAAAATCTTCTTTTTTTCACCATTCTTACTATCATTTTTCTTGCCGCTACCAGAATAAAGACCACCGGCCTGAGATTCTTTTTCCCTTACCGCATTTAATCCATCTTTTTCCTGATTTGTGCTAGCCGACGCGAAATCTTCGGCAGATTTCAAACCTTTTGCTGCACCAATATTTTTAGCGCTTCTATTTTGTTTTTTTGCAAAAGATGGTCTCGCACCAGACTTAATATCCTCTAAAGCTTCGCTTACGGGATCAAACAACTTTTTTCCAGTTCCACCATTATCCATAATATATATTATACAACAAAACGCACTTTTTTATAACATTACAATCAAAATAATAGAAATAATTGCTAGAACAATTAACACTACCCAAACCCAGCCAAATCTTCCAGTTTTCTTAAAATCTTTTATGTATTCAGAATCTTCTGCAAAATCTGGAGTCTCTTCATCATCTAACACTCCGGAACTTTTCAATGCTTTCTCGCGCAGATCAGCACTAATTCTTCTGGAAAGTTCGTCATTTTGTTGATCATTTTTATTTACTATTACGCCCATAATTTTTCCTAAATAATTCTTATTTTTTATTATATCACATAAAACCATGCTATAATTACATAGAACATTATTAAAGGAGGTCACAAATGGCGACTAAAAAGTCGAATTCGTCGACAAAGTCTACTAAGACTAAACCGACAAAGGGGGCAACTGCCGCGAAACCTGTCAAAAAGTCAGAAATCGAGGCTCCTAAAACTAAAACGGTGGAAAAAACAAAAGCAAAAAAATCTTGCTTTGCAGGATTCTTCGCAAAGAAATATGAAGAAAATGAAAGCATTCTCACAATCTTCAAAAATCGCAAATTCTATGGTGCATTACTAGGCGAAGTTATTGGTACTATGCTCCTAGCGCTACTACTAATTACACTTTCCCTTATGGGTATCGCCAGTATCGCAACCTACGCTTTTGCAGTAATTGCAATATTAGTAGCAGTCTACGCGTTCTCAGGCGCCTGTCTTAATCCAATCGTCACAGTTGGTATGATGGCATCTCGTCGTATGTCAGTAGTACGTGGCATCATGTATATCGTTGCAGAAGTCATCGGTGCCTGGCTTGGCTGGTTAATCTTTAATGGGTTCCATCTTGCTGGTGGCGACTTAGCATCCTATGATGTCCCAACTATGGCAACCGTAGCTGAGGGTAGCTTCTGGATGGTCACCATGGTAGAGTTACTCGGAGCAGCCATCATCGGCTTCTTCTTTGCTCGTGCTATCGAATACAAACGCAGTGCATTTACTTTCGCAGCAGTTGTAGCAGGCGGTATGGCTCTTGCAGTAGTTATCGGCTACGTAGTTTCTATAGCTTTTCTAGGTCTAAGTAGCAACTTTATCTTCAACCCAGCAGTGGCATTGATGATGCAAATTTTCCCACAAGCTGGCGAAAACTTTGGCGAAGTTCTTGGCGGCATCTGCCAAGCCTTGTCAATTTATGCCCTCATTCCAATGATCGGCGGCGTAATTGGTTTCTATCTTTCGGACTTTGCTAAAAAGTTGTTAGAAGATTAATCTTAATTAAAAAATAACCCCGCAAGGGGTTATTTTTTAATTCTTCGGAAAGAGTGGCGTAGAGGGTGGGTTAATTTCACCATCAAAAACCTCAAAAATCTTTTCCGTAGTATCAGGAATAAAAGGACTCAGCATATAATTCGTATTCAATAAATCATCAATTATTCCATTCAAACATTCTTCCAGCTTTTCTTTCTCGCCATTTTTTGCTAAAATCCATGGTTTTTCGTCATCGATTCGCTTATTCAAACTTTGCACTTTTTCCCAAACAAAATCAAAGGCTTTCGAAAATTCAAATTTATCCATCAATTCTTTATATTTATTATCAAATTCAAAAGTTGGTTGTTTTTCTAATTTAATACCATTCTTTTTTGCCATAGTAGCAAGCCGTTGAACCAAATTGCCAAGATCATTGGCAAGCTCATTATTGTAGGCGCTTTCGAATTTTTCCCATGTGAAGTCTGAATCTACAAACGTGTCTATGTGTCTTAAGAAATAATATCTAAACGCATTAAGCCCATATTTATCTATCACTTCCACCGGATCAACTACATTACCAATTGATTTTGACATCTTCTGACCATTCGATAAAACAAAACCATGCGATAAAATCACTCTCGGGAGCGGTAAACCCAAACCTAGCAAAATTGCCGGCCAAATAATTGCATGAAATCTCAGAATATCTTTACCAACAAATTGAGCAGCAGCCGGCCACCAATCTTTTATATCTTCGTCTGGATAACCCAGAACTGTAATATAGTTAGATAGTGCATC
The DNA here is from genome assembly GCA_002363125.1 of Candidatus Saccharibacteria bacterium UBA3218. GTDB lineage: Bacteria > Patescibacteriota > Saccharimonadia > Saccharimonadales > Saccharimonadaceae > Nanosyncoccus. Next base: position 5,500 of record DEWE01000004.1, on the reverse strand, counting down.
CATCCAAACATACATCACTTGTGTTTCATCACCAGGCACTGGTACTCCCCAAGTCAAATGCTCAACAGAACGAGAAATTGACACATCCGGAGAATCCTCAAGTAGTTTCAACATTTCCTTTTTACGAAATTCCGGCAATATTAGCATTTCTTCAGATTCAATCGCCTCACGAATTCGATCCTTAAAATCGGAAATTCTAAAATAGTAATTCTCTTCTTCTAATTCTTCATAAGGTTTTTGATGATCAGGGCAAATTCCGCCATTCTCGTCACACTCTTTTTGCGTAATAAATCTCTCGCAACCAGAACAATACCAACCTTCATATTTTGCTTTATATATATGATCTGCTAATCTCCGCCAGATCTCTTGACATCTACGCTGATGATCGCTATCTGTAGTCCTAATAAAATCAGTATAAGAAATGTTAAGTTTTGCAATAAAATCCTTGAATTTTTTAGTATTTCCATTTACGTAATCTTCCACGGATAAGCCCAGCTCTTCAGACTTCTGATAAATTTTATTGCCATGCTCATCCACGCCAGCTTGAAGCCTCACTTCGTCACCGAGTAATCTATGATACCTGGCAAAAACATCTGCTAAACAATAATCCATCGCATGCCCAATATGAGGCACACCATTTACATACGGTATAGCCGTAGTTATATAAGTTTTATTCATAAATATATTTTACAATATCTATTCACCAGCGTCAACGTCAGTAGAATCACTTGTATTCGTACTGGACTCATTCTTATCGGCGCCACTTTCAGTTTCTGCATCTGTTTTAGTTTCGGTTTCTATATCAGTACTATCAGTTTTAGTATCATCAGCATTAGTAGTTGTATCTTTTTCGGTATCAGTATCAGTATCAGTATCATTTTTATTAGTAGTCTTATCGTCTTCTTCGACTACTTCCTCTTCCACATTTTCATTAACCACTGGAACTGGAGTTGGATTAGCCGGTTTAGTTGGTTCAGTCGGAGCCATTAACTGCATAACAAGTACTACTGCAAGCGCAATCACCACCATAAAAGCCACAACAACTAACGCAATTAATGTGTTTTTGCTGGTCTTTTTCTTTTCTGGCTTGGCAACCTCTGTAGATTCATTCGTGTCCGGCTGAGTAGCAGGATCATTAAACGAAACACTTGGAGTAGACCCAGCTATTCCCGCAAGAGGAACATCTGCAATCGTAGCTTCTGGAGATGCCGGAACTTCCGTGGTAGCTGCCGGCTCTGCTGCTGCCTCCGGGCCAGATACTGCTGAACCAATAGATCCTGGCACTGGAGCAGCCGCTTTCATTGGAGCATTTAACTCTTGTTCTACAGGATCCGGAGCTGGAGCAGGCTCTGGCTTCATGATAGGATCAGTAGCGGATACGCCATTTAGACTGCTAGAACTCATTGCCGGCTTTGGGTTAATAATCGGATTAACTGGCGTAGGAATAGTTGGAGCAGCCGGCACTGCAGGATTGACTGGTACAGCTGACGGCGCTGGCGCTGCTGATTGCGCTGGATTTACTGGAGGAACACTCGGCGCTGGCGCAGGCACCGGATTAGGTGTTGGTGTAGGGTTAGTTGTTGGATCCATTTTATAATTATTCCTTTTTTAAAATTTATTCTAGAATTCTTATTAAATTTTAACGCTAATGCTTAAATTTATCAAGTTTATGGCTAAATTTTTACAGAGTTTATCGCTTTCTTCAAAGTATTAATCGATTTTTGTAGAGCCAATCCTTCCTTTTCCGAAATTTTGAGATCTAATCTCCTTATCACGCCTTCTCGTCCCACCACCGACGGGAAACCAAAGCTCACGCCAGAAAAATCATCATAAGACGATACTGGCATTATCCGCATCTCATCATTTAATATGCAGTTTAGTATTGCTACTACACAAGTTGCGATACCATAATAAGTTGCACCCTTTTTCTCGATAATTTCATATGCCTCATCGCGTACGAAGTCCGAAATACCATCTCTCACGTCAAGCGATAACATCTCCGCCACTTTTTGCCCACCAGCATCCGCCAGTGACCATAATGTAAGCTCCGTGTCTCCATGTTCACCAATCTGATAAGCATTTACCGACTTAGCATTTATGTTTAAATAATTCGCAATTCTTTGCCTTAATCTTGCAGAATCTAGTACCGTACCAGAGCCAATCACTCTTTCAGCCGGAAGCCCAGAAAATTTCATCGTATAATATGTTAAAACATCCATCGGGTTCGTCACCACCAAAAATATTCCATTAAACCCGCTCGCCATAATCTGCTCTACCATACCCTTAAGAATATTTACATTCTTTTTCAAAAGCTCCATCCTAGTTTCACCAGGCTTTTGCGCCGCACCGGCCGTAATCACTACCACATCACAATCTTTCGCATCTTTATAAGTGCCATTGCTAATCTTCACATAACTTGGCGCCACAGCCAAAGCATCACGGAGATCCATCGCTTCACCCTCAGCATCTTTTGCGATAATATCAGTCAAAATAATTTCATTTACCGCTGTCCGCTGATTTAGAAGCGCAAAAGCAATACTCGCCCCCACATTGCCAGTACCCACAATCATAACTTTATTATTATCCATACCACCCTTTCTTTATTCTATTTTACCATAAGTTTAATAATCTTCCGCCAAAATACTTTCAAAATACAATTTCAACTCTTCACCAACATATTCATCTTTTTCATAAACTTTCTCAAGTTCTGCCAAAAATTTCGACGCCATCCTTTCTAGTCTCGCCTTGCGATATTCTTCCCATTTCCTACTTTCACTTTCACTTAAACTCTTTGGAAAATTTCGCCCTTTATAATGTAATAATAGTTCTGGCAATCTTTCGTCGATAAAGTCCGGATGAAAATCAGCCAATTTATTCTCGTCTGCATTTCTTACTGCAGCCACTTTAATTTTATCCCTATCATTTAAAAATCCATCATAAAGCGCCGCTTCTGGCTCCACTGCCGGAGGAAATTCCAGACGATTTTCATATTCGCTTCGCACCATTTCCGCAAATTCTGGATGAGAAAGTAAAATTTGCAAATTTTTCTCGACTTCTTCTTTATTCAAACCAATCTTTTTCCAACCATCGCTTTTTTCCAACACCCCAAGTGGCGCTACGGCTGGACACTTGTTAAAACATAATTCTTTGACCACCGGGAATAAGGTTTTAGAAACAGGACCCGAAGGAGAGTAAAAGCGTAGTGCAGCCGGAGCGTCGTGAGACGCCCCGCGCAAAACGCTCTCCTGAGGGTCCTGTTTCAAAACCTCTTCTAAGTTGTATCTTAAATCATATACTAATACATTCCCATTTTGTCCACTAGTGAGTGGAAAAGCGACGGTTGTTTTATTAAATTCAGATGAGTATCTGCCAGATGCATAAACAAATGGTTTTTTGTTATCTAAATTCACTAATTTCTTAATTTCATTTTTATCGCGCATTTTTAGTAAAAATTCAAACAACTCTGGTTGTTTATCGCGAATTAATTTCGCCACCGCAATTGTCGCATATACATCAGAAAGCGCATCATGTGCATGTTCGTGTGATACGCCATTCAATTTGGTAATTAATTCTAGTCGATTCGTAGCTTTACCGTCTTCTGTAAATGGCCAGTTAATACCTTCTGGACGAAGCGCGCGAGTGAGGCGCACTACATCTAATATATCCCAACGACTCCGTCCATCTTTCCATTCCCACTCATAAGGATCATAAAAATTCCGCCAAAAAAGTGCCCGCATAAACTCATCATCAAATCGCACGGTATTATACCCTACCGCTATAGTATTTGGTACAAAAATCTCTTCAGTCACATACTTTGCGAACTCCGCCTCCGTAATGCCATCCCTCAAAGTCTCTTGTGGAGTAATTTTTGTCACCATAATTGCAGTTGGATTCGGTAAAGCATCCTCTGTCATCTTTATCAAAATATTCACCGGCTCACCAATTGGTTCTAAATTTAAATTGGTCCTCTGCCCAGCAAACTGCATCACGCGGTCCTCCCTAGCACTCAGCCCAGAAGTTTCTAAATCATAAAAGAAAAACGTCTTCCCATTCATAATTACCTCCCCACCTATATATCATATACCACAACAATGTTCAACCATCGCTAAATATTTAACCACTATCTAGCTACACAACGAACGAAATAACCCTCACTACGCGACCCAAGGCCTCTTGGGCTTATAGTTGGCGTTATACTGAAATAAAATCTACCAGTGGTGTTGCCTGATTTATAGTAGGCAGATTCATAATACCCATTTGCACTAGTTCTGCTACCAGTCCAACGTCCACCATAAACAAAATATACGGGATCATTTTGAACATTGCCATTAGTGCCGCTAGTAAGTGCTAGCGTTTCAACTAGACCAGAATATGACAAATCCCCTTGTGCATTAGGTAGCTTCCATCCAGCAGGACAAATAGATTGATTAACGTTATCCTCTTTAGTAAAATCACTAATACTATTTGCCGCCACCGCTGCATTCCAGTTATAATAATTGCCTAAAGCATAATGTTTATTGGCGTCCTCACTAGTACATGAAATTGCATGATACGAACCAGGAGTACTACCGTTCCAACAATAGTTTCCTGGATCATAAGACTCTGGACCAGACTTAACCCAAGTACGATCACCAGTAGCATATGTAGCTCTTATAGGATCCCAGACTCCTGGAGTTGGATTAATTGGATCTGAGAAGTCCCAAGGTAGATCAGTGTTTTCTGAAGTATAGAAGTTTTCTGTTGTTACTATGTTATGATCTAGATTTTGGGTCATCCAGATATTGCCATCTTTTAATCTGGCGATGTAGTATTCTTTTCCGTCTCTATTGTCTTTAATAATGTATTGTTTGTCTGGTTGCATGGAAGCTTTTATTATAGCTTTTTCTCCTTCACTCATGGTAGCGAATTCTTGCATGTATTCTACATCTTCAATGGTTGCTAGGTCTGAGACTGGATGTGAGATAGCATAGAAGTTAATGACATTAGAATAAATGCCACTTGGTAGGTCTGATCCAGCTTTGGCACCGATCTTGAAGCAGAAAGGCTGATGTCCGCCATAGGTTCCATGATAGTCCTCTGCATTAAAAATAACTTCAGGCGGAGTAGTACTATCTCCGTCTAGTGGCAAACCTGTAAATGCCGTCCAACCATTATATTCATCAACAGAATCAAAGCCTGGTACACAATCATTATTGTAATAAAATCCCCATGTATTATCTTCTGCTTCCGATATATCATCAATGTCTGGGTTTTCTGGTATGCTAGATATTTCGTAGTTGTCACCTGTGGAGGTATTAATTAGACTAGTTGTATTATTGTCTGGTGAACCAGCTGTGGCCTGTACATAGAAACCATTTTGTGCGTTAGAGGAGACTGTCATATCTAAACCATTACTATATGCATATGAGCCAGGGACTAGATTATTGATTAGAAGATCGCCAGATATATCCATAGACAGAGTTGGTTTAACAGAGAAGAGTATTGTTTGGTTGGTTTTATA
>DEWE01000007.1 GCA_002363125.1 Candidatus Saccharibacteria bacterium UBA3218 | reverse complement strand
CATTAATTATGATTCTTCGCTGTATTTGTGGACGAATAGAGAGAGCAAAAGTGTAAAAACTGGCAAGATAGTTACATCTTATCAACAAGAATTGCCGCCAAGATATTAGTTATTGAACGACCGCAAATTTATTTTTGCCTTTTTTAATGATGGAAGTTTGGTTTAGAGTTAAAGTGTCGTTTACTTTTGTACCATTGATAGAAATTGCACTACCAGCTATAAATTCGCGTGCTTTCTTCTTGGATTCGGCTAGATGAGTAAAAACTAGGGCATCTATTAAGTCCATACCTTTTTTAACGACTGGTAGGAATTTAGCGAATTCAGTGATCTCATCGGTGGAAAAATTGGCAAAATCGGTATTTTTATCGAAGAGTAGATTCGTGAGACTCTCGATAGTTTCAGCATTTTCTTTACCATGTACGATTTCGGTGACGCATTTTGCAAGAGCTTTTTGTGCAATTCTTTGTTCTGGCGCTTCAGAGTGACGCTTCAAAATATCTTCGATTTCTGACTTATCTAGCAAAGTGTAGATTTTTAATAAATATTCTACTGAACTGTCTGGTTGATTGAGCCAGAATTGATAAAAATCAAAAATTGACGTGTAGTTGCCGGAGCCATTGTCGGAACCAGCCAACCAAACAGCGTTACCTTCAGATTTGCCGAATTTACGACCAGTTATTGGATCTATGATGAGAGGCGTAGACCAAACATCGGCATCGGCATTTTCTAGACGTTTGATTAGATGAATGCCGGAAGTACAGTTGCCATATTGGTCGGCTCCGCAAAGTTGCAGAGATACGCCGTGTTCACGGAAGAGGTGAAGAAAATCGTAGCCTTGGATAAGTGTGTAAGAAAATTCAGCATAAGAAATACCAGAACCGCCAGTACCGATACGGTTTTGAACGAATTGACGATCTAGAAGCTGCGTCATAGAAAAGGCTTTACCAACTTCTCTTAAAAAGTCTAAGTAATGGATGCTCTTAAACCAGTCGTAATTGTCTACCATGGTGACATTGTTGAAATTTATGATGCGTTCAATCTGGGATTTAATACATGCTTTGTTGTGTTCTATTTCGTCTAGAGATTTGAGTTCGCGTTCGCCGTTCTCTTTTGGGTCACCGATTTGGCCAGTAGCGCCACCAACTAACATATATGGTTCGTAGCCATGGCGAACGAAACAAGCGCACATCATAAGTGCCGCTAAATTACCGATAGTTAGAGAATCTGCGGATGGATCGGCGCCCCAGTAAAACTTTTTGGACTCACGCGTATCCAAGATAGCTGGATCATCAATAGTTGTTTCGGCTTTGAAGCCACGATAAATAAGTTCTTCAGATAGATTCATAAGTTAATTTTAACATATTCTATAAAGTGGCGCCAGTACGAGCTTTGTTCGCCCATTTGTCCGCTAACTCATTATATTCTGTACCGATATGTCCACGTGTCCAAATTAACTTGACTGGGTATTTATGATAAAGATTATATAATTCCTTAACGATATCAAGGTTTAAAATTTCTCCTTTTGATTTTTTCCAGCCATTTTCTTTCCAGGTATCTGCCCATTTGGTGAGGACATTGATCCAAAATTCGGAGTCCGAATGAATTTCACAACCTTCATCACCAGCATACTTGATGGCGGCGATCATAGCGAGACCTTCCATGCGGATATTAGTGGTATGTGGTTCTTTGCCTAAACATACTGGATTTTTGGTATTTTCATCTATTACGGCGAAGCCACCTGGGCCGGGATTTGGCGAGGCGCTGCCATCTGTCCAAAGGATCTTCATAAAAAAATTATAACATAGACATGATATAATCTTAATTATGAAATATTTGGCAGTACTTGGGCGACAACCAGAAATATCTATAGCTGAACTTGAAATGACTGGTTTTTGTACTGATATAGATAGACTTGGCGGTACGCAAAAACTAGCCATCAAGATAGATAAAAAACCGCTGGAGTTTTTGGGTGATTTGCCAGAAGGAAAGATTACGCTTGGTGTTTCAGATTATTCGAAAAATGCTTCTAAAAAGACTGCGACTGTCGAAGCTTTGAAATTAAAAAAGATTTTGGTGAGGCATGGTAGAAGTGTGAGGGTGGTGGAAAATAAAGAAGCTGTGCTTTCTACGGCTACATCACTTCATAATGGTTTGTCTGGAAAAAATGAACGGAAAATTGAATTAATTAAAGTTGATAATGATTGGTATAGAGTGATTGGCGTGCAAGATATTGATGCCTATGCAAAGCGTGATCAGGCTAGACCGGCCAGAGACGCAAAGGTCGGTATGCTTCCGCCAAAATTAGCACAGATTTTGATTAATTTTTGTGGACCTTTGCCGAAAAATGCGCGTATTTTGGATCCGTTTTGTGGTACTGGTGTAGTACTTCAAGAAGCCCTACTTATGGGCTACCAAGTTTATGGTACTGATATTAATGAAAAGATGATTGAATATACTGAGAAAAATCTGAATTGGTTATTTTTCGAGCGCGCGACGCTCGCGCCCGTCGTTACGGGGCTCGCTGCGCAAGCTCCCCGTTGGTCGCAATGCTCTCGAAATAACCAATTTCAGATTTCTCAAGGTGATGCGACTTCTTTTCAGTGGGATCAGCCGATAGACGCAGTGGCCTGTGAAGGATATCTTGGTAAACCGATGTCGCAAATCCCTTCAGATATTAAGTTAAAAGAACAAAAGCAGGAATGCAAAAGTATTATAATGGGATTTTTGAAGAATTTGTCTAATCAGATTAAGGTTGATACGCCAGTGACAATTGCTGTACCAGCATGGTTACGTGAAAATGGGGAATATGAAAGATTAGATATTATTGACGAAATTGAGAATATGGGGTATAATGTTAATAATAAATCGCGCGAGGGGCTTCTTTATCATCGAGATGACCAGATCGTAGCGAGAGATATAATAATTTTAAGGAAAAAGTAAATGTCACATGTAAAAGCTGGCGGTACCGCCAAAAATGTCCATAACAATGCTGGCCAGCGCTTAGGCGTAAAGCGTTTTGGTGGCCAAAAAGTAAAAAATGGCGAAGTTTTGGTTCGCCAGACTGGTGCTACGAAGATTGCTGGCCCAGGTACTTATATGTCACGTAATTTCACAATTCACGCTGCAAAAGATGGTGTAGTAACTTTTGTGAAAACCAAGAAAACACACTTTTCTGGTAAGTCTTTGCCGAGAATTCGGGTTGAAGTTCGCTAATTAAATAACCCCTCCTGGGGTTATTTTTTATGCTATAATTCTGTTATGGCGAAAAAGAAAAAGGCAAAACTATCTTTCCGTTTAATATTGTCAATTTTGACAGCTGTTTTAGTTGGTTATGTAGTTTATCAGAATTGGCCAGATATTCTGGATACCGTAGATCATCTTCAAGAAACTAATGTTTTTGTATTGCTACTACTAATCCCAGAGCAATTATTTATGTATTTTGCTTGCGGGCAAATTTTCTTTTCTTATCTAAAAAATCGTAGAGATGTGCAGAAAATTTCCAATAAAGAAGTGCTAAGGATTTCTACTGAGCTCAATTTTGTAAACCATGCGATTCCGGCTGGTGGAGTGGGCGGGTTAGCCTTCCTTACCTATAGACTTCTACCATATAATGTTTCGGCTGGGCAAGCGAGCTTTTTGTATCTTTTTCGTTATGCCGTTACAACAGTAATTAATTATCTGCAGGCGTTAGTAGCTATACTGGTACTTTTAGTGTTTGATCTGGTTCCAGATGAAGCTAGGTGGATTATACCGGTTTCTTTACTCATGAATATTGGAGTGTTTTTCTTCCTTTGGTTTGTGATTTTCGTTGCTAGTAGTAGTAAGAGAATTGAATTTTTCTCAAAGGCAGTTTCGAAAACGGCAAATTTAGCAGTAAGAATTTTTACTTTTGGTCATAGAAAAGAAATGATGGAATATGAAAAAGTAAGCAATTATTTTTCTGACATCCATGACAGTGTCAAAATGGCAAAAGAAAATAAAAAGTATTTGAAGAAGCCTGCGATTTGGGGATTAATATATAGTTTTTGTGAAATTGCTACTTATTGGATAGTTGCAATTTCACTTGGAAGACCAGAGCTTTTAGCATATATTATGGTTGGAGAGGCGATCGGCTCGGTGTTTGATGGAATTGTGCCATATGGTTTATATGAACTTGGTATGGCTGGGGTAATGATTGCCTTAGGCGTGGATTTTCCTACGGCTACGATTGTTACGATTATGACTAGGGTAATTACTTTACTATTTACTATAATATCCGGATCTATACCATACTACAAGGCGATACAAGGAAAGAAGAATGCAAGATAATTTGCAATTTACTCCAACTGAATTTATTAGTGTAGTTAATCAGACGTTGGAATATTCGTATGGTTCGATATCTTTAGTTGGTGAAGTCGCTAGTTTCAAAGTGAACCAAGGTAAGTGGGTTTTTTTTGATATTAAAGATGAGGAATCTAGTGTGTCATGTTTTATGACTCTTTATCAATTACGTATGCCGCTTGAAGATGGGATGAAAGTAGAAATCAGGGGCGTACCAAAGGTTACTAAGTGGGGAAAGTTTTCTTTTACTGTGACGGCAATAAAGCCAGTGGGTGAGGGAAGTATAAAAAAAGCGTATGAATTGTTGAAGAAGAAATTGGCTGACGAGGGTCTTTTTGATGAGAGAAAGAAGAGGCCCTTACCAACGGATTTGGCTAGGATTGGCGTAATATCTAGCACTAATGCGGCTGGATATGCAGACTTTATAAAAATTATTAACGCGAGGTGGGGTGGCATAAAAATACAAGTTGCACATACGCAAGTTCAGGGGCTAGACGCACCAGATCAGATCATTAGAGCTTTGAAATATTTTAACGAAAAGAGTGAGGTGCAAGTAATTGCTGTTTTACGTGGTGGTGGTTCGGCGGATGATTTATCTTGTTTTAATGACGAAAAATTAGTGCGAGAGATTGCCGCATCTAGAATACCAGTAATTACTGGTATTGGGCACGAGATAGATGAAAGTTTAGCGGATTTGGCTGCTGACGTAAGAGCCTCTACTCCGTCTAATGCGGCAGAAATTTTGACGCCAGACAAAAATGCAATCAAGTTGAACATAGAATCTATGGTGTTACGTCTTAATAATTTAATATTTGAGAAAATTAGAGCAGAGAAATCCGAAATACAAGAAAAAATCCTTCGTGTGGTGAGGGAAATTAAAAATAAAATTGAAGTTTTAGATAGTGATGTAAAACAGAAAATTAAAATTATAGAAGCTTTGAACCCAGAAAAAGTGTTGAAACAGGGTTATGCAATATTAAACGGGAAAATTTCTCCAGGAAGTGTTGTAAAAATTACAACTCATAAAAAAGAGATAAAAGCAGAGATAAAGGAGATATATGAAAGAAAATAAAACTTTAAATCAGAAGATAAATGAATTAGAAGAAAGTACAGATTGGTTTTATTCTGATAAGTTTAATTTGGATGATGCAGTTACTAAATATAAAACTGCAATTAGTCTCGCTAAAGAAGTGCAAAAGGATCTGGATAGCCTAAAAAATGAAATTGAAGTTTTGGCCGAGGATTTTAGTAAATAATGTGATATAATGAGCTTATGGATAATAATGGGCAAATGCCTCCAGTGCAACCTATGCAGGTTACGACGTCGAGCAGTATTAACGTGCCAGTGATTAAGCAGGTGGGGGTAGATACTGGAGAAAAAAAAGATAACTCGGGTTTAATAAAAACAATTGTAATTATAGTTGTTTCTTTGATTGCAGTAACATTCATAGGTTTGTTTATTTGGATATTCATGCAATATAGTGAAATTAATGAGGATATGGATGGCCAGATTAACGTGAAGGTCGCTGAGGAAAAAGAAAAAATGACGGAGGAATTTCAGAAAAAATTCGAAGAAGAAGAAAAAAATCCGTATAGATCGTTTGCTGGTCCAGCAGATTATGGTGAGTTGTCGTTTAAATATCCAAAAACTTGGAGTGTTTATATAGCCGCAGATGCTGTGAATGGTGGAGATTTTGAAGCTTATCTTAACCCTCTCCAAGTCGATCCAGTTGGCAAGGATACTATAAATGCATTGAGGGTAACAATTACTAATAAGAGTTTTGATACTGTTGTCGCTGGTTATCAGAGAGATGTAGAAAAAAAGGATTCTGGTTTGACCGTGGAATCAGTAATGATTGGCGAGGGGGATAGCATTACGGCTAATCGTTATTCCGGAAATATACCAGGGACGGAGCTAAATGGTTATATTGTGATATTCAAGATTCGTGATAAAACTGTTATTTTGCAGACTGATAGTGTGTTGTTTGAAGGTGATTTTAATACATTGCTTAGTACTATAAAGTTTAACGCCTAGAGAGTGTGTTATAATGGGGGTATGGAAAAGGAGGTCGACGGTATTTTGGTGGCGGCGCACGAGCTAAAGGCTCCACTAGCCATTTTGAGACAATTGGCGCTTTCCTTTGATGAAATGGATACCAAAAATGAGTATATTAGATCGGAGATGATTAGTGTTTCGGAGCGAGCCATTAAACAAGTAAATGATCTTGCAAAAATTAAGAGATTAGAAGATGGGTTGTTTACTATGGAGCCAGTTGCCGTACGTGAAGTTTGTGACGCTGTTTCTCATGAGCTTGAGTATCTTTTTAGTTATAATAGGCGGGATTTATATATTAAATATATGAATAGATCTAGATTGGTGACGGCGAACCGGGATCTTTTATATAGTGTAATTTATAATTTTTTACTTAATGCTATGCATTATTCTGGAGATGGAACTCGTGCAGAATTGATTGTGCGCGACAATAAGGAAAACGTAAAAATTATGATACGTGATTATGGTCCGGCGTTGCCGATGGATGTGTGGCGAGAAATAAAGAGAGGTTGGGTGAATAAACCTACTTCGATTGCGATGCGTCCGGGATCTTCGGGTTTGGGGCTTTATATTGCGTCAAAATTCTCTAAATATATGAACGCAAGGGTTGGGGCCGTGAGGCATCGTGATGGTACGAGTTTTTTCGTAGAATTACCAACTTCTAAACAAGCGACATTATTCTGATGATTTTTGTGATTGATGATGATGAGATTATGTCCGAGTGTATAGCGAGGGAAATTGGCGGCGAGGACGTAAAAAAATTTTCGAATGCAATTGAAGCGATGCAAGAAATAATCAAAGGAAATATACCAGATTTAATTTTTTTAGATATTCTTCTTGATGGGCCGGATGGTTTTACTTTCTTGAATGAACTAGTTTCTTATAGTGATACATCCAGGATTCCGGTAGTAGTAGTGTCGTCATTGGATTTTGGCAATAAGAAACTAATTGATTACGGAATTGTTGGAATATTAAATAAAGATACGATGAACCCAGAGGATATAAAAAAATATGTTAGAGAATATGCAAAATAGCGATGTTCGAACTTTGGGTTATGTATTGAAACGTACGAATTATGGTGAATATGATCGGATTTTGAATTTGCTTACTCCAATTGGTAAGTTTTCGGTAATTGCAAAAGGCGTGAGAAAAGAAAAATCTAAACTAGCTGGTGGGGTGGAAATATTTACTTTAACTGATTTTAATATACACTTCGGTAAAGGTGAAATGGGCGTAGTGACTGGAGCAAAAATGATTAGACATTATGGTGATATAGTAAAAGATTTTGATAAAATGGAGCTTGCGGCTAAAATTTTGAAGGATGCTAATAAAACATCAGAGGGGATAGATACTACAGAATATTTTAAAATTATAGATCAAAGCTTAATGGATTTGAATGTTGCAAAGGATCTAAGCGTTGTGGAAGCTTGGTACTTTATTAATCTGAGGAAAATAGTTGGGGAAGAGATAAATTTATATAGAGATACGAATGGAGAAAGACTAAAAGCGGATAAATTATATAGATGGGACAATATGAATATGACGTTTGAGGAAGATCCAAATGGTGATTTCGGTGAGGACGCAATAAAGATGTTGAGATTGATGGCTAGTAGTGATCTTAATGTGATAAGACGGGTGAAAGTTAATAACAATATTATGTCCCCAATTTTACGATTAATTCACAGAGTGGTATAATATTTATATAAAAATAAAGGAGATAAAATGGCAGATTTTAATAAAGTTTTAACGCCTGGTGATTACGAAAATGGTGAAATCAATGTGGTTATTGAGATCCCGACTGGATCAAATCATAAAATAGAATGGGATCGTGAGCACGCTTGTTTTATGCTTGATCGTGTAGAACCAATGGCTTTTGCAAAACCTTGCAATTATGGCTTTATTCCTCAAACAATTGACGAGGATGGCGATGAGTTAGATGTGCTTATGATTACTGATCAGCCATTAACTACTGGTATTTGGATGAAGGCTAAGATTCTTGGCGTGATGAAATTTGTAGATGGTGGGGAAGTAGACGATAAGATTATTTGTGTCCCAGCCGACGATCGTAATAATGGTGATCTCTATAATACTATAGAAGACTTACCTAAGCAGTTGATTAAGCAAATTGAATTTCACTTTAATCATTACAAGGATTTGAAAAAACCTGGTACAACTGAAGTGAAAGCTTTTGAGGGACTTGATACAGCAAAAGAGGTGATTAAGGATTCGATTAAACGTTTCAATGAGGCTAATAAATAAATTCACAAACAAGTAAAAAATCTCTCCAGTAAGGAGAGATTTTTTTATGTAATTTTATTAGTCTTCTTCGTCGTAATCTATTTCGACATCATTTAAATCAAGATCTTTTAGTGATTCCATAAGTTCGATGTACTGCTTTACTTCTGAAGCGGTAGTATCTTTATAAGAATCTTCAGCCATTTCGATTACTAGATAACTATCGTTTGCGTAGACTTTTTTAGCTTCGTCTCCAACAGCTTCTTTGTAGATTGCTATATTTGATTTAGCAGCTTCGCTGTCTTTAAATTTTACGTAGTTAATTGCACCTGTGATTTTGTCGCCTGAATAGGTATATACTACATAAGCTTTTTCAGCGCCTTCGTATTCTTCTTCCACATCATCTATAGTTAGAACTAGTTTAGTGTCGTCTGACACAAAGTATGCATCATCGAGTTTTTGTGTTTTGCTTGAAGCAAAGATTATGGCTATCGCTATTACTATGACTACAGCAACTGCGCAACAAATCCCTATAATTAGATTTTTTTGATTTGATTTTTTAGCTTTCTTAGCCATAAATATCTCCTTATTTATGGCTTTATTTTAACATAAGTATTATAGATCAGCAATATTTACTCTAATTTGTTCGGTGGTGTCACGGTCGCGGATGGTAACGGTATCGTCTTCTAGCGTATCAAAATCTATTACGATACATTTTGGTGTGCCAATCTCGTCTTGTTTACGATAGCGTTTGCCAATATTCCCAGAATCATCCCAGGTGACATTGATGTATTTTTTGCGTAGTTTGTCGTAGACTTCTTGAGCCTTTCTCACCAACTCTGGTTTATTTTTGAGAAGTGGAGAGACACAGAAACGATATGGTGCTAGATTTTCTGGAAGCTTTAGAACGATACGTTTTTCGCCATTAATTTCATCTTCTGTATAAGCGGTTGAAATGACGGCCAAGAAAAGACGTTCTACACCGATAGATGGTTCAATGACGTGTGGTACAAAAGTTTCGCCAGTTTGTTTATCGCGATATTCCATGGATTTACCAGATTCACGTTCGATATTTTTAAGATCGAAATCTGTACGATAAGCTAAACCCATTAATTCTTCTTCGCCATTTGGATAGTCAAACATAAAATCAATTGTACGTTTAGAATAAAAGGCACGGTCTTCTTTTGGTACTTCAAGTTCGTGGATGTTTTTTGAATCTAATCCGATGATATTTTCTAGAAAATCGTGCTGCAAAGAGCGCATTTTTTCAAAATTTTCTTCCCAAGTATCTGGAGCGACAAAATATTCAATTTCCATTTGTGAGCATTCGCGATCGCGCAAAATGAAATCACGTGGACTGATTTCGTTACGGAAAGCCTTACCCTGTTGGGCGAGGCCAAATGGAAGGTTTGGGTAGATTGTGTCGATTACGTTTTTATAATTGGTAAAAATACCCTGGGCAGTTTCTGGACGAAGATAAGCGATATTTTTTTCTGCTAATTCTGGATTATCTGCTGTATCTTCTGGTAAAACGGCGCCAACATGGGTGGAAAACATCATATTGAACTTGCGTATTGGTCCCCAGTTTTCTTTACCGCAAACTGGGCATTTGGTGTGGGTGGCCAAGAATTCCTCGGTGGTTACCGATTCGTTAATTCCGTCGGCAATTTTGTCGGCACGAAAACGGGATTTGCATTCTTTGCATTCTACGAGTGGATCGGCAAATGTAGCGGTGTGCCCCGAAGCGATCCAGGTGCGAGGATTCATAATTATGGCAGCATCGATGCCGTACACATCTTCACGGGATTCAACAAAATATTCCCACCAGGCATCCATGATCTTTTTCTTCAATGTGACGCCAAGGGGACCAAAATCCCAAGTCCCGGCCATGCCGCCATAAACATCAGAGCCAGGAAAAATAAATCCACGGCGTTTACATAAACTTACGATATCTTCTAATTTGCTCATGACATATATTATAACACAACATGCTATTTTTTCGGGAGCGCTTAAGGGCGCTAGTCCAAGGTTATTCCCTCTAAAATAGTATGTTGTGTTATGTTATAATAATCCTTATGGTGGATAAGAAAAAATCAGGAAATATAAAGAGGACGCTGTATTATTTTTGGAAAGCGTTGATGACGCAGAAGACGAGAACGATTCTGATATTGATTTTGGTGCCAATATGGATTTTTATTTCTAATGTAGTCGTACCGTACGGGACCTCAGAGATTATTGGTAAGTTATCCAGCGGTGATTTTGATATTAATAATTATGCTGGCATATTATTAATTACGATTTTACCGGCAGCAGTTAATAATTTAGCGGTAATTAGAGCGATAGATTGGTTGGATTGGTCACTAGATGCAAAGTGTGGCGAGTATTTATCTAAGATGGCGTTTGCGGCCGTAATAAATCAATCGATGACTTTTCATAGTAATCGTTTCTCTGGGTCACTTACTAGTGCGGCAAATAAGTTGCCAGGAGCATTTATTAATTTCAAATCAAATTTCGTGTGGGATGTTTACCCACTTCTGCTTACGGTTATATATTCGATTGGTGCAACGGCTGTAATATGTTTACCTTTTGCAACCATGCTTGCGGCTTACGCGATTGTTTATATGAGTGTTGCAATCGTGACTTATTATAAAACTAGACACGTGGATGAAGCTTTGGCTGATGCCGAAAATAAACAAACTGGACAGCTGGCCGATGTAATTACGAATGAGATGTCGGTGAAATCTTATGCACACGAAAAATTTGAAGGTATGAGGTTTGGAAAGGCCACTGCGCGTACTAGAAATGCTATTTTTGATGCTGCAAAGGTATCTTTTTGGCGAAATTTGTCGATGAATACAGTCAATATGATAACTTTTGCTGGGCTACTAATCTTGATAGTGATGGGGCATGACTTATTTGGTCTAACTATCTCTAGTTTGGTATTTTTGTATTCTTTGTCAAATTCTTTATTGTCTAATGTATGGACTATAAACCATATTCTTAGGTCTATGAATTCCTCCTTTGGGAATGCAAAAGAAATGGTCGGGATACTTGATATGCCATATATTATTGATGATAAAACCGATAAACCAATTGTAGTCAATGAAGCAGAAATAGAATTTAGTCATATAGGTTTTAGTCATGATAAACAAAAAGAGAAACTCTTTTCTGACTTTGATTTGGATATAAAACCGGGTGAGAGCGTTGGTCTTGTTGGTGTGAGTGGATCGGGAAAATCGACGTTGACGAAATTACTTTTGAGATTTGATGATGTGCAGAACGGAGCGATATATATAGATGGTCAGGATATTCGTGATGTAACACAGAGTTCACTACGTAAAAATATTGCATATGTGCCACAAGAATCTTCGCTTTTTCATCGTTCGATTTTTGAAAATATTGCTTATGGTAAAACGGATGCCACCGATGAGGAAGTTTATGAAGCGGCAAGGCTTGCAAACGCGGATGAATTTATTGCGGATTTGCCGGAAGGTTATGACACAATGGTGGGTGAGCGTGGCGTGAAATTATCTGGTGGACAAAGGCAGAGAATTGCGATTGCCAGGGCGATCCTAAAAGATGCTCCTATATTGGTGCTTGATGAGGCAACTTCTGCATTAGACTCGGAAAGCGAAGCTTTGATTCAGGAAGCACTTAGTAATTTGATGGAGGGAAGAACTTCTATTGTGGTAGCGCATAGACTATCAACGGTGGCTGGACTGGATAGAATAGTAGTGCTAAAAGATGGTGAGATTGTTGAACAGGGCACGCATCATGAATTACTTAAAAAGGGTGGTGAATATCAAAAATTATGGTCCAGACAGTCTGGAGCGTTTTTGGATGAAAGCTAGATTTTCTTGGCCTCAAAGAATACTGTTGGCACAGCTGGTGGTGGAGTAAAATCCGTGGGTTTTAATGGTAAACGGATTTTGGTTTGATATGTTTGAATGAGCTTGAAGCCGAGTTGCGAAGTGTAGTGACGATCGGTATTTAGAAGCTTGAGAGCGAATTGTTTTTGCAAGATAAGATAAAAAGATTCTGGTGGATTATCTGATTCGATAAGTTTGTGAATAATTTTTGAGCTGAGATGAAAAGGAGGATTACTAAAGACTTTGTATGAGGTTTTTGGCAGCTCGTAATTTAGAAAATCTTGTTCTATGATTTCGACGTTTTCAATATTTCTTTTACGAAGATTTTCACGTAATTTAGAAGCGGTTATATGGTCTGGTTCGATGGCAATAACATGATTTACTCGATGCGCTAGGGCACTGGTAATAACACCGGATCCAGCACCAATTTCTATAACCGTGTCACGTTTTTTTAAATTAGAATGGCCAATAAGAATGAGTGCTAGACGCGGTGATCTTAGAAAATGTTGAGAAAGGAGATGGTTACGCATCTAAATTAAAATCACTAGTTTCGCCAGTAGTAAAGTTTTTAACTTTAAGATTATTTGTAGATACCTCAGATTCACCGATTACGATGCCATTTTCCGCGAGTTTGGCGGCATAAGTAAGTTTATCGCCAAGTTTTTTGTCGGTTAGCACTATAGTTGCCGAATGGTTGTTTCTATTGATTTTGTCTGCAAGCTTAAAAGCGAAGTCGTATTCATTTTCTGAAATTGGGATAATGGCATAGTTAAGAATTTTTGCGTTATCTTTTGGTAATAAATTATATTCATTTAAAATGTAGAATAGACGGCTGAGCCCAATGGAACCACCGACTCCTGGAAAATTTTGTTCAGTAAAGTGACTAGCAAGATTATCATAGCGTCCTCCACCACCGATGGATCCGATCTCGCGATATTCTGGTAAGAAAAATTCAAAAACGATACCTGTGTAGTAATCTAAACCGCGAACGATTTTCATATCAGCGGAGATATTAGATTTTAAGCCCGTAGATTCTAATAGGTACATAGTTTGGTCTAGCTCCGCGACACCATCTAAGAAGGTCTGATCAGTAACATTTAGATTGCCGAGATTTCTTATTACAAAAGAGCGTTCACCGTGAAGATTGATAAAGGCGAGTAGTTTTTTAATCTCGTCTTCCGTGAGACCGATTTCGGCAAAGGCGGATTCGGTTTTCTCGATAGGTACTTTCTCGGAATGATCTATGATATTGTAAATATCGTTAGACTTTTCTTGGAGGTTTAAGAAATTTAGTAAACCAGTGATAATTTTACGATTATTAATACGCGCTACTATTGGAGTTTTTAAGTTGAAGGAATTATAGGCGGAAATAAGAGTAGCAAGGACGTCGGTATCGTAAGCTATAGGTAGGGAATTGCGGCCAATGACATCTATGTCGCATTGATAAAATTCGCGGAAGCGACCTTTTTGAGCGCGTTCACCACGAAAACTAAGACCAATTTGGGAAACTTTGAATGGAAAATTCAAATTATTTTCGTGTTCTACTATATAGCGAGCTAGTGGCACGGTGTGATCAAAACGGAGAGCTTGGTCTGCTTCGTCGGCGGATTCGGCGGTTTTGACTACTTTATAAATTTGCTTTTCGGTGTCACCGCCAGCTTTGGCTAGCAAAATTTCAGTTCGTTCTATAGTGGGTGTTTCTATATCTATATAACCGTGCTGATGATATACTTCAGCAATTTTATTTTTAATATTATTAAAAATGGCTTGCTCTTCTGGAAGAAGTTCTTGCATGCCAGAAATTGGAGAAGTATTTAATTTTTTCATACTTTAAATTATATCATAAGTATGCTATAATACGCATATTGGTTCTGTAGCTCAGTTGGTAGAGCAGAGGCCTGAAGAGCCTTGTGTCGCTGGTTCAAGTCCAGCCGGAACCACCATGCGACGATTCGGGCGGTTAGCTCAGTTGGCTAGAGCGCGTCTTTGACGTAGACGAGGTCACAGGTTCGACTCCTGTATCGCCCACCACATCTTCGGTGGTAGTTAAAAATTTGGGTCGGTAGCTCAGCTGGTTAGAGCACGGGCCTTTTAAGCCCGGTGTCGAGGGTTCGAGCCCCTCCCGACTCACCAAGGATGCGAATAAAAACCGAAAGTTTACTTTCGGTTTTTTGAGTATCCGCAGGTGAGGCAGATTTTTACAGAGCAAAAAATCCCCTCCTAATGAGGGGATTTTTCAAGAATGATAACTATTTCTTCTTATCGGTGTTTTCTGCTATATCTTTAGTATTATGCCAGATCATAATAAACATCATGGTAAATTCATAGCCAAGACGAACTAGAACTGGACCTAGTACTAAGGTTATAAAGAATGTTAATACGCCGGTAGCACCGTATCCGAGAAAACCGAACGACATTAAAATGACGCCGATAGTACAGATATAGTAAATTACTTTAAGTATTGGCTCGATTAACATGACTTTGAAGTTGAGGAAGTCTTTGAGCCATTTTAAGAATTTACTTTTTGGTTCAGTTTTGCTTTTAACAAATAAGAAGTAAGTAAGGATGCCACCGATTATTGCAAGTAGGCCAGCAATAATAAACCAGACATAAAATCCTTCTGCTTCGCTGGTTGCAGTTGTTAAGTAATTACTATTGCTAACATCGGTTAGCACTTTATATGTCTCATAATCGGACATAGGATACTCCTTTATTAATATGATTTAATTATAGCATAAAGGTTTTTAAAAAAATTATATTTATATATAATATATATTATGAATAGAGTACCGTTAGCAGAGAGGATGCGCCCACAAAAATTATCTGATGTTTTGGGTCAAGATGAAATTATCGGCGATGGAAAGATTTTAACGGAAATTGTGAAAAAGGGTGAACCAGTGAATTTGATTTTTTGGGGGCCACCTGGTACTGGTAAAACAACATTAGCGCGGATATTGGCGCATGAATTCAAGGCGGACTTTGTTGAGATTTCGGCAGTGACTGCTGGCAAAAAGGACGTTGAGGAAGTAGTTGCAAGGGCAAAATTGAATTGGAATCTAAAAACTAGGACGATTTTATTTGTGGATGAAATTCATAGATTCAATAAGGCGCAGCAAGATGCCTTTTTGCCACATGTGGAGTCTGGATTGATTATCTTGATTGGTGCTACTACGGAGAACCCGTCTTTTGAAGTAATTTCACCGCTACTTTCTAGATCTAGAGTAGTAGTAGTGAAGCCGCTAAGTAAAGATGCAATTTTGGAAGTTTTGAAACGCGCAATAAAAACTGAAAAAGCTACGAAGCGAGTTTCGAAAAAAGCTTTGGATTTGATTGCAGAGATGTCTGGTGGTGATGCAAGGTCTGCTTTGGGTGATTTAGAGTTGGCTTTGTCTTTGGCGGAAAAAGTAGACGAGGAAATTGTGTTTGAAGCTGCCGGTAAAAAAATGCCTGGTTACGACAAGAAAGGCGATAAACATTATGATACGATTTCGGCGTTTATAAAATCAATGCGAGGATCGGATGTGGATGCGGCATTATATTATTTAGCAAGAATGGTGCAAGCTGGGGAAGACCCTAAGTTTATTGCTAGACGGATGGTGATATTTGCTTCGGAAGATATTGGATTGGCTGGTAATGGGGCGCTTAGTCTTGCGACGGCTTGTTTTCAGGCCGTGGAGAGAGTTGGTATGCCGGAGTCGGGATTAATTTTGGCGCATACATGTGTGGCTTTGGCAAAATCGAAGAAGAGTCGCGCTACGACAGACGCCTGGTATGCGGCACAAGATTTAGCTAGAAAAACTCCAAATGAGCCGGTTCCGATATGGCTTCGGAATGCACCAACAAAATTAATGAAAGATTTAGGTTACGGCAAAGGTCAAAAGTGGGAGGCTGGGTTCCACTTGGATAAGAATTATTTACCTGATAATATTAGACATAATAAGATATTCGATAAATAGGTAAGATTTTCTAAGGCGCGTCCTTCGGACAGCAGCTCCCAAGCCGCTCTGGCTAAGTCTTCATGTTCTACAGAACACACTTAGAAAATTCTTACCTATTTATTATCTAATCCAGCTTGGAAGAACATAAGGACGTATTCCCAACCCCAAGAAAGATCAAAACCCGATGTATCGTAATTATTGAATTTGAAATATGGCATACCTCTAGAGTGTTTAGCGGTTTTGGCTGCATTGGAGATTATCTCATCTAGAGTGTCTTCGTTTCTAACACAGTTTTCGAAACTCTCGCCAAGGCCAATTTCTTTACCGATATTTATCCAATAATCTTTATCTAATTTTGTCATTTTTGAGACAGCAGATTTGCCAGAAGCTTTAAAATAATCATTCCAAATGGTGGATACAGCAAGGTTGTAGTAGTCCCAGAACTTACCTTCGTTTTTTGCACAATACGCACCAAGTGCAGAATGTCTAGAACTTATAGGGTTAGTCTCGCCATATTCATAGAGAAAGTCGGACAGCCTGATCTCAAATAGAATATCATTTTCCTCAATATACTTCAGGAAGTCCTCCTCGTGTTCAACAATAGCATTTTCAAAAGCTATGCAATAAGGACAAACTAAGTCAGAGTAAACTATAAAATAATTTTTTGCTTCTGGGTTACCTATGGTCATAGCATCGTCCCAGATTTTGTCTGAGTTGGATGGTTTAATTAGAATACTACTAATTATTGCCACAAAAATAAGGAAAACCACAATGATTAATCCAACTACCCTAATTGTTTTTTTCACTATCCTCCTTTTTTACTCTTTTTGAGAGATATTTTTCATTAATTATTGTAGCATAACTTTCTACTCCGAGCCGCTTTAAAGATAAAATTGCGATGATAATGGCTAGCCAAGTAATAATAGTGGAGATTGTGCCGGTGATAGCTAGGCCACCAGTAGAAAATATTGCTCCTAGCAGTGGCGTGAGTAGAGTTGTACCACAAGTAGGACAGCCGGCGCCTAGGGCGATTAGTCCGGTAATGATGCCGGCTTTTTCTAGATTGGCTGAATTTTGTTTTTTCTTGTTCCATAAGAAAACAATTAGGCCAATCAGTGTGCCTTGCAGAATAGATATAGCGAAAATCGGTAACCAATCCAAGAATGGTTGGTTAACTCCGAATATTGCAATGAAGCTTTGCCAGAATATTTGGAGACAGTTTGGAAATCCAAGTGCCGAGATGAGTTCAAATTTAGAGAACCCACCAGATAGAAGGTTCATAAGTAGGCTAAAAAATAGAAAAGATGGGATAAAACCACGCCAAAAACGTTTTTCTCTTGTAGCAAGTAAGATCCCTTTGCCAGCTAAAGCAAATTCGTCTAGCCATTTCCTCCAATTCATACGAAAATTATAGCACAACTAACTATTATAATTAAAAAATTCTTTTGGCGTTTGTCAAGTTTGGTTTGTTCGGTTTTTTAGGTTTACCTCTGTAAAATTCGAAATAAATAAAACAAATTAAACCATAAATATTTTTAAAAAACAAGGTTGACATACATTTTGCCTATGCTAAAATAAGATCAGGTTTGGACTAGATCCGACGTTGAAAGTAGCCCAAATCTAAGAAGGGTGGAGAGTGTAGAGCTGTTTTGACTAAATTGAGTGGGTTCCCGCCTAGAAATTGAATTAATGAGTACCTCGCTTAAGGGCGAGTTTTTTAGTGACAGGGGTGGACTTTTTGCCATAAGTGTGATATAATAGAAGTATGAGACTTTCGAGAAAAATCGATCAGGCTCTCTGTTTTGTAGTAGCTATTTCTATAATAGCTGTTTTTGGGGTTTTGATTAATATTAGTACTCGAAGGACGTCCGCCGTCAGTGATGATGATCAGAACACATATCTTGCAGAAGGGGCGAAATTTGTGACTTTTTATGATGAGGGTAAAAAGTTGACTGTAAAAACAGATGCAAAAACAGTATCTGAAGCTATAAAAAGAGCTGGTATTCTTATAAATGATGGTGATGTTGTGGAACCTGGTTTGGATTCCGAGATTAATGCAGACAATTTCTTTATTAATATATATAGATCAAGGCCAGTGATAATAAAGGATGGTAAAATTACCAGATACATCATGACGGCTAATAGAGATTCAAAAACTATTGCAAGAGAAGTTGGTTTGACGATATATGATGGTGATGTAATAGAAATTATACCAAACAATAATTTTCTCGAGACAGGTGTTGCTAATGTCTACCAGATTATAAGAAATGGTGGTAGGACTTTTACGTTGGAAGAAGAAATTCCGTTTAATGAGCGTACTGAAAAAGATTATAATTTAGAACCTGGCGTATCTGAAGTGAGACAGTTGGGTGAAGTCGGTATGAAAAAAAGCACCTATAATGTGTTGTATATAGATAACGAAGAGGTCTTTAGAGAGCTGATATCTGAAGAAGTAGTAAGGGAACCAGTGGAAAGGGTGGTAGCAGTGGGTGCTAGTGCTATAGAGAGAAATCCATTAACTCCTGGAAAAGGTCGGAATTATTATACCTATACAAAGTCCGATGGTAATACTGTGCTACGTCAAGAAACTTTTTACGATCTAAATATGTCCATCGTTATGGGGTATTGTGGCGGTGGCGGTTATTCCGTGCGTGCGGATGGAGTAAAAGTAGATCGGGACGGATACGTATTGGTGGCGGCTAATTTATCTTTATATCCACGTTGTTCTGTAGTAGAAACTTCTCTTGGCCCTGGTAAAGTATATGATACTGGTGGTTTTGCGGCCGAGAACCCAGAACAGTTTGATCTTGCAACAGATTGGTCTAATCACGATGGTATATAAAAATAATAAGGCGCTTGGTCAGCACTGGTTGAAAAATCGGGAAATTTTGGATGGAATTGCTAATCTTGCTGGTGGAGGAAAATTGTGTTTAGAGATTGGGCCAGGGCTTGGTACCCTCACTAGTAGCTTATTGAAGTGTTTTGACAGGGTAATTGCAGTAGAATATGATGAGAATTTGGCTAAAAATTTACCAAAATCATTCCCTGGTAAAAAATTAGATGTTATTAATGCGGATATTTTAAGTTTTGACTTTTCCAATATAGAACGACCTTATGTAGTGGCGGGAAATATACCATACTATATTACGAGTCCGATCATAGAAAAGTTATTGACTCTAAAAAATCAACCAGAGCGTATAGTGCTTTTGATACAAAAAGAGGTTGCCGAGAGAATCGCAAACAAAAAGGAGACCATGCTTTCGCTTTTTGTAAAAAATCGAGCGGACGTGGAGCTTGGCCCAGTAGTACCTAGAGATGAATTTACGCCACCACCAAAAGTGGATAGTCAGGTGATAGTTATGATTCCACATACTCCAGAGGTTTCTGAAGAAGTATTTAAGATAATTAAACAAGGATTTTCTTCACCGCGTAAGAAATTAATTCATAATTTGGCTAAAGTAAAGCCCAAGGATGAACTTATACGAATTTTTACAGATTTAGGCATAGATACAAATATTCGTCCAGGGGACATTAGGTTGTTGGATTGGCAAAAGATTTACGATTCCATAAAATAATTTAAATACACGATCTAGAGTCTTTTTTATGCTCAAAAGATTATCTAAAAGATAAAATGGTGATATAATAAAAATATGTTAGATGTGAAGTTTATCCGAGAAAATTTGGAGCTTGTGGAGCGATCCGCAAAAGAAAAAGGCTATAAAATCAATATCCAGGAAATTTTAGATTTAGACGATACAAGAAAGACAGAATTATCCGTAGTAGAGGATTTGCGTCAAAAACGTAACGAGGTTGCTGGTAAGATGAAGGGTGGTAAGCCGGATCAGGAATTAATTAATGCTGGCAAGGCTATAAAGTTAGAATTAGCCGAAAAGGAGGCAAATTTATCAGAGACGGAAGAAAAATTGAAGGCTTTGATAAAAACAGTTCCGAATATAATCTTTGATGACGTACCACTGGGAGGAGAAGAGGATAGTGTAGAAATTAAGCATTGGGGAGAAAACCACCAGACTGGTGTGGATCACTTGGATTATGCCGTGAGTCGGGATTGGGTAGATTTTGAGCGTGGTGCTAAGGTAGCTGGCGCAAAGTTTTATTATCTTAAAGGTGAACTAGCATTACTCGAAAACGCTTTGCTTCAATATGGTATTTCAAAGGTTTTGGAACATGGATTTACTTTTATGACTGTGCCAGATATGGTATCTTCCAGAGTACTAGAGGGGTGCGGTTTTAATCCAAGAACTTCTGACCAGTCTGATGAATATTACATTGAGGGCGAAGATTTGGCGATGATTGCTACGGCCGAGATGCCACTTACCGGTTATCATATGGATGAAATTATCGACGAAGATAAATTGCCACTGCTTTATGCTGGCTATTCGGCATGTTTTCGTAAGGAGGCTGGCACTTACGGAAAATACACGCGTGGTCTTTTTAGGGTGCATCAGTTTAATAAATTAGAGATGTATATATTCTGTCTTCCAGAGCAGAGCAAAGAGTTACATGAGAAAATTTTGGCTATAGAAGAAGAAATTTGGCAGGGGTTAGGAATCCCTTATCACGTGGTAAATATTGCCGCGGGAGATCTTGGTGCTCCAGCAGCCAAAAAATATGATATGGAGTATTGGTCGCCAGTGAATCAAAAATATCAGGAGATTACCAGTTGTTCTAACTGCACTAATTTTCAAGCACAGGCAGTAAATTGTAGAGTACGCCGCAAAGATGGCACAATAGAATTTGTTCATACTTTGAATGGTACAGCAATTCCTTTGGCTCGGGCATTAGTGGTGCTGTTGGAAAATTATGCTACCGAAGGTGGTAAATTGAAAGTGCCAGAAGTTTTGAGGCCATATCTTGGCGGTAAGTCAGAGATTTAATAAGAGTAAAATAAATATTTCCAAGGAGGAAAATGATTGAGAAAATTGAAATAAGTGGGAATGGTTATAAGGTCGAAAGTTCATTTAAAAAGTATGCTGAGAAAAGAATCGGAAAATTAGATCGTTATTTGCCGAGGGGTTCAAAAAAAGATATAGTCGTAAAATTGGTAGTTTCTGAGATCGGTAAAAATAAAAGTGATAAATATGAAATTTCGGTGGCGATGGATATTCCTGGCGGTAAGGTAATCGCAGCGCGTGACGAATGTTCGAATGTTTTTGCGGGGGTAGATTTACTAGAAGCTAAGCTCCTTGGACAAATTCGTAGATATAAGTTGGAAGCTCAGCCACATCGCCAGAAGAAAAATTGGCGCAACCTCTTTATTAAGAGAAAATAATGTGGTAAAATTGGGGGAAGTAATTCTGTTGGAGGCCTATGGTGAATAAAAAAGAGAAGAAACCGACTGATAAGTTGGCAGATAAAACTGCGCTTACAAAGTTTTTGCAGGGTATTTTTGGTGATGCCCAGAAGAAAATTTTGAAAAGGATGTGGAAGAAAGCGCAAGAGATAAATAAGCTCGAGCCAAAATACGAAAAGATGAGCGATAAAGAATTGGCTGAGCAGACAGAGATTTTTAGGAGTAAAATCGATAAAGCGTTGAAAGTGGCGCGGGCTGAGCAGGGGATTAATAAAACTGGTAAAAAGCGCCCACCAGTTAGTGACACGAAGATTCTAAACGAACTTTTGCCAGAAGTTTTTGCAGTAGCAAGAGAAGCTTCAAAGCGTATTTTAGGTCTTAGGCCTTATGATGTGCAGCTGATCGGTGGTATTGCTCTTCATGAAGGAAATGTGGCTGAGATGAAAACTGGTGAAGGTAAGACTTTAGTTGCAATGTTGCCAGCATATCTTAACGGTCTTACTGGTAGAGGTGTACATGTAGTTACGGTAAACGATTATCTTGCACAACGTGATGCTGGTTGGAATGGTCCAATTTACGATTTTCTCGGTATGAGCGTGGGTGTAATTATCAATAACGCTTCCTTTGTTTATGATTCTGAATACGAAAATGACGAGCATGAAGACGAAAGGTTCCGTCATTTGAAGCCAGCTACGCGTAAAGAAGCTTATGCGGCGGATATTACTTATGGTACGAATAATGAATTTGGTTTCGATTATTTGCGCGATAACATGACGAGCGAAGTGAAGTATTTGCGTCAAAGAGGTTTGAATTTTGCGATCGTGGATGAAGTAGACTCAATCTTGATTGACGAAGCTAGGACACCGCTTATCATTTCGGCTCCAGCAGGTGATAACCCAGATTCTTATTATCAATTTGCAAAAGTTGCGGCAAGACTTAAGCCAGAAGATTACATTCTAGATGAAAAGAGGCGTTCGGTAACTTTGACCGATGCTGGAATCGAAAAAGTCCAAGAGATTTTGGGTGTAGATAATTTGTATTCTACCAAGAATACAAGGTTGGTATATCATTTGGAACAAGCGATTCGTGCAGAGATTATCTTCAAACGCGACAAGGATTATGTGGTGACGAATTCTGGCGAAGTGATTATTGTGGATGAGCACACAGGACGTTTAATGCAAGGTCGTCGTTACAATGAGGGTTTGCACCAGGCTATTGAGGCTAAAGAGGGCGTAGTAGTAAAAGAGGAGTCGATGACACTTGCGACGATTTCGTTCCAGAATTTCTTTAGATTATATACAAAATTATCTGGTATGACCGGTACGGCGTTTACCGAGGCGGAGGAATTCCAGCAGATTTATGCACTAGACGTAATTCAGATTCCACCAAATAAGCCAATTATTCGTGTGGATAAGGATGATCTTATTTATAAGACCAAGGCTGGGAAGCTCAAAGCCATTGCTGATGAGATCCGCAAATATCATGAAAAAGGTCAACCAGTACTAGTAGGTTCTGGTTCGATCGCAAACAACGAAGAAATTGCAAGATACTTGGATGCACAGGGCATTCCTTACGAAATTTTGAATGCAAAAAATAATGAGCGCGAAGCGGCGATTATTGCCAAGGCCGGCGAGAAGGGTGCCATCACACTGGCTACCAACATGGCTGGTCGTGGTACGGATATTAAGCTTGGGAAAGGCGTAAAAGAACTCGGTGGCTTAGTGGTGATTGGTTCGGAGCGTCATGATTCTAGACGTGTAGATAACCAGTTGCGTGGTCGTGGTGGTCGTCAGGGCGATCCTGGTGTAACGCAATTCTTTGTGAGCTGCGAAGATGATCTGATGCGTATTTTCCAGGGTGATAGAGTAAAAATGTTGATGACTAGACTTGGTGTAGATGAAGATACACCAATCCAAACCAAGGCTATTTCTAGAACTCTAGAAGCGGCGCAAAAACGCATTGAGGGATTTAATTTCGATTCCCGTAAAAATGTGGTACAGTACGATAACGTGATTAATCGTCATCGTAAAGTTGTATATATGATGCGTCGCAAGATTTTGATGGGCGATGATATTTATCCAGAAATTAAGCGTTTAATGCGCGATGAAGCTAAGACTTTGACTGAATTTTCTTCGCGTGTGAATAAAAACTTTGACGAGGAATTTAAAGCAGTATTTAACTTTGACGATGATCTTATCCATGGTATTGGCATTAAACGAAAGGAAAAAGAGCGCGAAAAGTTGGCCTTGGAGGCTATAGAAGAGGCCTATGCAAAGAAGGAAGAAGAATTTGGCGCAGAAACAATGCGCAAGATCGAGCGCGAAGTTTATCTAAAAGTTCTTGACACGTTGTGGATGCAACATCTTGAAAATATGCAACACTTGCGTGAGGGTATTCATTGGCGTTCGGTTGGACAGCGGGATCCTTTGGTGGAATATCGTTCTGAATCACAGAAGCTCTTTGATGGTTTGCAGCGAAATTTGCGTGAGGAAGTTTTGAAGATACTACTTTCAATTACTCCAGCAGAAGCGAGAGCCGACGACGTGATGGATGGTGAGGAATATGAATCGGAGCTTACGAAGATGGCGGAAAGTCAGACTGAGAAGGGAGTTAATGAAATATCTAAGGGAAATAAAAACTTAGATAGTGAGTTTGGGAATAAGTCTAGCGCTAGAAAAACTAACGCGAGGAAAGTGGTGACAAAAAGAGGTGGTTCAAAAAAGAAAAAATCCGCTTCGAAGAAGAAATCTAATCGCAAGCGGAAGTAGCCGATACCTTAATTATAGCATAAGAATTAAAATTTGTCAACATGAAGCATTCGGTTGAAGAAATCACACTAAAAAATGGAGCAAAGGGGCTTCTCATTGATATCCCTGGTGCTACGGTGATGTCTACGAGAATTCAGTTTCGGGCGGGTATGCAATATGCCAAAAGTCATGATGTTTATGAGATTCCGCATCTAGTTGAGCACTTGGCTTTTGGTGCGAACGCGAAATTTAAGGATGAACAGGCTTTCGAGGCGGAGTTTACTAAGAATGGAGCCTATCATAATGCTTGGACATCAGATATTTCGGTATGTTACGAGACGGAATGTGCGGATTTTGAGTGGGATCGGATTATGGATCTGCAGAGATTATCGATCTGTGAACCTAGGTTTAACGATGAAGAATTACAATCTGAGAAAGCCAACGTAAAATCAGAACTTACCGGGTATATGAATGATTATTACCGGCTCTTGTGGCCACGTGTACAACAAGCAGTGGGTGAAGATATTTTGGATTTGCCAGAGAGAATCAAAACTATTGCGAATATTGAACTAAAAGACATTCGCGAGCATTATCGTAGGACGCACACGGCAAAAAATATGCTTTTTATCATTGCTGGTAAAATTAAGGGTCGGAAACATAAGATAATTAGAGCTCTAGATGAATGGGATTTGCGTGAGGGTGAAAAATTTGAGATCCCACAGACAGATTTACATACTGGCGAGGCGGTGTCGATCCGGCGAAAGGATGCGTCCAATATTACATTTGGGTTTTCTTTGGTGACACCTAGACATTTAGAGCCAAATGAAGTTTTCGCAATGAATTGTCTCAATCATATTTTGAATGGTACGACAAATTCAAAGATTTTTGGAGCGGCTAGAAAACGTGGGTTAGTGTATGGTATGGGCAGTTCGGTGGCGTCCAATACTACAAATTCGTATTGGGATTTTGATGGTGAAGTAAATGTAGAAAATGCGGAAGCTTTGTTTGAGCTGATTCAGACAGAATTAATGAAAACTTTGAATGGCGAAATTCTTGATATGGATTTTTTGGCGGCAAAGTCTTATGCGCTAGGGCGTTTTCAGATGGGGGCGCAGACGGTGGGGCAAATTGCAGATTACTATGCGGACAATTATTTTACCAATGAGACGGTGGAAAAATATTACAATATGCCAGAATTGATCAAGTCAGTTGATAAATTTAAAATGATTGAGTTGGCGCGAGAGTTTGCGGGAAGCGGGATCAAAGGCTTTGCCGCTGTGTCGTCGGTTGAAAAAGCTGTGATTACAGAGCTAGAAAACAGATTGAACTTCTAATTAGCAATTTATTCGCTTGTGCTCGCGCAAATGCTTACAAATTACTAATTAGAAGTTTATACTGATCTCCTCTGTCGTAAACGTCTTTAAACATATCAAACGAGGCGGCGGCAGGAGACATAATGACGATTGATGGGGTGATCTTCTCGGCTTCGGTTTTGGCGGTGTTTACGGCGTCTTTTAGAGATTCTACGACGATAAATCTTTTGTCTTGATATCTTTTAGCGAGTTCGTGGCCGGATTCGCCGAGTAAAATGATTTTTTTGATATTTGCGGATTTTAGTAATTCGTAGATTTCTGGTAGGTCCTTGTAGTCTGTTTTGTCGCGACCGCCGACGATCAAAATTAAGTTATCGTTTGGGAAAGCTTTAATGGCGACTTCGGTAGATGAGACGTTGGTAGAAAAATTGTCGTCATAATATTTGACATCGTTTAATTCGCGGACAAATTCGAGACGATGAGGAAGACCTTTAAAGTTACCGAGGCCTTGTTCGATTTGCTTAGGATTGCTTTTAATATATTTCTCTGGTGAGAGATTCTTGAAACTTGCAACCGTGGCGATGGCGGCAAGGGCATTTTCTAAGTTGTGATTTCCTGGTAGTTTGACTGCTTTTTTAATACTATCTTGGATTTCAAATGGGTAAGGGACTTTTTGCGCTTTAGAAGCATCTGCAATTTTGACGGTTTCTGGATTTTTGGAATAATAAACCAGAAAATCTTCGCTGGTTTGGTACGTAGTAATGTGAGATTTAGCAGATAGGTAATCTGCGTAATCTTTGTGAACGTTGAGATGATCTGGTTCGAGTTGGCCAAGGACTGCTATATGGGGAGATTTTTGCAAATCCCAAAGCTGAAAACTAGACATTTCGTAAACCACGACGGAATTTGGTGACAGGGAATCTAAAACCTCTATTGCAGGCGTGCCAATATTGCCGATAAGGTAGGCATCTTGGCCATCTGCGTCGAGGAGAGATTTAATGAATGAGCAGGTGGTGCCTTTGCCTTTGGTGGCGGTAACCCCGATGATTTGGCAAGGGCAGTGGTCAAAAAAGTAGCGAGTAAGGGTGGATTCATTGGGGAGATTTAGAGGTGGGACGCTGGGGCTACGCAAAACTAAATCGTAGGATGAAAAATCTTTAGTTTGGATTTCTTCGGTGGTAAAATTTTGAAAAATATCAAAAGTAGCGTTGAATTTGTCTTTGAAGTATTTTTCGGCAGCTTGGCCTTCTTTGCCATAGCCGAGTAATGCGATTTTCATAAGGTTATTATAGCATGTATAACATAAAAAATCCCCCGACCCGAAGGTCGAGGAATTTTTGGTGCTTTAGAAATGTTCGAGACCCAGTTTAAAGGACTCCAAGACAGGATTTACCTTTCTGTCGTTTCCGCAAATGGTTCCGCCAGAGATAGAAGGTCGCCAGTTGTCTACGACGGCATTACCATAAACTTGGGCATCACCTCTTATGGTGGTGCTGCAAATTTTGGCATTACCATAAACTTGGGCATTTCCTCCTACGACTGAGAAGCCAAAAATCCAGGCATCACCGTAGACTTTTGCTTCATCACCGATGCGAGCACCTACGGAAATTTTTGCCTTTCCAGAGATTCTCGCTTTTCCTGAAATTCTGACGGCGCCACCAACGTATGCATCCTCGCAGACTATGGCTTCGTCAAAAACACACGCGTTCTTGCTAATCCAGGCTTTGCCGTCTTGAGAGAGATTCGCCTCGCTCTCGACCCAACCGCCGAGATCACCTTTTAATATGACTTTAGGTGATACGTGGAGTTTGTTCCAGGCTTCGATCGTAAAAGTCTTTTCGGCCTGGATGCGGTGGAGCGTTACTTGACGTCCGGTAGAACTGATTATAGTTCTTTGTTCATCGGTTAATTTGTACTTTGCCATTTTTTACCCTCCTAAAAAATGAAAATTTTGCACCAATTCTAAAAATACGATCCGGAAGGATCTTCTTTGATTATATCATAAGCTAAATAAAAAGTCAATAGTAATACAATAAATTAGAGATTTTTAATAATGCTTTTAGCTTCGGTTACAGAGTGAGTTTCCATAAGTTTGGCGCGGATATCAGAGGCACCAGGGAAATTATTGATGTAAATTTTGAAATAATGTTTTAGAGGTTCATACGGCGTAGTACGCGAATAGATCTTTTCGGAACCGCTGCGCTTGCGCCCATTTGCCTTCGGCAATTCGCGTCCCAAGGGGCGAGCGTTATGGGGCTCGCTTGCTAGATTGCTACCGTTGTCGCAAATGTTCCTCAAAGGTCTATTCGCGTACTTTTCGTATAAATCTAGATGCGATTTTAAAAGTTTCATCAAATCTTCTTGAGTGGGTTGGTGGTTGGTGAAGCAGTAGGGGTTAAAAAAGACGCCGCGGCCAATCATAAAACCATCTATCTCGGGATATTTGGCGTGGAGCTCTAGGGCGTGAGCGCGATCTTTGATATCTCCATTGATAATCAACTTCGTCTCTGGGCTAATTTGACCACGTAGATTGATGATTTCAGGGATTAATTCGTAGTGCGCTGGAACTTTGCTCATTTCTTTTTTAGTGCGAAGGTGCACTGTGAGAGCAGCAGGGTGTTCGGCGAGTAGGGTTGGTAGCCATTTCTTGTATTCATCGACACTACTCCAACCGAGGCGGGTTTTGATAGAAATAGGTAAAGTAGTGGATTTTTTGGCATTTTTAAAACATTCTACGGCGAGGTCTGGGGTTTTGATCATGGCAGCACCACCACCGGCTTTATTGACGTGCTTATCTGGGCAGCCAAAATTTAGATCTACACCAGAGAAACCGAGCGAAGCAAGCGCGCGTGTAGTCTCCGCAAAATGTTCGGGATTTTTACCCCAAATTTGGGCAATGATCGGAGAATCCGTAGGTGCTATTTCTAATCTTTCTAAGGCATTGTGACGGCCTTTTTCAGAGGCGTAAGAGGAAACATTGGTAAATTCAGTAAAAAACAGATCTGGGCGGCCAGCTTTTGCTACGACTTGCCGAAAAACTATATCCGTAACACCTTCCATGGGTGCGAGGACTAAAAATGGTTTTGGCAGATTTTCCCAGATATTCATCGGTATATTATAACATTTTTTATGCTATAATTAAATTGCTCACGCTATACTTCGGTCACTGGCGTCGAGAAAAGTTAAAGGCCTTAGGTATTGTCATTTATGCCTTTGGCTATGAGCCAATAAAACAGAGGCTCACATAAATGACTCTAATAAATTTAATTTAAAGGAGTCTTTATGAAAAATTTTAACAAAAATAAACAAGAGCAGGTCGAAGTAATGGCGCTTTTCGGTTACGAAATGACCCCATGCCAGCCACTAACTTTTAGGCGGCACGGAGAGAGCGAAACCGAAGTGACAGAACTGCTTCGTACGCAGATTCGTTTTGCGGGCGGGGTAGCATTACATATTTTCGATGTGCTTGTTGGCCGGGAAAAGGTGCGGTTAGAATTTAACTCGCACGATTTGTCCTGGTACCTCACACAATAAAATGTGCCCCCGAAAGGGGGCCGTTTTTAGAGGAGTTTGTTTTTTGACAAAAATGGTAGTGAGTTGTATACTATAAGTAGCACTGGTGGGTGTATTTTTAAAGGGAGGTGATGATTCTTGTCTTTAAAAGAATTGTCAAAAATTAAAGAGTTTATTAATGACAACAATAGGGAAAAGCCCAATCTTAAAATGTATCCTAGGATTGAAGACGGCGTTCTTCTCGGAATTTCGGTAAGATTTTATTTTCCTAAAGGATATAGTGAAGGGGCCGAAAAAGTAGTCTTCGCTAGAATCGAAGAATTATCTAAAGGTGTGTTAATACCTAATAAAAGTGATTTGATATGGCGTGGAGTACTTGAGCTCAACGTAAACTATGTAGGTCAAAGATTAGACTCTTGGAGCGTGAGACAAGCACTGATATTTATATCTGAGGATATGATTAAAATGTTGCTTTACGGGGCGCTCTAACCTAAACCCGCCCAAGGAGGCGGGTTTTCCATGCTATAATGATTTTATGCAAGAATTGTTAAAAAGATTGACTGGACTTTGGGATGATTTTTTGAAGTTATATGAAAAATTAGATATTGATGGGAAGTTAAAAAAGATTGCGGAGCTTGAAAAAGAGGTGGCGGAGCCAGAAATTTGGCGAGATGTAGAAAAGGCTACGGCCAAGAATCAGGAGCTTGCGAAATTGCAAAACGAGACGGAGCCGTACGAGCTTTTAAAAACTCAAATTAGCGATTTAAAGGAACTAATGGCGATGGGGGACGAGAGTATGGAGGCGGAGTTTGCGGAGCAAATTACGGCGATGGAAACGGAGTTTACAGAGCTAAAGAAGGCTTTGAGGTTTCAGGGACCGTATGATAGTAAAGATGCGATTGTTCGGATTACATCTGGTGCAGGTGGCACTGAAGCAATGGACTGGGCGGGAATGCTTGAGAGAATGTATCTGAGGTATTTTGAGCGTAAAGGTTTTAAGACGACGTGTCTAGAACGAGTAGAAGGCGAAGAAGCTGGGATAAAAACCGCGGTCTACGAGGTGTCCGGCACAAATGTCTATGGATTTTTAAAATCAGAGCATGGCGTGCATCGTCTAGTACGTCTTTCGCCGTTTAATGCGAATAATCTGCGTCAAACGTCGTTTGCGCTTGTAGAAATTTTGCCAGTAATTAAGACTGATACGGATGTAGTGATAGATGATAAAGATTTAAGAATAGATGTTTATCACTCTGGTGGGCATGGTGGTCAATCTGTAAATACTACGAATTCAGCGGTAAGGATTACGCATTTGCCGACGAATACCGTGGTGGCAATTCAAAATGAGCGTTCGCAGTTACAAAACAAAGAGAAGGCTATGGAAATATTGCGTGGCAAATTGGTGCAAATGCAGCTAGAGCAGCACGCAGAGACTATAGGAGAGCTTAGAGCTGGAGAGTCGGCTGGGTGGGGCCAACAGATTAGGAATTATGTTTTGCAGCCTTATAAGTTGGTAAAAGATACACGCACAGGTTATGAAGAGACTGATCCAGATGGAGTACTAGATGGTAAAATTGATGGCTTTATTGACAAATACTTAGAAATGTAGTATAATTAGTAGAGATGGTGGTTTTTGACGCTATAGAAAATTAAGAGAGGTTGTGATTCTTTTGAAGAAAGTTTTTTGGAAGAGCTTTTTTGCAGATTATAGAGTGATCTTATGGATTATTACTTGTATCATAGATACAAGTGTGTTGATCTGCTATGTTAATCATATTTATATGAGTAATTGGATTAACATCATGTATTACTTATTAAATATTGTAGCTGCGGGTTTTGGCGTAAAAATGTTTTTTGGACTTCATTGTGAAAAGAAATTGGCCAAGACGCTTAATCTCGAGAAGCTTTATCTTTGCGGTTTTAGCATTGAACGTTATAGAGTTACAAAGGCTTTCTGGAGATTTGGCAATTATTGCGAATTGGGAATTTGTCATGAACTGGCTGCTGTTTCAATGATGGCTTTAAAAGGCAACAAAACAACTGTGTTTTGCCAAGGCACTGACGTTATCGATGGCGAGATAATTAGTCATTCATGGGTAGAATTTAAAATGTTAGGATCTTGGTATGTACTAGACTTAGCGTGGTGCCTTTGCGTGATGAGTAAGAGAAGGTATTATAAATACCATCCGGATCGTATCGTAAAATGGCGATGCTCCTATGATGATTTTTGGAAGATTGATTTGTCTAACGAAATTTATGACAGAATGCAAAATCAAAGAACTTCATTCGTAATGGATTATCTTGTTGCATATGCTGGTGATGTAGACGCAAAGGAAGGTAATTTTGGATTTTGTGATTTTTTGTATAAACTACATGTACGAAAACCTGAACATTGTAGCGCGGGCTATATGATACCATTTGAATGTGGTAAAGGTATTATATGGGTTTCTACATTGAGAGACTTTGCTAAATACCCAAAGTCTGAGAGGCCTAAGGCAAGATCCATTAGAATAGCGAATTCGGTTATGCGGCAATATAAGAAAATAAGTCAACAACCATCCGAAGCTCCTGCGTAAGCAGGAGTTTTTTATAAAATAGGGGTTGAAAAGAGAGGAAAAGTGTGCTACAATTAGTACGTTACCTAGACATAAGGTGAGGTCTGAGATTATCTAAAAACAATCGAGGAAACCGGCCTAAAAGTCTAGTTTTAATAGTGCAATTTTGCCTGTTGTACAGAGGCAAAACTGCGACCCGGAAGGGACCCCGCTTATAGGGCGGGAAGCTCTATATTTTATAGAGTACAACAAACTAAAAAATAAAGGAAAGGAATAGGATGCAAGTCATTCTCGGCACCAAGATTGGTATGACTCAAATCATTGGCGAAGATGGCGTAGTTACTCCAGTAACTATCCTTCAAGCTGGCCCTTGCACGGTGACTCAGATTAAAACCGTCGATACCGATGGTTATAACGCTGTGCAGGTGGGATATGGTTCGGGTAAGAATCTGAGCAAGTCGGTTACTGGCCACGTCAAAAAGGCTGGTGAAAATATTAATCCTAAAGTTTTGAAGGAATTTCGTTTAGATGAAATTCCTGAAGGGATGAAACTTGGCGATAGCCTTACAGTAGAAAGTTTCAAGCTCGGCGATAAGGTAGCCGTAACTGGTACTTCTAAGGGTAAAGGTTACGCTGGTACGGTAAAGCGTCACAACTTTAACGAATCTCGCAATACTCACGGTTTCAAGGGCAATATTCGTCGTGTAGGTTCAATTGGTTCGATGTACCCACAAAAAGTTTGGAAGGGCAAGAAGATGCCAGGCCGTATGGGTCACGATCAAGTTACTGTAAAAAATCTAGTGGTCGCTTATATCGATGTTGCAAATAACCTTATCGGTCTAAAAGGCGCTGTGCCTGGTCCAAAGAAAGGTATAGTCAGCGTGGAGGGAAAGGAGTAATATGGCGACATTAAATAAAGATATTTTCGGACTTAATGTGGAAAATCATGAGCTGGTAAAACTCGCTTATGATACATATCTTGCAAACTCTCGTTCTTCTCATGCAAAAACCTTAAAGCGTGGTGAAGTACGTGGTGGTGGTAAGAAGCCATGGAGACAAAAAGGTACTGGTAGAGCACGTTTTGGCTCAACTCGTAACCCAATTTGGCGTCATGGTGGTGTGGCATTTGGTCGCACTGGTGAAGAAAACTTTACCAAGAAGATTTCACGTAGCGCTAAACAACAGGCTATAAAGCAAGCTCTTTCAATGAAAAATGCAGAAAAGGCAGTTTTCGTATTAGATTCTGCAGTAAAGCTAGATGGTAAGACCAAGTCTGCTGTGAAAGTTTTGAAAGACATGAAACTTGATGGCAAGAACGTACTCGCTGTAGCAGCAGAAAAAACTCCAGAAGTTTTGCGTTCTACTAACAATTTGCCAAATGTAAAATTAGTACGCGCTACATATCTTAATGTCTTCGACATTATGAACGCTGATGCAATCGTGTTTAGCGAAGCTGCACTTAAAGCCACTGAAAATTGGCTAATCGGAGAGGAGAAGTAAGATGGCAGAGAAAAAGACTGAAATTAAGCTTCATCTCTTGGAGCCACGTGCTACTGAAAAGAGCTATCTTGAGCAAACTAACCGTATTTACGTTTTCCCAGTAAAGCGTACGATGGGTAAGCAAGAGATTGCAAAGATGGTAGAAAAAGAATTTGACGTAACCGTGACTGATGTCCGTACGTTGATTCGTAATGGCAAAAAGACTAAGTTTAGTAAAGGTAAGCACGCTTATCCTGGCATTACTCACCGCCAAGACAAGAAGTTTGCCTATGTAAGATTAAAGAAGGGTGATTCGATCAAAGTTTTCGATGAACCAGAAGAAACTAAAACCAGCGCAAAGGAAGCCAAAGCTGACAAAAAAGTCAAAAAGGCTGACAAGAATGCAGGGAAGGAGAATAAATAATGGCAATTAAGGCTTATCGCCCGATTACGCCGGCTCAACGTCAGAAGACCACACAGGACTTCGATCAAATTACGACGAACAAGCCGATGAAATCATTACTTAAGGCGAAGAAACAACAAGCAGGTAAGAATAATCAAGGTCGGATTACTGTACGCCATCGTGGTGGTGGTGTAAAAAGGCACTATCGTATTATGACTTACAATCTACCAAAAGATTTAACTCTTACTGTAGAGGAAATTGAGTACGATCCAAATCGTTCAGCACGGATTGCTCGTGTGAAAGATCAAAATGGTACATATTATTATGTATTGGCTGATACGAAGATGGTGAAGGGCTCTACTTTTAAGACTGGAAACGAAATTGAGGTAGAAGATTCCTCTAGAATGCCACTTGAAAACATTCCAGTAGGTACGTTCGTGTATGCTATCGAGTTGACGCCTGGTAAAGGCGCACAAATGGTACGCGCAGCAGGTGCCTCTGCACAACTTATGGCAAAAGAAAATGGCTATGCCACTTTAAAAATGCCATCTGGTGAAGTACGCAAAGTATTAGTGAATTGCGAAGCCTCAATTGGTACTGTATCAAACTTGCAACACCAAAATATTAAGATTGGTGCGGCAGGTCGTCGTCGTCGTAAGGGTATTCGCCCAACTGTACGTGGTGTCGTGATGAATGCTACGGATCACCCACACGGTGGTGGTGACGGTGGTCGTCATGGTTCTGGTAAAGCTCCACGCACTCCATGGGGTCAACTTACACTTGGTTATCGTACCCGTCATAATAAGAAAACTAATAAAATGATCGTGCGCAGTCGCCACGAAGGAAAGAGGAAATAATGTCGAGGAGCTTAAAGAAAGGTCTATTTGTAGACTATAAACTCGCGAAAAAAGTTGCCGCACTTTCCAGCGAAGACCGCACTGTGATCAAGACTTGGGCGCGTCAATCTACTATTTCTCCAGAAATGGTAGGTAGGACAATTGCCGTACACAATGGTAAAGTCCATGTACCAGTCTTTATCTCAGAAAATATGGTTGGTCACAAGCTTGGTGAATTTGCGCCAACTCGTAAATTCCGCCGTCATGGTGGTAAAAAAGCTGCAGAAGCTGCGGCTGCGAAAGGAAAGGCGTAAATTATGGCAGAAACATATTTTGCACACGCATACGAAAAAGGTATTGATAGCCAACCACGCAAAACTAGCATTGTTGCGAGTTTGGTCCGTGATCGCTATGTAGCTGATGCAGTGGTAATTCTTGAGAATACGCCACGTCGTGCAGCTCGTGCAGTACTCAAAGCTGTAGAGTCAGCAAATGCTAACCTTCTTAATAATTCAAAGGTTAGCATTGACCCAAAGACCATAAGAATTGCTCGTATTTTTGTAACGAGTGGGACTAGAATGCGTCGTTATAAACCAGCATCACGTGGTCGTGCACTTCCATTTGAAAAGATTAGTAGTAATATATTCGTCGAGGTCGCCGGCGAAGAAAAAGTAAAGAAACCTGCTGAAAAGGCTGATAAGCCAGCTAAGGCAGAAGCTAAAAAGGAGAAAAAGTAATATGGGTCAGAAGGTTAATCCCATCTCTTACCGTCTCCAGATCAGCAAAGATTGGTCTTCTAAGTGGTTTACTCGCAAAGCAGACTTTCGTCGCTGGTTAGTGGAAGACGACAAAATCCGTAAGGCGGTCGAAGAACGATTCAAGTCTCGCCCGACTATTGCACGGGTTAATATAGAACGCTCCGCCAATCTTACTACGATTACGATTTTTACAGCCAAGGCTGGTGCAGTGATCGGAAAGCAAGGCGCGGGTATTAATGAGCTCAAAAAACAGCTCGAGAAAATCGTTGATGGTCCAATTCGTATCAACGTAGAAGAAGTTAAGAAACCAGAACTCAACGCTAAACTTGTAGCCGAAAACATTGGTTTTCAATTGGGCAAGCGTATGAATTTTCGCCGTGCAGTAAAGATGGCTTTGCAGTCTACTATGAATGCTGGCGCCAAAGGCGTACGTATCGAGG
The DNA here is from genome assembly GCA_002363125.1 of Candidatus Saccharibacteria bacterium UBA3218. Lineage (GTDB taxonomy): Bacteria > Patescibacteriota > Saccharimonadia > Saccharimonadales > Saccharimonadaceae > Nanosyncoccus. The sequence goes on along the minus strand of DEWE01000007.1, from coordinate 6,066 downwards.
TAGCAGGTCGTCTTAATGGCGCAGAAATGAGCCGCCGTGAGAAATTCATTGAGGGTTCTGTGCCTCTACACACATTAAGAGCAGATATCGACTTTTATTGTCATCATGCACCAACAATTGCTGGTATCGTTGGCGTAAAAGTTTGGATCTATAAGGGGGAAAAGTAATATGGCTATAATGATTCCAAAGAAAGTACCACATCGTAAGGTACGCAAGGGCAAAAATGAAGGTATTGCTACTCGTTGTAATACTGTGGCATTCGGTGATTATGGTTTGATGTCGCTTGATAATGAGCGCGTAAACAGCCGCCAAATCGAGGCAGCCCGTCAAGCAATTACACGTTATTTGAAGCGTGGTGGTAAAATCTGGATTCGGATTTTCCCACATACTCCAGTAACCAAGAAACCTCTAGACGTAAAAATGGGTTCCGGTAAAGGTGAGCCACAATTTTATGTAGCTAAGGTAAAGGCTGGTACTGTGATGTTTGAAGTAGCTGATGTTAGTGAAGAGCAGGCAAAAGAAGCTTTGCGTCTTGCAATGCATAAGTTGCCAGTGAAATGTAAAATTATAAAGAAAGAGGAGTTTTAAGATGGCACACACTTTAATTGGAACTGTGACTTCCGATAAGCGCGATAAGACCATTACCGTCTCTATTGTTAGTCGTGAAACTCATCCACTCTATCGCAAGCAGTACACGAAGACTCGTAAATATACTGCCCACGATGAGAAAAATGAGGCTAAGGTGGGTGACCGCGTACAAATCGCGATGACTCGTCCTTTATCAAAGACCAAGGCTTATACTTTGGTAAAGATAATTGAGCGTTCTCATGGTACTGTCGAACTTAAAGAAGATGTAAACAAAGCTTATGAAGCTGAAAAAATCGGTGCAGACGAAATTGCAAGAGCTAAAGCTGAAAAAGAAGCTGAGGCAGAAGGTGAGGAGGCTTAGTTATGATTCAGCAAGAAAGTAGATTAAAAGTTGCCGACAATAGTGGCGCTAAGGAACTCGGAGTAATTCGTGTGCTCGGTGGTACTAGAGCTAGGTATGCTAAAGTTGGCGATATCGTAACTTGTTCCGTAAAGGAAGCTTCACCTACTGGCAATATCAAGAAGAAAGCTGTAGTACGTGCCGTAATCGTGCGTACTCGTCAACCGATTCGTCGTCCAGACGGTTCAACAATCCGTTTTGACGAAAATGCAGCAGTGCTTGTAAATGAGGATAAAACTCCAAAAGGCACTCGTGTATTTGGTCCGATTCCTAGAGAGCTTCGTGATCTTGGCTTTTCGAAGATTATTAGCTTAGCACCGGAGGTACTCTAAAATGGCAAAGAATCTAAAAATAAATGACAAAGTTAGAGTAATTTCTGGCGACGAAAAAGGTAAAGAAGCTAAAATCGTAAAGATTGATCGCAGAGCTAAAAAAGCTTGTCTTGAAGGTATTGGTGTGGTTGAACGCCATATGAAAAAATCTCATTTACACCCAGCTGGTGGTAAAAAGACGATTCATGTAGGTATTGACTTGTCTAATCTAAAATTAGTCGAAGCTGCCAAACTAGAAAAGAAAGCTGTAAAAGCTGATAAAAACGCTAAAGCAAAGAAAGGAGCTAAATAATGGCGGAAAAGAAAACGGCTGCTAAAGCTGAAGCCCCAAAAACTACGAAAAAAGTAGTTAAGGCTGATGCTAAAGCACAACCACGCCTCAAAGCTCTCTACAACGCGGAGCTCAAGGCGAAGTTACAAAAAGAGCTCGGTCTTGGTAATATCAACCAAGTGCCAGAACTCAAAAAAGTAATTGTGTCTTCTGGTGTTGGTAAAAAACGCGAAGACAAGAAGTTTACCGAAACAGTGGAACTTACACTTGCAAAGATCACTGGTCAGGCACCAACTTCCAGACTTGCAAAGAAATCAATTGCTACATTTAAGATTCGTAAAGGAATGGGCGCGCCAGTAGGCTACCTCACGACTCTACGTAACGACAAAATGTATGAATTCGTAGATCGTTTGATCAATATTGCATTGCCACACGTACGTGATTTTCACGGTGTGAGTCGCACAGCTTTTGATAAACAAGGTAATTACAACTTAGGCTTAAAAGAACAAACTGTATTTCCGGAGATCACATTTGAGGATGCATCTGTTCTTCATGGTCTTGAAGTAACTTTTATAATTAAAAATGGTTCAAAGGAAGGAAGCACTAAATTGCTAGAACTCTTCGGGATGCCGTTTGAGAAGGAGGCTAAGTAGTATGGCTAAGAAATCTGCAGTCCTCCGTGACGAAAAACGACGCAAAATGTATGAAAAATATAAAGCCAAGCGCGCAGAGCTAAAGGCGGCAGGTGACTTGGAAGGTTTACAAAAACTTCCACGCAACGCTTCGCCGACTCGGCTCAAAAACCGCGACATGCTCGACGGGCGTCCACGTGGTTATATGCGCCAATTTGGTCTTTCACGTATTAATTTCCGGGAAAAAGCTAGTAAAGGTGAAATTCCTGGTGTAACTAAGAGTAGCTGGTAAGGAGAAAGGAGAAGAATATGTCATTACAATCTACAGATCAAATCGCCGACCTCATCACTCGCATTCGTAATGCTGTAAAGGTTGGTAAAAACGAAATTCTCGTGCCTACTTCCAAGCTAAAAGCTCAAGTTGTAGAAGTTTTAGTAAAGAATGGTTATGTGGCTGGCTTTGAGATTACTGATGACAAGCCACGTGGCATTTTGAAAGTTACCATAAATGAAGCTGGCAGCAATGCCAAAATCAACGAGATTTCAAAAGTATCAAAGCCTGGCCGTCGTGTATACTCGGCTGCTGACGATTTACCAGTAGTAAAGTCTGGACGTGGTATGATCATTGTGTCTACTTCAAAGGGTTTGATGACTGGTCGCGAAGCGAAGAAAAATCGCTTGGGCGGTGAAATATTAGTTAAAGTTTGGTAACTAATTTGCTATTTTAGCAAAGTATGTTATAATAAATAAAAGAAAGGAAAGATATGAGTCGTATCGGAAAACAACCCATCGAGATTCCGGCGGGAGTGACAATTACGGTCGGCGACAGCGAGATTACTGTTGCGGGCCCGAAGGGTCAACTCATCGTCCCAGTGCAACCAAAAACAAAGGTTGCTATTGATGGAAACATGGCTACAGTCACTCGTGAAGATGACGAGCCAAAATCTCGTGCTTGGCATGGCTTACAACGTGCGCTTCTAAATAACGCAGTTGTGGGCGTAACCAAAGGTTATGAGAAAAAACTAGAAATTAACGGTGTTGGTTTTCGTCTTTCTGGCGGTGGTCAGGAAATCGAAATGGCGCTTGGTTTTTCACATCCAGTGAAATACAAAGCTCCAGAAGGCGTACAACTTACTACTAATAAAATGGAGATCACAGTATCTGGTATCGATAAACAAAAAGTCGGTCAGGTAGCTGCAGAAATCCGTAGCCTCAAGAAGCCAGAACCTTACAAAGGTAAAGGTATTAAGTATGTCGACGAAGTAATTCTTCGTAAGGCAGGAAAGGCGGGTAAGAAATAATGAATAAGATTTTTAGAGCAAAAAGAACCCGTGCTAAAATTCATGGCACTCATGAGAGGCCACGTCTTGCAGTACATTTTTCTAATCAGCATATCGTTGCGCAAATTATTGACGACGACAAAAAGACAACCTTAGCTTATGCTACTACTGTTGGCGCCAAGATGACTGGTACCAAGATAGAAAAAGCAGCTAAAATCGGTGCAGAAATTGCCAAGAAGGCTAAAACTGCAAAGGTTAAAAAAGTTGTTTTCGATCGTGGTTCTAAATTATATGCTGGTCGTATGTCAGCACTTGCTGAAGCGGCTCGCAAGGAAGGATTGGAGTTTTAATTATGCCAGAAACAGAGAAAAAAGCCCCAAGAGTAATCAATAAATCTGGTACTCTGAAGATGGATGATAAAATAGCCGAAACAAAGCAAGCTCGTGATATCTCCGGCAAGAAGATTGATCGTCGCAATCGTCGCGATCGTGTGCGCGCTGAGGCTGGTCCAAAAGAATTCGACGAAATTACTATTGCAGTAGATCGCGTATCTCGTACGGTAGCTGGTGGTCGTAGAATGCGTTTTAAAGCACTTGTTGCGATTGGTAATCATAAAAACAAAGTGGGTATCGGCGTAGCAAAGGGTAACGATGTGACTAGTGCGGTGGCCAAAGCTACGAGTAAAGCAAAGAAATCTATGATTACCTTTAATATTGATGGTGAAACAATTTGCCACGAAGCTCGTACTAAAGTAACTGGCGCAGATGTTCTTATTAAACCTGCGGCACCTGGTACTGGTATTATCGCTGGTGGCACAGTGCGTTCTATTATTGGTCTTACTGGTGTAAAGAATTTGATTTCTAAGTCACTCGGTTCTACCAATAAAGTGAATATTGCCTATGCAGTAATCGAGGGTTTGCGTCAACAAGTTCCACGCAAAGATTGGATTGGCGCTAAAGCTAAAAAATCTGAAGCAAAGGAAGAGAAACCAAGTGCAAAGAAGTCCACTAAGAAGGAGGACAAGTAATGAAATACAATGATTTAAGCGTTTCAAAGAATGTACGTCCTAGCCGTAAAGGCCGCGGTATTTCAGCTGGTCAAGGTAAGACTGCTGGTCGTGGCACTAAAGGTCAAAAGGCTCGTACTGGTCATAGCAAGATGCCAGCTGGCTTTATGGGCGGTCAGCGCGCCATTATGCAAGCCGTGCCAAAGCTCAAAGGTTTTAAGTCTTTCCATGCTAAGGCAGAAGTAGTTTATACTGATCGTTTGAATGAATTAAAGGGAAGTGTAGATAACTTCAAGATGGCAGAAGCGAGCTTGATTTCTAGCCCGTTTGTAAAAGTAAAAGTAATTTCGCGTGGTGAAATTACAAACAAAATCGATCTAGAAACCCAATTTGCTTCAAAAACTGCTATCGAGGCTATCAAAAAGGCCGGTGGTTCATTTAAGAAAGTTGCTATTCTTAAGAAACCAGCAAGTAAAAAAGAAGCCTAGGAACTCTTTTAGGGTTTGGACTTGTTCATTGTTATTTCTACAATGTAGGTCAAGAAAAAAATGTCTTTAGTCGCTACGCTAGGGACATTTTTTCATTGCTACAAATCTAGTCTAAATCTCATTATGCTCTAAAAGAGCTCCTAGGCTTCTTATAATTGTGCTATAATAATTACAGATAGGAGTTGTTATGAATGAAAATGAGCTAAAAACTAGCCCAAAGCAAAGATTTTTTATAATTTTGATCGCAGTGATAATGCTCGGATCTATTATCGCGAGTTATATAGCAATCGTGATAAATGGTGGTAAGTCTACTGCTACTGGCGGTAGTGAATCACAGATCGATACAACTAAAATTGCTGAATATGAATCTATATATAACCAAAAACAAGCTGAGTTTTCTGAAAAAACGAAAGACAGTTTTGATAAATTTATAAAATATAAGTCGGAAATTGTAGCTTATAATGAGACTTCGGCGAATGAAAATGGTGTACAGGTGCGTGATCTTAAAATCGGTTCCGGTAGAGAATTAACCGAAGGTGATTATAATTATCTCGCATATTATGTTGGTTGGTGCGCAGACGAGACCATTTTCGATTCTTCGTTTAATGATGACAAAAACCCTACGGCATTTGCAAGGGTGCTTGATGCTTCGCTTGGTATGATTGAGGGTTGGAATTTGGGCGTAGAAGGGATGAATATTGGTGGTATTCGCGAGATTACGGTGCCAGGTAATTTAGCTTATGGCGAAGCAATGGAAATTTGTGGCGGTTTGAATAAGCCTTTGAAATTTATAGTTATGGCTGTAGCAAACGAAGATCCTTTGAAGAGTTTAGCAAACGAGCTAGACGAAGCCTATATGAGGGTGCAGTATGCATATTATGGCATAGATTATGATGAAATGATAAAAAATTCTAATTAAATTTTTAGTTTTTAAAAAACTTATGCTATAATAGTACCGTGAAAAAACATACGCTATACTCTATTCTGTTTAGTATATTAGGTTTTTTAGCTTTTGGTATTATTAATAATGCCTATTCCATTTCCTATAAAACCAACCAAACAATACTCT
>DEWE01000008.1 GCA_002363125.1 Candidatus Saccharibacteria bacterium UBA3218 | reverse complement strand
AAGCATTGTTATGCGACATAACAAAATCTAATAAGAAAGGATAATATGCCTAGTAAACAACCAAAAAATCAACAAAAGGCTGGGTTTACGATTATTGAGGTGGTATTGGTGCTAGCAATTGCTGGTCTCATCTTCTTGATGGTTTTCGTAGCCTTGCCATCTTTGCAACGCTCTCAGAGGAACACTCAAAGACGAAACGATATGGCGCGTCTGGCTACAGCGCTGGAAAATTATAGAACCAATAATAAACAAAAATTACCTAATAATTCTGGTTACAACGGTGAAGGTGAGAGCTCTAAAGTTGTTGAAGAATTTGTTAAAGAATATTTGAATGACGAGTTTGTTGACCCGGACGGCACACCATATATGTTGAGTATACGAGATACCATACATGAAGATTATTCTACATTCGATCATACAGCTTACGTAACAAAAGGTACTTACTGTGATGGACAAGAAGTTAAGAGAACTGGGAACGGAAGCAATTATTACACGATTTCATACGTGCTGGAAGGGTCTGGCGCAGTTTGTATAGATAATGGGGGAATGGCGGGGAAGCCACAAACTAGTAATGGCGGGGAAGCCACAAACTAGTAATTAGTGGGGTGGATAAACTGGGCACATGAAGCGTAAAGGTTTCACTATCATCGAGGTGGTATTGGTGCTAGCAATTGCTGGTCTCATCTTCTTGATGGTTTTCGTAGCCTTGCCATCTTTGCAACGCTCTCAGAGGAACACTCAAAGACGAAACGATATGGCGCGTCTGGCTACAGCGATAAAGGATTATCAGACTAATAACAATGGGAGGATTCCAGGTCTAGATAATGCGGATTATTTTGCGAACAATTATCTAAGTAACGATTTTATGGATCCAAACGGAGAAGAATATTCCATTCATTTTTTTGAATTAAAATCTGGTGAAGAATGGAGTGTAGAGGTATTCGATATTTTCAGAGAATCGTTTCCAGATGATTATGTTAACCCTATCGGGTTAATTAGCAATGCTTATTGCAACGATGGGGTAGCAAAATATGTCCAAGGAAGTAATAACTTTGTAATTTTATACAAGTTGGAGGGGTCTGGCTCCATATGTTTAGACAATAGTTAGTAATACCTTAAAAAATACTCCCGTACGGGAGTATTTTTTGTAATTAACTTTATTATGTAGCAACTGAGTTCACCAGCGAGTAGATCGGGAGGAGCGTACCACCAACTACCACGCCGATCAATCCGGCCATGATGACCATGAGGATAGGCTCGATCATAGTAGAGATGCCGTTGATCTGCTCGTCTAGTTCATTTTCATAAACTTGGGCGGCTTTGCCAAGCATTTCGTCGATCTTGCCAGACTGCTCACCGATAGAAGACATCTGTGGCACTAGAGGCAACATATATTCGCGATCTTTCAAGGCTTCGGAGAGAGGTTTGCCGCCTTTGATGGTCTCTAGGGACTTGCTATATTCCCCTTCTACTACAACGTTATTAACAGCGCCGATGGCAATAGTGATAGAATCTAGCATCGGCACGCCAGTGGCCAGCATCATTTCGGCTGTACGAGCAAAACGCGAAACGTAGAGTTTGCGGAAGAGCCCGCCAAAGATAGGAACATGAATCTTGAAGCTATCCATCATTCTGCGACCAACTGGAGTCTTTTTGACAAAATAGAAAATCCCGCCGCCTATCACTCCTAAAATTATAAGGACTAGCCACCAAAATCCAGCAAAGAAGTCGGAGATATCTACAAGGAATTTGGTGAGACCAGGCAATTCTTGACCCATGTCTTCGTAGAGATTTTTTACTTGTGGTACCACCATGACCATCATAAAGGCAAGTACAGCGATAATCACCACAAGAATAATGGCCGGGTAGACGAGCGCTCCTTTGATCTTACTCATCATGGCAGCATCTTTTTCTTCTTGATCTGCCAAACGCTTTAAGGCGAGATCTAGAGTACCAGAAGTTTCGCCGGCACGGATTAAAGCGAGATACACGCCATTAAAAACATCTGGATAATTAGCAAATGAATCATATAAGCTTTTACCAGATTCCACACTGGTAAGGATCTCTTCGGCGATGGATTTCATGCCTTTACCTTGGGTCTGTTCGATAACCGTGCGAAGCGACGTGGCAAGCGGGAGACCGGCACCAATCAAAGTAGAAAGTTGACGAGTAAAAGTAATGCGGTCTTTATTAGTGACACGGCTTTTGGTACCAAAAAAACCAGTTCCCTCTTCTACTACGGATTGCGGGATATAGCCTTGTTCTATCAAAAGTTTACCAGCAGTTTGTTCATTTTCGGCCTGGATAGCGCCCTTCAAAATTTTGCCAGTTGACTTTTCTTTGGCCTTGTATTTAAAGCGCCTCATTTTAGCCTCTTACTAGCCTGTTTAACTCATTAATATCCACGGCATAATCACGGGCAGAATCGTAGGTGATCACACCTGTCTGAACTAGTTTAGCTAATGTGCGATCCATGGTTTGCATACCCTGATCAGCACCAGTTTGAATGGCAGTATCAATTTGGTGGGTTTTGCCATCACGGATGAGAGTACGAATAGCAGAATTAGCTACCATGATTTCTGCTGCTACCACGCGGCCACCGCCAATAGCAGGTACGAGGCGCTGAGCACAAATAGCCATTAACATATTAGCAAGTTGAGAACGCACTTGTGGCTGTTGGTGAGCTGGGAAAACGTCGATCATACGGTCTATAGACTGGGCTGCGGAATTGGTATGAAGAGTAGCGAAGACTAAGTGACCTGTTTCTGCAATCGTGATAGCTGCTTGGATGGTCTCTAGATCTCGCATTTCACCAATAAGGACTACGTCTGGATCTTCACGCAAAACGGAGCGGAGCGCTGCGGCAAAGCTAAATGTATCGTAATGGACTTCGCGTTGAACAATTACGCTACGCATGGATCTGTGAGTAAATTCGATTGGATCTTCTATCGTAATAATATGTGAAGATTTTTCGCGGTTGATTCTGTCTATTAAGGCCGCGAGCGTAGTAGATTTACCAGAACCGGTAGGTCCAGTCACTAAGACTAATCCGCGAGGAAAATTGGCGAAAGTTTCAACAATAGCTGGCATACCAAGATCGTTGATAGATTTAATCTGGTTTGGGATTAGGCGGAAGGCCGCTGCAAGTTTGCCACGCTCATGAAAAGCGTTAACGCGAAAACGCGCAATATCGCCAAAGGCAAATGAATAATCAAACTCTTTATCTTTGATAAGAATCTTTTGCTGGTCCTCATCCAGAGTGGCAAAAACCAAACTACGAACCATCTCTTCATTGAGATTAGGCATACCAGTAATTGGAGTTAATGCTCCATCAACACGTAAAATTGGAGGTAAACCGTATTGAATGTGAAGATCTGAAGCATTGCGCCTAACGCATTCTTCGAGTAACATTTCAATCTTGATTGTATTTTGCCCACTACTTTCCATAATATTATTATACCATAAGAATTAAGATAAATCGCTAGCAACGCGGTTGACTTCCTCCATTGTTGTTATACCAGATAGAGCCTTCAAAACACCATCCTGACGCATAGTAACAGTACCTTTAGATTTTGCCAGTCGCATGATTTCATTGGCGGTAGCATGGGAAATAATTAATTTTTGAATTTCTTCGTCCACCACAATGGTTTCGTATAGACCGGCACGACCAGAATAACCGCCTGGGGTTTCTTTGGAATCAATACCTTTGGCTAGCATATAAAAATCGTCGTTTCTGACTGGTAGGCCTGGGTAACCCAAATCTTCACTAACTTCTGCTACGGATTCTTTGTCTTTTGGTAGAAGATCGCCTACGATTTCATTAATGTTTTTGGTTTCAATTTCGGAAGATTTATACATTTCGCGTTTTTCGGTAATGCGACGAACCAAACGCTGGCCGATAACAACATTTAAAGTGGAGGCAAGAAGAAATGGTTCTATACCCATATCGAGAAGACGTGGAAGAATACCGGCAGCAGAGTTGGTGTGAAGAGTAGAAAATACTAAATGCCCAGTAAGCGCCGCCTGAACCGCGAGAGATGCCGTCTCGGAATCACGAATCTCGCCTACCATTACTACGTCTGGGTCTTGGCGCAAAATGGAGCGAAGACCAGAAGCAAAGGTAAGCCCGGCGTCAACATTAACTTGGATCTGATTAATTCCGTCCATTTTATATTCTACTGGATCTTCGAGTGTAACAATATTAATAGACTCTGATTTGATTTTCTGAATCAAAGCGTAGAGCGTGGTAGACTTACCAGAACCAGTTGGACCAGAAGTTAGAATCATGCCGTTTGGCTTTTTAATTCCTTCGAGAACATCGCGGAGAGCGCGACCGCTCATACCCATTTTTTCGATCTCCATAGACACGCCTTTTTTGTCTAGAAGACGGATCACGACTTGCTCTCCCCACGTAACTGGAGATATAGCGATACGAAGATCAATCTCTTGATCGTCTACCAAGACCGTAAACTGGCCGTCTTGCGGAATACGATGCTCGTCGATCTTGAGGTTTGAGAGAATTTTAATACGGGAAACTAGTGCTGGGGCAATGGTTTTGGGGAGTTCCATGATCTTGCGGAGTACGCCATCAATACGACAACGAATAATTAGAGAATTCTCGAGTGGCTCGATATGGACGTCCGATGCTTTGGTCTTGGCCGCATAACTTAGGATTGTAGTAAGAGCTTTAGAAATAGGTGAGTCCTGGACTATAGTTTTGACGTTGGATTGTTCATTTTCGGATGCTGCATCAGTTTCTTTGACGGCCTCTTTAACGCCAGAAAAATCACCGTGGTATTGTTCTAGCGCTTCACTAATTCCGCGTTTTGATGACATCCAGACGCGAATTGGCTGATTAACTAAATTGGAAAGGTAGTCTGTGGCCTGAACGTTGGTAACGTCCACCATGGCGACATTTAATATACCATTTTTCTCACCGAGTGGAACTGCCATGACACGCATAGATGCTTCATATGGCAACTTTGCTAGGATATCCTGATCGATAGTAATATTTTTTAATTCGACATATGGCACGCCTATGACTAAGGCTGTAGCGTGCGACACCATGTCGTCACTGATGAGTTTACGTTGAATTAATTCATTTAAAACTGGTTTATCATCGCGTTCAGCGCTTTCTTTAACGGCTGCGACCAATTTAGCATCAGCAAGACCCTCGCTGAGGAGGAGGTTAAGAATTTTTTCTTCGGCCTCTTTAGTCAGAAGAGCCATTATGGGTTCTCCTGGTCACTTGGGGTGGAATTAGTCTCCTCCTTTGTCTCCGTTTTGTTTTCTTCTTCTACTTGTTCTTCTGTTTGTTCTTCTATAACCTCAGTCTCTTCTATAATTTCTTCATCTTCTACGACTTGAATAGTTGCCTTATCTATACATTCGCCATATTCATTGTATTCATCACATTCGCCTACGTAGACTTCCACTGTAGGGTTGAGTGCACGATAGTTAAAAACTTCTGGATCAGGATTGATTAAAGTGGCATTAACTTTAGTATCAATAGTTTTATAAGTGACATCTTCTATTGGGCCGATAAAAAGACCCGTAATAAAATAGGCTATCACTGCGCCAACTATGCCTGTAATGATAGAGGTTGCTAAATCAGTTTTCATTTACTTCCTCCTTTTCCTTTTATAGTCTTGGTGATTTCAGTAATAGAAGATTCATCCATATAGTATGCTGTAGCCTGAGCCTGCAAAGTAAGTCTATTGTTGCCACCCCACTCGATAGTTGCACTGTTGATGTCGAATTCACGAATGGAGCGTTCAATATTATTAAGTACACTCATTGTGGTACTTGTATCGGCTTCTACTGACAGCCTGACAGACATGGTTTTGAGATTTGAACCTAAGTCTGAGTTTGCGGACGAACCGCTCGGGCTAAGAGACTCTGGTTGCCAATTAGACTCTAGGAAAAGTTTGTTTAGGCTAGCAAGCAAGGCTTCCTCGTTTCGGAAAGCTGGAAGCGCATCTGGTATAATACGGAGCGCAGAACAATTCTTAATTAATTGAATTGCGTTAGTAAGTTCGGTATCGCTTGTGGCTTCGTTGTAAATATTGTTTAGTTCTTTAAAAGTGAAGTTCTTGCCGGTACTGATATTGATACAATTTGAATCTGCTTCTTTAGGAACAGAATTTAAAGCTTCGTTTGCGGCAAGATTTTCTAGAATATTAGCGCGTAAAGTACCTGGTATTTCGGATAGTTCTATATTGCTTGGATTACATTTTTCGAGTTCTTCACTAGTATAAACTTCGCCCTTTGGACTTTTGCAAATACCCGTAGATTTAATGACGTTGGAATAAGCAGCAATGGCCTCATCTTCGGCCATAATAACTTTTGTATTAAAAGAAATTTGTTGAATAAAGTGTATCGTCAGGCAAATTGCCACTCCTAAAGCGATGGCAGCACCAAGCACAGAAAGAAGCATATACTGCTGAGCTTCGGATATTTTAACGCGCTTACTGAGTGCAATTTCTTTAGCGGCCATTAGCTCGATCCTCCATTTATATTATTAGTATTAGTGGTACAGGTAGGGTCTCCTTCTTCGCAGTCTCTTGCTCGTTCTTCAAACATTGCTTGAATCTGAACATAAGAATCTGTCACATTGTAACGACCAGTAGGAGCTATAGCAAGCATGTGTGAATTTTTGAAGCTATAAACTTCTGGCGAGAAAGAGATGGTTGCTGAAAAACGCAAGACTAATTCATCTCCGGCGCCACGCCCATTAGAGGAATCTGAAATTTTAATACCCTCGTCCCCATCTGGCACTAGAAGACAGGATTCATTAGACTCTATCCATTTTGGCTTATCATCATTGCCTATATTACCAGTGTAGGTAATGCAGGCGCTTTCGAAATGTTCAACTCCGGATATTTCACCGTTCAAATTCATGTATGGTTGACCAGAAACTTCCTCTTTTTTGTACCAGTCATTATATTGCGGAGTGCGCCAAATGCGAACTACCGTAGTGCCATTATAATTTTCGGTATTATAATCGCTGGTTTTAGTGTCATTTGAAGGATTACAGCCCTCGGCGTCAATTGTCCAGAATGCATAGAGACCCCTACTTGAATCATTAAGGGTAGCGCCATCTTCGCCAGATTCAATCATACAATAAGCTGGAATAATTTCACCATTCTTATCGACATAATTACCATAATCGTAACGCATATATTTCATACTTTTCTTGAAAGAGTCTAGGACATTGTAATCGATGAATGGTTCTCTACCGGCATTGGCTTGGGCATCAAATGAAAAAGTTGGTTGTTCACCAGTTAGGTTAACGTTGAGCTCTGATATAGTGATGGTATCGGCACCAGTCGGTAAGAGTGTGGCTAAAATATTAAAAGTACGAGATAGAACTTTCTTGTTGCTGGATATAGTTGAAAGGTTACCGAGCTGGTCTTTGATGGTGAGAAAATCGCTCAAATCACTATAAGAATTAAGTTTGTTGGACAAACTAGCTAATGTAGTTTTTTTGCCATCCAGCGATAAGTTTTGACCACCAGCAATAAGCCCAAAAATCGCAGTAACTACGACGCTGGCAATAGCTGTGATTATGCAGACAAAGAAGATTAAATTCCTGAGTTTCAGAGCTTTTATCATCTCAGTCTTAATATCTGGAACTAGGTTGATCTCGCGTGCCATTAGTCGTTGCTCCTTTCGGAAAGCCCAATTACTACTGAAAACTCGTTAGATACGCTGGCAAGTATTCTTTGTTGTTCCGCTGTAGTGCGAACAAATTGCCAAGGGTTGCCCTTCATAGTAGGGACTCCAGTTTTTGATTCGATGTATTCTGGGAAGAGCGGAATTGTACTGGCGTAGCTAGATAAAATAATACCTCCAACTTTACCGTTGATGTATTTAGTCTGGAAAAAGCGCATGGATTTAGCTAGCTCAGCGGCATAATTTTCTAGATGTGTGTTAAGGATTCGGAAAACCTGACCTTCGACTTGATTTGCATCGAGACCAAACTTAAGGATAAATTGTCTGGCTTGATCCATACGGACATTTAGGCCATTGGCGATAGCACGAATTAAAGTGTCTATGCCACCGGGGATAGAGCGCACCAAACGTGGTTTATCTTTGTATGTAATGACGATGTCTGTAGACTCTTCGCCGAAATCCACTACCATAACTGCATCAATGGCGCCCGGTGTCGTAAGTGCTCTCGCCATTGCTAGTGGCTCTGGCTCCATAGCGACAATATTGAGACCAGTTTTTTCGATCATCTCCATGGTTCCCTCGGCATATTCTTTAGCAACAGAAGATACTAGAACTTCAGTTTTAGCTGGATCATTTGGACTAGGACCAAGGATGGTGTAATCAACTTTAGCATCACTCATAGCCATAGGAACATATTTGTCGACTTCGTATTTGAAAGATTTGACTAACTCCTTTTCTGGCAATGTTTCGGTTTCTACTACAGAAGTGAATGTTTTGCCAGCTGGAAGACCAATAGCAATATTTTTGGTTTTGATCCCAGCTTGGTTGACAGCACCAAGAATAGCCTCACCGAGGCGTTTTCTGCCCAATTCCGATGAATCCTGAGTGAGCTGCTGAGTAATAGGTATATATGCGTATTTCTGGAGAGTCCAGCCGTGCTGGCTATTACCAGAAAGTTGCACGATCCGCATCGAATTCGTCCCAATATCTAGGGAGAAAAAGTCGCCCACGCCATGCAATAAATTCATGTTATTATTATAAGCTTAAACTTTAAAAAAAGCAACTAAATTTTTTAGGCGTGTCCTTCGAACAGCAGCTCACAAGCCGCTATGGCCAAGTCTTCATGTTCAGCAGAACACATCTAAAAAATTTTAGTTGCTTAGTTTTAACCAATAAAAACGTTCTAAATTACCATTTTTGCCGGGTAGATCGTTGTCGCGTTTTTTGATTATAATAAAGCCATTTTTCTTGAGCCAAAACTCAAAGTTTTTGATAATTTCGCGGCGAATTTTTTCATTTTTGACTACACCTTTGTTTAATTGGTTTGGGCTAGCTTCAAACTGAGGTTTTAGCATAACTAAAAATTCTGTTTTTTTGCTTGATAAATGATCTCTGGCATGCTTCAAGATTTTAGTTAAAGAAATAAATGACACATCTGCAACAATGACGTCTGGCGTTTCAATGGTGAGCTCAGCCATAGCTGAGCTCACACATTGAACGTCAAAAATATCTGTTTTTTCGTGCAATTCTATTCTGGGGTCGTGGCGCAATGGGGATTTCATTTGATTGGTTCCCTTTTCTACGGCAATCACTTTTTTAGCGCCATGTTCTAATGCTATTTCAGTAAAACCACCGGTTGAAGAACCAATGTCTAGAACTATCTTATTTTTGAAATCAAAATTGAAGGCACTCACGGCGCCTTCAATTTTATAATACCCTCTATTTTTTTCGTTCGCGGTATGCATAAGTATCTGTATCTACCGAGACAATGTCCCCTTCTTTGATAAAAGCCGGGACTTTGATTACAACGCCAGTTTCTAATGTGGCATCTTTCATAACTGAGCTTGTAGTGTCGCCCTTAACTGCATTTTCGGTATAGGTAACAACTAACCAAATATTTTTTGGCAAGACTAGATTAATTGGGGTGCCGTTGTAAAACTGGATCTCCATCTCGTCGCCGTCTTTCATAAAATCTTTCATGTCGCCTACCATGTCGGCGCCAAGTTCATATTGTTCGAAAGATTCTGGATCCATGAAATAGAACTTTTCGTCATCTCTGTAAAGATATTGAACCTTGCGTGTAGTAACTTCGGCCGGCTCAATTTTTTCTTGACCCTTGAAAGTTTTTGGCAAAAGCGCACCAGTGATAAGATTTTTGACTTTAACGTTTACTATGGAGCCGCCGCGGCCCATTACTTTTTGAGAGTATTCGACTACTTTATACGGCTGGCCGTCTAAAGTAATCAAAGTATTTTTCTTTAGATCTGTTGGTCCGTACATTTTGCTCCTTAGTTATTAGATACAAATGGTAGAAGTGCTAAATGACGAGCACGCTTAACTGCAGTCGCGAGTTGGCGTTGTTGTTTGGCTGATAAGCCAGTTTTTGCGATTGGCTCAATACGGCCATAAGTATCGATATAGCGTTGCAAAGTTTTGACATCGCGATAATCGAAATACAAATTAGGATCGTTTTTACTCCTTCTCATAAAATCTCCTTCGCTTTAAATTTATTAGAATGGTACATCGCTGAGGTCGATTTCGCCTTCAGGAATGTCGTCTGGGATATTAGCGGCATCATCTGCATCGCTAGAAGACCCAAAATTATTAGAATTATTGCCATTGTCACGAGCGCCGGTAAAATTAAAATCTTCTACAACGATTTCGACGCGTGAACGTTTGTTGCCGGTAGTTTTGTCTTCCCAACTACGTTGATCAAGGCGACCAGAGACTAGAACGCCGGTACCTTTTTTGGCATATTGAGCAATCATTTCGCCAAGTTTACCCCAGGCTGAGCAATCGATGAAAGAAACATCTTCCTTTTGTTCGCCACTGGCGTCACGATAAGTACGATTTACTGCGACCGAAAAGCTACAAACGCTAGCACCATTTGGGGTGTTACGAAGCTCTGGATCACGAGTAAGGTTACCAGTAATAATTGCTTTAGAAAAACCGCGCATAAATAATTATTCTCCTTTTTCTTCAGTTTCTTCTTTGGTTTCTTCAGTGGAAGCTTCTTCGGCCTGACGGCTGGCTTCCATTTTTGCTTTACGTTCGTCAGCGCGAACAAGCAAATAACGCAAAACTTCATCGGTAATATTTAATACTGAAGAAATTTTGGCTGGCGCTTCGCTTGGCAAAGAAACGTCAAAATAGTAATAAAGCGCAAAATCTTGGCCATTAATAGAGTAGGCGAGGCGTTTTTTACCATCGTTTTCCTCTTTGTTGATTTTGCCGCCGTTGCTTTCGATAATTTTTTTCACCTTATCGAGGGCGGGTTCTAGGTTCATCTCTAGATCAGGATGAAATAGAACTGAGAGTTCGTATTCTTTCATAAAACTCCTTTGGTTAAAGCAAACACAGATAATCTTGTTTGCTGAGCTAATATTATGAGTTGATTATAACATAGATATCTAGGATTTTCAAGGGCGTGGCGCGGATGGCGATTTTCAGCTACTTTTTAGACACCAGCTAGGTTATCGAACTCTTCCATGGAGGAAATTAAGAGATCGCGAGGTTTGTTGCCGTTTTGAGGGCCAATTACGCCAATTTCCTCAAACCAGATGGCTAGGCCAGAGACAAACCCGTGACCTTTGCCCAGATAAGTTTGCAACATAGCGGTGGAGAATTTACCTTTGCTAAGGGAAATTTCTACAGCTTTGCGAACAACTGGGTCATTTGGGTCGTAACGGCGGCCAAGTTCGCCGATACTACCACCAAGTGATGGCCCCATGCCTTTAATGGCGACCGTCTGTGCAATAACTTCTTTATTATAATCTGGTGGACGTTGCTCGCGCAAGAAGTCGGTAACCTTATTGATATCATCATCAGAGGCCCAAGCGCCTTGAATACGGCGAGGCTTACCCATCATTTCGGTAGTGAGAAGTAGCATGTCACCTTTACCGAGGAGCTTTTCGGCGCCGCCCTGATCTAACATGATTTGAGAGTCGATACGTGAACCTACGGCGAAGGCAATGCGTCCTGGAATATTAGCCTTGATGAGACCGGTAATAACCTTCACTTCTGGGCGCTGAGTGGCTAATACTAGATGAATACCAGCGGCACGACCTTTTTGAGCGATGCGGACTATCAGCATTTCGAGATCTTTGCCAGCCATCATCATAAGATCTGCCATCTCGTCTATAACTACAACAATGTATGGCATCTTACCTTCTTTTTCAGGACTGTCGGCGGCAGATTTAGCCATTTTGGCATTATAATCGGCAATATTCTTAACTTTTTCTTCGGCCATCAATGTATAGCGACGTTCCATTTCACCGACTGCCCATTTCATGGCGGAAAGGGCTTTTTCGGTGGACGTAATAATTGGCGTGAGAAGATGTGGAATATCATTATACTGAGACATTTCTACCTGCTTTGGGTCTACGATAATGAGCTTCATATCACTTGGTGCGTTGCGGTAAAGCAAAGAACTGATGAGAGTGTTGGTCATAACTGACTTACCAGAACCAGTAGTACCGGCAATGAGCAGGTGTGGCATTTTGGCCAGATTGGCAACTACGGCACGACCAGAAATATCTTTCCCTACTGCAAAAGTAAGTGGATCAGTGGCTTTTTTCCACTCTGGGCTTTCTAGAATGCTACGCATGCGAACGTCGGCCGAACGGGCGTTAGGAATCTCTACGCCGACCGAGCGAGTGCCAGGGATTGGCGCCTCGATACGAATTTTGTCTACGGCGAGATTTAGGGCTAACTCTTTATCACGAGAAAGGATTTTAGAAAGATTAACACCAGCTGGTGGACGCATAGTATACTGAGTAACACGCGGTCCGACATTGGCGCCCTCCATCTCGACTTCTATGCCAAACTCAGCGAGAGTAGACTTAATAATATATGCGTTTTGCTGGATATTACCAGCGTCGGCTGGAGATTGCTTCTTTTCGAGAAGGTCGGTAGTAGGCATTTTCCAGTC
Source organism: Candidatus Saccharibacteria bacterium UBA3218 (assembly GCA_002363125.1). Classification (GTDB taxonomy): domain Bacteria; phylum Patescibacteriota; class Saccharimonadia; order Saccharimonadales; family Saccharimonadaceae; genus Nanosyncoccus. Next base: position 91,165 of record DEWE01000008.1, on the reverse strand, counting down.
TGGGTCGGAAACGGCAACAAGGGCTTTTTCTTCTTTGGCTGGCTCTGGAGTTGGCTCTGGTTTTTTGATAGCAGATTTCGGAAATAGCTTACCGGTAGAAGAAGCTTGGACCGGCTCTGCAGGACCAAGGCCGGAGTTGACTTTGATTTCAAGTTGGCCAAGTTTTTTCTTTTTGGATGTGCCGTTATCTTGTTCTGATTTTTTGTTCAAGCTGACAAGATTTTTAGTACCCTTGAATAAAGTAATTGGTGAAAGCTGCAAAATGAATGCAGTGGTGACAAAGATTAAAAGAATGTAGATAAATATAACAACGCCTTGATCGAGTACATTTAAAGCAAGTGAGTTAAGCCAGCCGCCTAGGAGACCACCGTTTTTCCAAATTGCTGCAATGCCAGAAATCCAGAAAATCATAAGTAGACTAGCGATATAAACTGATACAGCTACGCGGTTGTCTTCGGCACGGAAAATTTTGACTGCTAGATACACTAAAAGTGCTGGGATAAAGTAAGCGGCAAAACCTATGATACTAAGGAAAAACTCGTGGATTTTGTTGAGGGCAGTACCGCCATGGCCGAACCAAGTAATCACAAAGAAAAGTGCTAGAGCGATCATAAAGACTGCTACGATTTGACGCCAAAAGCCACCAGGTAGTTCATGTTCTGGCTTGGCTTCTCTGGTGTTGCTGCGTTTGGCACTTTTTGTTGTTCTTTTGTGTTTTCTTTTAGCCATATTTCCATTATAGCACATTTTAGAGAAAAACACAAGAGGTTTGAAAGCTGAATTAGTAGTATAATCCAAAGTAGTTATGAATGGCGAAAAAATTAATTTAGATAATGGAAAAGAAACAGAAGAAGCGAACCTAAAAAAGCATAAAAAGAAGTTGGCGGGTTTTTATGTATCTGGCGGAGACGATAATTTTATTTTTAACTCAAGCGACCCTAGATATAGTGAAGATGCGGTGACGCCAGAAATAGAAGATTCGGCCATACAACATCTGAGTGACGGATTTGATTTTTTAAGAGCAGAACGTGATTTACTTTTGAGAATGAAAGCGCCAAATCATATAAAGGGTGTCGGTGGAGTATTCGAAGATTTGTCTGGCGACAAACATCAGCGAAGAATCTTGGCATATATGACTGGTGGGGTTGATGGTTGGAACCAATGGGACAAAACTTCTGGTGCAGATGTTAATGCGTTTTTGAATAAATTTGAAACGCCCATGGATTTTGATAAAGTCTCAGAAAACTTTTTAAAGATGATAGCTCAGGCTAATGGTGAAGAAAAAGCTGAAGAATATCGTGAAGCGATGGATAGTTTTTGTAATAATGTGTATGGTAAGCGTTACGAATATTACAAAGCGATGAAAGAAATTCATGCGGAAGCGGAGGAAAAACGCAAAGAAAATGAGGGGCGAGGCAAAGAGATCTTTGAGATTTATAACCAAAAAATAATAAGAGATGCTGGCGCCAGAACTGCCAATAAGGGTAATTTGATTGGAAATCCCGATAGAATAAATGAGGATGCAGCATACTATGACCCTAGCAAAGCATTATTTGGCGTATTTGATGGTGCAGGTGGAATGGGAGGAGCATCTAGGGCTTCTAATTTGGCAAGTGGAGTTGTGGCAGAGGCGGTAAGAGAAAAAACGCCAGAAAGTATAGAAGATTTGATAAATATTTTAAATAGTGCCCAAAACACAATAAAATATGATCCTAAAGCAGGGTATTCTACCGCAGTACTGGGCAAAATAATTGAGAAAGATGGTAAAAAGAGATTGCTTTGGGCATCTATTGGGGATTCTAGAATATATCTGGTAAGAAAAAACATGCCTGCATTTCAAATTACCGAAGACGAGGGTGAAGGAAACCAAATTACGAATGCTCTTGGGGCGCCGAACGGTAGAATTAATGAATTCGGCGAAGTGCCTCTGCAAGATGGAGACAGAATTCTGTTCTGTTCTGATGGTATCACCGGAGATTTTGAAAAGGATTTTATACCCAACGAAGAGCTTGCTAATATAGTATTGAATGCTAAGACGGCCGATGATGCGGCTACAGCACTGATAAACCGGGCAACCAAAATAGATGACAGGACGGCCATCGTAGCGCAAGTTTAATCTTGACTGATCGGAATAAAAAGTATAAAATAAGCTTTGGATTAGGCTGTCGCCAAGTGGTAAGGCAACGGGTTTTGGTCCCGTCATTCGCAGGTTCGAATCCTGCCAGCCTAGCCATTTTTTTGTATAAGAATTATTTAACACCAGTAACGAATGTAACGATATTATTTTCGTCTACATCGGCTTTGATGTATCTTGCAGCAGTTGAGCCTACCCATAAATAGCCTTTATCCCCATAGTAGCCAGATCTTTTAGTTAAGAGTCCGTCAATACCCCCAAGCGCAGCTTTAAGTTCATCATATGTAATTCCATGTTCTACTTCATCTTGAACCTCATCGTAACCGTCTAAGTTTACATTTGTGTTTATGTGAGCCGAGAAATTATATTTTACTTCTATAGAAACTTTGCTGTATTCTGAAAAGGTCGCGGATAGTTTGTCTCCATTAGAAAATTCCCAAATATAAGTTGTTTCGTATTCCGAATTATATGCATCTGGATCTACGGTACCGTCAGACCCAATAGCCGCATTATATTGTTCTACAGTGATCCCCATTGCATTATCCAAATTTTGTATACAATCCAATGCCGAATCGCACTTTTTAAGAGTTTTCTTGGAATTGGCTTTTTCCTGTTCGGTGCGATAATCGTAATCTTCATCAGTAGTTTCAGAATAGGAATAATATTCCTCGTTGTTTGATGACCCTTCGTTGTTTGAGTTCATAATTACGACAACAAGAATGGTTGCAATGATAGCAATTAGGGCAAAAACTCCTGCCATAATGATTGCTAGGTGGCTTTGAGATTTTTGTTGATTAGGTAGTGCTGGAGTTGCATTTTGGATTGGGGTTGGCGCCATGGGTGAGACAGGAGTCATAGTGGCTGGAGGGGGAGTCGGCGGAAAAGAACCCTGAAATGGCGTTTGGTTAGGTGAATTATTTTCCATTTATTTTTCCTCAATATTTAATGTTAATAGCTCTTATGGTTATAAAGATATATGTATATTTGAATTTTGTCAAAACTAAGATTTAGCTTTTTAATATTGATTTTTATTTAATTTTATGTTATAATTAGATTACGTCGTTTATAAAAGATAGGAGGTGTTTACTTTGAAGAAAAACGAACGTACTTTACAAATGGAAAAAAATTTCCTAAAGCTGAACAAAACTGAAGGCAGATCAATCAAGAAAATCGCTGAAATTTATGGTCTCTCTGAAAGCACAATCTACAAACGTTTAGGAATTATTGCGGAAAGAGAGGGAGTGACAAGAGAATACCTCTTGGAACATCCTCACGTAGAGCATAATGTAGGTGCTAGACAGTATGATCTGGTGGAACCGATAGATGTGAGTGATTTGACAAAAAAACTGGCAACGTTGAACGAGGATTTCAATGCTGTTATTAACAGTATGAAAAAAGAAATCAGAAAACAAGAGAAGTATTTGGAGGAATGAAAATGGCGAAAGTAAGTTTTAGAGCGAAAGAACTAAATCTAGCATTAAAGGAAGGAAAAGGGTTAAAATACTTTCTTGAAAAGTATGACTGCAGTGAAGAGCAGGTCCGAGATCGGATTTGCACTCTTTATAGCAAAAACCCGAAAGCAGCGAACAAAATCTTAGCGGATTTGAAAGCTAATGACAAGAGGAACAGAAATAAAGAATGCCCTCAGATCAAGGAAATCCCGGAAAAAGAAGTTGAGAAAAATGGTGAATCGTTTAATAACAACGATATCGTTTCGGAACCTCAACTTCAAGAAGAATCATTGGACGAGCTAAAAATCAAGGAAAAAGCGCTGAGCGATGATGTGATTAAATCGGAGATAGCGCATAAAGACTTGTGCCAGAAAAGATACGAAAAGTTGAAGCTTTTGCGCGACATTATGGCTAGAACCGGTGAGCTCAAAGCAGAGCTCAAGACTCTTGATGGTAAATTTAAAAAAACCGCACAAGAGGCGAACAAAATCGGAGAAGAAATGAACAAAGTCGCAACGGCACGCAGAGAGAAGTGCGTTGAGCTTGAAAAGACTCGGAAAGAGATTGAGGAGCGCTCGAAAGTTGCTCTGTACGTATACAGTAGCGGCGACATAGAGTGTGAAATCGAGACCAACGATGATGGGTCTGAAGAACTCTACGACTCCTTGTTAAAACTTGAAGTTTGTCAGGAGTTCAGGCTCAAGGAAATTCGAACCCTAGCAAAAGTAATTTGCATAGCGAAGAATTCGCAAGATGTAGTTTTTGAAGTTGTATTCGATAACAACGACTTGGCTGCCGCCTACGAATTAGTCGTAGCTGAGCAAATTATTTGAAAAATAGCCATCGCTGATTAATCGGCGGTGGCTTTTTCTATGTTATGATATTAATATGATAAAGATTATTGCGGGCGGAAAAAAGAATGCTGACTGGGTGGCCGAGGCCTGTCTTGAATATGAAAAACGCCTTAGAAAACCTTTTGATATAAATTGGAACTTTATGCCAGAGGAAAAATTGGATAAATATCTGGCAGACTGGCCTTTTGGTGGGCATGAAATGGTTATTTGTTGTGACGAGCGAGGGGAAAATATATCATCACCCGAATTTTCTGTTAAATTACAAGACGCTTTTAATTCTAGTCGAGATGTAATAATTTTGATAGGGGGAGCTTATGGTTTTGATAAAAGCATAAGAGAAAAATCAGACTTTGTTTGGAGCTTTTCTAAATTAGTATTCCCGCATGGAATTGCTAGGATAGTTGTTGCAGAACAGATATACCGAGCTTCACAGATTTTAAGTGGGGGTCCATATCATCACGAATAAATATTCATTCTGTGATATAATCAAGATATGAAAATATTGGGAATTGAGACGAGTTGTGATGAAACTGCCGCCGCCGTAGTAGAAGACGGGGTGAAAATTTTGTCGAACGTCGTGGTTTCCCAGATCGATATCTTTGCCGAATACGGAGGCGTGATACCTGAGGTGGCAGCTAGGTCGCATCTGGAAGCGATGATGCCAGTAGTGAAAAAGGCCCTCAATGATGCTAGTTGCACCTGGGACGATATCGACGCTATAGCGGTGACGTATGCGCCAGGGCTTTTGGGATCGCTTCTTATTGGGACTTTGACTGCCAGAACGCTAGCAATACTCCATAATAAGCCACTCTATGCGGTGCATCACCTAAAATCGCATGTGTATGCGAACTGGTTAGAACTAGACAAACAGAGGGAAAATTGTTTAAACCCATCTGAGAGAGCTCAAACGGAGTCTTCCTCGGACACGCTCAAGGGCGCTCGCCCAAGCTTACGGTCCTCGGAAGACCCCGTATTGAGCTCTATAGCGCCTGTTTTTCCATTATTGGCTTTGGTCGTGTCAGGTGGGCATACGCAGATTTTGTATATGCCAGCGCATAATCAGTTTGAGATTATTGGGACGACCAGAGATGATGCAGTGGGGGAATGTTTTGATAAAGTGGCGAAAATACTGGGGCTCCCGTATCCAGGTGGGCCATCAATCGCAAAAGCGGCACTAGATGGCGATGCTGATAAATATCATTTGCCGCACCCGAAGATCGAAGGGTTGGATTTTTCGTTCTCGGGGCTTAAAACTGCGGTGCTTCGAGCCGTACAAAAAGAACTGGGTTTACCAATTTCGCATCCGTCACACGATCTAAAAAATCATTTATCCACTCAGCAAGTGGCGGATTTTGCGGCATCATTCCAAAAAACGGCAGTAGAGATTTTGTGTGAAAAAATTGAGATGGCGCTCGAGAAGTACCCAGAGGTAAAGTCTGTGGTAGTAGCCGGTGGCGTGAGCGCAAACCAAGCTCTGCGTGAGGCTTTACCGAAGGCGTATTTCCCTGCCCCATCACTATCTGGTGATAATGGGGCGATGGTAGGGGCGGCGGCATATTACGAGATCAAGTCTGGCGTGGAGCCAACCGATCCTTATTCCTTAAATATTTACCCGAGAATTTCGATAAATTAATCTTTTAGTTGAGCTTCTTATCTATTATTTTGTTACTGAGGCGTTTCATGAGGAGTCTGAGCAATTCAAAAATAAGGATTGAGCCGAGGATGATTGAGACCGTGACAATAAGGCCATTTTCTGTGAGAAAGACAAAATCGAAAAGATGATGGAAAAACGGAATGAGGAATGTAGCCACCATAATAGTAATAATCGTGAGGAGTAAGCCACCACGAAGCTTATTGAGTGGACGAGAAATCCAATAGATTAGGAATAGGTCAATAGTAAATGCAATGAATACCGCGGTGGTGGTGAGTTCATGATGAGGAAAAACATTGAAATGCGCGAGGCATGAAAGCACCAACATGGCGATGGAAATAGTAATACCGATTGGGAAAGAATATTCGATAATATTGGTGATGAAGCGATTTTTGATGCGGTTGGTGTTTTTCTCGAGAGCGAGAATCAGCCCAGGTAGACCAATACAAGTGAAGTTTAAGAGAGACATTTCTATAGGATTGAACGGGTAACGAAGCGGGAGAATTACAAAGAGAACGGCAAGAATAGAAGCGTAAACTGTCTTGGCCAAAAAGAGTGTGGTGGAACGTTCGAGATTATTGATAGATTGGCGTCCTTCGTCAATAATGGATGGCACTGCGGAGAAGTCGGATCCAAGGAGCACCATCTTAGCGGAGCGACGAGCGGCATCAGAGCCGTCACCGATAGCTAGAGACACGTCGGCTTCCTTCATGGCTAAAATATCGTTGACGCCATCACCGGTCATAGCTACGGTGTAACCTTGGTTTTTGAAGGCCTTAATGAGCTCCTTCTTCTCTGCTGGTTTGACACGAGTAAAAATAGAGTAGTTTTTGGCTAGGTTGGCGTAATTGTGATTTTTGGTAGCAGAGAGATCGATGCCGTTCAAATCTTTAACTCCGACAGTCGCAGAAATACTTTTGACGGTTTCTAAATCGTCGCCAGAGATAATTTTGACAGCAATGTCGTTTTTGTAAAAATATTCAATGATATCCTTGGCGTCTTTTCTGATCTCGTCTTCGAGACGAACAAAACCCAATAAAATTTTATTTTTGAATACGGCGAGGACGCGGTAATTCTCTGCCAAGGATTTGGCGGTTTTGATAATCTTTTTATCATTAGTTAAAAATTCGGTGGCGCCGATTAGATATTCGGTGTTCTTGATTCTGATGCCAGAATATTTGCGTTCTGATGAAAACGGGATAATTTCGGCATTTTCGCTTGTGGGCTTATTTTTGGCACCTACAGCAAATTTTGCATGCAAAGCTTGACTGGTAGCGTTATCGGCCGGAAGATGGCTTAGAATAAGCTCTAGCGCGTTTAGAATGGCACTTTCGGATTGACCTTCTGCTGGGATAATATCCTTTACCTGCATGTTGCCAGTGGTGATAGTGCCAGTCTTGTCTAGACAGATGCAGTCAACCCGAGCAAGAGTTTCGATAGAATAGAGATCCTGTACGAGGACCTTTTTCTTACTGAGACGAACAGTGGCAAGAGCCAAAACTGACGAAGTGAGCAGGATAAGGCCTTCTGGTATCATATTGATCAGAGCCGCAACAGTGCTAGTGACAGCCTCAGTGGTGCTGGCTTCGCTACGAAAACGCGCCCAGAGAAGAAGGGCGCCAATTGGAATTAAGGTATAGGAGATATACTTAACGATATTGTTCATGAGTTTAAAGAGTTTTGAATCGGCAGTTTTGATGGCTCGAGCGGAATTTTCGAGTTTGTTGACAAAGTTATTGTCGCCGATATTTTCGACAACGGCCTTAGCAGCACCTGAAACCACAAAGCTACCAGAGATAAGGTGGTCACCTTGGCGCTTGACGACGTTGTCTTGTTCGCCTGTAATAAAAGCTTCGTTTACCTCTATAGTTCCCTCTTTGATGATGCTGTCGTATAGAATCTGATCACCAAGACTTAGGACTACAATATCGTTTTTTACGATTTGATCTGGTTTGACTTGATAAGATCGGCCATCCCTTAAAACGGTAGGGTTTTGTTCAGATAGAAGACGCATTTTGTCGACAATTTTTTTAGCACGAATCTCGTTAACGATACTAATTAATGTGTTGGCGATGGCAACAAAAATAAAAAGGAGATTTTTGTAACTCCCAACAGAGATAATCATCAGAGCAAGGGTAAGGTTGACGAAGTTAAATAAAGTAAAGGTATTTTTGAAGATAATTTTGCTAATAGAATTAGTTTTTGTGCCAGTTTTGCCAGTGAAAATCATAGCTAAATTATAGCATGTGTTTAATGCTTACGGAGAAAACGATGGAATTTGCGGAAAATTTCGTATAGTTGGTATTTTGCGGGGTTTAAGACTAAATCATAAGTACCAGCATAGCTTACAGCGGAGCCGCCAAAAGATTGCTTGAACTTGGTGAAGCCTTTCCAGGGGTGACTATCTGGTGCGTCTTCGGGAGCAATGCCCCAAAAATCAAAATATTTGGTTCCCTGCTCTTTGGCGTCGAAAATGGCTGTAGTAAGCAAGGCGACAGTGGCGGGGAGTTTTTTGTATTCTGTGTCGGCAGCAGATTGCATATAGTAGCGCGTGTCTTTATAGTCGAAGAATAGGCTAGCTGCAAGTATCTGGCCGTCTTTAGGGGTGTTTTCGTCTTTTTCTGCATTTTCTGGGTGATGATATTCTACCAGATAAAGCGTGGCAAAAGGTTGCTCGAGCTCAGTTTTTAGATAATTCTCGCTAAAGGTATTGAGATTTTTCTCTTTGAATAGCTTATTTTGGAGACTTACTAGATGCTTGATCTCGGTGGGGTCCTTAGTAGATCTAACAGAAAGGCCTTTTTTGGCGTAGGTATTGTAGCGCGTACGAGTACCCTGAGAAAAATTAGTTAAAATGGTGGGCTTATCTGGGGTAATATCTAAAACCCAAGTTTCCTTAGGATTTAGATCCTTGGATTTTTTTGCAGATTTTGGGAGAGATTTGACGAAGTCTGGGTTTTGAGGTTCGATGCGGATAAAAATGGTACCGTGATCTTTTGCAAGATTTTCAAGGGATTTTAGGGATTTTTTGAAAGCTGGCTTATCTTTGGCAACTGGGCCGTATGGCAGATACAGATATTTCCCTACTGGGGTGTTTTTAAGAATAGCTAAATACTGATAATCGTCGGTTTTTTCAAAAAAACTGGTCTCGCCGAGGTTGTCTTGGAACTTTTGCCACTCTTTAGACTGGGTAATTGGGATTTTCATATTCATAATTATAACACGTGTTTTTTATTGACTGCTTATGGTTTTGATTGCATAAGCATAATAATCGGCTATGGGTTTACCTCTGTCGATGAAAAACTCCACCAAATTCTCCCAACCGCGTGTGAGGTCGCAAGTTGTTACTTTGATTTTAGCGTGAGCGGGATGCTTTGTCAAGTCGGGTTGCCAAGCTTTGTGGTTGCTAAGCATAAGGGAATTAGCCAGAAAATTTTTAAGGTTTTTGTGGAAAAAACAGGGGATTAGTTGTGGATGAGGCAGCTAAAATTTCGCAAGCGTGCCCTGCGGGCGCGCTCCAGGGCCGCTCTGGTCAAGTCTTCATGTCCCTTAGGACACATTTGCAAAATTTTAGCTGCCTAGTGGTACAATTGAGATATGGCTTATATAAGGAAGTTTAAGACGAATTCGGGGGCGACTGGAGTGCAAGTGTGCTACAAAGAGCAGGGAAAAGTAGTACGGACTGTGCATGTGGGATCGGCATCGTCTGAAACCGCACTAGAAAAATTGATGCGCGAAGCACAGGGAATTATAGACGGAGACAAAAAGCCACTATTTAATCTGGATAAGTTTAATAAGAAATAGCTTGTCGGGACTATTTTTTTAATTTTGATTATGCTACACTGGAGCTGTGAAATTACGCTTATTTTAAGTTTTTTATGGAAAATAACTGTGGTTTCACAACTAAGTAAGAGCCGCATCTTCGTTTGTGGCATAAGGAGGTAAAATGGCGGACGGCCAATATCTAAATGAAGAAAAATATCAAAAAAATAAAAAAATGCTCATGAAGGCTTCGGCTATTGTAGCGATTTTGGGCGTATTAATAGGCGGTGGGCTGATTATAGGTGGAATTATAACGAATAATTCTGCTAACCAAGTTGATAGTTCGATGCCTACCTATTCTACAGGCTCCAGTGTCAGCGACGCCATGCGCCAAGGAACTGAGTGGATGAACAGAATGACCGACAAAAGCGAGAGTGCGTTTAGTGGTAGAGTTATGATTAATTTTGGCATATTTATCTTATTTGCTTCCTTAATTGCTTCCGGAGCGATTTTTGTGTTTGCTAAGCGTAGGGAAATATTGGCCTTCCAGGTACAACAAGTAGCGCCAGTAGCAAAAGAGGGCGTAGAAAAAGCCGCTCCAGTAGTGGGAAAGGCAGCTGGTGAGGTGGCAAAAGGTATAGCAAAAGGGATCGAAGAAGGTAAAAAATAAGGGTCGCCGAACGAAGATACAGATGAAAAATAATTAATCTTTATAAAAATAGCCCTTCTAGAGGGCTATTTTTGTTAGATTAGTTCGAGCTGGGTTTTGAGGCGAGAAATGAGAGATTCTTTTTCTTTGATGGCGTCTTTGGTTTCTTTGACTAGGTGTTCTGGGGCACGCTCGACATAATTTGGGTTCATCATACGAGCATTCAGGGCATCTAGCTCGCGGCCGACAGCGAGAATCTTCTCGGTTAGGGAATCTTTGTAGGCCTTAACAACATCTGCTGGGACGTCTAAGTATAGCTCGTGATTAGCAAGAGCGATCCTGAGGCCGCGTGGAGCGCCATCCAAGGCATTGATAGACGGAACCTTGGTGAGAGTGCGGATGAGAAGGGCATTATCCTCTACGAGGCTGTCTTTATCGTACAACAAGGAATATTTTTTGCTGTTATTGGTGCCTGGAAGGGCCTGCAAGGTGCCTCTGACTTCCAACACGATACCGATTAAGCTTTCGAATTGCTCGGCGCTTATAGCATCGTATTTTAGCTCTTTTGGCCAATTTGCGGTAGCAATGAAGCCTTCTGTCCAAGACAAGTTCTGCCAAATTGTCTCTGTAACGAACGGAGCAAATGGGTGAAGAACGATAAGAATAGTCTCTAGAGTCTTTTTGAGAAGATTTACGTTCTTGAAAATCTTTTGGCTCTCCAGGAACCAGTCGGCATATTTGTCCCAGATGGTCTGATATAGCGCGTCGATGGCTTCGGCGAAACGGTAATTTTTCATGCATTGCTCAACCTGGACTATGCATTCATTGATCTCGCGACAGATCCAGTCTTCGCCCATATTAAGGGTAGTATAAGAAAGCGCCGAAGTGGCATTTTCGGTGCTTTCGTCTTCATCTACTATACCTTGGATGAGGCGGGAAATGTTCCAGAGTTTATTGCAGAGATTGCGGCCAGCGATAACGGAATTTTCAGAGAAAGCTTGGTTCATGCCGGCGGAACGGCCTCTTAAAATACCTAAGCGGAAAGCATCGGAGCCGTATTTAGTAACGAGATCCATTGGGTTAATTACATTGCCCTTGCTTTTACTCATCTTTTTGCCGTGGGCGTCTAAAACTAGGCCGTGCAAATAAACCTCTTTGAATGGCACTTCGCCAGTGACATAGAGGCCCATCATGATCATACGGGCAACCCAAGCAAAGAGAATGTCGGCACCAGTTTCCATGACGTTTAGTGGATAATATGGGTTGAAGTTCTCTTCAGTCCAGTTGGTGCAAACGATTGGCCATTGCGAACTAGAGAACCAAGTATCAAAAGTGTCTTCATCACGAATATATTTGACACCGGCTTTTTCAATTTCTTTTAGATTGGTGCGGCGATCAAAAATCCAGTCTGGCTCATCGGTAGCACTGAGGTCGTCTTTTCTGAACATTGGGATAGCGATACCCCAAGGGATTTGGCGGGAAATGTTCCAGTCTTTGAGATTTTTGAGATAATTGATTAGGACTTTTTGCTTGTTTGCGGGGTGGAATTTAATTTCGTTGTTTTCGAGATGCTCAATAGCGGTGGCAGCAAGTTTTTCGACATCCACAAACCATTGCTCTTTGAGTGTAGGCTCGAGGACGGTGCCACATTTGTAACAATGAGCTACAGAGTGCTCAATCTGTTTTTCGCCTTTCAAAAGCCCTTCGGCTTCTAGATCTTTTAAGACTTGCTTGCGACATTCGGCGATGGTAAGGCCATAATACTTATCTGGAACGTTAAACATAGTACCATTTTCGGCAATAACCTTGATGCGCTCCAAATTATGGCGCTCGCCAACCTCAAAATCGTCGAAGTCGTGAGCAGGGGTAATCTTTACCACGCCGGTGCCATATTCTGGGTCGGCATGCTCATCGGCGATAATAGGGATGGTTCTGTCGGTAAGAGGTAATTTGACGTGTTTGCCGATCAAAGATTTGTAACGCTTGTCGTCTGGATTTACAGCCACAGCAACGTCGCCAAAGAGAGTCTCTGGGCGAGTGGTGCTAACTATGAGAGAGCTCGAGATAGCTTTTCCTCGACTCGCTTCCTCGCGCCCGTCGTTACGGGGCTCGTCGCTTAATTCGCTCCCGTTGTCGCGAACGGTCTCGGAAATGCTATTCTCGAGCTCGTCTGCTAGTTTGTACTCGATATCCCAGAGAGTGCCTTTTTCGTCTTGATGTTCTACTTCAATGTCGGCGAAGGCGGTTTGGTGCTTTGGGCAGAAGTTGACTAATTTCTCGCCTCTGTAAATCATGCCGTCGTTCCACATTTTTTCGAAAGTGGTGTAAACACGGTCGATGACGTTTTCGTCTAGGGCAAAGGTGAGGTCGTCCCAAGAACAGGAGGCGCCTAGGGCTCGGAGTTGGAGCTCCATGTTACCGCGTTGCTCAGCAACAAAGTCCCATACGCGGGCGTAGAGTTCGTCGCGGCTATATTCAAAACGAGTGTGGCCTTGTTTTTCGAGATACTTTTCGTAAACGACCCAGGTTTCGAAGCCGGCGTGGTCGGCACCAGGAATATACCAAGTGGATTTGCCTTTCAAACGGTAATAGCGAGTAAGGGAATCTTCGAGAGCAATAGTAAGGCCATGACCAATATGCAAGTTGCCGTTGGCGTTTGGCGGCGGCATGACCATACTATAAGTTGAGCGACCAGCGAGCTCATCTTTCTCGGACACGCTCAAGGGCGCTCGCCCAAGCTTATGGTCCTCGGAAGAAAGCTCGCCTGGTCGCCCTTCTAATCTATCATCGATGCCGTCGCCATCGTCGTCGACGGGCTTGGTGGTGATTTTGGGATTGAAGATGCCGCTGGCCTCCCAAGCACCATAAATATCACTTTCATATTCTCCTGGTTCGTAACTACTCGCAAATTTCATATCTTTATTTTAGCATATATCTAAAAATGTGGTAAAATAAAGATGGAGGTTGGTTTTTGGGTCTCTAATTTTTTGGCAAAGGGGAGGAAGCCAAATGATACAACATTACATTGGCCATGATTTCTTGGGCCCGGAAAAGGCAAAGGAAAAGGCCAGAATGCTTAGGGACGAAATGGGATATTATGTGCTCTCTATCAAACACACCCAGGTCCCCGTGGCGGGGTCGACTTCTACGCCATTCTCTCCGGATTATGGCAAAACCGAGCTCGGTTACAAGATTACCGTAGATACGGATGGCTACCCTGGTAGCGAAAAGCCGGAAATTCCGGAAATCATAGAATGTTGACCAACACCCCAGCACCGCCCCGCTTATTGCGGGGCATTTTTAATCGTGATATTCAAGTTTTTGGCGAATAGCCTCAAATTCTTCTGGCGTAGTTTCTATCTCGCGGCCATAAAACCAAGTTTCGTCGTATGGCTCTAGGTGGACATGGGCGTGAGGAACATCGGTGCCGACAACCTTCCAAAGAGTACGTTCTCCCAAAACTTTTTCCATATTTTGGCTGAGTTTTTTGACGGTAGCCATAAGGGCTTGATAATCTTCCTCTGGAAGATCGTAAATCTTGTCAACTTCGTTTTTGGGAATTACAAGAGTGTGGCCTGGGGTTTCGGGATGAATGTCGAGAAAAGCGAAAGTTTTGTCGTCTTCGTAGATTTTATAGCAAGGGATCTCGCCGTTGATGATTTTGGTAAAAATACTAGCCATTTTTGTACCTCCTGATAATTAAATAATAGATTGTTGCGAAAATTGCGGCAAAAACTAAGCCGGCACAGACATCGGAAACCCAGTGCATGTTCGCGAGAACGCGACTAATGGAAACCAAAATTATGAAAACGAGCATCATTAAATCTAGGGTGATGCGGGCAGCGCGGGATTTGATGTATTTTGGCAAAATAATAGCGGTAATAAAGAAAATAGTTGCGACTACCATCGTATGGGTAGAAGGGAATGAAGGCTCACCAGAGCCGTTGGGGCGAACGTTTAGAATGATAAATTTTTCAAAGATAACATAAGTTGCGGCCATAAGAGAGAGAGGAAGAATAGCCCACAGGAGTTCTTTGTCTAATTTTTTGAGAGATTTACGTTTGATCCATTGGAAAAATCCAAGGATAGTAAAAACTGCGAAAGTGATAAGAGAAGTGATTAAAATAATGTCGGAGATTAAATTCCATTGCATAAGTTAATTATAACAAAAAAGACCTTTTGGGTCTTCTTTTATTTTTATGGTACGCCCGACAGGATTCGAACCTACGACCTTTTGCTCCGCAAGCAAACGCTCTATCCAGCTGAGCTACGGGCGCATATGTGGATGTGTTTTACGACATCCACCTAGAAATTAAATGAGCATCACCATAGAGGTGACGGATTTATTATAACATATTTTTGGGATTATGGAATTATTTTTTGGATTTCTTTTTGAGATTTTTGAAAAAATTACGATGAGCGCGAAAACCATATTTGCCGGTGATAGGATCTTTGAAAAGAAAAGTTTTGAGTGGCGCTAGAGTGAGTGTCATGTAACAACCAAAGAAAATAAAGAGGGCGATAGCAGAGAGATAAGTGCAGGCGTACCACATAGGAGCTAGGCCGATGATAGCGTAAAAAGTGAGCTGGCTCAAAATGATGGCAATATAGAAAGTGAGGATATCGATAAGAAGGACGGGTTTTTTGATGATTCTTTTGTAGGTGTAAAAGATAAAGGGAATAAAAAAGACGAGGACCAGGAGACTCATAAGTTTGGCGCAAAAATAGTTGGGATTTTCGCCGTAATAGTAGCCGTCGTAAAGAGCCCAAAGTAGGGAAGGAGTGATGGCAATTTTGATATGCTCCCAAGTGGATTCGTTGACGGCGGTAAATAGCCCTATGGGGCGTTGCTCGCCGGTGAGATCGTAGAGAAAATGGGCCAGAGTGCCCATGGCGGAGATGGCGATGATGCTAATCCATATGATGAGAGTATTGTCCATGGGGATATTATAGCATAAGTAATTAGATGCATGGTGGCTACAGCGGTTGTGAGATAAGGGGTTTTATGATAAGATAGTGAGCGGAAGCGTGGCCGAGTGGTTGAAGGCGCACGACTCGAAATCGTGTGGGCGCGCAAGCGTCTCGGAGGTTCGAATCCTCTCGCTTCCGCCAAGACTCTAACGAGTCTTTTTTACAGATTCGGACCTTCGGTGCGAATCCTTTCGCTTACGCCAAATTATGCGTTTGTATATTGGAACGCTTTTTTGTTTTTTAGATTCCAGCGCCGTCAGTAAAGGTTTCGCCGCTCGGTTTATTGTGTTGAATATTTAGAGGTGGTACATAGCCACGACATATCTTTTCGAGATGCGTTTTAACTTCTGGCTTTATGTTGAGGGTGCCTCCTCTTTGCTTTTCTAGTGCTTCATAGGCCGTGGCTTGTATATTGCTTAATTCGTTGCCAGTTAATTTACCGCTCGAGATAGCTTGTTCAAATCTTGTGAGCGCCTGGTCATCTGCTCCAGCCAGAGATTCTGCAGTGTATTTATCAGTACCGGCAACATTATAGGTACCATTCTTTATCTTATCTACGATTTGTTCAGTAGGAGTGGCTGAGGCTAGATCCATCAACATAGAATGAGTTCCTCTATTTTTGGACTTATATGTATCACCAGACTGACTAAGGATTTGAGATGCAGCCTCTTGTAGGCCACTTACGTCTCCGTTCGATGCAGCAGATTCGATATTGTTTTGCACAAGGTTTCTACCAGCTTCTGTCTTGGATAAGATATTTTGTGCTGCTTTGATTCTGGTCATGGCTTCCGCTCTCGCCTGGTCGGTTTTGGCTCCTCTATATGCTTTTATTGCGTCTGCGTGATATCTAGCCACTGAATTCGCATTATTTACATTAACGCCGGCGATCTTACCATTTACTATTAATGCTTCTTGGTCAGCTACTCTTTGTGCGTCAATTTTTGCTTCGGATCCGGCCAACATAGCACCAAATCCTTCTCCCATCATGTCCTTTTCACGAGCGCGAGCTTCTTGGTTCTTGATATATTGCATACGAGAGCGAGCAATGCCTCTCTCTCCGCCACGCATAAACTTACCAAAACGGCTTAGCTGTTTTTCTTTTCCATCGCGACCAATGCCGGCACGACTCTGAATTCTGCGCTCTCTATTCCTTTCTTGTGCATCTTTAAATCTGTCGGTGCTCTTGACGGCTCCACTACCTTTTTCAAGGCCTTTTTTCAATCCATTGCCAAGAGTAGTAAGTGTCCCTCCAAGAGCGCCAAGTCCAGCTAGCGCACCCTTTAATAAGGAAGGCAATAACAAAAATGGCAAAAATGGAGCAACTATGGCAATGATACCATCTACGAAACCGACTTCTACGCCACCATTTGGTGTCGGGTTTACAACTAATGCTTTGATGATAAAACTTGCGCCATACAACGCACCACATATTGGATATATCACTAATGCAGCTTCAAATATTTTCCACCATTTTTTGAATAGGTCTTTAGTGTTGGGTAAGATATAAAGAGCGAATGCGACTGGTGCAATAACTACAAAAATTATCACAATAATAGTTCTAGCCGCCAAAGAAACGAAGAACATAAGGACAGCAACAAGGGCGACGAGAAGCGCTAAAACCAATGTGACTATAAGAGTTGTTCCGCCACCACTACCTACGGCAATACCAGCAATCGTACCAGCGGTCCCCAAAAGACCCATTAAGGCGACAAATATCTTTGAAACCGTGAAGCCTCCAGCGCCAGGTTTTATTCGTTCGCCAATATTGGCAAAAAGATTATCTAGACCAACGCCTAAGATGTTTGATAAATCGACAGCTAGTTGACAAATTACATAACTTAAGTTGATGAGTATTGCCATGACTATGAGTTTTGGTAGCATTTTTTTGATGCCATAATTGTCTATTCCGTAACCAGTCAATTGAGAGAAGATAATGGCTAGAAAAACAATAATCAATATTACGTTCGCGATATTGCGGAAAACTGACCAGGCAGTTTCTGTGCCATCTTTGAAGACTTGTTGTGTGTCTATACTAAGTAAATCCCTAAGTAGCGATTCTAGACCACTTACGGTGTGACCAGTATTATTTGCGACTGGGCAGAGAACCCAAGACATACCTTCTATGCCAGCGTCGTAACAATCTGGCGGATCCTCAGGAGTTTGTTCATTTTGATTACTCTCCACTGAGGCAATACTTTCAACCTGAACTAAATCTTCTTCTGTTAGACTATCCGCAATATTATACATGGCGCCAATAAGTCCTTCAAAGTCAAAATATGTGTTCATATACCAATCGTTGCCATCCTTAAAACCAGATACGGTTTTGCCGGAGTCTAAAGTAGCAACCTTGCACCAACCCTTACTTGTTCGTATTCTGTATGTCTTATCGTCGCCAGAACCAGTAGTGGCCGAATCTGGCTTAGTGTCTTGGCAGTCAGAATCGATTACTGCATTATAGACTTTTGATAAATATAAACTATATATAGAATATTTTTCTAAATTACTAAATTGTTCGTGGGTACCTCCTCCACTTATAAAAGCTAGGGCTTGGTTATAGGAAGTGTCCATATTAGCAATATTATAAGAGTTGAATGCGCTCATATCTTCTTCGGAATAGCTCTCTTCCGATATATCAAAACAAGTCATATTTTGATCATTTTCACCAGATTGAATGACAAAATTAGCATGGTCTTCCCCATAGTTATAAGCCTTGAGTATACTCTTGAAGCCATCCTGCATTTCTTTGAGTTCAAATTTACTAGACTTAGAAGTTATAGGAAATTCATTATTGATCCCGTCTCTATCAAAACTAGTGCCAAAATAAACCGATATACCATTATTGTAACCATGCAATGGAGATACTATATTGACAAAGCTGTTACCTTTTTCGTTTTCGACCGTTGCGGCACTAGCAATAGTCTTACTGTCACTTTTGCCAAAATATGACTTAGCCCAACATACCGACCCTAGTTTATAATTTTTTATCCCACTGACTTTTTTATTCTCCATACATACTGGATATAAGACATCATCTGGATCATCATAATAATAACTATACCTTAAATTAAAACAGCTCTTTTTGGCTGGGTTGCCGGGAGTATAACCTAGCCCAGTTAAAAAGCCTGGGAGATTGTTGTCTTTTGCCGCCTTTTCAGCCTCATTTATCGGTTTACCTTTTATTTTGGGTGTGGTTTTGATGCTATATAGAGAAAAGAGCCCATCCATCGTCCCACCATAAGTGCCTTCTCCTTTGGCATCACCCAAGAATAATTCATAACAACCAATTTTAGTGCCAGTTTTTTGTTGGTCAAGAGCATTGCCGCTACCTATAGATGTAGGGATAAATAAATTACTCTGTTTTTTGCCTTTTTTTAGGATACTTCCACTAAAACCAGACCAAACAGCTGAATCTAGGCTTGAGGATATCTGCTCATTGTTGTAGCATTTTTGCATAACATTTAATAATGCCTTCTTATATAATTCGTCTTCTGATATTGCATTGACATTATAAGAGTTTATAATTGACACCAAAACGACAAAAAACAGAGCAGTCATTGTTTTTATAATATGCTTTATTTTTTTGTTCATTTTATATCCTCATAAATTAATTTCAAAGTATCTGTAAAGTCTACGTATACTGATTCATTTTGGTCTCTCAAAATTACATAGTTTTCGTCCGCTATCATTATAGGGTCAGCCAATTCGTCCGAAAAACTATTCACACATGAATAATTTATACCGCCAAATTCAATGCATCCTAGATTATTGATAGCGTCGTAATATTGTAGTTGAGAACTGACATACTCTTTTAAGGATTCTGTAAAGTAATTTGGCAAGATTTCGCCGTCGACACTTGAGATTTCGTCTATTTCTTTTTGTAAGTCTTCTTTAGAATCATTGAAATAGGCATTAAACAACATGTCTGAATATAGAACTCTGGATGAAAGAATGTAAAAATCTAGAAAGCCTTTATTTTTGGCCAGCGTATTAATTAAGTTTGAATTAGATGATTTGTTTGCGGCATCTTGAAGATTTTCAAATTTTTCTGATAGGGAATTAAAGTACTGTTCGTAATCTTCTGGTGAAGTTTCCGCTTCTTCTATGATGATATAGGTGTCTGTCGAAATATTAAAAGTTCCATCATTGATTTGATTTTCTCCGTCGGTTCCAAAAATTATAAATTCTGCATATGGGTCATAGACAGAAACCAAATCCTGAGACGGATTTTTTGTAAAAATCATAAGAAAAATTATTGCGATAACTACTAGTGCTACTGCTGCGCCCAAGAATAAGAATATTTTCTTTTGTTTAGACGTTTCTTTGGGGTTTTGGCTCGACAATAAGATATCGCCAGTACCAGAAGGAGTAAAATGTGGTCTTTCGACTATAGGGACAGTTGGGCTTGGCGTAGAAATGTTGTTTTGCGGGGCAGCAGGAATAGCCGGCTGAGTACCGGGATTTGGTGTGCTTGCAAAACCAGGGTTCGCCTGGGTTCCACCAAGAATTGGCTCACCTTCCTTCATATGTATTTATATTATCATAAGTAGTTTGGGTTTTACAAGACCAAAATTGGTGATTTTTTGGAAAAAGTGATAAAATATAAGATATGGAAAAGCGAGAGAAATCTACTAAGGCAAAAAACAAAAAAGGTGGTTTTAAAGCAAACTCGCAAAAAGTAAAGGCAAAATTGCTAAAGTCTTATTATGGCAATCCAGCAAAAGACATGAAGCTAATTGCTATTACTGGTACTACTGGCAAAACTATTGTGGCACATTATATCCATGAAATTTTGCGTGCCAGCGGGGAACAGGTTGCAGTGCTAGCCAGTGATCAGCCGTTTAAAATGAGTATGCTACACAAATTCCTTAGTGATGCATGGAAGGCTGGGGCAAACTATGTGATCGTAACTGTACCAGCAGAAGGGCTTCGCGATAACATATTTTATGGCTTGCCAGTAAACGTGGCGGCGATGACAAATTTTGTAACTGCTGGACTCAAAGATATGGGACCAGAAGAATACTTAGATAGTGAGAAAACCCTATTTGATATGAAGCCGGAGATCGTAATATTAAATAGCGACGATTTGAATTATGATACCTTTGCTGAATTTAAGGGAAGTAAGGATACTTTGTCGTTTGGGCAAAGTGGAGCAGATATAAAAATCTTAAATTCTAAGCTTTATCCAAAGGGGACTGAAGCAACATTATCTATTAAATCCGAGGTAATATCGGTAGCTACTTTTGTAGCTGGAGAAACTGCAGTATCTTATATGGCCTGTGCGGCGGCAATTGCAACTGGATTAGGGCTTTCTACTGATCATATTATTGATGGGATTGCCGAATATAATCCTGAATAATTTTTCTCGTAACTTTGATATCTTCAAATTCGTGAGGGCCGTCGGCGCGGAGGATGGTTTTTTCGTGGCCTTTGCCAAGAATTAATACTAAGTCGCCTTTTTTAGCCATTTTAATGGCGAGTTCAATAGCTTTTTTGCGGTCTAATTCCTTGAATAAATCTTTGCCGAGAGTTTTACCTTGTTTTTCTGCACCTTCTATAAAACCAGTGGCGATTTTTTCGGGGTCTTCGTCACGGGAATCGTCTTCGGTAATGATAACGATGTCAGAATTTTTGGCAAGAATTTCGCCACGAATTGGACGAGTGGAAGGATCGCGACGACCAGCTCCGCCGTGCACAGAAATAACGCGACCTTTGTGGCCTTTTATAGAACTAAAAACTTTTTCTAGGGCGTCTGGGGCGTGCGCATAATCTACGATTACCGTGAAAGGCTGACCTTCGTCTATGATATTCATGCGGCCTTCTACAGAACCTAGGGATTTAATGCCGGATGCGATTTGTTCATTTGAAAGTCCTAATTTTTGCCCAACTAGAGCCGCGGCCAGGGAATTATAAACATTAAATTCGCCTGGAATTTTGGTTTCGATATTTAAATCATCTACGGAATATTTAACGCCGCTAACTTCTAGTTTAATGTTTTTTGCTTGATGTTCACCAGATTTAATGCCATAGGTGGTATAGGAATTGGTAAGAGTTTTGTAATATTTGGTAGATGGGTCGTCGGCATTTAGAATGCTAAATTTGGCTTTTTTAAATAATTTGCCTTTGGCGGCACGATAATTACTGATAGTTTTATGATAATCCAGATGCTCGTGGGTGAGATTTGTAAATACTGCGATCTCGATTGGTATGCCTAGAGTACGAAACTGAGCGAGAGCATGTGAAGTGACTTCAAGTACCAAAAATTCTGCGCCTTGATTTTTGATTTTTGCAATGCGGCTATTTAGAGTAAAGGCATCTACGGTAGTCATGTGGTTTAGTTCTGGCTTTAGTTTTTCTACACCCCAAGCCACGGTAGTCATAAGACCGGTTTTATGTCCAGCATGATTTAGCATTTGCCAAATCATAAAAGCGGTAGTAGTTTTGCCGTTAGTACCAGTAACACCTATAACGCGTAGTTTTTGGCCAGGAAATCTGGACTTAGCGCCGGCGAGAAGTGATTGTAAAAAATGGTAGGGAAGCACAGCCTGATTATAAAAAGGCAATTTTTCTAAAATTTGTTTCATATAAATATTATAACACTAGCGATAATGTTTGAGAGATTCGATAGGATCTCTGGAGGCGGCTTTGATGGCTGGATAGATACCGAAGATAATACCAACTATAATAGTGGTGACAAAAGTAACAACGAGAATTTGCCAATTAATGTATGGGGCAAATGGAGTAATAATTGACAACAGAAATGCCAGAACATATCCTAGAATAATCCCGAATAGACCGCCGAGAACTGAAAGAATCAAGGACTCAAACAGAAATTGCATTAAAATGTTTTGAGATGACGCCCCGACGGCCTTGCGAATACCAATTTCGTGAGTGCGCTCTGCAACTGAGACTAACATAATATTCATGACGCCGATACCGCCAACTATTAATGAAATTGCAGCAACTAGCGCCAGGATACCAGAAACAATCATAAAAAGTGAGCTAGCTGGGTGGGAAATATCGTCTCCGTAAGCCACTGTGAAATTTTCGTCACCAGATTTGTTTTCTTTGAGTTTTGCTGTGATCTCATCTGAAATAGCAGCAAGACTATCTGTATTGGCTGCCTTTATGTTGATTTGTTGAACCTGAGTAGAGCCCATAAGCTTATCTAGTGATTCTGTATCCATGATTAATGCATTATTAAAATCTACGTTGTCAAAGTTGATGGACTCTTCGATCTCATCTAAAACACCTACAACCATAAACCTCTCGCCCATAATTGTGACGGTTTTTCCAACCGTACTATTGATAGTATTAAACATAGACAGCGAAAGCATGTGGCCAAGCACAACACCCTTTTCCTTATTGCCGTTAGTAAAGAATGTACCGAAGCGCAGGGCGAGTGGCTCTATTTTAATAAAGTCTGGAGATGTACCTAGGACTGGTACAGAAGAAAAGGTGTTTTTTTCTGAGCCCACTGTATTAGTGGATGTAACAATTGGAGCAACAGCTGAGACGTCTTTGATATTAGAAATAGCAGTAACATCGGAAAGGGAAAGGCTGGATTGTTCGAAAGTGTTTGATGAAGTAAACTCGGCAATAATGTTGGAGATCGAATCTTTTTTGGAAACTGGGCGCACCACAATAAGGTCGGAGCCGATTTCGTTTGCTTCGTTTTTAATGAGATTTGACACGCTACCAGTGAGAGAAAGAATTAATACTATGCTTGCAACACCAATCGCAATACCGAGACAAGTCAAGAAGGAACGGGTGCGGTTCTCCTTGATTGAAGTCTTAGCAAGACGAAAATGAGTTTTAAAAAGCAGAGCCATTATTTTTTCCTCCTATGAGATTTTCTACGTCTTCGTTTTTTTGATGGTTCAATTTCGCCAAGAACTACCTCTGGTTTAACTTTACGGTTTTTGATTTTTACACTAATCGGCTGAGGGAGATTTTGGTCGGCAATAGTTTTGATATCTGTATCGATATGCCCGTCTAACATATTAATTACACGAGTAGCATAAGTTGTGAGGGCTGGGTTATGGGTAACCATAATGATGGTGTTACCTTCACTATGAATAGCTTTAAGCTCTTCCATAACATTATGAGAAGAACGGGAATCGAGATTACCAGTAGGCTCATCAGCCAAAATAATCTCTGGGTCACCGACTATAGCACGAGCAATAGCTACGCGTTGTTGTTGGCCGCCGGATAGTTGATAAGGAAAATAATATTCGCGTTCTTGAAGGTTGAATCGACTAATGATAGAGGAGGCGTTTTTGAGGCGGGCGGTTTTAGAATAGCCCGTGTAGACGAGTGGTAAAGCTACGTTTTCAATAATAGGTAAATCTTCGATAAGATTGAAATTCTGAAAGATAAAACCAATTTTTTTGGCACGGAGTTTGGCTTGGCGACGAGCAGAAATTCCAGCGACATCTTCGCCGTTTAGGAAATATTCACCAGACGAAGCACGATCTAAGAGACCAATTATATTAAGGAGCGTGGTCTTGCCGCAACCAGAAGGCCCCATGATCATAATAAACTCTCCGCGTCTAATTGTAAGATTAAAATCTTTCAAGGCGTATGATTCAGCGTCGCCATAACCATAACGTTTGGTTAAGTTTTTCAATTCTATAATAATGTTACTATCACCCATTTTTTCTCCATGTAGTTGGCGGAAAGGACAGGATTCGAACCTGCGAAGCCCTTGCGAGCTTACACGCTTTCCAAGCGTGCGCCTTAAACCACTCGGCCACCTTTCCGTTGAAAATAGTTTAGCATGTTTTTGGCTTATTTTAAAGATAGAATTACAAGATTTTCAATGTGAGGAGTGCGAGGGAAAAAGTTGAATGTTTTAATATTCTCAATTTTATATTTATCTAATAATATTTTTACGTCGCGAGCCTGAGTGGCAGGATTACAGGAAAGATAAATAATTTTGACTGGCGCGACTTCCAGAAGCTTATCTATTAATTTTTTGTCACAACCGGCGCGAGGAGGATCAAGAATCACCGTTTGGTTGGAGTTGATAAAATCTAATACGTCTTCGGATTTGGCTAAAATTGGATGAGGCAAGGTAATACTACTTCTTCGGAACGCTCCCTCAGGCCCGTCGTTACGGGCTTCGGTCGCTCCGTATTTGCCCCGTCGGCAAATATGCTCCTCAGAAGTAGTATTAACTTGCCTGATAGAGCAATTTCTCTCCAATTCTTGAAATGCATTTTTATCAACTTCAACCAAGGTGAGGTGTTTGTTGGAGGCGACGGAGAGGCCGATGGTGCCGACGCCAGCATATAAGTCTAAGACATCCTCTGTGGTGATGTGTTTTTTGATTTCTTTTAAGGTTAATTCGTAGACTGGTAGGTTGATTTGGAAAAAGCCATTTGGGGAATAAGAATAATTTTTACCAAGAATCTGATCGGTAAGGTTATTAAATTTTGGATGAGGTTTGTGATTTTCGTATAAACCACCAGAAACTTCTCCTTTTTGATTACAACGCAGTAGAATAGATTGATATTTGCGAGCTTCGGCCTTTTTGGAATTTAAGTCATCTATAATTGCTTTGGCAGCATTAAATATAGCGGGGTGTTCTATAGAAGATTTCTGGATTGGGATTTTGCGATGTGAGCCACGGGAATGAAAGGCTAGTTCAATTTTGTTAGAATCATTATTCCAATAAAGAGCATATTCCATCTTGTTGCGGTAATAATAATTTTTGTTGTCGGTCAAAATTTGGGGTGTAGTGATATTAATTTGATGCTCACGAAAAATTTCGGCAACAAGTTCTGTTTTTAATTGGTTTTCGTAATCCCAAGCAATAATTTGCCACGGAGAAGTAGATAAATAACATTCGTCTTTTGGCTCAACACGAAACTTTGAAGGATTTTCAATTTTTGTAGCGATAGCTTCTAGATAGTGCGACTTTTGTTTAGTGATTTCGTAATCAGTTATAGTTTCTCCGGGTAGGGCATTCCAAAAGAAAATTTTGCGACCATCATCATAAGTGCCGAGTGCTTGGCCACCAGGGATAATTTTATCTATCTTAATCATGGGTTCATTATAACACGTGTCTATCTGTTATAAATTATTTTGCCTTTATATTTTCTACACTAGTAATAATAACTTGATTATCTTTAAAATTCTTTACCAAACATTTACGGCGGGACTCATCAAGCTCAGAAAACACATCATCTAGTAATATAATCGGTTTTAGATTGGTTTTTTGATAAATTAAGTCTGCTTCAATAAATTTAAGGGCTAAAATAATAGATCTAGATTCACCGCGCGAGGCTGAGCCGTCGGCAGGTTTATGGTTAAACTCAAAAATATAATCGTCACGATGAATACCAAAACTAGTGTGCCCTAAATATAAATCTTTTTCAAAGTTATTTTCTAAAATTTTTAAATATTTATTATCATCTTTATCTGTAATATCGGTTTTGTAAATGATTTTTATTTCATCTTTATTATCTGCAATTGAGCGATAAACATCAGTGAGCTTATTATTGATTTCATCGATAAATTTTTGGCGAAGATTATATAGGTCTATACCGTATTTTGAAAGTAAGATATTCCAGGAGAAAACTGTTTCTTTTGTAAGGTTGGGATTTTTAAGAAGTTCATTGCGTTGCTTGAGGGCTTTTTCATACTTATGTAAACTTGTGGAATAATTTTCGTCAAATTGACTAAAAATGCGATCGAAATAATCGCGACGGCGGGATGGGGAATGACTAATAAGATTAAGGTCGGATGGCTGAAAAAGTATAACTGGATATTTGTTCTTTTTTGGTAATCTAGAGGTTTTTTTATTGGAAACTAAAAAAGTTTTTTTGGAGCCATCGTAGGTAACTATATTTATTTCACCATTAATATATTCTAGCTCTGCACGGTAAAAATCAGCGTCTCTTTTAATGATCTCTGGGTCAGTGGCGCGAAAACTTTTACCATTAGTTAAAATATAAATAGCTTCAAGTACTGAGGTTTTTCCACTACCATTCTCACCAATAATTAACGATGTATTATTATCGCAAATTAATTCATATTTAGCGTGGTTACGAAAATTAAATAATTTTATAGATTTAATTATCATGAGTTTAGTGGCATTATTATATGGGTGTAATTATTATTCTTTTTATTTTTAACAATAATTGGAGCGATACGGTCTGAAAAACTAAATTCTAGTTCCTTTTCCTCTAAAGCATTTAAGGCATCAATAAGGAAACGGGAATTTAAGTTAACTTTTCCTTCTTTATCTACTTTGGTCTCTATTTTTGAATCATTTTCACCAAATTCATTAGCAATAGACTTTACTGAGAAAATATCTGGGGCCACGGTTTCACAAATAATAGATCCTCCTACTGAGCGGGCGAAAAGTGCTGCAAGTCTAGTGACACGCATTAATTCTTCACGATCTAAAACCACTTTTATATTATTATCTTTTGGAATTAGTTTTTGATAATCTGGGAAACTCGCATCAATTAATTTTGAAATAATTTCTACTTCGCCCATACGAAAACGCACTAAGTCTTCATTGAAGGAAATCTCTACCTCTTCCATTTCATCACTTATTGAGCGGAGTACTTCTTGAAGTGAATTTGATGGGACTATAGCTTTTACTTCACTTTTAACACCAGTAATTAGTTTTTTCTCGGCTAAACGATAACCATCAGTTGAGGCGATAGCTAAGGTGTCTTTAATAGTATTAAAATAAACTCCAGTTAAAGCTGGGCGAGTAAGATCATTTGAGCTCGCAATAATAACTTGACCAACGCTATTTTTGAATTCATCTACGCTGATTTTATATGTAACTGCGGTTTTTTCATTTATTTCTGGTAACTCTGGAAAGTCATCTGCGACTACACCATTAATAGTTGAAGAATATTTTCCGGCACTAATTGTGACTTTTGCGCCCTTCGAAGAAATTTCTATAGTTTCACCTTTTGGAAGATTAGAAACAAATTCTGCAAGTAGTTTTGCTGGTACAGTAATTACACCATCTTCAGAACTAGATACTGGGAGAAAATCTATGATCGCCATATCTAGATTAGTTGTAACTAGAGATACTTTTTTATTATCCACTCTAATTAATACATTATTTAAGATTGGGAGTGTAACTTTTCCTATAGCTACACGACTAACATTATTTAAAGCTTTACTTAATTTTTCTTGTGTGACTTTAATTTTCATAAATTCTCCTTTCTTTTAATTTTATAAATATTTAGTAATTGTAATAGTAGGCATTGTGGAATAGTGGAAAAATAAGTATTTAATAGAGAGTTTTGATTTGTTTAAAATGTGGTGGGAAAAGTGGGAAAAGTTTGTGAATAAAGGATTTTTTACACAAAAACAATGCTTTTTGTAAAAATATGCACAAAAAATTGCGCAAGAATTACACAAAGATTTGCAGATATTTTTACACTGGTTTTCCACAAAATAATTAGCCATAGATTTTTTCCTTAATCTCTTCAATTTGATCACGAAGAGTGAAGTTTAATTTAAGATCATTTTCGATCTTTTTAACACCATGCATTACAGTAGTGTGATCTTTTACCCCAACTTCACTTGCGATTTTATTAGTACTTAAATTTAGTTCTTTGGATAATAAGAACATCGCGATTTGACGAGCGGTTTTAATATTAGTGACACGAGATTTACCACACATTTCCTTAACTGGTAAATTATAATATTTGGCGACTTTTTCGACGATTTGTTTTGAGGATATTGGGCGAAGCTTGGAGGATTTATTGACATTTATAGATCCATTTTCAATAAGCTCTAGAGGGGTAAGGCCGCGAACTTCAGACATTAATAATATAGTAGAAAATTCACCTTCAAGATCACGGATGTTGGTGTTGACGTTTTCAGCGATATATTCGATAGCTTCCGGTTCGATTTCGGCACCCATAATTTCGGCTTTAGCACGAAGAATAGCGCATTTATCTTCGAATTTTGGAAGTTGAAGATCAAAAGCACCAGCCCAGGTAAGACGAGAAGCGAGGCGTTCGTCTACAGATTTAATTTGTGAAGGTAGACGATCACTAGTGACAATAATTTGTTTATTTAATTGATAAAGATCATTAAAAATATTAAAGAATTCTTCTTGAGATTTTTCTTTACCGACGATAAACTGAAAATCATCAATAATAAGGACGTCTAGTTTACGGAATTTATGATTAAATTCTTTACCTTTACCTAATTTGACTGCATCAATAAAATCTGAATAAAAATGCGAGATCGGGGTGTAGAAAATCTTAAGATTTGGGTTCTTTTTTAATAACTCATTACCGATAGCTTGGACGAGGTGGGTTTTACCAAGACCAGGTCCACCATATAGGAAAAATGGGTTATAGCGGTCGCCTGGTGAATCTATAATACTACGTGCGGCAGAAACAGCTAGGTCGTTATTTGATCCGACGACAAAATTATCTAAAGTATATTTACTATTTAAGCCAGTGTCTGATGTGTTGTTTTCTAGGTCGTTTTTGATTTTTTTGACACGGGATTTTACTAGATTATCACTAGCAACAACTTCGCGGGGGCGAACTTTTGATTTTGCGCTAGATTGAACTTCGAAGTCCACGCTAGTAATTGGTATATTATTATTAGTAAGAGCGGTTTTAATAATATCTAGATAACGATTACGAAGCTGTTTAACATAAAAGGAGTTTTTGACGCCGATTTTAATTTCTCCATTATCTGTAGATAAAAGAGAGGTATCTTGAAACCAGGTTGAAAAATTAGCAGTGGATATTTGCTGTTCGATTTCGGCAAGTACGTTTTTCCAGACATCATACATAGAATTTTGGGCCTCCTTTTGTTGTATTATAGCACGGAAATAAAAGTTTTCCACAGGTTTTTAAGGGTAAAAATGTTATATAATATATTTTTAAATTAACAGATAAGGTTTTTTCCACAAGAAGATGCGATTATCTGTTTATAGTGTGGAAAACTTCTTGAAAATTGTGGAAAAATGAGTTATACTATATAAAGAATTTGAAATAAATTAAAATTTAAGGAATAATATGCCAAAACGTACATATCAGCCACATAAAAGGCAACGCAAAGTTGAGCATGGTTTTATGAAAAGAAATGCTACAAAAAATGGACGCAAGGTTTTAGCCCGTCGTAGACTCAAAGGTCGTGCAAGATTAACTGCTTAACTTAATAAGCCCTCCGGGGCTTATTTGATATAATATATATATTATGCTTAGCAAAAAATATCGTTTTCACTCACGAGGTGGAGTGAGATATGTTTATCAAAAAGGGAAGACGATTCGTAAACCGAAGATGTCTTTGGTTTTTGCTGAGAATACGAAAGGTTTTACACGCTTAGCCGTAGTAGTGTCTAAGAAGGTTGAGAAAACTGCAGTGGGGAGAAATCGGATTAGGCGAAGAATTTATGAGGCTCTAAGGATTAATTTTGAGAATATACCAAAAAAATATGATTATATTTTTGTAGTGTATTCAAAAGATTTAATGAAGCTACCATTTAGTGAATTAGAGAAGATGTTGGGTGAGTTGGTAGCTGAGGCCAAGGTGTGTTATAATAAGTAGAATGGACAAAAAGAGTGTGAAAAAGTATATCTATTGGGGGATATTTATTTTATTTGTAATTGGATCGATCATTACTGGTAGTCCATTTAATTTGATTGATTTAATCGTGGTGAGACCAATTGTAAATATATTGTTTGTAATATTTAATTTGGTGCATGATTTTGGTTTGGCGATTATCATTTTTACGGTTTTAGTAAAACTTTTGATGTTCCCGTTAACTAAGAGGCAGCTTAATCAAACAAAATTGATTAGGAAGATTCAGCCGGAATTAACTCAGATTAAGAAAAATTGCAAAGGGAATAAACAATTGGAATCTTTACAAACCATGGATCTTTATAAGAGATACAATGTAAAGCCATTTGCTTCGATTGTGACATTAATTATCCAGCTCCCGATATTTATTGCAATTTTTTCAGCAATTAGAGTAATTGCAACGCCTTTACCACAAGATAATCTAATGAATCGTGCATATGGTATTGTGGCATACGAGGGGTCTGAAATTAAGATTTTAGAAGAAAAACAAGCAAAGTATCTAGAACATTATAGCGATACAGAAATGAGTGTTGAGGAAAAACAGGCGCTCTATGATTTTCAGCCACAACTATTTGGAGTGATTAATCTTAATGTGAAAGCTAGTGATGCCTTGATGGGAAAGTTTTCCTGGAGCGCATTGTTTATATTGGTATGTGCAGTGATGGCTTCGGTGGTGCAATATTGGGCCACAAAACAGCAGATGCCTTCCGGTAAATCTGAAAAGAAGAAAAAATTCCGTGACATTTTGAGAGAGGCAAAAGAAGGTAAGGAGATTGACGAGTCTGAAATTAGTAGTATGACGACTGGACAGATGTCTGCAATGATGCCAATTATGATGTTTATTATTATGTTTAATCTTAATGGCGCATTGGCGTTTTATTATTTCCTCAGTAACATCATTACGATATTGCAACAAAAAATAGTGTTAAAGAAAGTTGATGCGGAAATTGATGCAACAACTGATAGAGCAGTCTTAAAAGAGCTTAGAAATATAAAAGAGGCCGAAGTGGTCGAAAATAAAAAAACAGGAACAAAAATTACAAGAATCTCCGCGAAAGATATTAAAAAGAAAAGGAGATAAAATATGAATAAAGACGAATCAATTAGATTTGCAGCAAGATATCTGGAGGATCTGCTGAGTTTCTTTGGTATAAATGTGGCCGTGAATTCTACGATTGATGATGAGGTAATACAGCTTTCTGTGCCGTCTACTTCACTTAACTCACTTTTAATTGGTAAGAATGCAGATAATTTAAGGGCTCTTCAGCATATAGTTTCGATGGCTTTAGTATCAAAAGAGGCTGAAGTAACGAGAGTAAATGTGGATGTGGCTAATTATAAGCGTCAGAGGGCTGATAGGATTGCTGAAAAGGCAGAAGGATGGATTGCAAAAGTACGTCGCACTGGTGAGCCAATGGAAATAAACCTTAATGCGGCTGATAGGCGCGTGGTACACAAGTTAGCCGGTGATTATTCAGATATAGAGACTCATTCTGAGGGGGAAGGGAGAGAACGAAAGCTAATAATCAGCAAGGTCTCAGCAGAATAGTTTTATAGCAGCATAATAGATTTAGGCCAGATTTGTTTGTTGTAATTTTGTCAACTTAGCAACGAAAAATCTCCCAAAAATAAGGAGATTTTTCTTGACCTATGTTGCTAAAATTACAACAAACAAGTCCCGCTGCTATAAAACTATTCTGCTGAGGTGTTGATTATTAATATGAAGTCGTAGTCTGTAGGAATGTTGGTGGGGAGGTCTTCGAGAGGTTTTGCGGTGGTGTTGTATTTTTCGGAAAGGAGTTTTTGGACACCCGGAGCATTGTTTGTAAGAGTGTATAAGGTATATCCTTCTTCGTACTCGCTTTCTGGGGCGTCGTCTATATAGATATTGTAGTAACCATCTTCTTCTAATTTTGTTTCTTCGGCGGAGGCTAGGCCAGATGTTTCAGTAGCGTTTAGCACTAGAATAGTATAATCTTCGTAGATACGTGGATCACTAGAGAACATCCTGGCGACATATTCTTGAATATCGCCGTAGTTGCCAACACCAGCAGACGGTAAGACGTAAGAAATACCATTTATATTGCCGGTAGTCACGAGGCGTTCTGGTTCGATAAGAGAGACTTGACGCATACTGTCAAAATCTAAAGTAGAGGCAAGATGTGCAAAGGTTTTTAGTTCATCAACTGAGAAATTAGTACGAAGATTGTCGCCAAGTGTAGTGGCGAGGTTTAATAAATCTGAAATAGAAAAGTCTTTTTCGAGGATTTTTTCTTTAATACCAATTAAGATTTTTTGTTGAGAAGCGCCACGGGAGAAATCTCCGCTGGTAGTACCATGACGAGCACGAGCTAGGCCAAGGGCTTCTTCACCGTTTATTGTGTAGGTTACTCCAGCTTCAAAGACGGCTTCGGTATAGTAATAATCACTTATATCCTCGTCTAGGGTTATATTAATACCATCCAAAATATTGACAATCTGCACTAATGATCCCCAGTTTAAATGGGCATAATACTGAAAATCTAATCCTAATATATCGCCAACTTCAGTCATGAGGGCAGTGGCCCCGGCAGCTTCATCTTCACCATGCATATTATTACACCAGTAGACTTCGTTGATTTTGCCAGTGGCTGTACAGGTAGGGGAGGCTTTGAGATCGCGAGGAAGGGACAACATGGCTACGTCACCAGTTTCTTGATCTAGGCTTATTGCCATAATAGAATCCGTAAGTTGTGCACCATCATGGATACCATCGCCTTCGTCGCCTTCCATGTTGTAGCCGCTAGTACCGAAAGCCAGAATATTGGTGCGACCGTTAGCGTCGGTTTTTAATGGTTCATAAGTGGGTTCAATAAATTTGACGAGATCAAGTACGTTGCCTTGTCCGCCAGTAATTTTTGCAATAATATCATTACCCCAAATAATAAACCAAATTACTCCACCTATTAATATAAAAACAATAATTAACGCCGTCCAGGTGATGATTTTGCGTTTTTTCGACATTGGTTTTTTCTGTTTTTTTTCTTTCTTTTCTTTTTTGTTCTTTTTCTTATCGATATCTTTTGCAGCTATAAGGTCGCCACTTTTTTCGTCAAAATCAAAGACTTGAGTGGGCTTAAGAAAATCTTCGTTGGCGTCGACGGCTAGTTTTGAAGACACTTTGACCGAAGACTCTTCGGCTATTATTTTATCGGTTGGCACATCTTTATTTGTGGGCTCTTCTACGGTGATTTTGGTTGACTTAGTGGTTTTCGCGGGCTTTTTCTGAGGGAAAGTTTTTTTTGTATTGGTATTTGTCGCTTTTTTAGAGCGACGAGAGGAAAGCCCATCAATTGATTTATTTTTTTCCATTGTTTATAATTATAGCATAATGGCTATAAAACTTACAAAAAAACAATTAGCGGTTTTGAATTTTTTGCAGGATTTTACAGAGGAGAATGGTTATTCGCCGTCTTACCGGGAGATTATGTCTGGGCTTGGATTATCATCGGTGTCGGCAGTGGCTGAACATATAGATAATTTGGTTTCTAAGGGGGTATTAAAGAAAGTGCCTGGCGCGGCCAGATCATTGGAAGTTTTGGATTATAAACACGAAGAGACAGTAGATTTGTTTAAGGCGAGAATGGTGGGGTGTACTGAAGAAGAGAAAAAGGTACTAGAAAAAGCGGCAGAAATATTAGAGTTAAACCTTGAATAATCTGTTTAAAGTGCTTATAATTAAATTGGAGTACTGTGATTATGGCACAAAAACGTAGGAGAAAAAATAGAAAAAAATTATTTTTGATATTGTTTTTGACGCTTCTCGTTATGGCTGGAGTGGTGGGGTATTTTGTGTGGGATGGATATTTTAGAGCCGAGGAGAAGGAGGATGAAAGTAGTGAAATGATAGAAGAGGTCGTGCCCGAAGAAGATAAAGGAGGCAAAGGCTCTACTGGAGATATGATCGTGGAAGAAAAAGAGCCAGTTGTGCAATATGATGGTGAAGACCCAAATGAGTTAGATGAATTAACTGGCGTGATTACCTATGCGGATGTGGTTGGTGAAAAATTAATGATAAGAGTGAACATTGATCAGTTTTTGGAGGGTGGGAGTTGTGAATTAAGCTTGATCCAAGGTGGAGTAAAATATAGTGCTTCTGCTAATATTAATTCGGTAACGACGGCAACCTGTGAAGGGTTTGATGTGCTGGTAAATGAATTGGGCAAAGGAAATTATCAAATTATGATTAAATTAAACGCTGGTGGTAAAACTGGGACTATAAATGGGGAGGTAAGTATATGAGCAGACGCAGGAGAGATAAGAGAATTTTGTTTGTTATTCTGGGGGCGTTTGTAGCGGTATTTTTGTTTACCTTTTTGACGCAAAAATTTAAGGGTAGCGAAGACACCGAAGCGGCGAGTTTGGCTGGGTTTGACCCAGGGTATATTATTTCAGATTATCAGATGAGTAATTATAACTCGATGAGTGAAGCGGAGATACAGAACTTTTTGAAGCAAAAAGGGAATTGTAATGATACGCGGACTTATTTGGCAAGTTATTATACAAATTATTCTTATCACATTAAAGATGGTCATTTTGTGTGTTTGGCGGATGAGACTTTTGGCGATGGGACAGCTTATGGTGATAGCGCTCCAGGTGGTGCTTCTGCAGCACATATTATATGGCAGGCGGCGCAGGATTATAAAATAAATCCACAGGTTTTGATTGTTTTATTGCAAAAAGAGCAAGGTTTAATTACGGATTCTTGGCCAAATGATCGACAATACAAGACTGCAACGGGATATGGGTGCCCGGACACAGCGCCGTGTTCTTCGCAATATTATGGATTTAAAAATCAGGTAAGGAAGGCGGCGGCGTTATTCCGCACGGTGCTAGATGGCGGGTGGACAAACTATCCACTAGGTAATAACTATATACAATATAATCCGGATGCGGATTGTGGAGGGGGTGTGGTAAATATCCGATCACTCGCGACGTCGGCCCTGTATCGTTATACACCATATCAGCCAAATGCAGGGGCTCTTGCAGCCGGTTATGGGACGGCGCATTGTGGAGCGTACGGGAATAGGAATTTTTATTTGTATTTTGAGGATTGGTTTGGGGGGATAACGAGTGAATATATAGAGAAGTTAGGCAGAACAATACCAGATGGAAAATATCAAATAACTTCTAAAAAATATAACAATAGGTCGTTTGATATTTATGGCGGAATAAGATCGGAGATGAATTCTGAAAGGGTTATTTTATATCAGACGAAAGAGAATAGTGCCAGTAATCAAACTTTTATGGTGAAATATAATGATGCATCGGGGTACTATATGATTTATAATGAGGATTCTGGGTTATATTTAGATCTGGAAAATGGCTCACTTGTAATTAATAAAAAGAATGGTGACTGTGGACAAAAGTGGAATATTAAAAGGGAAAATAAATTAGGCTATTATATGTTAGTATCTGCTTGCGATGGTAAGAGCCTAGTATCGTTATCTGAAAATGAGATTGGGATTCGTAATTCCGCAGTGGACAATGATGGGGTTTGGAAATTTTTCGAAGTTAGCCCCGAAACACATGAGTTGGAGGATGGTACATACCAAATTCTTACGGTTTTATCTGATAAAATGGCTATTGATATAAAAGGAGGTGTAGTCAGAGGTATGGAGAGTGGCGAAATAAATTTATGGAATAAAAAATCACCCAATGGGACAATTGCTAATCAGCTTTTTGATGTTGAATACGACAGTGAGACTGGATTTTATAAAATTAAAAATCACTCAACAGGCTTATTGCTGGATGTTTATAACGGTAATGTTGAAAACGGAACAAAAGTGATAGTATGGAGAGAAAATGGTGGATGTAACCAGCGTTGGATGATTAAAAAAATAGAGGGTGACTATGAAATAGTTTCCGCTTGTACTGGTAAAGCTTTGGATGTGCCAAAAAATAATGCAGTGGTTGGACAAAGCTTAATTATTTATAATAGACAAGGAAGTAAAAATCAAAAGTGGAATTTTGAACCTATATCTGAAGAAAAAGTAGATTTAGAAAAAAATACTTATACTATAGCGGTGAGCGAAGATAGAAATATGGTTTTAGATGTAAGCGGCGGAGTAAATAAAAATTTAAAATACGGCGAGTTAATTATGTATAAAAAGAAAATAATGAATAACGCAAACCAAACTTTTAAGTTTAAAAAGTCGGGTATTGATTCAGGATATTTTATCTATAATCCTGAGTCAAATCTGTACTTGGATGTTTATAATGGTGGAGTCGATAATGGCTCGCGGGTTATTTTATGGCAATATAATGGCGGGTGTAATCAGAGATGGTATTTGGAGAGAACGATGGACGGTTATTATCAAATTACTTCTGCTTGTTCAAAAAAAGTATTAGATGTAGATAGCGGCAGGATAGATAGTTTAGCTCCAGTGATAATATATGGAAACCATAGTGGATCAAATCAGAAGTGGTTATTTACAGAAATAAAAGATTAATTGTCATATAGTAAAGTATTATATACTAGTGAGATTTTTTATAATATATAGTGTTTAGATAAAATTTTGAAAATGTTAATCTCTAGAAAATAGGTCGCGAGTATAAACTTTTGATTTAACATCAGACAGCTCATCTGATGTACGGTTGGCAACAATAAGGTTAGCTTTGGTTTTAAAAGTTGAAAGATCATTAATTACAGGAATATTCTCGAAAAAACCAGAGTTAATGGTGGGTTCATATATAATAAGGTCTATATTTGAATCTTGGAGAGATTTAATGATGTCATGGATAGCGCTAAAGCGAAAATTGTCAGAATTAGATTTCATGGTTAGGCGGTAGATACCGACGGTTTGGGGATGGCGCCGTAAAATCATGTTTATTATGTGTTGTTTCCGCGAAACGTTTGCGGAGACTATGGCTGAAATTATGTTATTGGGAACGTTACTGAAATTGACAAGGAGTTGTTTAGTGTCCTTTGGTAGACAATAGCCACCATATCCAAAGGAAGGATTGTTGTAGTGGTTGCCGATGCGTGGATCAGCACAAATGCCATCAATGATTTCTCTAGGATTGAGATTTTTGATTTCAGCATAAGTGTCGAGCTCATTAAAATAAGCAATACGCATGGCTAGGTAGGTATTGGCAAAGAGCTTGATAGCTTCCGCTTCGGTAGAGTTAGTGAATTGTATATTGACGTCTGACTTAAGAGAGCCTTCTAATAATAGGTTAGCAAATTGGTGAGCTGTTGGGGCTTTGCTACCGACGATAATACGAGAAGGATAAAGATTGTCGTAGAGTGCTTTGCCTTCACGGAGAAATTCTGGTGAAAAAATGATGCGTTTAGTATGATATTTTTGTTGGATAGATTTGGTATAGCCAACTGGTACGGTGGATTTAATAATGATAGTTGAATTTTTGGGGGCCATAGCGAGGGCTTTTTCGATAGTTTGTTCAACGCTGGTAGTGTCGAAGCGATTAATTATTTCATCGTAATTAGTGGGGGTGGCAATAATAATGAACGAGGCCCCCTTAAAAGCTTCTTCATAGTTAGTGGTGGCGGTAAGGTTGAGTTTTTTTTCGGATAGGTATTTTTCGATATAGGTGTCTTTAATTGGCGATTTGAATTGATTAAGCAAGTTGACTTTGTCTGGTTGAATATCATAGGCAATAACTTGGTGTTTTTGCGATAACAAAATTGACAGTGATAGTCCAACATAGCCGATCCCAGCAACTGCTATTTTCATAACCTCTCCTTTTTATGAATAACATTACGGATAAAGCGTGGGATTTTAGTGATAGCGAGACCAATCTTATGCGATCTAGAAGATGTAATTTCTGCGATTGCCGTTTTAACTATTTCTTCGGCGGAAGGAGTTTTAATAATGGTCTGATATTTTCGATACGAGTCTGGGTTGTAATAGGTGGCTGGGTGGTCAGAGATAGAGAACTCTATTTCGGTGCCATAGCGGATAGTGTTAAAAAGGTAGCTATAAGCATTATTATGGTGATCTGTGATTTTTTCAAGATTATAGATGGCGTTATTGAGTAGTTCCGTTAAGAAAGTTTGTTCGTACCGTGAATAAAGATTTAGTTTAGTGAGTTGATATTTTATCAATTTAAATGCGTCCCAAAATGAAAGCGGGGATAATTCGTTGGTGCTTTGCAAACTAGATTTGTTATTAATACGATAATTGATGAGAGGGCGTTTTAAAACGGTGATTTTGCTGGATGTAGCTAAAGCAATATAGGTAAAGAAGATGTCGTTGCTGCGGGGAATTTCTTGAAATTTAATTTGGTGTTCCGTAATAAAATCTTTGCGGAATAGTTTGTTCCAAGGGCAATTTTTAAATGCTCCAAATAGGGATGAGCTGATTTTGTCTGGAGAAAAAGTCGACTCAGGTACTTCTGGAAAAATGTTGGAGTGTTTATCTAGCCTGGTCTTGGTGTTGTTGTCAAAAGTGTAAAAATCAAAGACTACAATATCGGAGCGGTGTTTTACTGCGAGGTTGTAGGTAGATTCTAGCATTTTGGGTTCGGTAAAATCATCGGCGTCAATAAAGGATAGATATTCGCCGCGTGCAATTTTGAGTCCGGCGTTTCTAGCGGCTCCGGCGTTGGATTTTGTAATGTTTAAAATTCTAATGCGTTGGTCGCGTTTGGCAAAACTCTCAAGAATTTGTAGAGAATTATCATTACTACCGTTATTGACACAGATAATCTCAATGTCATGAAGTGTTTGGTCACAGATGCTTTGAAGGCATTCAGGCAAAAAATCTTCAGCATTAAAGATTGGTATGATAACTGATATTTTGATATCTTGTTTAGTGCCCATGGTTTATAAGTATATTATAACATATCAGATGGGTGAGGTGAATTGTGGTATAATGGATATAATGAGTTTGAGGAAGATTATTCTTAGAATTGCGGATCGCCCTAGGCTGGTTTTTGCTATGGTTGAATTAGTCTTAGCGGTGATGTGTGTTTTACTTTTTTTTACAAATAACAAGCAGAGTGTTCTTTCGGTAATAAATTATATATTGGGGTGTATTACCGTATTGGCGTTGTTTTTACTATATTTAAGAATAAATGGACATAAAATTGCGACGATTACTATGTTTTTAGTGATGCCTATGGTTACTATATCTTTGGCGCTTTGGGCGAATGATTCTACTTATGTAAGCATGGTGGTGTTGCCGACAGTAGTGCTTTTAGTGTCACTTTTAAACTTCAAACGGATAAATAGTCGAAAAAATATTGTTATTTTTGCGGTAATGCTATCTGTGTGTGGGGTGGTTGGCGTAGTTTTGGTTTTGCAGAAATATTGTAATTTATGGGTGGTGGTAATGTCTGGTTTTTTGACATTAATGGCGTTCATAATAAAACCAATAATAAAATTTAATGGAATACACTTTAGCTTTAAAAAGTATTTTACTCCAAGCGAAATTCAAAAGGTAAGCGTGGTAATACCGAACTATAATTATGCGCGTTATATGAGAGAACGGGTTGATTCGGTGTTAAAACAGAAATATCCTATTTACGAATTGATTATATTGGACGATAAATCTACTGACGATAGTATAGCTGTCATTAAAGAGATTTTAGTGGAACTTAAAACTAAAAGGCCAGATCTTAGAGTAAAGTTTATTCCGAATAAAAAGAATAGTGGAAACGTCTTTAAACAGTGGAAGAAATGTTTTTTGGAAAGTGAGGGTGATTTTGTATGGATATGCGAAGCTGATGATTCATGTAGTAAATATTTCTTAAATGCGGTGATGTCGGCTTTTTCAGATAAGAATGTTGTAATTTCGTATGCGGAGTCTTGCGCAATAGATGAAAATGGGAAGAGAATAAAGCGTGATCTGAGAGATTGGATTGATATGTTTGACACTGGGCACTGGCGACATAGTTATGTGTTAGATGGAAAAGATGAATTAAAACAAGTTTTATGCGTAAATAATACAATTGCAAATGTATCTAGTGTAGTTTTTCGCAAGAAAGCGATTTTTGCAAAATATTTAGATGAGGCCATGAAGTTTACCTTGGCGGGAGATTGGTACTTTTATTCCAAAGTGTTACTTAATGGTAAGATTGCTTATTGTGACGAGTCTTTAAACTATCATAGAATGCACGACAGGGGGGTGACTTTAACTACGGACAATTATGTGCATTATAATGAAATTGTTGTGGTGCAAGATGGTATTGGAGCAGACGTTAGATTGGACAAGACAGCAAAGAACAAGATAGCATTAAGACGTAGGACCTTAATAGATACTTTTAACTTTTCGGATGATGAGATGAGATATATAGATATACCTTTAAAAAAAATGCTTGAAGATAAAAAAGTCCAGGATGAAATATTATTGAGTATTATTATTTGTGCATATAATGGTGAAAAATATGTAGAGGATTGTTTAAAATCAGTGCTTAAGGGATTGCCTGAAAAAGCGGAAGTAATTGTGGTAGATGATGGGTCAAAAGATGATACGGCTGAGATTGTGAAGAAAATTGCCAAAGAGAATATTGTGGTGAAGTATTTTTATAAGAAAAATGGTGGTTTGTCGTCAGCGAAAAATTTTGGAATAAAAAAGGCGACTGGTAGGTATGTGATTTTTATGGACGTCGATGATAAGATCTTGCAAAATGGTTATAATGTAATGCTAAAAAAAGCGATTGAAACTGATGCTGATGTAGTGATTTGCGATATGGAATTAGTATATGAGGATGGTAAAACTAAATATTGTAAGGTTTTTCATGAGCGAGAGAATAGTAGACTTTATGGCTTTTTAGTAGATGGGTTAATGGCGTCGTCTAACAATAAGATGGTGAGGCGGAAATTATTTGGAGGATTGCAATATCCTGAGGGGAAAAATAATGAGGATGTGGCGATAACTCCGGTTTTGATGGCGTTGGCGAAAAATATTCAATATGTACCGAGCGCTTTTTATAAGTATTATCAACGTAGCGGATCAATTCAAAACTCAAGATTCAATAAGAATAGACTAGTAGTGTTTGATACCTGTAAACAAGCAATTGATAAAATTAGCGAGATTAGGCCAGACCAGGCGGATTTGATTAGTGGCATTATAATATCTAATCAATTGATTGCCATTTTGGTGTATATAATTTGTGACATGACGAATATGAGAAAGAGAAATAGCATGATAAGAGAGTTTGTAAAGAAGTATAAGAAATTAGATATTCAGGGTAATTCATACGTGAAGAAATACACTAAAATGGTTGGTATGCCAAAACTAGAGTATTTTATTCTGAATAAGACCCCGGCTCAGATATATGCTTATGTACGAAGGAGAAAAAATATGAAGACGATCGAGAGGTATTTTAAGAGGATTTTAAATATAAAAAGGAGATAAAATGAAAGGAATTATTTTGGCCGGTGGGTCTGGGACGCGCCTTTATCCATTGACGCTAGGCACTTCTAAACAGATGTTGCCAGTGTATGATAAGCCAATGATTTATTATCCATTATCTACATTAATGCTTGCTGGTATTAAGGATATTTTGGTGATTTCTACACCGGAAGATATTGGAAATTTTGAGAGACTACTAGGGGATGGTAGTTCGTTTGGCTTAAATTTATCATATAAGATACAACCATCGCCAGATGGTTTAGCGCAGGCTTTTATTCTTGGTGAAGATTTTATTAATGGAGAGGCCTGTGCGATGATTCTGGGAGACAATATCTTCTATGGTGCTGGTTTTTCAGAAATGCTGAAAGAGTCGGCAAAGAACGCAGACAAAAATGGGCGTGCTACGGTGTTTGGTTATCATGTGAGTGACCCAGAGAGATTTGGTGTAGTGGAATTTGATAAGAATTGGAAAGCAATATCCATAGAGGAAAAACCAAAACAGCCAAAGAGTAATTATGCGGTGACCGGGCTTTATTTCTATCCGGCTGGAGTGTCTGAGAAAGCCAAAAAAGTGAAGCCTTCTGATCGCGGGGAACTTGAGATTACGACGCTAAATGAAATGTATTTAAAGGAAGGGACTTTGGACGTGCAACTTCTAGGGCGTGGGTCAGCTTGGTTAGATACTGGTACTATGGATTCGTTGGCGGATGCTTCGGATTTTGTAAGAGTGGTACAAAAACGCCAGGGGATTCAGATTGCGGCTCCAGAAGAAGTTGCATACAAGAACGGTTGGATATCTAAAGAACAGCTTTTGGAATCTGCAACCAAATACAAAAAATCTTCTTATGGTCAACATTTATTCAATGTGGCAGAAGGAAAAACGAGAGATTAATGAGTAAGTTTAAATTCAATCCAACGAAAATTGAGGGCGTTTATGTAATAGAGCCGACCGTGTTTGGTGATGAACGTGGGTATTTTATGGAAACTTATAGCGAAACAGATTTTGCTGAAGCTGGACTTAATTACAAATTTGTACAAGATAATCAGTCCTCGTCTAGAAAAGGTGTGCTTAGAGGTCTTCATTTCCAGAAGGAGCATCCACAAGCAAAGTTGGTAAGAGTTTTGTCTGGAGA
This sequence comes from Candidatus Saccharibacteria bacterium UBA3218, assembly GCA_002363125.1. GTDB lineage: Bacteria > Patescibacteriota > Saccharimonadia > Saccharimonadales > Saccharimonadaceae > Nanosyncoccus. The sequence continues at coordinate 48,617 of DEWE01000008.1, read as the reverse complement.
GGTATTTGATGTGGCTGTGGATTTGCGTGAAAATTCTAAGACTTATGGCGAATGGGTAGGTGAATTATTGTCGGCAGAGAATAAAAAACAGTTGATGATACCACGTGGTTTTGCACATGGTTTTTTGGTAGTGTCAGATAAGGCCGAATTCGCTTATAAGTGCGACGAGTTTTATCATCCAGAGGATGAGGGTGGGGTTATGTACGATTCAGTAGGAATTGAATGGCCTAAGATAGACGGTGAATTAGTTTTGTCAGAGAAGGATTTGAAGCATCCGAAACTAGAGGAGCTTGAATTTAAATTTAAGGAGGTTTAATGGATAAAAAAACTATTATTGTGACCGGTGGGGCGGGATTTATTGGGTCGAATTTTGTGTACTATATGTTAAAAAAATATCCAAATTATAGAATAGTATGTTTGGATGCTTTGACTTATGCTGGTAATCTTTCCACTTTGAAAAAAGCAATGGAAAATCCAAACTTTAGATTCGTAAAGGCGGATATTCGTGATAGGGAAGCGGTAGAGAAATTGTTTGAGGAAGAGCATCCAGATATTGTAGTAAATTTTGCGGCTGAATCTCATGTGGATAGATCTATTCTTGATCCACAGGCGTTTTTAGAGACTAATATTTTGGGTCCACAAGTTTTGATGGATGCATGTCGGAAATATAAAGTAAAGAGATATCATCAAGTGTCGACAGACGAAGTCTATGGTGATTTGCCACTTGATAGACCAGATTTGTTCTTTACGGAAAAAACAAATTTACATACATCTAGTCCTTATAGTGCATCTAAAGCTTCGGCGGATTTAGTGACTTTAGCATATCATCGAACCTATGGTTTGCCGATAACTATTTCTAGATGTTCTAATAATTATGGACCATATCATTTTCCGGAGAAATTAATCCCATTAATGATAATTAATGCGCTCAATGATAAACCTTTGCCAGTATACGGTGATGGTAAGAATGTACGTGACTGGTTGTATGTAGAAGATCATTGTAAGGCAATTGATATGATTATTCATGCGGATTGTATAGGTGAGATTTATAATGTTGGTGGCCATAATGAAATGGCAAATATTGATATTGTGAAGTTGATATTAAAAGAACTCGGTAAGCCAGAAAGTTTAATTACTTTTGTCGAAGATCGCAAAGGTCACGATAGGCGCTATGCGATAGACCCGACAAAAATTAAGACGCAACTCGGTTGGGAGCCAGAAACTAAATTTGAAAACGGTATAGTAAAGACTATTAAATGGTATTTGGATCATAAAGATTGGTGGGAAGAAATTATTTCTGGTGATTACAAAAACTATTACGAAGAAATGTACGGAGGTAAATAGATGAAAGTACTCGTAACTGGTACGAGTGGACAACTCGGGTTTGACGTAATGGAAGAATTAGCTCGTCGTGGATATGAGGGGATTGGTGCGGATAGATCAGAGACAGAAGCAGATTTTGAACATGTGCAAATAGATATAACCGATAAAGATCGTGTATTTGAGGTTGTAAGAGAAATTAAGCCAGATGTAATTGTGCATTGTGCAGCATGGACGAATGTAGATGGGGCGGAAGACTCAAAGAATTTAAGCGTGGTGCGCGCAGTGAATGTGGATGGGACTAGGAATTTAGCTGAAGCCGCTAAGGAAATAGATGCTAAATTTGTATATATTTCAACAGACTATGTATTCAACGGTGAAGGTTCTAAACCATGGCAACCAGATGATAAGAACTATGCACCGATTAATGTATATGGGCAATCTAAGTTGGATGGAGAACTAGAGGTTTCTAAGATTTTAGATAAATATTTTATTGTCAGGATCGCATGGGTGTTTGGCAGAAATGGGAAGAATTTTATTAAGACGATGATTGAGGTGGGGAGGAAACATGAAGTGGTGAAAGTGGTGGATGATCAAATCGGCACACCAACTTATACGGTGGATTTGGCGCGTCTTCTTGTTGATATGATTGAAACTGGTAAATATGGTTATTATCATGCGACCAATGAAGGTGGATATATTTCGTGGGCGGATTTTGCAAAAGAAATATATAGTCAGGCTGGTATGAATGTAAAGGTTAAGCCTGTGTCTACTGAAGAATATAAAAAGATTGCAGGGGAGGCTGTAGCGAAGAGACCGTTTAATTCTAGGTTGGATAAATCTAAACTAGTTGAAAATGGATTTACGCCTTTGCCAGATTGGCGGGATGCGGTGAAGAGGTTTTTGAGCTACGATTAAAGCGGGCGTAAAGGGAATTTTTGAGATTACTATAGCCGATGACGGCACAGATTACGAAAATAGGTGCGTAGCAAAAGAGGTATCTGGCTCTGGCCTCGAAGAGCGTGACGAATAGGAAGAGTCCAATTAATGATATATATAGGACTAGATGAGAATTAGGATTTTGATATTTAATGAAAAGACAGCCGAAGAGAATGAAAAGCCAAATAATTTGACTAACTTGGACGAAAATTAAATAGTGCTCGCCGGTTTTGTAAAAATAGCTAGTGAGAATATTGTTGTCGCGTTCTGGTATATTAAAGTAGAAGTGGCCTTCGCCAGACCATGCAAAAGTACCATTATCGTAGTTGGTGAGTAGCTTTTTTATAAAAAAGTTTAGTTGTGTACAAGGGGTTCTTGCGAGTAAGCGATCTTTAAATTTATTAAGTTCAAAGCTAGTACCGTATTTGGATTCTTCTGCATCGATTCCGGAATATTTACCGCAATTTTCGTCGTTTTGCCCCATCGCGAGATAGTGAACGAAAGAAATCGGTTTAACGGATTGGTCTTGGTGAAAGCCAATATATTGGTTAGCTCCAAACCTAATAAGAAAAGCTAGGAGTATACTTCCGAAGGTTATACCGATGCGCTTGAAATTTTGTTTAGTTAGAAAGTTCGGTTTAGTGAATCTATGGTTGAATAATTCAACCATGATAATAGCGATAAACATAATAATGATGGTGGGCTTGATAAAGTAACCGATAATGCTGACGAAGGTGATAATGGGATATTTCCACCATTTGTGGCAAGAAATATACAAATAAAAGGTGAGGATTGGTAGTAGTATACCGAAGGTGTCACTATATGGGATGATAATCCATGGGCTAAATAGAAGGAGTGGTATGAGGATGAGTAAAGATAATAATGCTGTTTTTGATGATTTTATTTTTTTGATTGATAGACAAGTAAAAAGACAAGCGAGATTGACTAGTAGGGCGTTGATGACTAAGACTAGGAAATATTGATGTCCAAAAAATGGGACTGATTTAATGATAGCGAAAATTGCGGTGAGAAATGTATTGTTAGGATAGAGTGAAAGGTACGTGTCGTCTGACGGGACTGATCCAGTAGTGACAACAGAATCGGACAATGAGTTAAGATATCCAGCGTCCCAGCCTGTATGGAAATAAGTAAAATATAGCATAATGAGTTGCAAAATATAAAACGAGATAAACGTTATAGGGAGGATAATTTTAAAGGCGTGTTCGGAAATTGAGATTTTGCGTGTGAGAAAGTAAATTGGTATGGTGATAATGAGTCCGATAATAAGCGATAAAATATTTGGTAGCGGCAAATCAGTTTCTTTACAATATGGGATCCAACTTAAACATAGCAAGGTTAGGAGAATAATTCCGAAAATAAAAATGAAACAGAAAAAAGTGGCGCTTTGTAGTAGGTTGTGTTTTTTGGATTGCTTGATGGTTCTTTTGGCCATAGTTTACTTATAGTTAATTTTTAAATTTTGAGGAAGGCTATAGTATCTAAGCATCCAGGTGATGATATAGGAGTTGTTTTCCTCGTAGGGTTGGTCGCTACCATATAGTGGTTCTGGTAATTTTTTTAATGTGATTGATTCGATGTGTTCACCGTTAAGAATCTTCTCGGATGTGGTTTTTAAGAGAGTATCATTATAACTATTGGCGGCATTATTGATGTAATATCCATGGGTAATTTGAGCTACGTTGAATATGGATATTAACGTGATGGAGACATAAAGGAACGGAGCAAATGATTTGCGGGTTTGTCGGTTGAGATATGCACTTGAGAGGACATCCGAAATAATAGGGAAAAATAAAAATTCAAAAACTAGCATGGCGCGTAACGGGAAATATGGCGCTACTGACATAACACAAAGTGATGCCAAAGCGCAAATGACAAAATAGGTAAGTAGATAATGCTTTTTCTTGTATAAATAAGTGAAATATGAATAAAGTATTAGTAGGCATTGGATTACGAGAATAATTATAGAGGTATATTGGATGAAGCGGTGGCTAGATGAGAGTTTAAAAAATGAAATATAGCCGCCATTTACAGAATAAATAGTATTGAATAGGAAAACTATAGAATTTGATAGTGCGGCGATGATGTTTAATATCTTGATGATTTTATGTTTTGAAAGTGGTGCCTTGACGTTATATATTGCTATTGCTACGGATAATCCTAAAAATATGAATAGGAAAATAGCATTTGAGTTAGAAAAGAAATTTGTGAAAATATTGGAAACTCCAACGGCGAATCTCTGAAGGATTGGTAAGGCATAAAAGTCTGCACTGGTAGGGTGGGCCATACGAACAGCATTGCCTGGCGCAAGCATCAAGATGCCGAAGCCTAGAATAGCGAATAGAAAGAGAACAAATTCGAAGCCGGGAAACTTTTTGGTTTTAAGCCATTTATTGATACTAACAAGCGTAATAAAACAAAGGGCGGCGGTGGAAATCTGTTCATATGAAAAGGTGGATATAAAGATTAATATGCATAGGAGGATTTTTTTAAGTAGAGAATGATGATTTGAAATATTTTTGTATGTAAGTATAAAACTAAGAAAAGGCAGTAATGGGAAAATATATAAGACAGAAGCTGTTACCCAGAAAATTCCGCTTCTTGCGACCATAATGCTGATGAAGCCATATGGTATAACAGTGAGGAGCGCGACGAGGCTTTTAGGGATTTTATCTAATATCTTAGAAAGTAGTTCGTAAATAACAAAAAAGATCCCTATAATTACGATACTTTGGATAATGTGCCAAGCATGAACACCAAGTGACAAAATAATACAATTGATTGCAAAATATAAGATTCTGCCCCCCCAGTGTATATAGTGCCCGGCGAGAAAATCTCCTAATTCTGAGACGCCAAAAGAATGCCCAGTGATCCCGGCGTCATAGGCATAGCTAAGTGAGCCATATCCGAAATCGTCATGGCAAAACCAGGCGAAGTGATGTTCAAGGAGGATAAAAATAGCGAAGGTGATAAAAATAAAAAAGACGAGAAACTTTTGGTTTTTGAATAATGCTATGAGATTATTTTTGATTTTTGACATCGGTAATTTCCTCTATGCAATATTTCGGGCGATGTTTAGATTCGGCGTAGATTTTGCCAATATATTCGCCGATAAGGCCAATACAGGCCATTTCGAGACCACCGACTATCCAGATGGAGCAAGAGAGGAAGGCCCAGCCGTCTACAGTGTTGCCACAGAGATATTGAACGAAGATGTAGACTAGGAAGAAAAGGCTGATCATGAAGACGATAATACCGAGGGTTAAGACTAGACGCAGAGGCTTAACGCTGAACGATGAAATACCATCCCAAGCGAAATTGAGCATTTTTTTGAGTGGGTATTTACTTTCGCCGGCAAAGCGTTTATCGCGTTTATATTCTACGGTGGTCCACTTGAGGCCGATAAGAGGGACAATGCCACGCAAGAAAAGATTAACCTCTTTATAGTTAGCAAGTTCATCTAGGGCGCGTTTACTCATGAGTCGATAATCTGCTGCATTGTAGATGACTTCTACGCCAAGGGCATTCATGACTTTGTAAAAACTTTGGGCGGTATGGCGTTTAAAAAAGGAATCTTTTTTGCGTTCGCTACGGACGCCATAGATGATTTCATAGCCTTCGGCAAATTTATCTAGCATTTTATCAATAGCGTTGATGTCGTCTTGTAAGTCTGCATCCATAGAGACGACGGCGTCGGCATGTTCTTTGGCATACATGAGTCCAGCTAGTAATGCATTTTGATGTCCACGGTTGCGAGAGAGCTTTATGCCAATGAAAGTTTTGTTGGATGAACTAATGTTTTCAATGAGCTCCCAAGTTTTATCTTTTGAGCCATCATCTACGTATACTACTTTACTGGTCTTTTTGACTTTATTTTGTGAGATTAGGTGTGATAGTTTTTCGGAGAGGCGCTTGGTGGTTTCTTTGATGCATTCAGCCTCGTTGTAACATGGTATAACAATATAGATAGTCGGTTTTTCCATAGAGTAATTATATCATGATATACTGTAAATATATGGGTAAGAAGATGGAATTATGCAAACTACAGTGGCTTTATAGATTGCCAATTATGAATAAAGAGGAAACGACTGATTATATCTTGAAAAATAAATGTTCTGTGGCTCGATTTGGTGATGGTGAGTTTGGTCTGATGACAGAATTCGAATAAAGTTTAATAACTTAGTTTTATGTGCTCTGGTTTATGGCGTTTTGGTGGGAGTTTGATGAGGGAACCAATATAGTTTAAAGCTTCTTCGGTATTGTAATCGGTTTTGCCGGCGGCTGGGGTAAAGGTCATTTCGGAAAAATAGATTTTACCATTGATATTGTACAGATCTATACGGACGTATGGGAAGTCTTTAGATAGTTTTTCGGCGATTTGAACCATTTTTGATAAATTTTTTGGTTTGGGGATGGATTTATTGGAGCGAAATTCTGGTTTAGCATATGGTAAATAATTCCAATTGAGATCAAAATAATCTAAACGTAGATTAGTTTCGCGTTCAGAACAGACGAGTAAAAATTTTGCCTTACCATTAAAACAATAAAATTTATAGTCTAGCGGTAATTTGCCTTTTTTGACTGGCAAGAATTCTTCGCAGATGATTTTGTGGTCTATGTGGTGGTAGTGAGGTTCTAGGTTGTGTGTGGAAAAATCGTCAGCAAGAGCTTTGGCGAGATGTTTTTTGGCGGCTTGAATATTGAACTCTGTTTTGTTTTCGCAGAATTCTATGTCGCCACAACCGTGGTTGCATTTTAATACAAAACGATTCGGTAGTTTGCTAAAATCGATTTCATCTGGTGAATTATAAACACCATAGAGCTTGGGGGCGATGTTTTCTAGGTTGTGTTTTTTGAGGTATTCGCGGACGAGATATTTATCGGCGAGTTTGGCCTCTCTGTTGCCGTGGACATAAAGCATAAGGTAATGGATTTTTTCGTTGAAATTTTGAGGGTTATCTAGATTTAAATCTTTTTGTGAGTTGATGAAATAAAAAATTTTATGAGCTAATTCTGGTGATAATTCAGAAATGGTGCGACGCTGTGTAGTTGGATCTTGAGATAATATTTTGCGTTTGATAAGTCTATATTTTAAGTTATTAAATATCATGAAAAGCTCCTTTTTCAATTATAGCATGATGTGATAGGTGTATGGATAAAAAATAATAGTATCACTTACTTCATGGAAAAAGAGGATTAATACGATTGATGTCGTGGTAAAGGCGATGAAAAGCCAAACTGCTAAGATTGATAAGGTATTATTCAAGAGTGAGGAGAGCGCTTTTCTGGGCGACCTTAAAGGTCAAAGTACTAAGTAAATGTGGTAAATATATATAAGATGTTTGAATATTTAAAGGGAAGGTTTGTGGCATGATGATTATGATGTATGGTGGTTGGTGCTACACGATATTTAGAACAATTCGGCATGAGTAGAGGTCATTGCCAGAGTTTAAGGTAAGCGGTGGCGACTTCTTCTGGGGCGCCGTCGAGGGTAATTTTGCCGTTTTCGATGAGGATGGCGCGGTCGCAGAATTTGCGGACGTTTTCCATGGCGTGGGTAACTAGGATGACAGTTTGTTTTTTGTCTTTGAGTCTGGCAAAGTAATTATTGCATTTTTGTTGGAAGGCGGCATCACCAACAGCGAGAACTTCGTCTAACAAAAGGATATCACCACGGGCGCGAATAGCAATGGAAAAAGCGAGGCGGACTTGCATGCCGGATGAATAATTTTTGAGTTTTTGGTCTTGGAAATCCCCGAGCTCGGCAAAATCCCAAATGTCATCATACATTGAATTCATTTCTTCGTTGGAAAAACCAAGGAGAGCGCCGTTTAGATAGACATTTTCGCGACCAGTGAGTTCTGGATTGAAACCAACGCCAAGTTCAATAAATGGGACGAGGTTACCGTTAATAGTGACTTCACCCTTTTCTGGATAGTAAATGCCAGCGAGAATTTTAAGTAGCGTAGATTTGCCGGAGCCATTGCGCCCAACGATGCCGATAAACTCACCTTTTTTGATTTCGAAATTGAGATTTTTAAGAACTTTTTGCTCTTTGTAGCCTTTGATGCCGCGTAGGCGATTGAAGAAAGCTTGCTTCAAACCGAAGGCTTGTTCGGTAGGTAGTTTGAAACTTTTGTGGAGATTTTTTACGCTGATAGCAATATCGTTGTCTAAGTTGATTTCTGTGCGTGTTCCGATTGGGCGTTTCATTAGACTTCCTCCGCAAAGAATTTAGATTTTCGACGAAAGACGAGAGCACCGAAAATAAGTAGGCCAATAGTAAGAATTATTGGTATAAGAGCATAAATGGGATGGTTGAGAAAGTTCCAAGTTGTGATGGTTTCGTTGGTGATAAGATTAAAGCGAATATCTTGGACGGCTTGAGAAATCGGGTTTAAAAGAATAATTTTGGCGGCGGTGACACTAGTGGTGGCAACCATGGAAATTGGGTAAATGATGGGTACAGCATAAAAGAGAGCTTGGATAACAACATCCCAGATTGATGTGATGTCACGGTATTTGACATTGATGGAGCCAAGCAGGAATGAAATACCAAGAGAGAGTAAATATAGCTCTAAGATGGCGGGGACAATAAGGAGCCAACTCCAGCTAGGAGTTACTCCATTGATAAGTGCAAAAATAATGACAACACTAATGTTGATGAGCATATTGATAACAGCAGTAAGGGTAGCTGAAACTACGACGATGTATTTTGGAAAGCTAATTTTACGTAAAAGATCACCTCTTACGACGATGGCTTGGATGCCTTGCTGTGTGCATTCGGTAAAGAAACTCCACATAGTGGTACCACATAGGAGATAGACTGGATAATGTGGAATATCACTACCAATTTTGAGGAGTTTAGCGAAGACGATATAAAGGATGGCAAACATCATGAGTGGTCGTAAAAGCGCCCATAAATAACCTAGGACTGAACCTTGGTAACGAAGTTTGAAATCGGTTTTAGTTAATTCGCTAAGAAGAATACGGTTTTTGCGATTTAGAACACGAGGAATACTCATTACTTTATTTTACCATATAAAATAAAATGGATAAAGGAGACTTAAGTCTTGATGGTGATTGGTGTTATAATGATAGTATGGAAAAGATATTGTTAACTGGTGGGACTGGATATATTGGTTCACACACGGCTGTGGAACTAATCAAAAAAGGGTATGATGTCGAGATTCTAGACAATTTATTTAATAGTAAAATCACTGTACTGGATGATATTGCAAAGATTACTGGAAAGAAGCCGAGATTTTATCAAGTAGATTTGCTGGATGAAAAAGGCATGGAAGACGTTTTTCGCGACGGCAATTATGACATGGTAATACATTTTGCTGGACTAAAAGCGGTGGGGGAGTCAGTTGAAAAGCCATTAAAATATTATGAAAACAATATAAGTGGCACAATTAACCTATTAAAATGTATGAAGAAATATGGAGTGAAGAAGATAGTATTTTCTTCTTCGGCGACTGTTTATGGTGATCAAGATGGGGTGAGGCTAACCGAAGAAATGCAGACTGGTGTTGGGATAACTAACCCTTATGGCCAGACTAAATATATGATTGAACAAATTTTGAAAGATGTAGCGTTGGCTGATAGAGAAATGCAAGTGACAATTTTGAGGTATTTCAATCCGGTAGGGGCGCATGAATCGGGATTTCTTGGTGAAAACCCAAATGATATCCCAAACAATTTAATGCCGATTATAATGAAGGTTTCAACTGGTGAAATTGAAAAATTGATGGTCTATGGCGATGATTATGATACTCCTGATGGTACTGGGATGCGTGACTATATACATGTGGTGGATTTGGCTAAAGGCCATGTGGCTGCCGCTTTAAAGATGAAACCAGGGGTATATATATATAATTTAGGGACCGGTAAAGCAACTTCGGTGTTGGAAATGGTTAAAGCATTTGAGTTGGCCAGCGGTGAGGAGCTGCCGTATACAGTTACCCCGAGGCGGGCTGGTGATTTGGCGAAGATATATGCAAATGTCGAAAAAGCAAAGAATGAACTAGGCTGGGTCGCGGAGCTAACAGTGGCGGATGCAATGCGCGATACAATGAAATATTTAAATTATTATTCTAAGAAAAAATGAGTCAATTAATTTCAATTATAGTGCCAGTTTACAATGTTGAGGCGTTTATCGAGAAGTGTATGAACTCGGTTTTTGAACAGAAATATAAAGACCTGGATATTATAATTGTGGATGATGGTTCTACAGATAATTCTGGCAAGATTTGTGATAGTTTTGCAAAAAAGGATAAGAGGGTAAGAACTTTTCATAAAAAGAATGGCGGCTTGTCTAGCGCTAGAAATCTTGGGATAAAAGAAGCGAGGGGCGATTTGATTGCTTTTGTTGATAGTGATGACTATCTAGAAAGAGATTATATTGAAAAAATGTATAAAAAAATCATCCAGACAAAATCGGATATAGTTGTCTGTGGGTATAACGGGATTAGTTTTGAAGATGGAATTTTAAGTGGGTATGAGGCAACGATAAAATTATTGACGAAACAAGACAATATAGATGTGGTGGCATGGAATAAGTTATATAAAAGGAAGTTATTCGTAGATAATGATATATATTTCCCAGAAGGCGAAAATCATGAAGATGCACTGACGACATACAAGATAATGTCGAAGGCAAAGAAGGTCGTCTATATGAGAGATTCTTTATATAATTATGTGAGTAGAGATAATAGTATAACGAAGGTTGAAAATATAGAAGAGAGGTTGGTGGCTAGAAAAAAAGCAGCAAAAGAATCTATAGAGTTTTTTGAAAATAATATAAAGTTAAAAAAGGCTGCAGAAATATCATTGCTTTTAGCTATGTATGCGTTTTTAGATTTTGCTATTGCTGGAAAAATAGATATGAAATATAAACAAGAGGCTACAGCATGGATAATGGAGCATAAGGATGATTTTAGTAAAAATATGTATTTGACTCCTAAACTAAGGTTTTACAATTTTATGAGTACGAATTTTGGCGGAGTGTTCTATTTTATTTTTCGAAAAATAATTAATTAGTATAAAAAGCTTAGATATTGATTTAGCTTACTTTTTTGTGCGACGTTTAGAACGAATATAGGAAATGCGCCAGCGGAGGTGGACTAGGTGGAGCCAAAGTTTCTCTTGTATGCTGGGATTTGGGCCTAACCATTTTTTGAGATTTTTGTAGGATATTTGCCAGTTTTGCCAACTCGTAGAAACAGTGCGCATGGTGCTGGTTTCGGTGCCAAAATTATAAATATAAAGAGGTTTCAGTATGAAGGCTGGTTCGCCTTTTGATTCTTTTAGATAATCCAGAACAAATTTGGTGTCTTCCGCAAAATTTAACGCTTCATCAAATTTTAGATTTTTGGCAATGCTGGCGCGGTAGAGTTTGTTGACTGATGAGTACATGCGCCCGTCTATGGCCAGTAGATATAGTATATATGCTTTTTTAGTCTCATGTTTTTTGCGATAGTGAAGGGAATTAATATATACATTCTCGGAAGTTTTTTGTTTGAGACGTTTATATTTAATACCACATACAGATATAGACACGTTGTCATTAAAAGGACTGACGAGATTTTCAATAAAAGTTGGCATAATTTCATCGTCACTGTCTATAAAACTAATGAAATCGCCAGTAGCTTTTTTGATACCGAGATTTCTGGCGGCGGATTGGCCTTGGTTTTTCTGGTGAAAAACTTTAATACGTTTGTCTTTTTTTGCATAGCTGTCGGTGATTTTTCCAGAGTTATCGGTGGAGCCGTCATCTATTAAGATAATTTCAAGATTTTGGTAGGTTTGATTAATAATGGAATCTATGCAATTTGAGAGATATTTTTCGGTATTATAGATTGGGACAACGATAGAAATTTTACTCTTCATAGGTGAATTATAACATTATTTACAATTGACGATGCTTTTATTGTAAATAGGCTCTGGTATGCCCCAATCTTCTATAATGTTTGCTTGAGATAGATCTAAAACTGGGATGCGGAAAGGTTTTGTGTCTATCGGGCTGATGCAAATAGCCGAATCTTCAGACGTTTTGATTTTATTTAATACGATGGCCGTTTCGGTATGATATTTAACGAGCAAAACGAAATGTATAATTACTACTAATGACGTTAAGGTTATAACATAAAATGCGCATTTTTTAGAACTAAAGAATGGCGCAAAGAAATAGAAAACAATGACCAGCCCGGCAAAGTATGCTGGAATAAGTAGGCGCGGAGGCGATTTGACAAGCGAGGCACCGAGAATATGAATAATGATAAAAATTGAAAATACAAGGATTAGGTTTTTTGTGTCTTTTGGCAATTTCTTCCAGAATCTTTTGGTGAAAATTTCTCGGCGGTTTTTTGCAAAAATTAAACAAGTTACAACAATAGCTAGTAAAGGGACGAGTACGATTCCAAAATTATAGATTTCGTGAAAAAGAAGTCTTGGTATATTACTGAATATTTCATTAACTGGAAGATAATCGAAAGTTAGAGCAGTTGATGGATTCGTGTAATGATCTACGCCGGATCCGGCTAACCAGCAGATTAGAAATCCAGAAACAGTACTAATTAGGCCACTAAAAAACCAAATTGGTAAATGGCGGAATGACTTGCGTTTGATGGTATGGAATAATATTATGGTTACAATAAATGCAATAGGAGTGATGGTAGCGGCCATGCCGAAATAGAGTCCCGCAAACAACATCAGCGCAGCAAGAAAAATATGATTGGTTTTAATGGGTGAGCCTGTGAGTAACTTGATATATGGAATTGCAAAAAGAAGAGTGATCATGGTGAGCGGGACGTAATTATGTATCATGGAAAATTCATGATAAAAGGCTCGTCCAAATGGCGTAATAATAAATAACGTAAAGACAGTACAAAATATGAGAGCATCTTTTATTAAAAGTTTTGGTCTATGAAATAGAATTAAATAAGTTGCTAAATAAAAAACACTGACAATCATAAAAGCATCTATGAGACGTAATATGGTGTCTGGTCCAAATTGATATTGATAGTCATAAAAATCAATAACACTCCAGGCATACATATCTGTAATGCGAGAATTGAATTTGAAAGCGTTTGTAGCGTCTGTTATGACATTAATTTCTGCTCCGTTACTGAGATTTCCGGCGCCTTGGAAATTATCTTCGCAGGAAGTAGTGATAAGAAAAACTGTGGTTAAGGTAAATATGATTGGTAGAAGATATAAAATAATCGATAGGAACTGTTGTTTTGTGAGAAGGTGAAATTTTTTAGTATAGCTATCGTCAAAAACGAGCTTGTCGTAGAAAATGTAATTTAGAATCATAGTTGCGGCAGTAGTGAGACAGAATATACCAGTGGATTCAATAAAATTATAATCAAATGGCAAATGGATGTTTGACGAAATATTGAAGGCAAGCTCGTAAAGAGGGGTTATAAAACCAAAGACCCAGGTAAATAATGGGCTAATAGCGATAGCTGTGATACCGTTCCATATAAAAAACATAACGATGCCGTGTTTTGTGACAGGGCGTTCCTTCCAGGTGATTTTGGAATGCATGAAATAAGCCAGTATAGTGGCCAGAATATAAGAGATAATACTATCTAACCAGAGGAGTTCGTTGCTATTGAAAATTACTCGAGCGAGAAATGTATATATTGCAAAATTGAATAGAGCTAAAATGACACCTACTATAGCAAATTTGCCTACGCGGGCGGAATTTACTTTTTTTCTTTTTGGAGACTTGTTCTTCACCAGTTAATTATAACATGAGCGTGCTATAATATATTGTATGAAAAGGGTTATTTCTGTGGTGGTGCCAGTCTATAATGAAGAGGCTGGAATAAAAAGTTTTTTGACGGAACAACTTTGTCCTGCGTGTTCGAAATTGTCCTATAATACAGAAATAATTTTAGTGAACGATGGGTCAGAGGATAAAACGTTAGAAAAGATAAAAGAATGTAAAATCAATAATTTGAAACTAGTCTCGTTTGTGAGAAATTTTGGCAAAGAGGTTGCTTTGACGGCTGGAATAAAGAATGCAAAAGGTGATGCTGTTATTTTGATTGACGCGGACGGCCAGCACCCAGTGGAAATGATAGAAAAAATGGTGGAAAAATGGGAAAATGGTGCAGCGATAGTAACTGCGGTGCGTGACGAAAACACGACGAAGCATAAGTTGGGATCGAGAGTATATTATGCGATGATGAAGATGTTTGGCAACAAGAAAGTGGTAGTGGGGGCTATGGATTTCAGGCTGATTGATCGTACGGTGGCAGATGAATTTAATAAATTTACAGAAAGGAATCGTTTGGCTAGGGGATTAATAGATTGGATGGGCGTGCCACAGACTTATGTGAAAGTGCACACAAAAAATAGGATTGGTGGTAAACCAACATATAGTTTTAAAAAGTTAACAAGTTTAACTATAGATAGTTTGGTGTCATCGTCTAGGACGCCGTTGATAGTTTTTGGTTATATTGGTGTGTTTATTACTATTGTGTCGTTATTTTTGGGACTTTTTATTTTAATACAACAATATATAATGGGTGATCCGCTTGGCTTGGATTGGAGTGGGGCGGTAGCGATGAGTGTATTTGTTTCGTTTTTGGTAGGGCTGGTATTGGTATCGCAAGCGATTACAGCAATCTATATTTCGCAGATTCATATTGAGGCTAAGGGAAGACCACTATATATAATTGATAAAAAGAAGTCGTTTGGAATTGATGATAAAAAATGAAGAAAGTATTACTCAGCTTTGACGTAGAAGAATTCGATATGCCTAGGGAACGAGGTGGGGATATTTCGCTTGAAGAGGGAGTGAAAGTATCAGCTGAGGGTTTAGAGAAGATTTTAGACTTATGTAAAAAAATGAAAGTGAAAGCTACATTTTTTTGTACGGGAAATTTTGCTAAAAATCGTCCAGAACTAATTAAGAGAATGATAAAAGATGGGCATGAGGTGGCCTGTCATGGAGTGGACCATTTTAAGCCAGAAAGAACGGATATTAAAAATTCGAAAAAAATGGTAGAAAAAGTCGCTGGTGTGAAAGTTTTTGGATATCGTCAACCGAGGATGCAAAAGATAAACTATGAGGAATTGGTTGCAAATGGTTACGAATATGATTCTAGCGTGAACCCTGCTTTTATTCCTGGTAGATACAATCATTTAGACGTGCCAAGAAAGCCATTTAAAAAGGAAGGAATTGTTGAGATTCCTACTTCGGTGGCGACATTTGTAAGAGTTCCGCTCTTTTGGCTAGCATTGCATTTGTTCCCATTAAAAATTTATATGGCTGGTGTGAAAATGTCGTTAAAAAAGACGGGATACTTTGCGACGTATTTTCATCCTTGGGAATTTGCGAATTTAGCATCTTTTGATATAGTGCCAGGCTATATAAAAAACAATAGTGGTGATAAGTTAGTGCTGAGACTAAAGTATGTGATAGGGGAGCTAAAAAAATACGGTTGTGATTTTGTTTGTTATAGAGATTTTGTGAATAGCCTTACCATGGACAAAAATTGATTTTTGATGTATAATATACGCCGTTTATGGAAGATAATTGCATAAGAATTAGAGGCGCAAGACAAAATAATCTTAAGGATATAAACGTAGATATTCCGCGAGATAAGCTTGTAATTATTACTGGGCTTTCTGGTTCGGGAAAGTCTTCGTTGGCTTTTGATACTGTGTATGCTGAAGGACAGAGGCGATACGTGGAATCTTTATCTTCTTATGCAAGAATGTTTCTTGGAATTATGGATAAACCGGATGTAGATTCCATAACTGGACTTTCTCCGGCGATTTCTATAGATCAAAAGTCCACTTCGCGTAATCCACGTTCTACGGTGGCAACAGTGACAGAAGTATACGACTATATGCGTTTGCTGTTTGCGCGTGTTGGCGTGCCACATTGTCCAATTTGTCATAAAGAAGTAAGTAGACGCACTTCTGAGGATATCGTGAATGAGGTAATGAAATTGCCGTTAGGTTCAAAGTTGATGTTGCTTGCTCCTATAGTCTCCTCCAAAAAAGGTGAATTTTTACATATTCCAGAGCAATATTCTGCGAAAGGGTTTTCGAGAGTAAGGGTAGATGGAATTATTTATGCTTTGGATGAATTTCCAGAACTTAATAAGAATGAACGACATAATATAGAAATTGTTGTAGATAGATTTGTATTGAATCCAGAGCTTAAGGCGAGGATCGCTGGTTCTATAGAACAGGCACTGGAAATGGGGCAAGGAATTATCCAGCTTCTCAAAATTAATGATAGATCTACGGCTGTGGGTGAAAAAAATATTGTGGCGGATAATACAGAAGTTCTAACTTATTCACAAAGATATGCTTGTCCGGATCATCCAGATGAACTAATTCCGGAACTTTCGCCAAGACTATTTTCTTTTAACGCTCCAGAAGGGGCTTGTCCGACTTGTACTGGGCTTGGATCCAGAATGGAAATTGATCCGGGATTAGTGTTTAATAATAATCTTACGATTGCCGAAGGTGGCATTAGACCATTTAATCGGGTAGGACAGGACTCTTGGTGGTTGAAAAGATTAATACAGGTTGGTATGAAACATGGATTTAATGTTTATACTCCGATCGGTGAATTGTCTGAGGACGTAAAAAATATTATTTTATATGGTACAGGTGATGAAAAATATGAAATGAAAATTAGTGGTTCAGGACGTTTTGCTGATGGGACAGTTTATCAAACAACTTATGAGGGCGTAATACCGACTTTGGAAAGACGTTATAATGATCCGAAGATTTCGGAATTTATGAAGCATGATATCGAAAGATTTATGCGTGTGAGGGAATGTCAGACTTGTCATGGCGCAAGACTAAAACCAGCTGTACTTGCTGTAACCGTGCACGATCTTAATATTGTGGATATGTGCAATTTGGATGTGGATGCTACGCTTGAAGTATTGAATCAAGATCTTGGTTTTACTGAGGAAGAAGAAATAATTGCAAAACCGATTCTTAAAGAGATTCGTGAACGAGTGAAATTCATGCAGGATGTGGGGCTAGGATATCTCGAGCTTGGAAGGGCGGCAAATACACTTTCGGGTGGTGAAGCACAGAGAATTCGTTTGGCGACTCAAATTGGGTCTGGGCTTCAAGGCGTGCTTTACGTACTGGACGAACCATCAATTGGCTTACATCAAAGGGATAATTATAAATTAATTGGCACATTGAAACATTTGCGTGATTTAAAAAATACAGTATTGGTAGTTGAGCACGATGAAGATACAATGCGTGAGAGTGATTATATTATAGATATTGGTCCGGGCGCTGGCGCCAAGGGTGGACTTTTGGTGGCGGCTGGTACACCAGAGGAAATTATGAAAAATCCGAATTCAATTACTGGTAAGTATTTGTCTGGCGAATTGACGATACCGGTGCCAAAAAAACGACGCAAGGCGAAACGTGGACAAGAATTAGTGGTAGTTGGTGCACGTGAAAATAATTTAAAAAATATTGATGTACATTTTCCGCTTGGCGTAATGACGGTAGTGTCTGGTGTGTCTGGTTCTGGAAAATCTACATTAGTGAATAGTATTTTGGCGAATGAGCTTTTGGCGCGACTTCATAGAGCGCAGACAGTGGCTGGTACACACGAAAGGATTGACGGAATTGAAAATATTAATAAAGTGATTGTGATAGACCAATCGCCGATTGGACGAACGCCGAGGAGTAACCCCGCTACCTATACTGGTGTATTTACACAGATACGGGAACTTTTTGCGGGGCAACCGGAAGCAGAGATTAGAGGGTATAAAGCTGGCAGATTTTCATTTAATGTGAAGGGCGGACGTTGTGAGAATTGTCAGGGTGATGGCGTGAATAAAATTGAAATGCATTTTTTGCCAGATGTATATGTAACTTGTCCAAAGTGCCATGGGCGAAGATATAATTCCGAAGCGCTAGAAATAAAATACAAGGGTAAAGATATTTCTGAGGTGCTTGATATGACGATTGACGAAGCAGTGGAATTTTTCAAGAATATTCCGTCGATAGTTGGTAAATTGCGTACGATCCAAGAAGTGGGGCTTGGATATATTAGGCTTGGTCAACCGGCGACGACTTTTTCAGGAGGCGAAGCTCAGAGAATTAAACTTGCCACGGAGTTAGCGCGTCGTTCTACTGGGAAGACTTTGTATATTTTGGATGAACCGACGACAGGGCTTCATACCGATGACGTAAAGAGGTTACTTGCGATCTTAAATAAATTGGTGGACGGGGGGAATTCTATGATTATTATTGAGCACAATTTGCATGTGATAAAGTCGGCTGACTGGGTGATAGACATGGGTCCGGAAGGTGGTTTGAAAGGTGGTAGGGTTTGTGCCGAAGGCACGCCGGAAGATTTAGCAAAAAAAGCAGATACCCCAACTGGTGAGTATCTCAAAGAAATATTGTAATGTTGTTTTCGAGACCGTAAGCTTGGGCGAGCGCCCTTGAGCGTGTCTCGAAAACAATATTACAGTATCTATATGTTATAATAGCAGAAAGGAGTATTTTTTATGACAAATATTACAAAAATTTTTTTGGTTTTGAATTCGGGGTCAAGTTCAGAGAAGTTCTCGCTTTATGAAGGCGAAGATGAAGTTTGCTCGCTTTACTTTGAGGGGATCGAAGAGGACGGCAAAAAGAAATTCATCTGTACAATTACGCGTGCTGATGGCTCGGAGGAAGTTGTAGATAAGAAATGGGATTCTCTAGATGTAGCTTTCAAGGAAGCCAAAGCAATTTTTGAGAAAGAAGGATTTATTAATGATGCTCATCCGCTCGATGGTATTTTGGTGCGTGTGGTGGCAGCCGGAAAATATTTCTCTCAAAATCATATCGTAGATGACGAAACTATGCGTGAACTTGAAAAAGTTCGGGTGACGAATCCTTTACACGTGCCAGGTACAGAGCGTGGTATCAAAAATGCACGTGAGACTTTTGAAGGTGTGCCAGTAATTGTAATGTCTGATTCCGAGGCTTTGACTCGTGATTCTCGTAAAGATACGGAGTATGCTTTGCCAAAAGAAATAATTGAAGAGTTTGATCTTGGTCGTTGGGGTGCTCACGGCGCTTCTTATGGTTATATGATGGGTAGAATTCCGGAGTTAGGTTTGCTTGAGAAAAAGATGGTAGTTTGTCATCTTGGGTCTGGCTGTTCAGTAACAGCGCTTATTGATGGAAAACCAGCTTATACTTCGATGGGTGAAACTCCACTTGAAGGTTTAATGTCTTCGACTCGTACTGGATCAATTGACCCAACGATTGGAGCTTTGCTTGGCGAAAAATTGGGTGCAGCCGAAGCAATTAAATTAATGAATAAGCAATCTGGTTTACAGGCGATGGCTGGCTCTAATGACATGCGCGAAATTATTGCAGGTGCTGAAGAAGATAAGGAAGATGCAGCAGCGGCTTATAATTTGTTTATTGATGGTGTGGCTGGAAAAATTGGTGAATTTGCTGCGAAGATGGGTGGAATTGACGCTATTGTATTTACGGCTACGATTGGCGAAAGATCTATACCAGTGCGTGGTTCAATTATTTCTAAACTTGAATTTATGGGCTTTAAGATTAAGAATGACGTAAAGTTGGATAAGTCTAAAGGTTATGCAAACGCAGCTGAGGATGGCTCCAAGCCAATTTATATTATTCCAACTAATGAAGCTGCTTATATGATTAAGAAAGCTTCAGAGCTTGTAGATGGCTTGGCATAACGATCAGGTTTCGGAATTAGAAACAAAGAAAATTTTGGAGATCGCTAAGAGTTGTTTAGCGATCTTCGGTGATTTTGTGGAACTTGGTTGTTATAAAGGCGATACTTCTTTGATGCTTGCGGAAATCTTGCAGTGGACTGATAAAAAATTATGGATCTATGATTCTTTTGAAGGTTTACCGGAAAAAAGCGCTGAAGATGAATCGGAAATAGGAAGAGATTTTAAGAAAGGTGAGTTAGTAGTTTCAAAAAGGGAAGTGAAAAATAGATTTTTGAGAGCTAATTTGCCACTTCCAAAAATTGTCAAGGCTTGGTTTCAGGACCTTAGAGACGTAGATCTACCGGAAAAAATAGCATTCAGCTTTCTGGACGGTGATTTATATGAGTCTATAAAAGATAGTTTGAAGTTGGTGGAGAAAAAAATGACGTCTGGTGGTGTGATTATGGTCCACGATTATACCAATGAGGCTTTGCCTGGAGTGGCAAAGGCAGTAGATGAGTGGGCAGCCAAGACTAACTATAATCTTATGAGATATGAAAGCCTGGCGATAATAATGGTAAAATAAAAAAAGTGGGTATTACTGATAAAAAATTAAAAGACAAAAGATTTAGAATAAATGAAAGGGCTATAATAAAAGCCTTTTTTAGTAATAAAAAAATTTTGGGAGCCAGAGTTATAGCGAGGCGAGCGAAGATTTCTCGTTCAACTTTATATCGTCATCATAAAACAGTTTATGAAATTATTCCAGATTATGAAAAATATATTTTAGATAAGTATTATAGATTAATAGGAAAATTGATAAAGAAGAGAGATGTGGATACGAAAACGCTTTATATTTATATGTTGATTTTCATGATGAAAAATAAAGAGATATTTAAGATGGTTTTAAGTAGGGGCAATATGAAAACCATTGAAAAAATGATAAAGAAAATTGAATCAAGGGTTGCGATAGAATATCGGTTGCCAAAGAATTGCGAAAAAATGCTAGACGTATATAGAAAAGAGGTTTTGGGAATAGTGGAAAAATGGATAAAAAATGACTTTACAGATGATTATACTGGAGTGCTTAGTGATATATTGTATCTAACAAAGACTTTGAGAAACAGATTAATAGTAATTACAAAATAAAAATTAGCACTCGTATGTTTACAGTGCTAGTTTTTGTGCTATAATGTGGTTAGAAAAGGAGTTAAATATAAATATGGTATTAAAACCTTTGAAAGATAGAGTAGTGGCAAGAGTAGAAAAGCCTTTAGAAAAGACTAAATCTGGCATTTTGCTGGGAGAGGCTAAAGAAAAACCAGCTTATGCGGTAGTAGAATCAGTAGGTCCAGATGTAAAAGCGGTAAAAAAAGGTGAAAAGATTGTCTATAAGGAATATTCGACGACTGAGATAAAGGTGGATGATAAAGATTATATTATTTTGAAAGAAGAAGATATATTAGCTACTTTATAGAGTTTTTTTATAAAAGGAGAAAATAATGGCGAAAAAAATTTATTATGAAGCAGAAGCGCGTGAAAAAGTGCTTTCTGGGGCAAAGCAATTATATGATGCGGTGAAGGTTACGTTTGGACCAAAGGGCAAGAATGTAATTATTGAAAAAGAATATGGTGCACCGGTGATCACGCATGATGGTGTAACAGTAGCTGAAGCTGTGGAATTACCAAATAAAGATGAGGCCTTGGGTGAGGCAGTAGGTGCTAAATTGATAAAAACTGCGGCACAGAAGCTTAACAAGGTAGCTGGTGATGGTACTACGACGGTGACGGTCTTAACTTATAATATATTGAATGAAGCAAATAAATTAATTGCAGCTGGTGTGAATCCGATGGAGCTTCGTAGAGGGATTGAAAAAGCCGGCGCAGAAGTAGTAACAGAAATCGATAAGATTGCCGAAAAGATTGAAGGTGACGATAAAAAGGTGGCTGAGGTAGCAACTATTTCGGCTGGTGACGAAGAAATTGGTAAATTAATCGCAGAAGTGATTTCGAAAATTGGTAAGGATGGGGTTGTAACTGTGGAAGCTGGGCAGGGTCTCACGATGGAAGAGGAAATAGTGGAAGGATTTAGTTACGATAAGGGTTATTCTTCGCCTTTCTTTGTAACTGATGTTAATCGTCAGGAAGCTATTTTTGAGAAACCTTTGGTTTTGATTACTGATAAAAAGATTTCGGCAGCAAGCGATATTTTGCCGTTACTAGAGAAATGCGCTCAAGCTGGAAAGAAGGATTTGGTAATTATTGCAGAAGAGGTTGAAGGCGAAGCGTTATCATTATTAGTGCTCAATAAACTAAAGGGCGTATTCAATTCATTGGTTTTGAAGGCTCCATCCTTTGGTGATCGTCGTAAAGAAATTATGGAAGATATTGCGATTCTGACAGACGCTACGGTAGTGTCGGCCGATAAAGGTTTGAAGTTGGAAGAGGTCGGTTTTGAAGTGCTTGGTTCAGCGGCAAAAGTTATAGCGACTAAAGATGAGACAACAATCATTAAGGGTGCTGGTGATGCGAAAGCTGTGTCCAATAGAATAAAATTGATTAATTCGCAGGCTGATATAGCGAAGAGTGATTATGAAAAAGAAGAGTTTGAAAAACGCGCGGCTGCTTTGTCTGGTAAAGTTGCAGTGATTAAAGTCGGTGGTGCGACGGAAACTGAAATTGATGAGAAAAAATTCCGTGTGGATGATGCGGTCGCAGCAACAAAGGCAGCACTTGCTGAAGGTATAGTGGCCGGTGGTGGTGTAACTCTGGTGAATTTAGCCCACAAAATTTCTGGGAATGATGATGGCGCTAAGATTGTTAAAAATGCGTTGAAGACACCGTTTGTACATATTATGGAAAATGCTGGACTTAATGCGCAGGCTTTACTAGCTGACGCAGAAAAATCTAACAAAATTGGTTTTGGTATAGATGTAGTAAAACCGGAAAAAGGTCTGATCGATTTAAAGAAAGCTGGCGTGATTGACCCGGCGAAAGTTACAAAAGAGGCAGTAAAAAATGCCACTTCTATTGCGGCAACAGCGATTACGATGGGAGCTTTAATTTGTGAAATACCAGAAGAAAAGCCGGCTGCTCCAGATATGAGTGGTATGTATTAAAAAAATAACCCCGTGAGGGGTTATTTTTTTGGAGGTTTTTCATTTTACATTTTGTCGATAGACTCTACTAGATAAAGTAGTGCTTCTGCGCGCTCTGCTTCGTTAGGAATTTCTGAGGCAGCGTGATAAGCTTGCTCTAAGACTGTATAATCACGTAAATCTTCGAAGATGTTGCGGCAGATGTTGAACTTTTGGGAAGGAGTCATATTAGTATAATCGAGTAGGGGAACGAGGGCGCGGAGAGCAGCTTCTTTGATTTGACGGGTGTTGAGGTTTGCCGCAGAATTGCCGATTGGTTGGACTTCTGGTTCCGGTGTTGGTGCTGGAGCTGGAATTGGGGCGATAGGCTCAGAGATTGGTTCTGGTGTTGGCGCTGGAGCAGGAGCTTCTGGCATTGGAGCAGGAGCTGGGGCTACTGGTTCTGGAGCAGGAGCTTCGCTTGGGACATTTAATTCTGGTATATTGATAGGTTCAAATGGAGCGATTGGCTCTGGAGCAGGAGCAACGACATTAACTTGTGGTTCTGGAAATGGCCCGACTGCTTCGTCGAGTTCTCCGGTATCACCTTCTGGCACTGAAGACGGAGCTGCAACAGGGTCTGAAAAAACAGGATCTATATTAGTGTTATTAGTGATGTTGTCGATTGCTTTTTGTAGATCGTTATCTACGGTTTGTTGATTTTGGTCCATTTGCCCACCTTTTTATTAAACTTATGCTTATAATATCATATGATCTCTAAATACGCAAGAAGTTTACGATTTTATCCAAGAGATCTAATTTAACTTCTTCCATTGGTAAACGGGCGCCTAAAGCATCTACGATGCCTTCGCCTTTGCCACTAGGGAAATATACTTTAACCTGGAGAGCGAATCGCTTTTTAGGAATTAGGACTGCGGAAAAGTGAGAACCTTCTTTTAAAATACCGAACGCACGAAAATCTTCGTATTTATGAACTCTATCACCTTCAGTGAGACCAGTTTTAGTAAGAGAGTATTTAATTTTTCTGGGTGGCCTGACAGAAACGACCAATATTGCGATTATACAGACGATAACAAGCGCAATAAATGACCACCATTGGAAGAAAAATGAAAGTATGCAGAGCCCAATGCCTACTGCAAATAGACAGACATACCACCAAATATTACGGTTATATTCGATATATTCTTCAGCTTCCCAAGAGACGCTTTGATTTTCTTTTGCCATAAGCTAATTATAACATAAAAAAATGCAAGTGGGAAAAAATAGGAAGATGTGCTAAAATAAAGGGAATGGAGGGTTACCCAAGTGGCTGAAGGGGACGGTTTGCTAAATCGTTAGGCTGGGGCGACCTGGCGCGGGAGTTCGAATCTCCCACCCTCCGCCATGTAAATTATGGTGGTATTATTAATAATAATGTGGTATAATATAAATTATGAAAAAGATATTTAGAATTGCATTATCAATATTGTTAGTGGGCATAATGGCCATTTTGTTGGCTTCTGGTAGTGTATCGGCTTTAACTTTAAGAGAGGGAGCAGAAGCGGCTAGGTGCGACGGTTGCCCAGCTGATTTATTTGGAGACACTGGTGTATTTAAGCAAGTTACCAATACGATTCTTTACATTGTTGGTATCATTGCGGTGATTATGTTAATAATTGGTGGTATTCGTTATGTGATTTCGGGTGGTGATTCCAAGAAAGTGACTGATGCAAAAAATACGGTGCTATATGCCATAATTGGTTTGGTGATTGCCTTTTTGGCATTTGCAATTGTGAACTTTGTGATTTCCGCTTTACCAAATTCTGCTAATGAGGCCGAGGAGACGGCTATTTTGATAAAGTCAGCTAACGGCTAGTAAGGCGATAATTATTTGATTAACTCCGGAACCCCGGAGTTTTTTAATGGCAGATTCCATACTAGCTCCAGTAGTCCAAACATCATCTAGAAGTATGTAGGTTGCATTTTTGTTGATTCTGATCTTTGGCGAAATCATGTAGGCTGATTTAGCTTGAGAGAGACGGGTTTTACGATCTGTGCCGACTTGAACAGTATTTTTGTTGCGGATTAGAATTCTTTGAACTTTATAATGGCGAATTTTGGCGAGCTCTTTGGCTATAAGATAGGTGTGGTCCAGGCCACGTTCACGAACATGGCGGCTGATTGTAGGGAGGGGGATAATTAATGTTTCGTTAGTTGTTTGTGGTAATATTTCGTTCATAATTTCGGCAAGAGGTTGGGCAAGTGCGCGGACGGAGTCATATTTAAAGTCATGAATAAGTTTACCCAGTAGGCTGGAGCGTTGCCCAACTACAAAAATGGGTGGAAGAGACTTGCATTTTTTGCATGCACCATGAATAGTTTTGGATTTACATTTTGGACAAAAATTAATATGTTTAGAAATAATGTTATTTTTACAACGTTCGCAAAGTACTTTACCTAGATGCCCGCAACCCCTACAGGAGTGGGGTACAAGAAGATCTAAAATGTTTGGGAGTGTTGTATTTTTTACAATAAAACTCATATTTCTCTTGATTTTACTACGCCGATGCTTTATAATAAAGCATAACAATATAAGTGTGGAGGAAATATGGCTCGTACAAACAGTGACGATTTGCTGATGGAAGATGATCTCGCTGCTGCGTTTCTTGGCGGGGAAGAAGAGCTTGTCGCTCCGGTGGAAACCGAAGAGACGGCTGTAGTAGAAGAAGAAATTCAAGAACCAAGCGAACCAGTCGAAGATGAGTGGGAAAACACCGACGATTTTCCAGGGCAACTAGCAGTAGATGTCTACGAAACCGCCGATAAATTAGTAGTAAAAGCTCGCACCGCTGGCATCTCAAAGTCTGATCTCGATGTCAGTATTTCCGATAATATCTTGACGATTTCTGGTGTATTGTCTGGTGGTGAAGATGAGCAAACGACTCGCTGGCACATTCAGGAATGCTATTGGGGTGAGTTTTCTAGAACGATTGCTTTGCCGGTGCAAGTACGCGAAGATGAGGATAGCGTAAAGGCAGAGCTCAAAGATGGTGTTCTTACAATCACCTTTGAGAAGGAAAAAACTGAAGCGCCTAAGAAAATTAACATTCAATAATTAACTATTGCGGTTTTTAAAAAACGCTCAAAAGAGCGTTTTTTAAATGGGAGATTAATAACAAAATACCCCCTCGTATGGGGAGGTATTTGAAAGAAATTCCTATTATTCGTTTCCGAGGAAGTTTGCAATGACGAAGTTCACGATAGCAAACGCTAATACGCAGACTACTAAACCGATCATGCCATAGAGGATAGTATCTTTGGCTTTTTTGACTTTACCAGCATCACCAGAGGATGTCATATAGTTGACGCCACCAATAATCATAACGACTACACAGACTAAGCCCAATACACCAATTACTGCATTAATGATGTTTTGTATAGAATTGCCTAAATCTTGTGTGTCAGATGGTATATATTTACCTGGATTTGCATCGGCGAATTTTGTGATTAAATCTTTCATATTTTCCTTTCTAGTAATTTATTCGTATTATATAACTATTTTTTTTAAAAAACAATATTTACATTTCCAATATATCGCGGACGACAAAATTGACGATTGCAAAAGCAAGGACGCAGACTACTAGGCCAATACAGGCATAGAGAATGGTATCTTTGGCTTTTTTAACTTTGCCAGCATCACCAGACGACGTCATGTAATTATAACCACCAATAATAACAAATATTACAGCAACAAGACTAGCCGCGGTAATTACGCCGTTTAAAATGCCGATTATAAGGTTAGGCAGTTTATCTCCTGTTCCGAACCCAGAGCAACCGGCGGCCTTTTTAATTTCGTCACTGACCGGCTCTGAACAAACATCACTGGCGTGAGCGGGGAACATGAGTAATGTGTTGATGCCCAGAATGGTGAGAATCATTGGGATTATTAGTTTAATTGATTTTTTCATAGACCTCCTTTGAGACGATTGTTTGATTAATATATGCATTTTCGTTTGCCTGTCTGATTTGACTTGACACAAAGGCCGTAATGACTTCAGCAAGAGCTACGATGGCGAGGCCGATGAGGGCGTAAGTGATCATACTCTTGGCTTTTTGTAATTTGTTTGGATCGCCGGCAGAGGTAGTGTAGGAGATGCCGCCGTAAACCACAAAGATAGCCGATATTATGCCCGAGATAGCGATAACCCATTGGATGGCATTAGTGACCATTGTTCCAGGATCGACACAGCCACCACTGGAAGCGCATGAGCCGATGTTGCCACTACTACCGACTAGGGCTACGCGTATTCCTGTCATGATGATATTGGCAGACATAACGATAGCTAGACCGAGAAAGGCCTGATAAAGGGCTTTTTTGCCGGTGGCGACTTTGTTTGCCTCTCCACCAGAGAATATGTAGAGATAGCCTCCATAAATAACGTAGCCAATCACAAGATAGGCTGCGATGACTGTGATATCAGTAGCGACATTGGCGGCAATTTGCCAAATGCCGGATTTTAAGGTTTCTTCATTGCTAATATTTACGTTACAATCCCAGGATGTCAGACCGAGGAAGTAACTACAATCTCCTAGCTCTCGATTTGCGTTCTGATTTTTGGCGGCCTGAGTGGAGATTGGAGATATTAAAGAAAAAATTCCTGATATTGTTAGAGTGATTAGACCTAATATGGAGATTTTTTTAGATAAGTTTTTCATTATAAATCCATTTTACTTAGTTTTATATTATCATAAAATATTAAAAAGTGAAAATCGAAGAAGCAATTGGGTTTTTATGTTTTAACATAAGCTTGACTAAACTAGCAAATCTCTGTAATTGATATTGACAAAAAAGCTTATGCGTGCTATAATAAAGATACGCCTTGAAGGGAGGCGGTGTTAGTTATGATAACAAAAAAGAAGTCAAGAAAGAGCTTTAAAAATGCCATTTTTGGTGTCTTTTTTGCGATTGTAATGATGTTTACTGGGCTTATATTGCCCGTGGCTCAATCTGATAGTGTGTATGCAGTTGAGGAAATTAGTACTAGTGAAGAGACCACTGTTGATGAAAATAAGGAAGAGACAGAAGAGATAGAAGAAAAAGCGGACGATAAATCAGATGAAAAATCGACGTCTGAAACGAGTAATGATGATAGTTGTCAAAAGAGTTTAGGTGCAATTGGTTGGCTAGTTTGTCCGACAACTGGCAAAATTTCTGAGGCTACAGACTGGCTTTATGAAAAATTACAGGGTATTTTGACAATAAATCCAGTAGTGGCGGAGGACGGCTCACCAATTTATGAAATTTGGAAGTATTGTCTTGGTATATCTAATATCGTATTCGTAATATTCCTTCTAGTAGTAATATACTCACAGATTACGGGGTATGGAATTACGAATTATGGGATAAAGAAGGCTTTGCCAAAATTGATCGTGACGGCGATTTTGGTGAACTTGAGCTTTTTGATCTGTTCTATTGCGGTGGATTTATCTAATATACTTGGCGGTGGAATTAGGGGTATATTTACTGCAGTGCAAGAGTCGGTGGTAAGTAATGGGTTTACTGCTGGAACGAGGGTGTCTTATGCCGATATGTTTGGATCTCTTGCCGGTGGTGGAGCTTTGGCGGTAGGTGCTGGATTGATTGCTTTTGAAACTGGCGCAATTTGGATGTTGATACCTACGGTGCTTGGTGCGATTGTGGCGGTGGCGGCTGGTCTTATTACGGTTGCTATGCGTCAAGCAGTGGTAGCGCTTCTTATAATGATTGCTCCGCTTGCGATTGTGGCATATATTTTGCCAAATACCGAACAGTGGTTTACAAAGTGGAAACAGTTATTTATAAAGATGTTGGTATTTTATCCAATGTTTTCGTTGCTTTTTGGCGCCTCCTCTCTGGCTGGGTTTGCTATCATAGCTAGCGCAAAGGACGGATTTGGGATTTTGCTTGGTACGGCTGTACAAATTTTCCCACTATTTTTCTCTTGGAAATTAATGCAAATGTCTGGTACGTTTTTGTCTACAATCAATGGCAAATTGCAAGGTATGGCGGCGAAGCCACTCGCAAAAAACAGAGAGTGGGCGGATTCGCACAGGCAATTATCTAAGCAGAAACATTTGGCGTCAAAGAATGCCTATACTCCTTCCTTGAAGTTGATGCAGTTTATGTCTAATAGGAAAATTGCGAGAGATGATGAGATAAGTAGGCATCAGGAAACTGTTAAGAATCGTGCTTTGGCGTATAGGGCAGAGAGAAATTATAGAAAGGATGGTACGCCCACTCGTCGTGCCGAGCGAGCCTATGAGGAACAGGCTAGGAACATGGAATATCAGCGTACGATTACTCACGATAAGAATAATTTTAATAAGGGTTTAGCATATCTTGCAGTTGATGGTACGGCCAAAAAGGCAAGGTTGGAAAAATTAGATATGAAGAATGTCGAGGCGTCTGATACGTTGTTTGCAGAAGTTGCTAGAGGTGAAAGAATTGAATTGGAAAATGCTGAAGGAAGACACCAAAGGTTTAATGATGCCATTAATGCCCATTTCGATAGCATTAAAAATGGAGATAAAGAGTATAAAGTCCATGATATTAAAAACCGTGCCGAAGCTGAAGCTAGATATAAGACGTTAAATAAGATTGCAGAAGGCGAGGTAGTTGGGGTACATTATGCTGCGGCATCGGCGGCTCAGGCTTATGATACTCAAAAGAAGATCGTTGAGACTAAGATGCAGAAATACTTTGAACTTACTCCGCCGACTAGAGATGTGGAGTATAGGTTAGGAGAATTAACTAGGAGTAATAAGGCGATTGAAAATATAGACTCAATAGTCTCTGGTCTTAGGATTTTGAATCAACGTGGAGATACGGATTTGGTTCGTGAACAGTTGCAAAATGTGCTGGATCAAGGTGTAGAGTTGGGTACACATGCTTCGCAGTCTCTCGCTAGTTTTCTAATGTTTGAAGTAAAGGATAATGATCCGTTCTTAAGACGCTTTGGAAAGTATATTAATCTTGAAACGGCTCAAGTTTACAACAAGAACAAACGCAAGAATACCACGTTGACCTTAAAAGAATATGTGACTGGCGAGTATGAAGAAATTGATCCTGAGACTAATGCTGTCGTCACGAGAAATTCGAAGCGACCTATGTCTGTATTGATGGAGGGTACGTCTCTCGATAATATTGAACGTACGGCTATGAAGAACTTAGACGATATGCTGCTTGGTGCATATAAGGATAAAAATGGTAAATTGGATGTGGAAAAGTATTTAGCAAAACGTGAGAAAATAGAACAGGCAATAGCCCCACAGTTTATTTCAGCAAGTCTAAAGTACTTATCTGGTAGCGAGCAGCTAAAGAGTATGGTGAGCTTTTTGACTGGTTATGATGCGGATGGAAAAGCTAGATGGGAATCTGGCGGCGATCTGTCTGGTGATGCAGTCCGTGCGGAGGAATATTTCCGTGGTAAAACAATGAAATACTTAAAAGATCAAACGCCTACACAAATTTTGGGGCTTAGATCGGACTATTATAATCCATTGATGGAACATCTTTCAAAAGAATACGAAGAAAGCGGCACGGAAGGTTGGGGTGAAGATGCAAAGAACGAGCGTAGAAAATATATGGCGGAAAAGGCGGATATTCAGACTAGGTATAGCGATTTGCCTGCAGAAGAAGCACAAATGCGTAGAAAAAAAGATATGCAAGATTTGAAAAATAGCATGGCTGGCGCTCAATTTAGGCAATTGCTGGACTCTAAGGGTAAATTGGAACAAATTTATAGGACTCGTCGTTCTGGTGCAGCAAACAATGCTAAAGACTGGGTACGCGGATGGCTTAACCTTGATGATGAGATAGCTATTAATAAAAAGCTGGAGGACATAAATATAAAACGTAGAGAAGAGCATAGGAGTAGAGGAGAAGTTGACCCGTCCGATGGTAGGATTATAATAGCTGGTGGTTTTGATCAAAATGACAGGGCTTTCTTCGCGACTGAGATAAGAAAGATTTGGGATGATTGGCATAATGATGATGACAATAATGTCGATACATTTTATGAGGATTCAGTGAGGTACATCAGAGAAAGTTTAGATGGTGTGAGTGGCGTTATCTTAAGAAAGTACGCTGATTATCATAGCAATCATTCTAGTGCAGATGCACACGACTTAATGGAAAAGTTGGTTGAGCTTGTTCAGGATCCGGATAACTATTAAATCTGAATTTAGGCTCTAATTATAATAATAGCTTATGTTATAATATATAATATATGGCGCAATATAAAGTCCCTCAAGACGTTGAGGCCGACGATAAACTCTTAGGCCCGTTTAGTTTTCGGCAATTTGTATATCTTTTGATTGCTGGAGGTTTGATTGCGCTGGCGGTTGGTCTTTTTCAGATTTTTCCGTTGTTGGCGATTATACCTTTACCGCCAGTGTTACTTTTTGCGGCTTTGGCTTTGCCACTTAAAAAAGACCAGCCAATGGAAACTTATCTCGCAGCTTTAGTTTCTTATTATTTGAAACCACATACAAGGCTTTGGACACCTGGCCAAAAGGAATCTACTATTAAAATTACGGCGCCAAAAATAGTGGAAGAGAGTCGCACGAGGGATATTACTGGCGAAGAGGCTACTCATAGACTTTCTTTCCTGGCAGATATTGTGGATACTGGTGGCTATGCAATAAAAGGAGCAAATACCAGCTTGATGCGTGAGGATTTGGTAGCAGAAGCAAATACGGCAGTGGATATGTTTGAGGGTTACCATTTTGATAAACTAAACGGCGCTATCCAGAAGGATGAGACAGAAAGGCACGCGGAGGTCATAAAAGAGATGCAAAATGCAATCAATAATGCCGAGAATGTATCTGCAGGTAGCGCCACTATTGAGAAAAGGTTCGAGGAGCCAAAACCAGAAAGTGTTCCCAAGGAGCAAATCATGGCTTCTTCGACAGTGATTTTGCCAGACATTGTATCAGAAAATAAACCTGTGGAAAAGTCTAATGTGGTTGTGCAAAAATCAGTAGAAAAAGCTCCCGCAAGTGAGCCAAAATCTAGTATAATTGATTTAGCCAATAATGATGCTTTTTCGGTGGCGACAATTGCCGAGCAGGCAAAACGTATAAATAGAAAGGATGAGGGCGAGGTTTTTATATCTCTACATTAAATTATGAATCCACAAGATCCAAATAGCCAAGCAGCGCCGCAAATGATTATGCCAGAGCAGGCTCCGGTTTCTGCCGCTCCGCAAATGGCGTTACCACAGCAGGGTGGCAATGCAAATGTGGCCGATATAGGAGCAGCAGCTGTGGCAGCAAATCAAGCAGCGCCGGTTTCGCCAAATCAAGAGTCCCCTACTTCTACGCAGGCTACATTACTAATTTCTGAACTTCGCGATAATGTGGTGATCATGAAGGATGGATCTTTCCGCGCAGTAGTGGCCTGTAAATCAATTAACTTTGATCTTATGAGTGATGTGGAGCGTGATGGCGTGGAATATTCATATCAGAATTTTTTGAATTCATTAAAATTTACTACACAGATATTAGTGCGAAGCCAACGAGTGGATATTGGTCCGTATATTGAAAGGCTATCAGAAATAAGGCGTAATAATGATAATATGCTACTTGGCGTATTGATGGATGATTATATTAACTTTATTGATATTTTATCGCAAGAAGCAAATATCATGGATAAATCGTTCTTTATTGTGATACCGTATTACAGTTCTCCAGATGCAGAAAAAGTTTTGCAACAAACAAAAAATTTCTTTAAATCGTTTTCGAAAGCTAAAGCGCCGGAAATAACAAAAATTGATCGGGCAACTTATGATAAGGCCACGACAGAATTGACAAATCGTGTAGACACGGTGATTTCTGGACTTTTCCAAATTGGAATTAACTCGGTAAGATTAAACACCAAGGAATTAGCAGAGCTTTATTACAACTTTAATAATCCAGATACGGCAGTGAGAGAACCATTAGTAGATTTTTCTAAGCTTGCAACAATGTATGTAAGGAAGGGAGAGTAACAAAATGGCTAAAAAGAGACAGATGACAGCAGCAGAGATTGCAGCACAAAACGAAGCATTAGAGGCAGCAGAAATCCAGCGTGCATTTGAACAAGGTACGAATACTCTAAGAGATTTAATTTCGCCGTCGGCAATTGAAATTCATGCAGATTATTTTAGATTGGGGAATAAATACGGTAGAACGTTATATATATATGGTTATCCGAGGTCGCTATATACGGGCTGGCTTTCGCCAATTATAAATATTGATGAAGTAATTGATGTGTCTATGTATATATATCCAGTTGAGTCTGCTGTGGTAATGAAAAATTTGAAGACTAAGGTAACTCAACTTGAAGCATCGATGAACCTTAATGCAGAGAAGGGTCGGGTGCGTGATCCAGAGCTTGAAGCGGCAATTAATGATGCGGAGGAACTGCGTGATCAATTGCAAGTGGGTGCGGAGAGATTTTTCCGGTTCGGACTATATATTACATTGTGGGCAGATTCTATGGATGAGTTGAAGTTTGTGCAACAAAAGATTGAAACAATTTTTGGTCAGCAGATGATCTTCTCGAAAGTGGCGAACTCGCAGCAAGAGCAGGGGATGAATTCGACAATGCCACAATGTACGGACCAGTTGCAGATTCGTCGTAATATGAATACTGGTGCGATATCCACATCTTTTCCATTTACTTCGGCCGATCTTACGCAAGATAAGGGGATTTTGTATGGCATTAATATGCACAACAATGGTTTGGTGATTTTCGATCGGTTTAGTCTTGAAAATGCCAATATGGTGGTATTTGCAAAGTCTGGTGCCGGTAAATCGTTTACCGTGAAGTTAGAGGCGCTTCGTTCGATGATGGTGGGGAGTGAAATTTTGATTATTGATCCAGAAAACGAGTATCAGAAGCTTTGTGATGCGGTAGGTGGATCTTATATCAGGTTATCTCTTAATTCTGACGTAAGGATCAATCCGTTTGATTTGCCAAAAGTGGTAGATTCTGAGGATGCCAATGATGCATTGCGTGCGAATTTGGTGACTTTGCATGGTTTGTTTAGATTGATGCTTGGTGGGAATCAGATTTCTGCCGGTGGGCAAGTAGTGCCAGCGTTGACAGCAAATGAAGAAGCAGATTTAGATCAGGCATTGATTGATACTTATGCTAGGGCTGGTATTACATCTGACCCATTGACACATCAGTCTACACCACCAACGATTGCGAATTTATACGATACTCTTCTACATATGGAAGGGTCTGGACCGCAGCTTGCACAACGTTTGCGAAAATACACTACGGGTACTTTTGCAGGGATTTTTTCGCAACAGAGCAATGTAGACATTAACAACCAAATGGTAGTATTTAATATTCGTGATCTTGAGGATGAGCTCAGGCCGGTGGCAATGTATATTGTGCTTTCGCACATTTGGAATATCGTGAGGGCAGAGCAAAAGAAACGTTTACTTATCGTGGATGAGGCGTGGCAATTGATGAAATATGAAGATTCGGCAAATTTCTTGTTTTCTTTGGCGAAGCGAGCACGTAAATATTATCTTGGGCTTACAACTATTACCCAAGATGTGGAGGACTTCATGAGCTCAAAGATGGGTAGGGCAATTGTGGCAAACTCATCTATGCAGTTATTATTAAAGCAATCTGCTTCGGCAGTAGATGTCTTGTCTGATGTGTTTAAATTGACCGAAGAAGAAAAGCGACGGTTAGCAAATTTCCCGGTGGGCCAAGGTTTGTTCTTTGCTGGGCAAAACCACGTGCATGTTCAGATAATTGCGAGTGAGACAGAAGAAAGTTTGATTACTACGAGTCCAAATAAGAATAAATGAGATTATGGTATAATCGAGATATGAAGGTGAGGATGTTTGCTAAAAAGGTTTTGTTAGTCGTAATGGCGGTGGTTTTGGTTGGGCTGATGCCTTTTTCTGCGTATGCATTGTCGGAAGAGCAGCTAGATAAGTTTGCGCAAAACGATATTATGTTTTATGATCCGGATGAGAGAAGTGGTGGATGTGGTTCTATGGCAGGAGGGAATAATTTTAATTATGCTGGAGCTGAGGTTTTTTCTGAGGCTAATCTTAAAGCGATTGAGGCAAATAGGCCATTTTATGAGAAAGCAGCCGAAAAACATAATTTTCCTTGGCAGATTTTAGCTGTAGTTCATATGAGGGAGCATGGTTTGGCTAGAGATAATCCATCAAATGGACAGGGTGCGTACCAGTTGTATTCTTATACCGGTGGTGGAACTAATGGAAACGCTTTTTTACCAGCTGGTCCTATTAGTGACGATGAATTTCAAAGGCAGACGAACATTGCTGCTGACGTGATAGCTAGCAAAGCGTCTGACGTTGACTTAAATACTGATGATGGAGTAAAAACCCTATTTTTTAGATATAATGGTGTTGCGTCTGCATATATAGAGCAAGCAATAAGGTTGGGTTTTTCTAATGAGGAGGCTAATCATGGGGAAGGTTCTCCTTATGTGATGAATCGTTATGATGAAAAACGTGATCCTTCTGTAGAACCAACTAAATCCAATAATACTTGGGGACAGATAAAAACTGATGGCGGGGGTATGTCTTATCCGGCTAATATGGGTTTTGGGGCATTTGTTCAGTATGTTGCACTGGGGGGCTCTAACACTATATGTAACGATGGTAGTTTGGTTTCCGGTGGCATGGATTTAGAACAAGCAAAAAAATTAGTACAACCGTATATAGATAAGCAAAATGAAACGTTACATACATATAGTAATGTTGTTTTTGACGGTATAACATTGTATTATTGGTCAGATTGTGGTAGTGCTCTAACAAATTGTGTAGCCTTTAGCAAGTGGTTTTTATCTAAATATACAACTGTGAGTAAGAGTTCTATCCCAGACGTTCGGGGTGACTATTTTGTACAACATATGATTAACAATGGGTTTGAAGATGGTGGGCATACTCCTCGTGCGTATGCCGTATTTAGCACGAATGCTAATGGGCTCACACATACAGGAGTGGTTTTAGGGGTTGATGAGTCAAGAGGAAAAATTATTATAGGAGAAGCTGGGTGTAGCGGGAATGGTACTGCTAGCACGAGTTTTACTGGCGCCAAAGAGTATGATTTGAGTGTTTATCAATCTGATGCATATTCTTATGCGTATACAGATTCCGTGCTTAAAGGTATTTAATTGGAGGGTGATTATGAAAATAGATAGAGAAAAATTTAATATAAGAATGATTATCTGGGTTTCTGTAATCATAATCGTGTTACCACTGATAGTCTTTCTGTTTGCTAATATTTTTAAAAAAAATCCCTATGGTAATGAATTGAGAATAGACAATTTTAGTGATATATTCCCTAATGCTCCAGAGGATACGAGAGATTCAGTTTTTGCTGGCTTATATGGCATTGTGGAAAAAAATATGGAAAATAGTGACTCTAGTTTGATGCCAGAGTCTGGCGCTTTGATTCGCGACGGGAGTTGGAGCAATCAGTATGACGAAGAGCAGAACTTACATATAGGAAAGTTCATAGTTGATATTGATTCTGTAAAGCAGTCCTACTCCGGTTATTTCAAATGGTCTAACGATAAGAATAATCCATATTTTTATGGTAATTATGTTGGGTTTAATTGTATAAGTGAACAGGATAAAATATATGAAGATTTCGTTTGTATAGATCAATATTCGGATTCTTCTGTGGAAAAATTTCCGATCACAAAACAATTACCAATTACTGTAGAGTATTACTCTGAAAATTATTCTTCATATACAAAATATTTTATAGGTTACGTTTTGATAGATGATGAAAAAATAGTGCTAAAGATTACGGATTATACAGGCGGGAATTACGACAATGCGATTTCCAAAATTAAAGAGCTTGGTTTTGACCCAAATGATTATGAGATAAGATATAGCAATATAAGCGAGGAATATACTTCGGTTTATGTAGGTGACGAGTGATTTAGCACTCTTGTAATTTGAGTGCTAAACATGTATAATTATTGATATGGCAAAACGTGATTATTATGAGGTTTTGGGCGTCTCAAAAAACGCTTCTGATGACGAAATTAAAAAAGCTTACAGGAAGCTTGCAGTAAAATATCATCCAGATAAAAATCCTGGTGATAAAGAAGCCGAAGCTAAGTTTAAGGAAATTAATGAAGCGCATGACGTGCTTTCTGATAAACAGAAACGTGCGCGATATGACCAATTTGGGCACGCTGGAGTAGGTGGAGCTTCGGGCGGAGCTTATGGTGGGTTTTCTGGTAATCCATTTGGTGGTGGATTTAATTATAATGGTCAGACATTTAATTTTGACTTTGGCGGCGGTGGTTTTGACGATATCCTTGGGAGTTTGTTTGGTTTTGGTGCGGCGGGTAGTAGGAGGCCAAGAAAAGGAGCAGACTATCAAACTTCAGTGACTTTGACATTTGAAGAGGCAATTTTTGGCACTACAAAAAAAGTAACATTGGATGGGGAAGATTTGAAAGTAAAAATCCCGGCTGGGATTGATGATGGGATGTCTATTCGGTTGCGTGGTAAGGGTGGACCAGCGCCAGATGGTGGATCGGAGCCAGGCGATCTTTATGTGAAGATTCGTGTGAAGCCACACAAATCTCTCACGAGGGAAGGTGCTATTATATTGTCAGAAGAAAAAATTGACATGGTAGATGCGGCTTTGGGGTGTGAAATTGATGTGGAGACGGTAGACGGAAAGATTACCATGAAGGTGCCGGCTGGTACGCAAAGTGGAACACCATTTAAACTATCTGGGCATGGTGTGCCGTTTAGGTCTGATGGTGATAGGGGACCACATATCGTAACCGTAATTGTAGAAACACCAAAGAATTTATCAAAGAAACAAAAGGAACTTTTGGAAGAATTTAAGAAAAATAAAAAGCGTGGATTTTGGGGATAAAGTTTAAGCTTGCAAAAAGTCTAGCGATAAGTTAGACTGAAATTCAATGGGGTATTTAGAAGAGATGTTGGTGAGAAACGGAGTTATTTATCATGCTCCGGATGGGTCAAGCTCGTACATTGAAGGGAGCTTGGTTTCCAACTCTCTAGTGATTAGGGATTCTTCTGGATGGGTAACGCATAAAATTGAGAGATCCTCGAATGGAGTGGATTTGGTCGTGAGAAATACTTCGACTGGATTTGTAGAAATGCGGATTTCCGGCTCACTATTTTAGTGATTTTTGTGATATAATATACAGTGGAAATTTATTAATTTGATGTTATTTGTTAACCCGTTGGTATAGAGAAAAATATCGACAAAAACAATTAGAAAGGGAAGGATGGAAATAGTAATCCCAATTATTGCCGCCGTAGTGGGCATTGCGGCTGGTGCGGGTGGAATTTTTGCCTACAACAAACACAATGAAAATGGAGGAAGAGATAAAGCGGAAGATTTGGTGCGTAAAGCAAAAAGGGAAGCATCGGACATTGTATTAAATGCTAAGAAAGAAGCTACAAAAGTAGCAGAAAAAAGCCAAGCGGAAGAAAACGAAAGACGTCGTGAATGGAAAAAGACTGAGAATCGTTTGGCTGAGCGTGAGACGACTTTGGACGCAAAGTTGGACCAACTAGAAAAGAAGTCTGAAAAATTGACGCGTGAAGAAAAAGAAATTGAATCCCTGAAAGGTGAGATTCGTGAGATTCGTGAAAAACAACACGAAAAATTAGAAAAAATTGCTGGCTTATCAAAAACTGAAGCGCGTGAAAAATTAATGAAGATGACAGAGAACGATATTAAGCAAGATTTGGTGAATTTAGTCGCAAAAGAACAAAAAGAAATTAAGCACGATATTGATGAAACCGCACAGGCAGTATTACTTACTGCGATGGAAAGAATGTCTTCTGAAGTTACAGCTGATCGTACAGTAACGGCTTTGAAACTTCCAGATGACGATATGAAGGGTCGAATTATTGGTAAGGAAGGTCGCAATATTCAGGCTTTGCAAAGAGCAACTGGTGTGGATATTATGGTGGACGATACTCCGGGTATGGTGGTGCTTTCTTCGTTTGATCCGATTCGTCGTCAGGTGGCGAGATATGCTTTGGAGCGTTTGATGAAAGATGGGCGCATTAATCCATCCTCCATTGAAGAAGCAGTAGAAAAAGGTGAAAAGGAAATTGAAAAGGAAGTAGTGAGAGCCGGTGAAGATGCAGTGCGCGAAGTGGGGTTGGTGGGGATTCCACGCGAGCTAGTGCATTTGCTTGGTGAGTTGAAGTTTAGGACTTCGTATGGACAAAATGTATTATTGCATTCGATCGAAATGGCACACGTGGCTGGAATGATTGCGGAAGAAATTGGCGCGGATAAAAGAGTCGCAAAGACTGCAACTTTGCTTCATGATATCGGTAAGGCTGTGACTCATAAAATTGAAGGTAAGCATGCAGAAATTGGTGCTGAACTTGCAAAGAAGTATGGCATGCCGGAACCAGTAGTGCATGCGATGGCAGCACATCATGATGATATTGAGCCGACTACGCCAGAAGCTATCATTGTAAAGATTTGTGATGCGATGAGCGCAGCTAGACCTGGAGCACGTAATATTTCGGCAGAGAACTTTGCAGAAAGAATGCGCGATCTTGAAAATATTGCAACTTCGTTCCCTGGTATTGACAAGGCTTATGCGATTTCAGCTGGTCGTGAGATTCGCGTAATTGTAGAGCCAAAGCAAATCGATGACCTCAGCGCTTTGAAGTTGGCGCGTGATATTGCAAATAAAATTGAAGCCACGATGAGCTATCCTGGCATCATTAAAGTAAATGTGATTCGCGAAACTCGAGCGGTGGAATACGCAAAGTAATATATAAAAGCAAAAGCCACGGCGAAAGTCGTGGCTTTTTTGGTGGTGTGATATGATATAAGTATGAATAATGAAATTGAGGCACAATTTTTGGATATCGACAAAGATGATATCCGAGCAAAATTAAAAAATATTGGTGCGGAGTTGGTAAAGCCAGAAGTTTTGATGAAACGGCGTGTGTTTTATACTGGCGAACATTCTTTTGCAAGAGTACGTGATGAAGGTGGCGGTAAGATTGTGATGACTTATAAAAATATCAGTGATGACCATTCGATACTAGGCACTAAGGAAGTGAATGTAGAAATTGATGACTTTGAAAAGGGAATTTTGTTTTTGAAAGGTTGCGGTCTTAGAACCAAAGCAGAGCAAGAGTCGTATCGCGAAACTTGGGTATATGGTGAGGTAGAAATTTGTATTGATACTTGGCCGTGGATTCCGACGTTTATTGAAATTGAGGGGCCGAGCGAAGCGGCAGTTTGGGAGACGGCGGATAAGTTAGGGCTTAAAAAATCCCAGGCAAAATTTGGTTCAGTAGATACAACGTATGAACACTATTATGGAGTTGATTGTGATACTGTGAATCTACGTACACCGAAAATTTTATTTGAAATGGAGCCGCCAGAATGGGCAAGAAAGAGGATAGACCATGAAAAATGAATTGAAAATCCATGGAGTTTACCGGCATTTTAAAGGTGATTTATATATTGTAGAAGATGTTTGTGAACATTCGGAAACGGGAGAGGATCTGGTCCTTTATCGGGCGCTTTATGGTGATGGTAAATTGTACGCGCGACCGCGGGAGATGTTTCTTAGTGAAGTGGATCGTGAAAAATATCCGGAGGTAAAGCAGAAATATCGTTTTGAATTACAAGAAATTAAAAGTAATAATAAATAGGAGGCTCTTATGGACCAATACATAAAAGTTACTAAGGGCGGAATTGGTAAAACTATAGCTGGGAAAAAGAAGAAAAAAGAGAAATAATTTGGAATGAGCGTAGAGATAAAAGGATACAACGAAGAATTAAAAAAGCGTTTCGAGGCGGAGGAGAGTAGGCTAAGAAATGCGTTGGGTGTGGATGTGATTATTGAGCATGTGGGAAGTAGTGCGGTGGGAATTGGTGGGAAAAATATTGTGGATATTTTGGTGGGGGTAAATACGACGGACGATATGGTACCAGCGCGAGATTTATTGACTTCGGTTGGTTATCGCGAAGGACATGATACACATCCGGAAAGAATATTTATGGCTTTTCGTGCGGATGATGATGGAACGGATAGGGAAACTGGCGAAGGTGATTTGCATGTACATATTGTGGTGAAGGGTAGCGAAGAGTGTGAGAGAATGCTCCGGCTTCGTGACTATTTGAGATTGCATCCAGAAAAAGCGCAGGAATATTTTGAGATGAAAAAAATATTTGCGCACGAGGCCGGTTATGATAGGAAAAAATATAAAGCATTAAAAAGTGAGTATGTGAGTGATTTGATTAAAGAAATGGAAAAAGAGGAATATGCCAAGACTAAGAAATAAAGTAGTTTTGGTATAATTTTAAATGGAAGGAGAGGATATAAAATGGAAAATAGAATTTGCCAAAGCTGCGCAATGCCGTTAACATCGGATGATATGTTGGGGACGAACGCTGATGGTAGTGTGAATGAGGATTATTGTAAGTGGTGTTATAATGAGGGGAAATTTTTGGACGATTGTACGATGGAAGAGTATATTGAAAAGTGCGCGCAATTTGGTGAGCAAGCTGGAATGACAAATGAGCAGATGAAAGAATATTGTACGAAAATATTCCCAACACTAAAAAGATGGAAGAAAAATTAGACGTGATGAAGTGCTTAGAAATGGTCTTTCATGAGTATATGGCAGGGAGGGTAAAACTGAAA
Source organism: Candidatus Saccharibacteria bacterium UBA3218 (assembly GCA_002363125.1). GTDB lineage: Bacteria > Patescibacteriota > Saccharimonadia > Saccharimonadales > Saccharimonadaceae > Nanosyncoccus. The sequence continues at coordinate 6,842 of DEWE01000008.1, read as the reverse complement.
CCGTATCAGCAGGTTGGGATTATCTTTTTGGTTTGGGTATTTGCGGGGGTGTTTGGGTGGGTGTATGAATTTATTTTTTATTTTTTTGATGGGGGGATGGGTGAGTTCTATATGCAGGGAGGGAACTTTTTGCCGTGGATTAATATTTATGCGGTGGGCGCGATTTTGATTTTGGTTTTGATGCAACTTTTGAAAATTAAAAAATATCCGTGGCTGGTGTTTGTGGTGGCGTTGGTGACGACTGGTGTTCTGGAATTTGTGTCCGGGTGGCTAGTGTATGTGATTGGAAATGGGACGCGGTATTGGGATTACAATATTGAGATTTGGAACTTTGGAAATATTGGTGGGTTTGTGTGTCTTAGGAGTGTGTTGGTGTTTGGATTGTCGGCGTTGATGTTGGTATATTTGATAGTGCCGTTTTTTGTGATGTTGGCACAACGGATGTCTAGGCGAGCGTTTTTGATTTTGGCGATTTCACTATTTTCGCTGGTGATGGTGGATGAGGTCTATAATTTGCTGGCGTCGAAATTTTTTGGTTGGCCGGATGCGATAGAATTTTATAAATCGCTCGGGTGGAAATATAAATAAGATTTTTGTTAATTTTAATTTTGGTTCTTGTTAGAGTTTTGCCTTGCTTGGGTTCACAAAAGTTAAGATATGTGGTATAATAATGTAAGTGAGCGGGCCGGTAGCTCAGCTGGTTAGAGCACGAGCCTCTTAAGCTTGGTGTCGTGGGTTCGAGTCCCACCCGGCTCACCAACAGGGGAACCTGTGGAAAACTCAGGTTCTAGACGCAAATTAAATGGTGATTTAATCTCAAAAATCACCCTTTTTTGTGCATCAATTTCGAGGTTCGAAACCATATTTCTGACCAAAATGTCCTTTTCGCTCGCCCCTTGGGACGCGAATAGCCGAAGGCTAACGAGATCTCCTTTTTCTAACCTTAATTCACGAAATTAGCGAGTTCGAACTTGCAATTATTGCATAGGTAAGGTTAAATTTAAAAAACCTTGCGAGAATATCCGCAGTTACTTTTCGTTGAAACCTAGCCACATAGGTTGTACTTTATAAAGGCCAGAGTGTCTCGCAATGACTATGGAGTCTATTTATGCATGTGATAAGATTGCATAATAACTTCAAGTGCTTGTGGCAACATTGAGTCGTCAGCTAAATGTATCTCGTAATCACCGTTACCCCAGTGGCCAATTCCAGAAATATCTCTCGCTATTCCGGTCGGATCATTAATTTTTCCATGGCGAATATTTACTGTTATTTTCAGTTTATTACGTTGAATTTCAATATCACAGATATTAGATTTTCTTTTAAAAGCAATGTATAACTTCTTTGGCTCAATTATAATATCGCCTAGTGATAATAATTTCTCGCGTATTTCAAGATAGAGTCGTTTAGTCGTAGCGGAACTATGAAGTAAGTGATCCTCTTCCGTATATTCTACTTTTCCGTTCTCCTGAATATCTTGTGCTACTTGCTCATCTAATACTTCATGACCTTCCGGCGTAATACGCTTCAGACGATTAGTTGTGCCACTAATTGCAGCAATGCTATAAAGTATTTCGTAGGCGTCTTCAGCTGAGATATTATAGAATTCACGAACACGAGGTTTCCCGTCAAATGTCTCAATTGCTCGAAGCTCTGGGTTGATTCTGTCGATTAGCGCATGGACATCCTTATCTTTTAGACGTTCTTTTACCTCATAAACACAATATGCCCTAAAAGCAAAAGGGAGGCATTCACTGCGGTTCAATTCTGACAATCGTTTTTCTAGATTGTCGGCATATCCAATTTTTACATATTCTGGGAATGATGGGTTTGTTAAAACATATATCACTCCGTTTTTTTTCGTTGGCCATATTAAGGCGTATCCTAATTACTCAGTATTATTATAACACTTTTAAGCGGTTCTAACAACTATAGCTACTTTTGTTTAAGTATTATTCTTCAGACAATAGGCATGATTCAACGTCAACTTTAATACCATTAATAAATCGTTGATAGTCATGGGGAGTAGAATTGATCATTCTGCTATATATTTCATCGACACGTATATTAAAATCTTCCAATGATCCAGATTCACCAACGAGTGATATGAAAGCGTCTATGGTGATTGGTATGGCTTTTGTGTTTATGGTTCTATCGGATGTCGCAATTTTGTATATCGTAATCGTATCATAGTGGATATAAGGCGCTACCATAATTGCGCGACATTGCTTATTAGTCATCTCGCTTTTTTCGTTGATATGTCTAATAACAGAAGTAGTTTCATTGTTTTCCTGTTGCGTTGCATTCGATATAGTTGTAACTTCAATATTATAGTCAATGTCCTTTGCATCGAATTCTATGTCTGGCGTATTCCCACCGGCGCAAGATTTTGGGGTTCCATCATCATAGTATGTAAGATTACTTTTAACATGTTCTTTCCCAAATTTTTTTGAGAGAAGTAATGCCGAAAACCATTCTAGTTTAATATAGTTCTCCGTATCTGGTAAGATCGATTTGCCCTTCATCCGTCCATTAATCATTTCTAGTTCCGACATAATTATTTCCGATGGTATCTCGTCACTATAATTGCTATTCTGGAATACAAAGTTGTTGTATTTTTCTTCTATTTTTTGATAAGTAGCTCGATCTTTATTTTTAAGTTCTTCCACCATCCCTACGAGCTCGGCTTTTTTAGCCATGGTTCTAGCATATGCGGAATCACTTCTCTCCCAAGGTAATACTACGTCTTCCATATCTGCAAAATACAAATCTGCATCAGTGTATTTTTTCCAAGAATAGTTATCATATTCTTCTAACAATAGTTTTATTTTTTCAATTTCAATTACGCTAAAGTTAAAATAATTGTTCCTATTGAACCCTTTGTGTTCAGTAAGAAGCCCTGTTTTCTTGAATTTCCTCATTACTTCATCTGTATAACTTGCTGAACCAAAAATAGTATTATATTGAATGCTTAATATCTTTCGCTTAGCGTGAACAAAATTTAATGCGAAAGCTTCGTCGGCTTTTCCATTATATCTATCCCTATATGATTCTATCTCCGCAGCCGTTTTCTTATAATTACAGTCCGACATGGTTAATATGAAGACGCCTATTTCGTATTCGGAGATGCCACGATTAGCATATTTAGAGTCATTTTTATATTTAATATTAAGTTCATTTATTGTAAAAAGAAGATTTAAAAAGGGAATGGCTTTATTATCTGCAGTGCCTCGGTCAATACTCCCATACTGAAGCTTTATCATAGCTTTTGTATAGATATCTTGTTCGTTTTCTGGGTTTTCTATAAGCTGATTACCTAATTGAGTCAGTCTAAACCGTTTTCCCTGTTTCTGTATGAAGCCCTGAGATGACATTGCTCCCAAAAAATCACCAACTCTTCCACCGAAACCATTTCTAGGCTTGTTGTTCTCTAGGACAGTTTTTAGCTCTTGTCCAGTAAGCGGTATGCCAATGCGTAATTTTTCTCTCGACTCATCGGATATGTTTTTTGGACTTACTATGCCACTATTGATAGCATCTATATAAAATTGAGTTCTCTCCTCTGTATCAAATAATTTTCCCTCATATTTTCTAAATAGATCTAAAAACTCAATGTTTTTGTCTGGCATTCTGACCGTAGTATTGAAAGAATACATTTTAATACCAGCTCTATTACCAGAAGTCATTTTACTTTTTCCTTTCCTTATTATAATTACAAATTAATACTTCTTGCGCTATGGTTATATTCTTTTTTCTGTAATTTGAATTAAGATATTTTCTATCTAGGTATATCAAATTATATCTCTTGGACCATTCAATTAGCCTAGTATTTTCTTTTCCGTTTGAGCTAATAACATTTGAAAGAGCAAATTTCACTCCCCGGCTATTTAAATTGTCCAAAAGATTTAATAAATCTTGATCGTCAGAATCATGCCAGGTCGCGTTGTAGGGTGCCTGCGTTATGAGATAGGGTGGATCGAAATAATATAGAGCTTTTTCGTTAGTGTATAACGACTCGTCTTTAAAATCTAAATTCGTTATTGTTATATCTTTCGACTTTAGCGCAAGAGCATATTCTTCAGTCTTTTTTCTTAGCGAGGTAGAATAATCAACTTTGCCAACCGGGACATTAAAAAGCCCTTTTGAGTTATATCGAATATAATGATTAAATCCAAAAATAATTAAAGCAAACAGCTTCTCGATAGTAGGACTATTATTGTAATCCGCTTTAAGACGATTAAACGGCTCCTTATTATATCTCGATAATCCTTCATGACGTTCTTCCGTATAACCGCGCAGGCCATTTCTATAAGAATCAGTAAAGCCATATTCCTCAATAATTGTATCTATGTCACGAAAGATATGTTTCGCAGAATTGTCCTTAAAATAGTTTAACAATTCAATGGTTACGGGGTTGTTATCATTAATAAGTACTTTTTTATATTGCGTATTTAACGCAACTAAGCCACTGCCGCCAAAAATATCTACAAATGATTCAGACTCCCCATCTAGATATGGAATGATCTGCTGAAGCAGTTTAAATTTATTACCTGTATAGTTTAATGGGGAATTTATCATCTTCCGATCCTTTGGAGCGTGACATTATAATATTTTTCGTCAATTTCGGAACCAATAATATTTCGCCCATTATTTAGGCATGCTAGAGCCGTAGTTCCAGAGCCCAAGAATGGATCGAGAATCGTATCACCGATATTCGTATGTATCTTTATTAGGTTTTCCATTACGTCGAGGTGTTTTTGTGTTGGGTGGAGACGTTTTTTCCCGCCTGGAACTACCCCAGTTTCAATTTCTGGACGCAAATACCCAGCAGTGGAAGGCTTATTGAAAGTCCATTTCGCACCTTCTTTCACAGCCCAAACCGCAAACTCGCAGTCATTCACATAGCGCCTGTCAACGTTTCTAGGCATAGGATTTCTTTTTACCCACCTAATAATGTCTTTAACTATAAAGCCTCTTCCTTCTAACTCTCTCGCAATTAACCCTAGGTTTTTCCAATCATTAAATATAATAACTGTCCCGCCTGGTTTTACTAAGTCAACAGACTCTTTGATCCATTCCGTTTGATCAAAATCGTAATCCCACTCGCCATAATTCATTCCAGATCTACCCATATTGGAATATCCTAATTGATAGTCCCTGCTTACGTTATATGGAGGATCCGTGATAATAGCGTCTAAAAGTGAATTCTTGTTCTTTAATTCTTCTATTAGAATCTTGTAATCCACATTTCTTATATCACATAAGAGCTCTTTGGTTGATGGGACTGGGTTGTCGACAACAGCACCCTTAATAGTAGTAATATCGTCTAATCCGCAATTTAAAACTGAGCAGATTCTTTCTAGAACTTCAATTCGTACTGGCTCATTTTTCCCTAATTTAGCCATTGCATTAGTGCTAATAGAGGCCTTCTTGCATAGTTGTGTCTTATTGATTTTTTTGTCTATCATTAGCTTCCAGAGCTGGTTGTAGTTCAGTCCCATCGGTAATCCTTGGCTTAGTTTTATATATATTTATTCTACCATAACCATAATGAGCATTCAAGATTTTCTTGAATTATTCAAAAAAATCTGTAGTTAATAACGTTAATGTTGGCAGCATTTTACCCATGGCAAAGCCACATTGTTCCATTTCGTGTCAAGAAAAAATTCCATCCCTAGTTTTTGTACAATAACTCTTAAAACCCGATTGTGTCCAAGTTGATACTATCTATTGACTAAATTGTAGAATGTTTTATTAGAATCGTTGCCGTAATGGTTAATATCTTCCGGCTCGGCCCAGAGTGAAAGCTTATGGACGCGCCACTTACCGATGAAGAACATTTGAACCATCGCGTCATTCACGTCGCGGTTATTTAACGCACGTGGAATATATGCGAGGGAAAAGTAGTACCAATTATCGTCTTCGGCATCTAACCGTGCAAAAACGCGCTTACCGCGCCCGAAAAGGCGCACATCGAAGCGCTGTGCTAGCGTTTCTAGGGAATAAGTCTTTAATTCGTGAATCGCGTCACGAACAGGCGATTCTGTTAACTCCATGCGTTCAAACTTATCGTAGTCGCGCGAATTGAACCTGCCATTATGTTCAAGCATGAAGCTTTCAAGTTGTCGAGCGGTAACCGGCATTGGCTCGCCGGGTTTTGTTTTCTTGAATGGGTGGCGTTTTGCCATGATACCTCTTTTCGGTTAGAGGTGCGCCTTAAGGGCGATATTATGCACAGTTCTTTTTATGAGCTTTAAGTTTCTTCATTGCCCAGTCATAGTGAGAAGATAGACAGCTAACGAAATATGAGCCAAGCACGGAACCACCAACCCAAGGATACATGCCTTTTGTAAATAATTGCTCTTCGCTCAGACTTTCGGCTAGTTTCATGACGTCTTTATGTGATTTCTCAAACATTTTTCTAGCATCTTCGAGTGAAGTCTTTTGGTGTTTCTTCCAGTATTCAACATTCATATCGCCATAAGTCTTCCAAGTGTATGGTTCTGGCAAGAATGGTGCGTTACCGCCTTTATTCAGATTCGTATCTACAAATTCAAGTAGCATTCGGTGCCATTCATATAAATGTACCCAAATATCGCGTAGGTTCTTGTCGCGTCCCCAGTGGCGTTCTTTCTTCGATGGATCGCCGGAGAAGTCGAACTCGGTGTTCATTTCTTTCTCGCTCATTGAATCAGCCATTTCGATTAACTTAGCGTAGTACTCTTCGCCGGCTTTTAATAAGTCCTGTTTGTTGCGTGGTCTTGGCATAAATAAGTCCTTGTTTATTACTTTAATTATACCATCGGGTGCAAGTCTGCCATTGACATTGTATTTCTTTTATT
>DEWE01000011.1 GCA_002363125.1 Candidatus Saccharibacteria bacterium UBA3218 | reverse complement strand
GATGCGCTCTACCAACTGAGCTATAGCGGCATAATATTTATTATATCACTTTAGGTAGATAATTCAATAATACAGCTCAGAGTGTTATAATCGCTTTATGAACCATGAAATCACACCAAATGCCAACGAATTCGAAAGCCCCTGGGCCAATTTTTCCATGCGAGAACTCCCAAATAGTAGCCAAAACCGCACTTGCAATCTTTACCTTAGAGAGATCGAGCGCCAAGGTTTACTAGGAAACATAGCACATTTTATCGACGAAAAACTAAATGAAACCCCAGAAACCTATACCTCAATCAATGAATTTTGCACCGACAACCCAGATTATATAGAAAAAATCGACGCCATGCCACAAAATGAAAAATCTGCTATTAGAGAGTATTCCGGATTTCGCTTTACTTGGATCAATTCATACCTCCGTGGCTTCTGGGATTACGACAAAATGGGTCAAAAAACTCCAGAGATCGAAAATCAAATCAAAAATTTCATATCAGAGATTGATTCGGCTTTTTCTGATGCGCCAGCCACCGATACAGATTTTATAACTTTTCGCGGTGTTAATCTCGATAGTTTTAAGAGCTACGGTATTGAAAAACCCGAAGATCTAAAAAACCTAAAAGGCCAATTCTACGTAGAAGACGGTTTTACTTCCACATCTATAGCTCAAGATAGAAATTTTGCCGAGCATAAAACCGACAATTCATGGCACAACGAAGCCAATATTGAAATCCGTTATCTTATCCCAGCCAATTCAAAGGATTCAATCGCACTTCTCAGTAAAGACCTTAGTTATAACCCAGAACAAACCGAAGTTTTATTGAGGAGGGGGTCTCTTAGTTATATTTATGACGTCTCCAAAGAAGACGGTCGCACTATCATCCAAGAACTACTCATACCACATAAAATATACGAGCCAGAAGCATAAATATAAAAAAGCCGCCACCTTATTAGGTGACGGTTTCCATTATGGGTGCGGTTGATTGCAAAACACATCCTCCGTATAGATACCATTTATAGCATCCTGTATGGAAGTATAAATAATACCCTTGGAACGACTATATGTATGCGTCCATGGTGTATGTGTTGCTTCCCAACCACCATCTTTTGTTTTAAAAATCCCTAATGCAAAAGCAATAAAGTCGTCACTTTTTAAAACGACATGCGATATCTTAGTCTTTTTAGAATATAATTCTATGATTTTTTTAGTGGCAGGATATGCTAATCTTAAAGCAAAGCCACCATAATCATCATAGACTGGCTTAGCGCATACTATGCCACGTTCATTATTAAAGACGTACGCAGCTATAGCGCCCACTCTATTAACCTCCCAAAATACTCTATTCTCGGAAGTCGATTCTAAATTCTTTCTTGCCTTTTCAATTAAGGTTTTACTCTGTTTAATTAATTGATAAAACAGTTTTTCCATAATGAGCCCCCCTCTTTTTAATTTACCTAGGCTTTACACCCACGATATCTTTTTATTATAGCACAAATACTTTATTTTGTCAATTTGGTGCAAATGTATATTGACTTTTTTGTTAAAGTATGCTATAATAAACAAGCATTACCCTAGCAGGTACGCTCATTTAAAACAAAATATTGTTCATAATATTTGCGTGACTCGGTTTAGCCATTAGATAAAGTGTGGCTAAACCGAGTCACGTGAATTAATTCACGCAACCTAATATCGTCTACGGACGTTAAAAAAGGAGCGTTCACTATGAACAATCTCTATCACATCCCCTCTTCCCCTAAGCAGGGAGACATCGTAATCCTTAGTGGATATTATGAGTCTCGGTACTTCGAGATCGTAACATTCATGGGGCACCCGAATGCCTACGTTAGTTTTCCTGAAGGAAACTACGAAAAGGATTTTGAGGAAATTCCTCTACCCGTGCATGGTGGATGCACATTTCTCGGCCAGCGTTCAGGAAAACTGATGCTTGGCTGGGACTACGCCCACCTTGGCGATTTTTGCGCCATGAATGCCGAATTCGGCGGCAAGAAATGGACTTTAATATCAATCCTCGCTGAAGTTATCAGCGCAATTGATAAATTAAATTCCATTTACTAGCCCCTGGGTCGGCTTGGTAGGGGGCTCGAGATAAATACGAGTCCCCCAGCGTAGAGTGTGTAGATGATGTGATAGATTTTGTATAAAGGAGGCACTCTGTGCCTCCTTTTCTCTAGCTTATATAATTTTTGTTCTTATATAATGTCCCTCTTGCACTGCCGCAGATATTGGTAATGCCACAAATAATATATCTTCAACTGAACCCATGGTTCTCGTCCTGTTTCTCTGGGATCAGAATTAAAATAAGACCCTGCGGGTCTAATTTTAATTCTGGTGCTGGAAGTAGGACTCGAACCTACGAAGCCCGAAGGCGAGAGATTTACAGTCTCTTGTCATTGCCACTAGACGATTCCAGCACTAAGCTAATTATACCAAAAACACCGAAAAACGCAATAAACTAAATGCGCTTTCTACCTACATGCTGTTTTATAATTTTGGGTGTAGACTTTTTCAAATTACCATTAGATCGTGGTGTTATCGCCACCAACCTTCGTTTTTTCGCGTTTGCTCGTTTTATTTTTGCATCATTATCTTTTGTGATCTGCGCCTCAATCCTTGCCGAAGTAGCAGTCGCCGCCTCGATGTCTTCTACTGCTTCATATATCGCCAAAATCTGCCTGAGTGTAGAGATTTTTGGATCTAAATCGTATGCGCTCTCCAAAGCGTCAATCGCTTTTTTAGTCCTTCCTAATTTCTCCTCTGCCTTCGCCAGAGCAATATATCTAGCAGGAACATCCCCCTCCAGCTCGATAGCCTGGCTAAAAGCCATCTCTGCCTTTTCATATGCACCAGTTTCTAAATAAATTAACCCAGCGTTGTGAATAGAAGCCGGATTATTATCGAGCGACTGTGCAATCTCAAAACATTCTACCGCTTCATCATACTTTTGTCCCTTAGCATAAAGAATCCCCAAGCGATTATAGGCCGCAGCATTTTTTTCGTCAAACTTTAAGATAGTAAGAAGCGCTTTTTCCGCCCTAAAAGGCTTGCGCTCTTTCATGGAGGTCTGAGCAATCTGCCACAACTTCTTCATTTGTGCCGTATATTTAGGCGATTTCTCCTCCGACTTCTTTACGCGTGGTTCCATTGGAAAGAAAAAAACTAAATAGACAATAAAAACCAATATTGCAAATATCGCAATCATAACCCAATTTTAACACAAGTTGGATATAATTTGCAATTTCACGTGGCCATTCCGAGCCACACCATCATAAGCAGCCAAAAACTTAGGTATCTTTTTCAAAAATACTTCCTTGCCGTTCAAAAAGTAAGATTTATACATCATTTCTATTGCTAAACCCAAGATAAGCAGCGCATAAGACCTTACCCCCTCTTTCTTTTTTGTGATTTCCTCAACCAAGCTCACTAAATCCGCTGGTTTTGCCGCCAGCAATTTCTTGGCTAGTAGTTTGTCCTTTTCATCAGCCACTACCGCGCCACCAATTTTATCTTCATCTCTCAAGAAATAGAGTCTTGCTCTACTGAGTATCGTCGGCAAAATCCTAGACGGGCTATCTGTAACTAATACATAGTGTATCTTTTCGTTTGGTTCTTCCAAATTTTTCAAAAAAGCATTTGCCGCTGCTTCATTCATAAGTTCTGCCGGTCTAATCAAAATAAACATATCTTTGTCTTGTTTGACGTTCGTCCTCTCTAGTACGCTACGTACTTGCTCAATCGTAATTACACTCTTATCTTCAGGTTTTAAAATCAAAGACCCGTTAATTTTTACTCCTACATCTTTTGGTACTACAAATATCGTAGTGCCGCCTTTACCAGCAATCGATTCTATTTCGGCGATAGAATCAAAAAACATCTTTAAATTCCTCTGGCAACTCCGCCTCAAAAGTCACACGCTTTCCACCTGGCAAAGTTATTTCTAGTTTACTAGCATGAAGATATAACCTATCTGCCTTTTCGTCTCCATAAACTGGGTCACCCAAAATCGGATGCCCCAAATATTTCATATGTACTCTCAACTGATGCGTTCTACCAGTAGTAGGTTTTAATTCTACTAGAGAATGTTTATCATCAGTTTTAATTACTTTGTAATAAGTTTCCGAAGCTTTACCATTTGGATCTACGCGAAAAGTCGTAGGGCGTTTTAGGTCTCTTGCCAAAGGCAAATCTAGTTTCGCCTCATCTAATTTTGGCCTTCCAGACACAATAGCGTAATAAGTTTTATGCGTCTTGCGATCTTGAAATTGCTTTTTCAAAAACATCTGCACTTCCGGACTCTTTGCCATAATCACTACACCACTCGTGTCACGATCCAAACGATGCACCAAAAGTCCATATCTTTCGAGCGTATTCTCTGGACAATATTGCCCCTTAGCCATCGAAAGTAGCCCCGCAGGCTTATTCAAAACTACCACATTGCCATCTTCATAAATAACCTTTGGAACCAAATCTGCATTCTTCATCGTATCTGGAATCTTTAAATCAATTTTTACGCCACGCTCAAACTTCTGATTTGGCTTTTTCGCCATTTTGCCATCCACAGTTACAAACCCAAATTCAATAAACTTTTGCAAAGACGACCGATTATAACTCTTAAAAATCTCGCCCATCAAAATATCTAATCGCACTTTTTCTGGCTTATCAAGCTCTTTTGCTAGCTCTTTGTCACCGTTAATTACCCGCGACATCTCTGGTTTACTAAATTTTTTACCAGTTATTATCATATCTTTATATTATATCATACTTATGGTAAAAATGCAAGTAAAACGCCTTTTTCTACCTCAGCCCAAATGCTTTTTGCGCCTCTAATAATTTAGCATTTGCCACTTTATTAGCATAAATCTCGCCGTCTTCTAGAAGCTTATAGATTTGTTCATCTGAAATTTCTGCCATTTTAGCCTGAAAATCAGTTAGCATATTAAACACGCTCTCTGCCACCTTCTTTTTGAGCTCACCATACCTAGTCTCACCAGCCCAAGCGCCAATTACATCCTGAAGAGGCACGTCATTAATCAACGCCTCGATTTGCAACAAGTTAGAAATACCTGGTTGATTAAACATGTCAAACTTTACCTTACCGAGAGAATCCGTCGTAGCCGACATAATCTTCTTAGCAGCTTTTTCCGGCTCGTCATCTAACATAATTTTAGAATTCTCCGCCTTAGTAGACTTACTCATTTTCTTCTCTGGGTTCAGAAGATCGCGAATTCTAATTCCCTCACTTACCTCCATAAACTTCACTTGATCCTCAGTTTTGACCGGCACTGTGAAGATTTCGCCAAATCGATTATTAAACCTCATTGCTAAATTTCGCGTAAGTTCAATATGCTGGAACTGATCTTCACCAATCGGAACATAGGCCGCATCATAAAGCAAAATATCTGCCGCCATCAAAATCGGATAATCAAAAATCCCTACATTGCAAGATTCTTGGCCTTTTGACTTCTCTTTATATTGAATCATTCTCGAAGTCTCACCCATCGTAGCTACACAGTTTAAAATCCAGCAAAGCTCTGAATGTGCCGGCACATAGCTTTGACGATAAATATGCACATTTTCATTAATCTCTAGGCCTGCCGCTAGGTAATATTTGAGCGTCCGAATCACATTGCTCTGTAAATCACCATCTATATCAGCAATGATAGAATGTAGATCTGGCACAAAAATATTAATTTGCGAATCTTTTGAATGCTTGTTTGCAAGACGCACCATTGGCAATAACGCGCCAAGGTAGTTACCAATCGTTAAAACGCTATTTGATCTAATTCCGGTTAAAATAGTTTTCATATAAAAATCCACCATTAAATTAATAATGGTGGAGCGTAGGAGGCTCGAACTCCTCACCTCTTCCATGCCATGGAAGCGCTCTACCAAATGAGCTAACGCCCCACAACTTTATCTTATCATAACAAAAAGCCTAAGTCCAGATAAAAACTCGACTTAGGCTGACTAACTATTATATCTGTACCAATTCCGCCGAATCCAAATTGTGATCCGCCATTGCAACCTTCTGAATTGCTGGATCCTCGTAGGTATTATAATAATAAGTTTTCGTATTGGTAGAATACCCGCCAGTGTAAATGGTCTTTTCGAATGCACCATCCGCCATTGCGGCTGCACCATCAATCATTGCCACACCAGCAAGCGTATGGAACAAACGTGAAACGTTCTCTTCTTCTGTAGATTTTACTGGATAATGCGTATTGAGATAAGCTACTCTTACAAATCTCGATGGCGAATAATAGTCGCCAGGTATGCCACGCATCAAAGAGCCACTGCCGAAAGCAGTCATTTTAGCTTTACCCCAACGCACTTCCTTTGGCATTTGATAGAACAGATTCATATAATTACGCAAATTTTCTTGATGCCAACCGTAGCCAGGTTGATTAGTGAGAATGTCTACATCGTTGCGGAAAATTTCCATACCGTTACTGGTGTATTCAACCACAATAGAACGCTTCGCATCACCAATTATCCAATGTAATTGCGATACTGGATACTGATCATTAATTGGCTTTGCTACAATTGCTACATTTTTTAGTGCTTCTTCAGCCTCATCCACGGTCTTGAAATTCATTACCACCCAAAGTGGAAATTCATAAGCAGCAACATTAGTTTTACCATCAACCGCCGATTCGGCATACTTTGCATAACCCGGGAAGTTCAACCCAGCGATCGCAAGACCAGATTCATTAGCGCAATCAAAATATAGTGGAGTATTCTCTGCAACAATAGCCATACCAATTATTGCACCAGCCTTCAAGGTCATTTCACCAAGAAATGCTGAATTATACTTGTACCCACGCGGAGTAATTACCACTTTTTGCCCATAAGGCACCGACCAATCCAAATTTCGCCCAAAATACATCCCACCTTTATCGTCACTAAATCTAACCCCCGTACACATTTTGCCTCCCTTTTTAAGTTATTTTTTATTATATACCACTTTGATTGTTTTTTCCATAATTATTACCATATTCTTTTTCAAAATAATCATATCTAACATTTATCCACTTCAATAATTTTCTTACACTTTGCACATAATCATCCTTTTTCCATTTTTCATTTTCTTTTAATGCCGCTTCCTGTATCTTAACTGCCCGCATAGAAATATATGATAATAGTTTATGTCTTCGCCCCGACATTTTTTCCTGAAATACCCGATTCACCTCCATCCTAAATTCAGGTAACTCAATCAACCGCGCAAATAGACGCGACCACTGATCATATTGCTGATTTGGATCCAAAAAATACTCCTTCTCAATACTTCCTGTCATATCCCAATTTGCCATAAATTCACTTCTCACTTTAGTGTTATTAAAAGCGATATCAAAATCCCACACTGGTCCAGCGTGTATCTTATCATCAAACCCATCCTTATAAAAATATTGGCTTGTGAAATACGCATCGGAATTAGCGGTAAATTCAGAAATTAAATAGTACTGTGCAAAAGATTCTACATCTATAATTTCAGCAATCGTAGTATAATCTTGCTCTCGTATCGCCATCTCAAGAATATTAAAATTCTTCATAAAATCTGCCATCGCTAAATTAAGATTATCCTGTACCACTATATCTTTCACTGTTAGACACTCGCCATTATTAGTAATAAAAAACGAATCTTCATTTTTACCATATATATTATCCAGCTCTACCAATACCCCTAGAGGGTCTCTTAAATTTACTGCATTTTTATCAATCTCTATTCCCTGTGTCAGATAATATAAACCTTCATACTCATCATCTACATATAATTCTACAAATTCACCACTATGTGCAAATTTTTCTCCAATCATATTAGCTAAATAAAAAGCCGTGTCTGTTCTTAAATTTGTATCATCCCAATAATTTGAGATTAAAATCCATTTTCGCAATTTGCCCAAGCCAAATAAATTTAATTTTTGCGCAAATTTCAATTGATATGGTTTTTTCTCTTGTGTCCAAGTAGCATTACCTCTTCCCTTTATTTTTACATTACTAATATTCAAATCACCTATCTTAAGCCAATTTCCCGAATACTTAATTTCTTTACTATTTTCTTTTATTTCATCCAGAGTTACACCATTTAAAGTTAGTCTAAACTCCGGCACTCTAACTGTTTCTACATTCTCATCTTCAACTATCAAGCCCCCCAGCATCAAGAATACACATATTGATATTAAAACCAAAAAAACGCTACAGAAAAACAAAAACCATTTCCAGTTTCTCATATTTTTATTCTATCACACTAGTTATATTGCATTCGCAAAAATCACTAAGCGATGTGTAGCATCACCTCTACCAAGCGACTTGCCATAACAAGTCATCAAAGAAATACTATATTGTACGCCATCACTTTTTGCATTAGCCACCTGACGCATATAGTTACCAGCACCATTTAGCTGCAAACGTCCGGTAGATGTATTTTTCTCATAAACCACGACTCTCGCAACTTGATAATTAGTGGTTACACCACCATAGGTTATACTAAACACATTACCGACACCAAGGTTGACTAATCCACCAAAAACACCAGCTGAATTATGACCATAGAAAAACTTATCTCCATATTTATTTACGTGGTTACCAGCATCAACCGTCGTATCAGCCACATCCACTATATCAAGCGTTCTACCAACTATAGAAATTGTATTTCTTGGTGCAACATACACTGGTGCAGGCGCAACATAAACTGGCTCCGGAGCTACATAAACCGGCACATCGGCCACTGGCTCCTCTTGAGCCACAGTCTCCTCTACGATAGGTATAGTTTCCATTATGCCACTATTATTTAGGCCGGATAAGGTAAAATCATCAGAGGCCATCAAAATTTCAGGGCTTGCAAATATCCCTATAAGACTGGAAAAGATTAACAAAAAAAGGCGTTTCGCCATTTTAAAACTCCCAATAATGACTTACCCTTTTATTATAGCACACTTTTCAAAAAATGTCAATATCTAGACAGTCATTTAAAGGGGTGATATACTAAAAATAAATAGGGTGGAGTACATTTATTTTTAGGAGGTGTTTGATATTAATAATCCATCAATTTTCAAAGATTATTACCGTATTATCGAAAACGAAATAAAAATTTCCAGAGACATTTATACTGCACCGAAAGATTTAGATACTAAAGAATTACTCGGGCTAGTATTACAAATCCAAAGCGTAGTAGATTCGGCCATGGTTCTCAGATGCTGTGCAACTAGATATGGTCTCACCAAAGATAAAATCGCTTTCGAATCAATCAGTGCGCACACCAATCTTGTACAGATGATAGTAGACCGCGTTCTTTCATATCGTTATGGCTCAAATTTCAACAAAACTGAAGATGGTTTTACCTATCGCGAACTTATGGAAGTAATCCGCAGACATGATTTACCGGAAAATGTAACCGGTGACATCCCAGATGATGGCGCTAGAGACGAAAATGCAAAACTTCAAGTAGAGCACAAATATCTGAAGACGTTTGCCAAGAATTCTCCCAGCAGAGAACACGATTTCGAGAAAAACATCCAAAAATTACAATACAATATGGAAATAAAACACGGTTTTTCCGGCAAATTACTTTATCTCGCAGATAAAGTAGCCGCTACACTCACTGTGCTAAGTTACGACCAAAAAGGTTACTCACCTATGCTACCAGATAAAATAAAAGATTTATCCGAAAAAGACGCCAAGGTGATGAGCATCTGCGATGAAAAAATCCCCATTTCTACGCCATTTCATGGCAAAGCTACACTCTATAGAGCCAGCGAAATGTGGACTATCGATTATCTCAAAATACGCAAACTCTACAAATACGACGTAACTGGTCTTATCACCGCTATTTTAGTTATGTATACCTTAGTTGTAAGAGGTAAATGGTACAAATGGCGCGAGAAAGACTACGAGACAAACGTCTAACTACTCCTCCTATTTAAATCCTGGGCTATTTCGCTCAGGATTTTTTCATGCTATAATTAAGAAAACGGAGGTACAATGAGCAAATTTGACGACCAATATATTGATCTCTGTCGTCGCATCCTAGATCATGGCGAAAAGATCACCAACTACAAAAAAACCGACACCAGAAATACAAATGCTAGTACTGCTATTCCAGATCATACCGCTCAAGCATCTTCCGAGGCCCGCACTATTAGATTACCTCATCAAGTCCTACAATTCGACTTATCCGAAGAATTCCCTATCCTAGTTTCCAAAAAAGTAGGTTTTAAGACTGCTACCTTAGAAATGCTCTGGATTTATCAAGTCGCATCAAACGATGTCCGCTGGCTACAAGAGAGAAATATCAAAATTTGGAATGAATGGGAAATCTCCGAAGATGGTATTTATCAAGGCCGTAACATTAACGAAATTTACGCCAAAACACATCCAAACGAACCAAAAGAAGACTTTGCCCATACCATTGGTACCGCCTATGGCTGGATCGTCAAAAAATACGATCTCCTCGGTAATCTCATCGAAACATTAAAGAAAAATCCTGGTAATCGCCGCATGATTATGAGCCTTTGGCAAAATGAATGGTTGCCAACCGCAGCTTTACCTAGTTGTGTTTGGAACTCACAGTGGAATTTAATAGATGGCAAGTTAAATATTCTTGTTACC
Source organism: Candidatus Saccharibacteria bacterium UBA3218 (assembly GCA_002363125.1). Lineage (GTDB taxonomy): Bacteria > Patescibacteriota > Saccharimonadia > Saccharimonadales > Saccharimonadaceae > Nanosyncoccus. The sequence continues at coordinate 10,944 of DEWE01000011.1, read as the reverse complement.
TCCAGATCTACAGATGTACCACTCGGACTCCCGTTCAATATCGCACAATACGCTGTACTATGTTACCTCGTGGCTCAATGTATCGGTGCCAAACCTGGCCAATTTACTTTTATCACTAACGATGCACATATCTACGAAAATCAAGTCGACGGTATTCGCGAGCAAATTGCTCGTTATGAAAGAGCAATCAAAGACGGTACCCTGCCACCAGCACCAAAACTCTGGATCAACCCAGAAATTACCGATTTTTATAAGTTTGACAACTCGAAAGAATTAAAAGATATCCACCTAGAAAATTATGAAAACCTCGGCACTATCAAAATGCCAGTTACGGAGTAAAATGTTTAGTATTATCGCAGCTATTGGCAAAAACAAAGAGCTAGGCCACCAAGGCGACCTAATCTTTCATATCAAGGAAGATATGAAGTATTTTCGCGATACTACTAATGGCCACAAAGTCGTTATGGGGCGCAAAACTTGGGAAAGTTTGCCTGGTAAGCTACCAAATCGCAAAAATATCGTTGTTTCCTGTCACCCAGTAGAGGGAGCCGATTTCACCATCACAGATCTAGAAGAATTTATAAAACAAAATCAAAACACCGACGAAGAAATTTTCATTATCGGTGGTGGCATGATTTATACTTCATTTTTGGACCACGCCAAAAACCTCTATCTTACCGAGATTGACACTGCGTTTAGAGACGCCGACACCTTCTTTCCGAACTTTGATCAAACCAAATATACTAAAACCATAATTAAGAAAGGATCAGAAAATGATCTAAATTACACCTTCGCCAAATATACTAAAAAATAAGGAGAAATTATGCAAGATCCAGTATTTGATTTAATCGATAAAGAGAAAAAACGCCAAAGCGAAGGTTTAGAGCTAATCCCAAGCGAAAATTATGTCTCGCCCGAAGTATTAGAAGCTATGGGCTCAATTCTTACTAATAAATATTCCGAAGGCTACCCACATTTTGACGGCATCGGCGTAGGCCGTGCCGACGAGCCCAAATTTAAAGAGTGGAATGAAGCCGAAATCGCCACCAAAATCCTGCCAAATTACCGCTATTACGGCGGCCAAATCAACGTAGATCGTATTGAACGCCTCGCCATAGACCGCGCCTGTCGCTTATTCCATGCCGATCACGCTAATGTGCAACCTCATTCTGGCGCCAACGCCAATGAGGCCGTCTATTTTGCCTGGTGCGATCCAGGAGACAAAATTTTAGCTATGAGTTTGCCAGCCGGTGGCCATCTTACCCATGGTTCACCAGTCACCCGTTCTGCCAAAATTTACAAATTCATCAGTTATGGCGTCACCGAAGACGGCGATATTAATTACGAAGAGTTAGAACAAAAAGCCCTTGCCGAAAAACCAAAAATCATATTGGTCGGCTACTCTGCCTTTATGAAAATTCCAGATTTTGCCCGCGTCGCCAAGATCGCCGCTAGAATCCCAGATTGCCTACTGATGGCCGATATGGCCCATGTGGCTGGCCTTATTGCCGGTGGAGTTCACCCAAATCCGCTAGATTATGGCTTTAATGTGATGACTACCACTACCCACAAAACTCTGCGTGGCCCACGTGGCGGCCTAATCTTATCAAAAGGCAACGTCGCCTCACCTCTAAAAAAACCAGAAAAAACTTTAGAAAACATCCCAATTCTTATAGATAGAGCCGTATTTCCTGGCACCCAAGGTGGGCCTCTAGAGCATATCATAGCCGCTAAAGCAGTCGCCTTTGGTGAAGCTTTGAAACCAGAATTCAAAACTTACGCCAAAAATATTGTCGAAAACGCTAAAACTTTGGCTAGTGAGCTAAAAAAGCTGGGCTTCATTTTACAGGGCAATGGCACAGAAAATCATCTAATTTTAGCTAATGTTAAAAAAAGCTTCGACTTTGACGGTAAAATCTACGAAAAAGCCCTAGATATGGTAGGTCTCACCCTGAACGCCAATTCTGTCCCCACCGATAAGGGTGGCGCTTTCCGCCCATCTGGAGTGCGTCTTGGCACCCCAGCTATTACTACTCGAGGCTTAGGAAAAGACGAGATGAAAACCCTTGCTCTCTGGATGAAAAAAGTCGCCGATATCTGTGCCGAAGCCGAAACCGAAGAAAAACTCGCCGATTTCGCCGCCGAACTCGGAACCATCCGCTCCGAAGTCCGCGCCCTCGCACTCAAATTCCCTGTCCCTGGGATATGAAACAACAAAAAAGAGGACAAAACCTCATTTATGCCATGGTGGAGTATGCGGGACTTAAACCCGCGACCTCTGCAATGCGAATGCAGCGCTCTATCAGCTGAGCTAATACCCCAACGCCTATATTATACCACAAAACTAAAGCAAATCACACAACAAGGCCTCCCTAGTATTGACTTATTTAACAAAATATGCTATAATAAAAAGATATTTTGCACCTTTACAAAAGGTCAATTAGGAGGAAAAAGAATATGAAATTATTGTTGTCATTTATGACAGCAACCCTTGTCATTGCGATATGGGCTGCCAACGTGGTCGGTAATGTAAATGCGGATACTATAAAGCCGGAATCAAAACCAGTAAACAGTATAGCATCAGAAACTGAATCTACCACTACTGTAACAACCAAAGCAGAAGAATCAATAACCACTACTCCATCGGAAGAAGTAACGCCACCTACGGCTACACAGTCTATATCGTTCTCGAACGAAGAAATAGACGTTGTAGCTAAGGTGCTCTATGGCGAAGCAAACTGTGTCGAATCCGATGCAGAAAGGTCCATGGTAATCTGGACCATCCTTAATCGCCTCGACGCCAAAATGTATGGCGACGAAACGATTGCCGAGGTCTGTACCAGACCATACCAGTTTGCCTATGACGCAGAAGCACCTGTCACTGATCGCAACCGCGAGCTAGTGGTAGACGTATTTAAGCGCTGGTCTCGCGAAAAAGCCGGCGAAACAAAAGTTGGACGCACTCTCCCCAAAGAGTACCTGTTCTTCTTGGCCGATTCCGATCCGGAATCCGGCATATGGCATAATCACTTTTGTACCATAGTGGACGGCGAAAGGGTATCTTTCGGATATGAAAATCCGCTCGAGAATCCTTATACAAATTGACCTAGCACAAAAACCGCCCCTGTATATAAGGGGCGATTTTTTTCGATCAAAGATCCAAAACGACTTAACGCTTCGAGAACTGTTCTCTGCGACGAGCTGAACGCAAACCATATTTTTTGCGCTCTTTTTCGCGTGGATCACGAGATGTAAATCCAGCCTTCTTCAGCACTGGGCGAAGATCCGGAGCTTCAATCACGAGAGCTTTGGAAATAGCAAGCTTGATAGCATCAACTTGCCCGGCAAGACCACCACCTTTTACCAAAATCGTAATATCATACTCTTTTTGCTTCTCGGCGAGTGCTAATGGATCGGTAATTTCGGCAAGATAAGTCTTATTGCCAGAAAGATATTCTAGCGCTGGCTTACCATTAACCGTAATTTCACCTTTACCCTTATAGAGACGTGCTGTAGCCGTAGCAGACTTGCGACGACCCAAACCGTAAGTATATTTCTTTGTAGCAACCATTACTTAATCTCCTTTGGATTTTGCGCTGCGTGGGCATGTTCTGCGCCATCAAATACGCGAAGACGCTTCAAACGCTCATCAGCTAATTTATTCTTCGGGAGCATTCCCTTTACAGCTGCATTGATTGCAACAGCTGGGTTCTTTTCGATCACTTCTTCAAGTTTTAGCTCGGTCAAACCACCAGGGAAACCACTATGACGATAATATTTCTTCTTTGTCATTTTGTCCCCAGTCACCACTAATTTCTTAGCGTTGATCACGATAACATAATCACCATTATCAATGTGTGGTGTATAAGTAACCTTGCTTTTACCCATTAGTTTATCAGCAATTATTACTGCCAATTTACCAAGTGGTTGGGAAGAAGCATCCACTACCCACCATTCACGCTTAATTTCAGAACCTTTTTGAGAATAAGTTTTCATTATTTATCCTCCTTTTTGGCTGGCTTAGTAGCCTTTTTCTCAGCTTTTGCCGGCTTTTCTTCTGGTTCTTCAAATGAGATTTCGTCAACAAAGCTAATCGTACCCATCTCGGAATTATCTCCTCTACGATAGCCTGCATGTTCTATTTTTAAGTAACCAGAATTACGCTTAATCTGTGGCGCAATGTAATCCACGAGCAAAGTTGCAGCCTCTAAATCGTTTAATCTAGCAATGATCAAACGACGATTATGAAGTCCACCTTTCTTTGCCATTGTAATCAACTTTTCAGTTGAACGACGAATTTCTTTTGCACGCGCAAGCGTAGTAGTTATAGATTGGTATTTAATCAGAGAGCACATCAACCCACGCGTAAGTGCCAACCTCTGATCGGTTTCACGGCCGAACTTTCGACCTTTATATCCGTGGCGATGCATATTAAATATTTAACTCCGTTAACTTTTCTTTAACTTCGTCTAATGCCTTTTGTCCAAAACCTTTAAGATCTTTTAGATCAGTTTCCGACAAAGTTACCAAATCACGAATTGTTTTAATATCGTTATTTAGTAGGGCATTAGCCGTACGAGCAGAAAGATCGAGTTCTTCAATTGGAAGCATAAGTCCAGAATCGTCCTCGTCCTGCTTCGAACCTGGCGCAGGAGTAGATTCGACAGTCGTACTCCCCGCAAGGGCGGTATATTGATTTACTAAAATAGCTGCAGCTTCTTCAAAAGCTTCTTTTGGCGTAATCGTGCCATCAGTATCTATAGTGAGAGTCAATTGTTGCAAGTTAGTATCTTGACCAACACGAGTATTCTCAACTTTGTAGCGTACACGAAGTACTGGTGTGAATACTGCATCTACAGCGATCATATCGCTATGTACACGTTCTGCACTAGATTGCTCAATGGTAAGATAACCACGACCAGTCTCTACGATAAAATGCATTTTGAGAACATATTTAGGATCATCGATATGACAAATCGTCTGATTTGGATTAGCGATTTCAACTTCAGCTGGAAGCTTGATATCGCCAGCTATCACGCGCTTATCGCCATCTTTCTCAGATTGTTTGTCACCTTTAATCTCTAAAGTAAGCTCTACTGGCGCATCAGTATGACACTTGAAGCGGATGTTCTTGAGATTTAGCATGATATCTACTACATCTTCGCGTACACCAGGAATAGTCGTATATTCGTGAGTAGCACCCTCAATAGAGAAAGCTGTAATTGCAGCACCTTTCACGCTAGAAAGAAGTACTCTTCTAAGAGAATTTCCAAGCGTATTGCCGTAACCATAGTAAAGTGGCTTGATTACAAACTCTGCTTGCGTTGCGCTATTTTCTTTAACCTCTGCAAGATTTGCTTCGTGAATATTTTTTGTAGTCATTTAATTCTCCTTAGCGTGAGTAGTACTCAACAATTAATTGTTCGTTAATGCCAGCCTCAGCTTCTTCGCGCTTTGGCAAGCCTGATACTTCAATTTTCATTTTCTTCGCGTCGACCTTCAACCACGAAAGTGGTGTTACATTCGATGCCCCAATAATGTTCGGAAGATTCTTGAAATACTCAGTTTTTGCAGATTTAGGACGTACTTCTAATACATCACCTGGTTTTAAGCGAATTGATGGAATATCAATTCTACGGCCGTTTAGTAGGAAGTGACCGTGGCTTATCAACTGTCTAGCTTGACGACGAGTCAAAGCGAAACCAGAACGGAAAACCACGTTATCAGCACGACGCTCTAGATATTCTAGAAGCTTCTCACCAGTTAAACCATCTGCTTTTTGTGCTTCTTTCATTAATTTTGCAAATTGCTTTTCAAGCAAACCGTACATGCGGCGAACTTTTTGTTTCTCACGAAGTTGAGTGAGATACAAGCTGCCACCGCGTACACGCATGTCACCATGCTCACCTGGAATACCAGACTTTTTTGCCATCACTTTGTGCGCTTTTGGCGCAAGTGCATACCCTTCGCGACGGCTTTGTTTTACGATTGGAGAATGATCCCTAGCCATTATGGTTTCCTTTCTCCCTTTGGTCGCACACCACCGTGAGCGATCGGGGTTACATCTGTAATACTATCGATTTTAATTCCAACTGTCGAAATTGCACGAATCGCTGCATCACGCCCCAAACCAATTCCGGATACATAAACATCTACTGAATTTAATGCATGATTCTTCTTTGCAAGATCCAAAGCTTTTTCCGCAGCTACACCAGCCGCAAAAGCTGTACCCTTCTTAGAACCACGAAAACCATTGGCACCAGCCGATGAAGCGGTCAATACACCACCAGTTTTGTCAGTGACGCTAATAATCGTATTATTGAAAGTAGCTTGGATGTGTACCTCACCACTATTTACGATTCTTTTACCTTTTTTAGCCTTAGCCTTTGGAGCCGCAGCTACTTCCGTAGCCTCTGGAGCAGTTGTTGCTTTAATTTCTTCTTCTGCCATTTTTACTCCTTAAGTCTTACTTGCTGCCTTAGGTTGTGCACCACCGACCGCGATCGCCTTACCCTTACGAGTACGTGCATTCGTTCGAGTACGCTGGCCGTTGACTGGTAATTTCGCCTTGTGACGCATCCCCTTGTAGGAATTAATATCCTTTAAACGTTTAATATTATTACTCACTAGGCGCTTCAAATCACCTTCAACATGGTATTTCTTTGAAATAATGTCGTTGATTTTTTGTTCGTCAGCCTCGGTGAGATCTTTCACCCGAGTGGTAGGCTCGATTTTAGCCTCCGCAAGGATTTTTTTACTTGTTGTGCGTCCAATTCCATAAACGTAAGTGAGAGCAATCCACACTTGTTTATCGGAAGGGATCACAACGCTAGCTATTCTAGCCATATATTTAACCCTGCCTTTGCTTATTCTTAGGTTTTTTCTTGTTGATGACTCGAAGTACACCCTTCCGGCGCACAATGATGTCATCAGGCGAGATCTTTTTAACACTTGCACGTACCTTCATAGTGTCAAAATATCCTTTCCTGTTATAAGATTATGTTCTCAAAACATAACATTATGTTTTTTAAAATTTTACCCCTGTTGCTTCCGGAGATAAAAAACATAACCTCGTTAATATTAATCTTTAAGTCGAAAACTGATTCTGCCCTTTGTAAGATCGTAAGGGGTTAACTCAACCTCGACTCTGTCGCCCGGAACAAGATGAATGTAGTTTTTACGCATCCTCCCGCTCATATGAGCAACAATAATATGACCATTCTCGAGTTCAACCCGAAATTGGGTATTTGGCAGTGCTTCAACAACACTACCCGTGAGCTTAATCACTTCCTTTTGACTAGCCATAAATTACCTTTTCAGTATAGCATATAAAATTACAATTGTAAAGAAAAAAATAAACCATTCCATTCTCGGTAGCGCTCCAGGGCGCTAGCCCAAGTCTTACTCCCTCGAATGAAAGGTTTATTTTTTACTCCGTAAATACTGCTCTTACAAACTGTCTGGAAAGATAAGTTCGTTGCTGCTGTGACCATTCGCCAGTACAAGATATTAAAGTCACTGATTCTTTACCGGGCTCCGGAGATCTTGCCGCTACTGCCATATAAGCATCAGCTTCAGATAACGGAATTGATTTACTATCAATTACTTTATACTTAAAAACTAGGCCATCCCCACGCTCTACCTCAATAATATCACCATAACCCAAATCTGGTAAATTCTTAAAAACGCCAAGCACGTGTGGACCACCATTGTGACCATCTATTATTAGGGTGCCGCCACCACCTGGTAAACTAGATGCCTCATACCAGCCTACATCAAAGATATTGTTCGGCGTAGATAACTCGCCTCTAGAATTTACCCCCATCGGTAGAATCCGTGCCTTGTTTATACCTAATTTTGGCACCGTTAAATATCTAGGACGATCAGGCGCCACGGTATATTCATGAACTTCCTCTTCTGTTGGTTCTTCTTCTATTAACTCTTCCTCGGGCTCAGCAAGAATCTCTTCGATTACTACACGTTCACTGCCTTCTTTTTCGTTATAATAATTTGTCTCAAAAGTAGCCACCTTTATCAAGAAAATCAAAAACAGCACAGCAACAACAGACCAAACTATTATCTTTATAATTTTACGCCAACCCTTAATCTTCAAGCTCATTATTGAAATCGTCGTATGTTATCATTAGTGCACGAGAATCTAACGACCTTAGATTCTCCAATGCCACCGTCACTACGATGAGAAGACCAGTACCAGAAATAGATAAACCAATTGGTGCTCCAGTAATTATTATGAAAATATAATCCGTAATGAATGGCAACATCGCAACAAGGCCAAGAGCCAAAGCGCCAAACAAATCCAAGTGATTCACTACTTTACCTAAATATTTTGCCGTAGTGATACCAGGACGAACCCCCTCAATAAATCCACCTTGTTTTTGTAAATTATCTGCAATTTCCTTGGTATTGAAAATGATTGATGTATAGAAATACGTGAACATAAATACTAGCAAGAAATACATTGCTGGATACACAAACCACTGACCAGTTATACCATTTGGATACATTGATTGGAAATTGCTCGCTGATGGTGCCGAAAATACCGTAACCAACGTCTCGCCGACCTCATTTCCTGGATTTACTGATGTAATCACTTGACCAACCAAAGCTGGGAGCGACAAAAATGCAGTCGCAAAAATCACCGGAATTACACCAGCAGCAATCATCTTAATTGGCAAAATTGATTTAATCCCACCATAAGACGAATTACCATGTACTCTCTTTGCGTAATTGATCGTAATAACACGTTGCGCTTCATTGAGCTTCACTAAGAAGTAAATTACTACTAGCATCGCCAATGCAAAACCTAGTAAAATCCAGAATATAGTCGGATTTACTGGCAATTCAAGCCAACCAAACATACTAAGTGATCCTTGGCTAGTATCAAATAATGCTGAACCAAGCGAGGCCATAGTCGTAGGAAGTTGGGAAATAATCGACGCAAAAATCAAAGTCGAGATACCATTACCGATACCCTGTTCAGTGATCAATTCGCCCATCCACATAAGTATCAAAGAGCCAGCCGTCATTGCCGTAACAGACAAAGCCCAATCATTAAAAGTAGGCGCAAATTCAGACGCAATATTTGCCGAAAGTGTAGATTGATACAGAATAAATATATATGCAACAGACTGTACAATAGCTAGTGGTACCGTCAACATACGCGTCCATTGATTAATCTTCCTTCGCCCAGTCTCACCATCATTAGACAATTCTTCTAGAGAAGGTATTGCCTTAGTTAGAAGCTGAATCACAATCGAACCAGTAATGTATGGCGAAAGACCAACCAAAATAATGCTAAATGAAGCTAGTCCACCACCAGAAATCAGATTAAGAAAACTAGAAAAGTCCGACTTTTCCATTAAATTTGAGACTGCTTCTTTAAAAGTAGAAGCATCACCCATTGGTACTGGTATTCGAGCTAGTAATCGATAAGCAACTAAAATGCCGAGAATAATTGCCACACGCTTTAGCATGTCTTTATTCTTTAACGATCTGAAAATAGTTTTGAAATGCATATAACCTCTTGAATAACTTCTTCTATAATATCACGATATTCATACAAAGGCAACCAAAATAGCTTTCTCTGAAGCATAATGAGATTTAGACCAGATTTGTTTGTTATAATTTATACAATTCCACAATGAAAAAATTTCCCAAAATTAGGGAAATTTTTTCTTGACTCGTGTTGTATAAATTACTAACAAACAAGTCCCGCTTCAGAGAAAGCTATTTGGCTACTTTTAGAGATTTTCGAGATCTTCTTCAGTTGGTATTTTTGAATCAGGAATCTCAAAATCTTCGATCGGTGCTACACCAGTACCTACTGGAATCTTTCTACCAATAATCACGTTTTCCTTGAGACCACGCAAGTGATCCACGCGACCATTGATGGCCGCATTAATAAGCACACGCGTTGTGTCTTGGAATGATGCTGCCGATAAGAACGAATCCGAGAAGATAGACACTTTGGTGATACCAAGTAGCAAATTCGTATAGGTTGCAGGTTTTTTACCATTAGCTTTCAGTTGCTCGTTTTCTAAGCTGACTGAAGCTTTAGATGTAATGTCACCAGCTACGAATCTCGAATCACCAGGATCGTTAATTTGGACGCGAGAGAACATCTGGCGTACCAAAATCTCCAAATGCTTTGGCGAAATCTCATGACCTTGAGCTGCATACACATTAAGAACATCGTTCATAATATAACGCTCAGTCGTTTCGACACCTTTATATTTCAAAAGATCCTGAAGGTTCAAAGAACCAGTCGTTAAGCGATCGCCGGCCTTTACAGAATCATTAGATTTTACTACCAATTCTGCATCACCAGGTATTTCCATCTTTACGGAAGACTTAGCGGCAGATACCAAGATGATTGCATCTTTTACAAGCTCTATAATACCATCATTTGGAGCTTTTACAGCATCTTTACCACCACTCTTGCGAATCAAAGTTGCACCAGCTTTTACGCTTTGGCCATCTTTGACTGCAGGATTTCGCCCTTCTAGTTCGAATTTCTTGATCTCACCAGATTGTGGAGTGATTTGGACTACGTAATGATTACCATCTTCCCAAACCTCTACTACACCATCGATCGAAGATACATAAGCTTGACCTTTTGGCGTACGAGCTTCGAGAAGCTCTTCAACACGTGGAAGACCTCTTGCGATTGCACCAGAACCAGCCACACCAGAACCATGCTTAGTATCTAGTGTAAGCTGAGTACCAGGCTCACCAAGAGATTGAGCGGCAATTACGCCAACCGGCTCATTTGCTGCCACTAGCTCACGAGTAGCCATATCCACACCGTAAGCCTTACGCGGGATTCCGTTAACTGCAGTCGTAGAAAGGATAGATTGAATTTTTACTTCGTTAACCTTTTCGTCGGCTTCAATTTGTTTAGCCATTTCCTTCGTAATTAGTTCA
>DEWE01000010.1:59898-72451 GCA_002363125.1 Candidatus Saccharibacteria bacterium UBA3218 | reverse complement strand
AAGCATTGTTGTGCGATGTAAGTATTTAAAATCTAGAAAGGATTTAAAATATGGCAAAAAATAATATCAAATCTAAAAAAGGCTTCACCATTATCGAAGTCGTGCTTGTGCTTGCTATCGCAGGCTTGATCTTTCTTATGGTATTCGTAGCCTTACCAGCCTTACAGCGTTCACAGCGTGATACTGCTCGCCGTAATGACATGTCTCGTGTAGACACATCACTCATTCAATATCAGACTAATAACCAGAATAACACAAAAGGTGTTTTACCAGAAAACTCTGCTACTTGGACTGGCACAGCAACGTTTGACAGTAGCTGTACTTCTAGTGCTTGTAAATTTGTCCAAAGATACATGAATTCTGGCACCGACTCTTCCAAGAATGAGTTTAAGGATCCAGATGGAACCTATTACAATTTAAATATTGGCACCGGCGCTTTTGGTGTTGCAGATACGAATTATCCTAAGGGCGCAATGGATCACACTATCTATATCCGAACCGGCGCCAAGTGCGATGGTGAGGAAGCCGTTGCTGAAACTGCTGGCAACCATTTTGCGATCCTCTATCGCCTAGAAGGTGCTGGTGTTTACTGTATCGACGATCAGTAGAATTAGAACTACTAATAAAAATACTCCCATACGGGAGTATTTTTATATAACTAGGTATAAATTATAGAATCAATGCTGGCTACGTATTCGCGCAATAAACCCCAGCGCCCTCAAGCCGGTACATTACTGCGAGATTCTTAGGGTTAGAGGTGCCTACGGCTTTTTCGCCACTACATGTCGCTTGTGTATAAATATGCAAAGTATAATCCATGGAACTTAGATTTGGTAAGTTTTCGCAGTCCTCACCCTTGTCTGATCTACAAGGCTTTGCATCTAGCATATAGTCATTTCCATTAGGATCTCTAAATGAATCATTGAGATATTGCTCTTTCATGTTGGTCCAGTCGGTCGAACTGGCCGGCAACGCCCCTCGGTTATTGCTTTGATACTTTTTTACCGTCTCAAGAAACACTAAAACATCATCGCGTCTCTGCGAATCTCTCTGCGATCTCTGAAGCGCAGGCAGCGCCACAAATACCATTAAAAATATCAACCCAGCAATTGCTATTACTAGTGACACTTCAATAATCGTAAACCCTTTTTTCATAATTCTCCTTATGCTTAATTATAGATTATTTCTCGTGAAACGCAACCCTATGTTACAATAAAAACATGCAAGTTTTCTTCCTGATTTTCTTATTTGTACTAGGTAGTTGTTTTGGCTCATTCCTTTGTTGCGAAGCTCGTCGTCTCCACATAAGATCCACCACAAAAGGGAAGAAAAAATTGAGTTCTCGCTCCGTTTGCCTAGACTGTGGCTACCAGCTCAAATGGTACGACAATATTCCGATTTTCTCTTGGCTTTTTCTCCGTGGCAAATGTCGCAAATGCGGTAAAAAGATTGGTCTCGCCGAAATCATCTCCGAGATAGGCCTCGCTCTCACATTTCTTGCTCTTGGCACCACTATTAATGTAGCTTCCGCTAGCACTTTGGAATGGGCAGTGTTTTTTGCTATACTGGCACTTACTATGTTTTTAGCTTTTCTTGCTGTATATGATGGTCTCTACGGTGAACTGCCAGTAATCTATTTAATAATATCTATAATATGTGCCATAATTGTACTAATCCTAAAAGAATGGATCCCTCTTTCTATTTCTCCTTTTTCTCTTAAAAACATTCTAGACCCTCTAGCTTCTGTTGCCATACTTGGTGGGGTTTATTTCTTGCTTTTTATTATTTCCAAAGGTCGCTGGGTGGGCGACGGAGATTGGATTCTGGGTACTGCGCTAGGCTTAGCCCTTGCCAGTCTGTGGCTTGCCCTTATCACCTTATTCATTGCCAATATTCTCGCTTGCTTAATTATGGCACCGTTTATTAAAAAGACCAAAACCAAAAAAATTTATTTTGGCCCATTTATGGTCGTAGCGTTTGTCATAGTTGTCACCTTTGCAGACTTTTTTAACTCCGTCATAAGCGCTTATGATATAATGGGCTTATGATAAAATACGTGGGCAAAAGGGGTGACACTTTAATCGAGGTAATGCTAGCCGTAGGAATTTTTTCCATGGTAGCCGTTGCCGTGGTGGCCGTGATGAGCGGCGGCACTTCTAGTGCCCAAACCGCACTAGAAACCACTCTTGCCCGTGAAGAAATTGATGCTCAGGCCGAAGCTCTGCGTTTTGTTCACAGTGCCTACATTGCCGACAAAAATGCCGGCACCGAGAGTAAGTTTGGTACGCTCTGGAACGAGATTAAAACCAATTATTCTGTCGAAATCAAGGGTAAAACTGACGAATACAAACAGTCCATAGTCCAGTATTCTCCCGCTACTTGTCAAGATCTCTATAACGAATCCGACGCTAACAATATTTATAGTCAAAAAGCCTTTGTTTTGAACCCCAAAGAATTAGGTACTTTCACGGAGACAGGAGAAGTTTTAATTAGCGGAACCAAAAGCAGTGATAATAGTAAATACCTCACACAAGCTACTACTTATCCGCGCCTCGTTTATAGCAATTCTACAGGTAGCCTTGTGTCAGATTCCGATGGCGATTTTTCCGCTGCTGAGGGTATTTATATAATTGCCGTAAAAGATCCAGATACTACCAAAATAACTGGTAATGACAGCGCCACCTCTGCCTACTACGATTTTTATATCCGCACCTGTTGGTACGGTACTGGCGATCAAAACCCTTCTACTATTTCTACCGTCATGCGCCTATATGACCCAGACGCTATCAAAAAATAAACTATTTAGTCTCGCTATGAAATTTTTCGTGGATTTCTCTTAGATGCGCATCTGTCACGTGCGTGTATATTTGCGTGGTTGAAATATCTGCGTGCCCGAGCATTGATTGCACCGAACGAAGATCAGCCCCATTCATCAAAAGATCTGTCGCAAAGGAATGGCGCAAGGTATGTGGCGATACATGCTTAGTGATTCCGGCCAGCCTAGCATATTTCTCTACAATCCTCTCCACGCTACGTGCAGTAATTCTGCGATAATTTCCAGATGTATCTACTGTTTGAGTATTACGCGAATTATTTAAAAAGAGCGCTGGCAGGGAATCGGTTCTTGCATCCAGATAATCTTGCACCCTATCTGCCGCTGACTGGCTGATAAATATCGGTCTATCTTTACTGCCTTTCCCGCGCACCATAAATTCTCGTCGTTCCAAGTTGATAGACCCCCTATCTAGCCCCACTAGCTCCGATACCCGTAGCCCCCCAGAATATAGCAACTCTATAATCGCCCGATCCCGTAGCCCAGATTCCGTAGAAGTGTCAATCTGGCTTAGCATGTCTTCCACTTCGTCAAAATGCAAAAATGTTACCTGCTTGCGTATCACATGTGGCAATTCTACCAGGGAAGGATCTAGCGATTTTATTTCTCGGCGAGTCAGGTATTTTAAAAAACCTCTCAGCGCTATCAGATGATATGCCTGGGTGATAGTCTTTAAGTCATCTCCGCCATTTTGCGAACCATAACGATTTAGCTTCAACCTATATTTTCGTAGCAATTCGCGATCAATGTCTTCTGGCTTGATATCGTCTTTATTTAGAATCTCTTGGGTAAGTTCCAAAAATCTCTCTAGATACAGCCTGTAATTTTGGACTGTTTTTTTGCTTCGCCCACCTTCAATCTCCAGGTGTTCCAGAAAATCTTCAATCAAATCGGAAATATACATAAGTCAATTATAACAAAACTTTTATCAATCAAAAAAGCCAGGCAAATAGCCCAGCTAATTTGATTAGGTCTTAGCGTGTGTATTTTTCGTTTAAATCGCTGTAGTCATAGAGTTCATTGGCATTAAACCAAAGGTCGATCTCTTTTGCTGCTTCTTCAAGAGAGCCGGAAGCATGCACCAAGTTTGGCACACCTACACCCTTGGCATCAGAATAGCCAAAGCTCATGTGTGAATAATCGCCACGAATGGTACCCATTTCTGCAGACTTTGGCTCGGTAGGGCCAACAATCTTACGAACAAGTGGTTGTGCTTCCACGCCCTCAAGCACCATGGCGATAACTGGGCCACTCATCATGTATTCTACGTTGTAGCGAAATGCAGTCTCGCCACGACGAGTAATCATCTGGCCGATATCTTCATAGTGTTGACGATAGAGTTTTTCTTCTGGCATAACCATCTTCATACCGACAATCTTTAGGCCAACACGTTCAAAACGCTGGATGATCTCACCGATGATGCCACGCTGTACAGTATCAGGCTTCAAAACCACGAGGGTACGCTGAATAAAATCTTTTTCTTTTGTCATAAAATTTTTCTCCTTTTCTCTATTATAACACTTTTTTCAAAAACTCTTTTACTCTAGGAGTTTTTGGATGTTCAAAGAATTCTTTTGGCGTGCCCTCTTCTATGATTTTGCCCTCATCTATGAAAATCACTCTCGATGCAATTTCTTTCGCAAAGCCTATTTCGTGTGTCACAATCATTACTGTCATTCCGGCATTAGCTACTTCATGAATTAGAGATAGTACGTCGCCTATAGATTCTGGATCAAGCGCTGAAGTTGGCTCATCGAATAATAGTACTTTTGGGTTCATCATCATTGCTCGGATTATGGCAATTCTTTGCTTCTGTCCACCGGACAAACTAGCAGGAAACGAATCAGCTTTTTCTAGCAGATCAATATGTCGGAGTAGCCCCCGTGCTCTTTTTTCGGCCTCCTCCTCTTTCATCAGTTTGAGTTTTACCGGCGCAAGTGTTAGGTTTTGCATCACGGTCAAATTATTTATCAGATTAAAGTGTTGGAATACCATCCCTATTTTTTGGCGCATCTTCTGGATATTCTTATCTGTGATGAGTATATCGTTGAAATAAATCTCGCCAGAGGTCGGCTCTTCCATTCTGTTGATGCAACGAAGAAAAGTAGATTTTCCGGATCCAGATGGTCCAAGTATTACTACGTTCTCGTTGGTATGAAGATCAAAATCTATACCACGCAAAACTTTATTTTTTCCATACTCTTTCTTTAAGTCTTTTATCCTTATAATTTTTTCGTTCATTACTTTATCCTCGTCTATCACTTTTTCTTAATTGCTTCTCGACTCGTTTAATTATGAACGTAATCAAGTAGACTACTGCTAAATAGAATAATGCCGCTGTGAACATCGGCACAATATAGCTTGCCATGTTTTGGCCCGAACCGATATCTTTGGCCGCCATATTAAGATCATATAACCCAACCATACTCACAATCGCAGTTTCTTTTATCACAGTAATAATTTCGTTACCGAGCGCCGGAATGATATTCTTGATTGCTTGCGGCGCTACGATTTTTCTAAAAATCGTAGACCTAGAAAGTCCTAGCGCTAGTCCAGCCTCCGTTTGACCACTATCCACAGATTGTATGCCACTTCGGATTACTTCTGCTACATATGCCGCAGAATTAAAACCAAACGCCAAAATCGCTATGATGATTTGAGGAAACCCTCTTATCGCAAAAATCACAAAGAACATGATAAATAATTGCAAAGCCATAGGTGTCCCACGGATAATCGTAGTGTAAATCTTGCAGATAAATTTCGGCAAAATCATCCATTTAGATTTTGGCGCCGTATCTATTAACGCAATTATCGTGCCTAGTATTAAGCCAATAATTATCGCAAAAAATGCAATTTGCATCGTTAACAGAAATCCGTGTAGTAACGAATCTATATATTCTGGCGTAGTAAATAATTCTACTATTTTGTTAAAAAAGTTATCCATTTTCTAACCCCATATATTTTAATATTAATTTATCAATTTCGGTTTTTCCATCTTCTCCTGGCTCTAGCATCTCTTCTAGCACCTCATTGAATGCTTCGAGCAGCTCTGAGCGTTTTTTGTTTATAGCTATAGCGTACGCCTCTTCTACTGGAGAATCTGCCTCCAGCGTCTCCCCCTCATAATATAACGGCAAAGTCGCCAGAGTCGGATTTTTTTCTACAATAAATTGTGCTGCTAGCTGATCTGCGATCGCATAATCTATAATATGCGCGTTGATTGCATCGGCAGACAACTGATGCGAATCAAGCCCCTTTATAGTGGTACCGGTATCTTTAAGTACGCCACTATTAATTTCGTCAGATACAAACAAATAACCAGTACTGCCCATTTGAGATCCAAGGGTTTTGCCAACCAGCGCCCCCCAGACCACATGATCGTTACGGATTTCTAGTGGCTGGTTTTTATCAAAAATTACATATTGTACGGAATTATAATAGGGAATACTAAAATCAACTTTTTCGGCTCTTGCCGGCGTGATCGTTAACCCAGCGGCTCCTGCATCTGCGATTATCCCGTTTGCTACATTGTCTATGATCAGATCAAATTCTACATTTTTTATCTCAATTTTTGCGTCCAATTTTTCCGCTACTCTATTAATAATCTCCACATCTACACCTACAATTTGGCGATTTTCGTAAAATTCGAACGGCGCAAAAAACGCATTTGTTTCAACCACGTAATCATATATCTCTATATCTTTTGCAAAGAAATATGTACCCACCCCTATTATTACCAAGACTAATACAATCGCAAAATTCTTCATCGAAAAAATCTTCTTCAATTTTTTCGCCCTACGTCCTCTAACCATAAACTCATTATAGCACACAGTTTAATGTAAAAAACCAACAGGGAAGCACCAGCTTATTGACAGATTAAAAAGTTTGTGCTATAATATAAAGAATACCCAGCTTTTTGGGTATGTTCATTATCAAATCGGTTTGAGATTTTTCTATCTATTCTGCTGCAACCCGTCTTGGTTACTTATAAAGCGGCCAAAACGGGTTGCAGGCAGATGTCTGTCCCAAATAAAAATGGCACAGCCAGGAGGAAAAATGGTATGAAAGCAAAGGATCTTAGAATCGTCGCAAATTGGGGCGGGGTTGAACAATCGATAAGCTCTAAATTAAAAATTCCGGATGATACAGAAATAGAATTCATCGGTATTCAAACCACTGGAGATTATCAAGCAAAAATCACGAGTGTATACAAAATTATTAATACCAAAAAGTATATAGTCGTTGATCACCGCGGCAAGTACGATAGAGTTTCTATCAAAACGGAAAACCAGATGAAGTCGATGTTCTATGAAAAAAAGTGCAGCGAGGCTTCAAAACGGCTGAATTTACCGTTTAAAATATGCATCGCGGTTGGCCCTGATGGAATCGTAGAGTTTAAAAAGCTTTACGAGAAACTTATTAGTCTTGATGAGCAGACTATAAAAATGCTTAAAAAGAACTATGAGCAACGGCTCAGTGCGATACTGTCACTGTTTCCGGGTATGTCACCCGAACTCTACGAGAACTTCAAAACGATGGGGCGAGTTCGTCTAAAGACAATTTCTGATTGGATCTTATCTACCAAAGTGAAGTAAACCTCAAACCGAAAAGGAGGCCACCGGCCTCCTTTTTCATACTTCTAAATTCGCATTTGGTGACCCGGGTGCGAGTCGTACCGTCAGGTCCGACGAGCATATAGATCACTTATGTCAACAATTTGGTGACCCGGGTGCGAGTCGAACGCACAACCTCTTCCTTAGGACGGAATTGCTCTATCCATTGAGCCACCGGGCCAAAATCAATATGCTATAATTGTATCATGAATTTACTCAAGAGAAAAGAAGAGAAGAAAACCGAAAAAGAAAAGGTCGAAGAGCGCCGCGAAGAAGTTCTCGCCGCCGGCCGCAAGTTTAAATATCCCCTGCAGTGGACTCGCTATCGTGTTGTGATTAACACTATACTTATCGCATTTGTAGTCCTTGCCATAATTATAGTCGGAGGTTGGCTAGCTTTTTACCGTATTGGTATGACCGATGAACTTCTCTTTAATGTGTCAAAAGTTTTACCTTTGCCGGTTGCCAATGTGGATGGCAACGATGTGCGTTTTTCCGATTATCTTATGTTCTATCGTAGTAGTATGACCTCCATCGAACGCCAGTCTGGCAGCCAATTTGACGACGGCTCTTTTGAAACTCTGCGCGACGAATACAAACGCTCCGCCCTTACCGAAGCCGAAAAGTATACTTACGCCATAAAACTCGCCAAAGAGCTCGATATTACAGTTTCTGAGGAAGAAATTGCTTCTGAATTTGAACGCCATCTAAAAATCGGTGGTATTGATCGTAGTGAGGAGGGCTTTATCAAAATTATCAACGATAATTTCGGTTTAGATAAAAGCGAATATGAGCGCATGCTCTATCTCACCCTCATCAAAGCCAAGGTAGAAATCGAAATTGATGAGAATGCCAACAAAATTGCTTCCAAAGTGGAATCTTTACTCGCCGCGAGTGACAATAATTATCAGGCTGTCGCTGAGCAACTCGGCAACGAAATAATCTATGAGGAAACTGGTGGCCTAGTAGATAGTAAAAATATCGATGGTGGCCGCGCTTCTGAAGCTATGAGGCTAGAGCCTGGCCAAAGCAGTGGTAAGTTTATTTCTATGAATGGCGATGGCTATTATTTTGTGAAGCTTATCAAAAAGACCGATTCCGAAGTAAATTTTGTATCCATCAAAGTGCCATTTACAGAGTTTTCTAGACAATTTATGGCCTTAGAAGCAGACGGCAAAATTACCGAATATATCGAAATCGCTACACAAGAACAATAAAATAAAAAGAGCCCCTAATGGGACTCAATTTAGGTAGGGTACGTAAGCTGCCTCAAGTATTTTAGTGAATTTTTCACGTACTTCAATATTTGAGCCACTTATTGTGCGAAGAATATCAAGTTCATTTAATATTGCGTTCTTGACATCTTCGCGATCTTTACTTTTGTCCAAGATGAACAATGAATTATGGAGTGTTGCCCCAGCATCAGTGTTGCCAGCCTGTTCATTAACGAAATTAATTATTTCGCCACCACAAATTGTTTTAGCGATTTCATTATTTCCGTAGAGTGCCATTAGCCAGGAGATACAATAGAGCTCGTTTTGATAATTTAGGCTATATTCTAGCCCAGTGTCAAATAGAACTAAATTTGCCAGATAGTCAGTAACGCCTTCCATAAAAAGATACATTGTATTTTCTGCTCCTACTTTGCCAACCCCAACTAGCGAATGTATTAACTCATGTGTAAGAGTATACGTTTGTTGGTCGCCTTCTTTTATACCAAAGAAATTAGGGCATACTACAATAATATCCGACCCAGTAGCATAAAAGGCAGTCTTGTCGGCAAAATCACCAGCTAGATTGGGATCTTTAAACTCCCTAATTTCGGAGACATTTTCAAACTGTTCCCAGTCTAAAAAGTCATGTTCATTAAGAGCTTCTTTAATCATCTCTTTCAAATTTGGAAGAACACTACTTAGCCCACTATGGATGACAGTGTTTTTCTCTAGCTCGTCAGACCTTATTTGATTTAATTGACTACTGATTGTTGGCTGGCTTGTAGTAGTTTTTTCTTGTTCAACACAACCCGCCAAGCAAACAGTGACCATAATAGCCAAAAGCAAACAAACAACCTTTTTCAAGATATCTACCCCCTTATATTAAGATACGCCCCTTACCCTAATTATATCATAAAATAGCAAAAAAATCAAGAAAAACAGCCCTAAAGGGCTTTCTTTTATTTCTGGTGCGGTACTCTCTATAGAGTTCGCACTCTATTATTATACCATAGTTAATCTCATTATTTCTTGTATCTCTTGTCGCCCCACCAGTTCGGAATTAGGTCCTCTAGCAAGACTATTTTGCGATTTTCAAAATCTGTTAAAATCTCCATTTTGCGATTTTCGTAGGCGAATTGCATAAAGAATTCTCTACAAGCCCCACAGGGCATTCCTCCATTCTTCTTTGGGGCTTCATCTCTAAAAGCAATCATCCTTCTTACGACGGTATTGCCTTCATTGATATACATATTTAAAGCAGCTACTCTCTCCGCACACAAATTCATCACTCCACTCGCTCCTTCAATACAAAAGCCAGTATAAATTCGACCAGTTTTAGCGCTTTCAACCGCCGCAACAACATGATGGGCGGTAAAGAATGGCGAAATATCTTCTGGGTGGTATTCTTCTTTCGCCGCCTCATACATTTTATCCCAAATATCTTTCTCTTTCATATTATTCAAATTATATCACATATAGTGGGAACGACCCTTACTGGGCTAACATCAGCAACAGAAAAGTTCAATGATGGTACTTTAGAAGATAAAAAGTAGGTTTTGTCGGCCTTGGGTTCGAACCTCATTTTAACAGATAGAAGATTAAGTCTAGAAGAATACTTCTGGCTACAACCGATAAAGAAAGACAAGCAGATTCTAATAGATAAGCTCGAAAAGGTTCGGACCGCTTCACAACAGATGAAAAACGCCTCCGAAGAGGCTGTTTATCAACACTGGTGCGGGTACAGGGAGTCGGACCCTGATCTCATCCTTGGGAAGGATACATAATAGCCGCTATACGATACCCGCGACTCCACCATTATAACATACCCTGTAAATATGGTATAATTATTTTATGCAAGAAATCAGCAATAAACTAAAAACAGCCATCAAAGATCTATACGATTTAGATTTTGAGCCAGAAATTGTTCAATCTCCGGAGAATATCCAGGCAGATTATTCTTCAAATATTGCCATGAAGCTTGCTAGGGAATTGCACAAATCTCCCATGGATATCGCAAAGGAAATTTCCGCAAAAACCGACGCCGAAGTCAGTGCCCCAGGTTTTCTTAACTTTACCATGCCAGATGATTATTACAATGAACAAATAAATAATCTTGACAAAGATTTTGAAAACAACATATCTTCCGATAGATATTCCGGCAAAACAGTAATTTGCGAATTTTCCGACCCGAACCCATTCAAAGTCCTCCATGTCGGGCATCTATATACGAGCATCGTAGGCGATTCAATTTCGCGACTCTTCGAATATGCGGGCGCCAAGGTTATTCGTGCCAATTTTGGTGGTGACGTTGGCCTTCATGTTGCTAAAACCATGTATATTCTAAGGCAAAAGCCCACAGAAGACCTCAGCATAGAAGATATCGCTAAGTGTTATGTAGAAGGCACTGCGGCATACGAAGATAGCGAGGAGGCTCACTCTGAGATTACCGAGTTGAACAAAAAAATTTATCAGATCAACCAAAACGACGAACATGGCAACAAACTAGCGGATCTATATTGGCGTGGTAGGGAATTGTCTTATGACTATTTTAAAGATTTCTATGCCAAGATTGGCGTAAAGTTTGATAAATTCTATCCAGAATCCACTGTGGCAGAACTAGGCCTTGCCAAAGTCAAAGAAGAGTTAAAAAAAGGTGTCTACGAAATTAGCGATGGTGCTGTGATCTTCGACGGCAAAAAATTTGGACTTCACACCCGTGTATTTATCAACAAAGAAGGCGTACCTACTTATGAAGCCAAAGATGTCGGTCTTATCTTCACGAAGTGGCAAGATTATCATTTTGATAAATCCGTAGTTATTACCGGCAATGAGCAACTAGAATATATGAAGGTCGTCTTAAAGTCCATCGAGCAGTATGCTCCAGATTTGGTAGAAAAAACTTCTCACCTTACTCATGGCCTAGTAAAACTGCCTGGCAATGAAAAAATGTCTTCTAGAAAAGGGAATTTCTTGAAAGCTATAGATGTACTAGACATGGTAGAAGGCGAGCTAAAGAGCGCCTACGATTCTTCCGATAAAAAAGTTTCTCTCGCCGCCACGAAATATGCCTTTTTGAAATACAAAATGGGTGGCAATATCATCTTTGATCCAAAAGAATCTGTCAAAATGACAGGCAACTCCGGTCCATACCTCCTCTACTCTGCCGTTCGCGCCAAGAAGATCTTATCGGGCGTCGAAAATAATCTCAAAGCGAACATTGCGACCAACGGGGAGCTTCAAGTGAGCGAGCCACGTAACGACGGGCGCGAGCGAAGCGGTTCGCGTGAGATTATTTTGACGCCATATGAGAAAAATCTTATTAAAAAGATTTTAGAGTATAAAAACGTCTTGGCCGAATCAGTATCAGAGATGGCACCGCACAAAGTTGCCGGCTATCTTTATGAACTTGCTCAGGAATTTTCCAGATTCTACGAAAACTGTCCAGTTATTGGCAGCGCTAAAGAAAAGGAACGCATTAAACTAGTCAAAATTTATCTAGACACCATGACACACGGTTTAAATATTTTAGGCATTGAAATTCCGGAGGAAATGTAATGAAAAAAGCTAAATTGCTTTGGATAGACTTAGAAATGACTGGACTAGATCCAGCAAAAGACCGCATTCTAGAAGTTGCAGCCATTGCTACAGATATGAAATTAAACGAAATCGCTCATTATGAAGCCATCGTAAAAGTAGATGAAAAGCTCATGAAATCACGTATGGTCGGCGATT
This sequence comes from Candidatus Saccharibacteria bacterium UBA3218, assembly GCA_002363125.1. Lineage (GTDB taxonomy): Bacteria > Patescibacteriota > Saccharimonadia > Saccharimonadales > Saccharimonadaceae > Nanosyncoccus. Next base: position 60,059 of record DEWE01000010.1, on the reverse strand, counting down.
TTTGGGAGAAAAATCATAAGTCTCGCGATGCGCTAATTGCGCAGAACCAAAACGGCAAGGATATTAAAGAAGTAGAAAGGGAATTGCTAGATTTCATCAACAAGAACTTTGGGAACACGATATATTTGGCTGGAAACTCTATTCATCAAGATCGCAAGTTT
>DEWE01000010.1:0-59768 GCA_002363125.1 Candidatus Saccharibacteria bacterium UBA3218 | reverse complement strand
GAAGAAGCACTAAACAAGAAATTTATCAAACCAGAAAATCACCGGGCTCTAGATGATATTAATGGTAGTATAGAGGAACTAAAATGGTATTTGACATTTCTAAAATAAGCGGGATTGGCGAATTTACTCTTCAAAAAGAAAAAGAACGCGACCTTTATCTTAAAGATGGACGCACATTTTTAGTAGTACATCGTAATACTATAGAAATTCGTTGTGATGAAAAACTAAGTAATCTCCTAAAAAGTAAGTATGAATCTGTGATGGAATCACGCTACTTTGGGCATGGTGGCATAGAAGTCGTTACCGCAGGACAACAACTCGGCTTATCCGAGCTTGAGGATTTAATTAGACTTAGCTATAATCTAACGGCTTAATTATTTTTTAGCTTCTTTTTCGGCTTTAGCGTCTTTTTTGCGATTAATACGATTCATGGCTTTAATAATCATAAAGATTACCCAAGCTATAATCAAAAACTGTATAACATTTTGAATAAAGTTGCCATATGCAATTACTGCTTCGTCTCCAGTACCGAAGAAATTTGGAATTCTAATTGCAAGGCCGGTAAAATCTACACCACCAGCAACAAGACCAACAATCGGCATGATGATGTCGTTTACAAGGGAATTAACAATTGCCGTAAACGCTCCGCCCACCGCTACGCCTACTGCCAAATCTACAACAGACCCACGATTGATAAATTCAATGAATTCTTTACGAAATCCAGACCCACTATTTTTTGCTTTTTCTAAAGTCTTTTTTGCTTTTTCGGTTTTCATAGTGCTCCTTTATTTACTTTCTGAAAAATTACTAAATTTTTCGTTTAAAATGTCTAGACTATTATACGACCTGTTGATTATTTCGCTAAGTGTATCATTTTTTATTGATTTCAGTATTTGGGATTCTTGATTTAAGATCCAGGAAGTTTCAAACTCCATTTTATAGGCGAATGTTCTATCTAAGACTCCTTTTATCTTTGCATCGAATAAGTCTGACTCCAGTTCGTCCTTTGCTGCAGTTTGTTCTTCAACTAAACTTTTTTTAACATCCTTTTCTTTGTAGTTGTATTTCTCCGTGGCGAATTCCGTCAATTCGCTACTCGTGTTACTGAGTATACTTTGGAGCGAGGCGCTGTGGCCTTTTAAGTCTGAGGATTTCAAATTCGGCTGAAACGTCTTAACTACTTCACTAGTATTATTTAGACGTAAGATTAGAGAAAAAAGTTTTTCTTTACCACTGGATTTACCTCCGCTAAGTGCGGACCCCAGTACAATAATCAAAATCAATACAGCTACGCCAATCGCTCCAACAATAAAAAATTTAGAAGAGAAAATCCCTGATTTACTTTTTTTTACTGGACGATTATTTGCAGAGATTTGGTTAAGATAATCTTGTTTATCCATATGATATAATTATATCATATGCAAGACGCCAAGGAGGAAATTAAATCCCGGCTGTCAGTAGAGGATGTGGTGGGGCAGTACGTGGAGCTAAAAAGAGCCGGCCGCAATCTTAAAGGTCGTTCTCCTTGGGGCGTAGACAAAACTCCGAGCTTCATGGTTTCGCCAGAAAAAGGTATTTGGCATGATTTTTCTGCCAACAAAGGTGGAGACATTTTTACTTTTATTATGGAAGTAGAAGGAGTAGGCTTCCGCGAAGCTCTAGAAAAGCTTGCTGGGCAGGCTGGGGTAGATCTTAGCAAATATCATGGTGGCGACTCACAGGTCTCTCGTAAAAAATCTCGCGCCCGTGAAGCTCTAGCTTTGGCCACCAAATATTATCAAGCCTGTCTAATGCGTAGCAAAAATGTTTGTGAGTACGTATTCTACAAACGCAATCTTAATCGTAAGACCGTAGAAGAGTTTAAAATTGGCTATTCGCCAGCCAGTGGTAAAGCTCTTACTGAAGTTCTAAAGAAACGTGGATTCACCGAAGGGGAGTTAGATGCGGCTGGCCTATTAAATCGCTTTAAATCAGATCTATTTCGCGACCGTATGATGGTTCCATTTATTGATACGACTAGTAATGTAATTGGTTTTACAGCTAGGATTTTGGGTAAAGGTGAACCAAAATACTTAAATACTCCGGAGACTTTGCTTTTTAATAAATCTCGTTTTATTTTTGGGCTGCATCAGTCCAAGGAGGCGATTCGCCACAGTGGTTTTGTGGTGATCGTGGAAGGGAATATGGATGTTATCTCTTCACATCAAGCCGGAGTTAAAGAAGCCGTAGCCACCTCTGGTACTGCTATGACTGAACAACATTTGAAATCTCTATCCAACCTTACTTCAGATATTCGTCTTGCCTACGATGGCGACGAAGCTGGCATAAAAGCCACGGAACGCGCAATTATGATGGCAGGAGATCTTGGGATAGATCTGACCGTGATTTCGGATTATCATGGCGCTAAGGACCCAGATGAGTTAATCCAAAAAGACCCTAAACTTTGGCAAACAGCAGTCAGTAAAAGTGTTCCAGCAGTAGACTGGCTCCTTAAAAAATATGAAGAGAAAGTAGATTTGGATTCTGCCCCTGGTAAACGCAAATATTCTGACATTGCTCTAAAACTTTTAAGTTATATCAAAGACGAGGTGGAGCGTGCTAGCTATGAGGAAAAAGTCGCCAAAAAATTAGATGTCGATGTTAAAACTCTTCGTGAAAAGGGTGACAGATTGAATAAAAAATTAGAACAATCCAGCAAAAAATATCTTAAAAAACCCAAAACTTCAGCAAAAAGCGAAACTATAAAGAAACTCGAAAATAGCCTGCTAGCACTTAAGATTTTTGGTGGTGTAACTAAAGTGCAAATTCCTCTCGAAGTTCCAGAGGACGAGACTCGCTTATCTGAGTTAGAGCTAATTTTTAATTCCGAACATCAAAACCACAAACTTTCTGATTTAGAACGTGAAGCAAAAGATCTCGTCTTGCGCTATGATTCAGAAATAAAAAAGCAAAAAATTAAAGAATTAAGTGAGAAGCTTATAAATTTGGACGAAAATAGTGAAGAATATAGCCAGACTATAAAAGAGATTAGAGACTTGCAAAAACTAAGTAGTTAGATTATACTAAACTAAATGGATCCAAAAGACGATATTTTGAATGCAAAAGATTTAATCGCTGACTTAGACGAACCAGAAACTGGTGATCTGGAAAATGAAGAAGAGCTCTCTGATGAAGAGCTTGCTATTACTGCCGAAAACGTTGATGCGTTTGCAGACGATTCAGTTCGTCTCTATCTTCGTGAAATTGGCAAAATTCCTTTGCTCACTCCAGAAGAAGAAGCCGATCTCGCTCAACGCATTGTAAAAGGCGATAAAAAAGCCAAAGACAAAATGGTAGAGTCCAATATGCGTCTAGTAGTTTCTATTGCCAAGCGTTATGGCGGTCGTGGTCTAGATTTTCTAGATCTTATTCAAGAGGGCAATACTGGCCTTCTTCGTGCAGTCGAAAAATTTGATCCAGATAAAGGTTTTAAGTTTTCTACCTATGCTACTTGGTGGGTGCGCCAGGCTATCACTCGCGCCATTGCCGACCAAGCCCGCACCATTCGTATTCCGGTTCATATGGTGGAGACCATTAACAAAGTTCTTCGCACCACGCGTAAACTCACTTCAGAGTTAAACCGCGAACCAACCAACGAAGAGATCGCTAAAGAGCTAGACATGGAACCAGAAAAGATAGATTACGTCATGCGTATTAAGCAAGATATTGCTTCACTCGATGCTTCCGTTGGTCGCGAGGGTGACGACGAAGATTCTGTACTCGGCGACTTTGTAGAGGACGAAGAGCGTATTTCTCCGGAAGATTCTGCCGCCAATCAGATTTTGAAGGAACAACTTTCTGAAATTATTGCCACACTTACTGACAGGGAACAAAAGATCATCCGCCTGCGTTTTGGTATCGGTGGCGGTCGCCCGCACACTTTAGAAGAAGTTGGCAATGAGTTTGATGTTACTCGTGAGCGTATTCGTCAGATCGAAGCCAAAGCCCTCTCCAAACTTCGCAAGAACAAAGACACTAAAAAATTACATGAATATTTAAGGTAAGGAGGTGTATGAAAAAAATTCTAACTGGCATTATAACAGTCATAATAAGTGGTTTTATATCTGTGGCTCCAGCTTTCGCAGCCTGTACTGAAGCTGAGCTAAAAAATGGATGCGTTAGCACTTCTATTCTTGAAGGAGGTTGTAGTTGTGATAGTGGCAATGGCGACAGTGTTATTCATATCCTAGACCTCGTCGTGGATATTATGACGATCGGTATCGGTATTCTTGGCGTTATCGGTATTACTATCGTAGGTATTCAATACCTTACTGCCGGTGGCAACGAAGAAAAGACTCGCAAAGCCAAACGCCGAATGTTTGAAATCGTTATTGGCCTAGTCGCTTATGTAGTGATTTATGCATTTCTAAAATGGTTAATGCCAGGCATGCCAAATTAATCGATACGAAACAATGCAACGTTTAATTATTGTTTACAACCCGCGCTCTTCTCGATATTCTGATGTAGAGAAAGAAGTTCTTACCCCCGCCAAAAAATTAAAAGGGTATCTAATTGGCAAGTATGAAGTAGAAAAAACTAACCTAGATGCTAACATCAACAAACTTTCTAAATTAATAAAAGATGAAGATATTGTCATTGCTGCCGGTGGTGACGCCACTGGCATCATTGCCTCAAATGGTATTTTAAAATCTGGCAAAGACGCAGCCCTCGCCGTCCTCCCATATGGTAACTTCAACGACCTCTCCAGGACCCTAGGTATAAAAAAGTTTGACGATATTTTTGAAAAGAGCGTTACGTGGGCGGGTGGCCGAGCTGGGGGGACCCCAGACGCGCGCAGCCGTCAGGTGAGCACGGTGGGGGAAACTGCGAGGTCAGGACCCGCCAAAAAACTATACCCTCTAGAAATAATAGTCGATGGCAAACTTTTTCGTTATGCCACTTGTTATGTTACCATCGGCATGACCGCCGAAGCCGTTAAACTTTACGACAAACCAAAAATGCGTCGTAAGCTAAAGAAGAGTTTCGGTCGCAACTTCACGTCCTATACAGAACTCGGCAGTTGGTATTTTAAGAATCGTCACAAAAAACAGTTCATGCCGGCATTTAAATTAAATGGAGTTTTACAACATAAAAAGATTTCAGATTATGCCGCCGTAAATGGTAATAGCATGGCTCGCGTCATGAAAGGTAGGGAAGACTACAAAGATCCTAAGATTTTCCACAGTGAGACGGACCGCCTTGCCAGTTTTTGGCGTTTAGCCAAGCTGATGTTCAAGAGTATTTTCTTCCGCGTTCCAGGCAAGGAAACCACCAAAGATATTATTGAGTTCTTGGCGCCGGCCACAGTAGAAATTCAGACCGAAGGAGAGTCTAAAGTTTTAGAGAATATTAGAAAAATTGAAATTAGAAAGGGTCAAAAATGCTTGAAGGTAATCGAGAATTAATCCAAGTTATAGAATATATGCGTGCCCATTGGCCAAGCGAAGTAAAACCAGAATGGCAGGTTGGCCTTAAAGAGTATCCAGAAATTCTAGAAAAAGTCCTCACGGATTTCACTCTGGCCGCTACTAAGAATCATCAGTTTATCCGTATTACAGGAGTTTCTGGCTCTGGTAAAACCACTCAGATCCTCCCAGCCGTAGAGGCTTATTGTGAGAAAAATAATTTTGAGCCAATCTTGATGGCAGCCCGTCGTTTTGTAGAATATCACCCACATTATCAAGAGATTAAAGATTTTTACGGCGAAGAGAACATCCGCAAAATGACTGATGAATTTAGTACGATTATGCTATTTATGGCTTTAGCAAAGCTCATGGAAAGCGGCTACGACATAGTATTAGACGTTACTTTGGTAGACCCAGAGATAGAGGCAATTCTACTCAAGTTTCTAAAAGAGTCCAATTATGACATGCTGACGCTCATGATTGCAGTCTCTCCAACCGTAACCGAAAAATACCTTGCTGGTCGCGCCTGGCGCCACACCAAAGAAACCGAAAAGGAATTTATCCGTGCCACTTCTCATGCCCTTAACTTTTATGCTGAACATGCCCCAGACGAACGTATTATTATTTGGAGTGTTTACGACAAATCACCAGTCTATGATGGTCCAATGAAAGATTGTGTTGAGATTTTTAATAAATATTCCTCTCGCGAAGATCTACCCAAAAAAGACGATGATGCTCGCCGCGACGCAAAGATAAGCTACTTAGAGAAACTAAAATAATACTTTTGGGACCGTAAGCTTGGGCGAACGCCCTTGAGTGTGTCCCAAAAGTATTATTTTAGTTCTTATAACTGATTTAAATTTATCTCCGGGAAGTTTGTACGTATATGCTCCGCATAGCCATTATCGATATTCTTCCACGCAGTTTTCATACGCTCGATCTCTTCTTCATTATTAAAATAACTAAGAAAGGCTTTTTCAAATTCCTCAGGCGCTGGCCGCGAAACTATCCGCGCTACATCCATATTCGGATTGCCAGTTCCGGCAAAGCAAAAATCAATTACTCCAATTACTTTGTCATTTTCGTCTAATAATATATTGCCGAGATTCAAATCTCCGTGTACTAAATTTTGCATTTCAGTTTCTTTTATAAACTTATGATCGTCATCAATGTGTTTTTTATAATGCTCATAATCCAGCTCATGTAAGAAATCACTTAGAGGATATTTTACTTTTTCCGGTGCTTTACTGAGATCTATACCAGAGAGCTCTTTAATGAATTTTGCAACATCATAAGCTGCAACTGTAAGTGCCGTATGTGATAGGTGATAAATCCTATCTCCTAGTGTATAGCCTTCAATTTTTTGATGAACAGAGAACGGCCGATTCTTCTCATCGTAATATAATTTCATCTGTGGGGTATAAAAGCTAGTTTTGCCATCCACAAAATTACATACTGCAGCATCCTTTACGATCATTTTAGACCAGAATGGATTCCTAGGGAACCGAAAAAAGTACGCCCCATCATTGGTAGTAACCTCTATTACAATATTCGTCCACCCCGTCAAAATATGTTCAGTTTTTTCAATTTTCTTTTCAGGAAAAGTTTTCGCAATAATTTGATTCAACGGATCAGAAGGAGTAAAAAAATTCGCCATACCTTATTATAACATATACGTAGCCAAATAGTATCTTCTTGGGGTATTTCGGAGCGCGGCAGCGCGAGACTTAGCGCGCGAGCCCCGTGGCGACGAGAGCGAGCGATGCGACCCCAAAAGATACTATTTGGCTACCACTGTGATATACTATAGTCATGGATAATGTTAAAATCTTAGCTGTCGTTGGTATGAGCGGCAGTGGCAAATCAGTTGCGGTGGACTATCTTACAAAAAAGGGTTATCCGAAAGTTTATTTTGGAGGCATGATTTATAAAGAAATGGAGAAACGAGGGATCGAACGTACTGAAGACGGCGAATCAGAAAAAGAGTTTCGCGAAATGATCCGCGAAACTGAGGGTAAAGATTGGGTAGTGCGCCAAGTAATAGAAGAAGTAAAAGATCTTATCGTTGCGGGCCAGAAACGTATTATTCTAGATGGCGTCTATTCTTGGACAGAATACAAAACTCTGAAGCATGAATTCCCAAAGAATCTTACTTTTCTCGCAGTCGTAGTAGACAAAAAAATACGTTATGCGCGCGTCGCAGAGCGTCCAGGGCGCTCCTTTGATGCTACTGCCATTCGCGAACGCGATCGTTCCGAAATAGAAAATCTCGAAAAAGGTGGCCCCATTGCAGCTGCAGATTATTACGTTCTTAATAATGGTACGGTAGAAGAAATGACGACATCAATAGATAGAATTCTTAAGGAGATTGAATTTTGAGCGGAGCAGCAAACCTAAGTTCTGTTGCATACAAAAAAGGTAATCTTTTACGGTATACATTATGGGGATTGGCTGTGGTCTGCATAACCGTTCTTCTGTATAGTTTTTTCAATATGATGAACGGCGAGATTTCCGCTGCCGTTCCAGGTGGTTATAAATTTTCTGTAACCAATAATTATGGCGACAATAGCAAAATTCGTACCACCTATTATGTATACGAAAATAGTATTTTTGCGGAGGATGAAAGTTTTGACAAAAACTCGGTCAGTCGCATAGTTTTAGTTTACGATGACATCAACACAGATCCTTTAGTTCTAGATTACAATGATACCATTGAAATTTGTGAGCTGGGATCTTGTCATCAATCACCCAAAGTCCTCTTAGTAATTAAGAAATTAATCTCGCATAAAACCGGCCGTGAATATATAGGAATATGATATGAAGAAGTTAGTTTTAATCGATGGTAAATCTGTATTCTATCGTGGGTATTATGCCATGGGCCCACTTAGTTTATCTGACGGCACGCCCACTGGTGGAGTCTATGGCTTCGCCGCAATCGCTATGGAGATTGTTAATAAAATAAATCCTACCAAAGTCGTTGTAGCTTGGGATTCCAAAACTTCAGTTTCACGTCGGCGAGCTATTTACCCAGAGTACAAAGCTGGACGTATTAAGCCAGGGGAAGATTTTTATACCCAAATTCCACTACTAAAAGAATTAATCGGTGATTTGGGCTGGGACTTCATAGAAATAGATGACTATGAGGCTGACGACATTATTGGTACGCTTAGTCGCCAAGCCGACGAAACCCTAGATAAAGACGGTAAATGCGAATATGAAACCTACATTATTTCCTCAGACTTAGATATGTTGCAGATTGTAGATAAAAATACTCATATGTGGCGCATTCTAAAGGGTTTTTCTAATATTGAACAAATTAATGTAGTAGAGATAGAAGAAAAATATGGCATTAAAAAGGATCAATTTCTGGATCTAAAGGCCCTTAAAGGCGATTCGTCTGATAATATTCCAGGTGTACCAGGTATTGGCGAGAAAACCGCTGCAAAACTACTAAATGAATATGGTGATTTAGACGGCATATATAATAATATAAACAAAATTACCGGATCAACCAAAGACAAACTCGAAACAGGGAAGAACTCCGCCTATATGTCTAAAGAACTCGCCCGTATCATGTTTGACGCTCCTATTGATCTTGCCAAAATCCCAGACTTCCATTTTGACCACGACAAAATCATCTCCGGCCTCAAAAAACTACAATTCAACTCCCTGATCCGAAAGTTCAATCAGGTAGAGCCTGAATTCAAAAATAGTGTCGCTCGAGGGCTTTCGGAGGTTACGATCGAGAATGAGGGCGCGAACCCCGCGACGGCGGGCGTGAGCGACCCGTCCCGAGAGGACACTATTTTGAATTCACATGGTGGTATGATCATCGGCTGGGACATTAAATCCATCATGCATGGTAATAACAAAATTGCCGATGAAATTTTAAATGGCAAACCTTTTTGGGATTTATCTCAGGCTGCTTTTCTTCTAAATCCTCTTTCTCGTGAACAGCCTACCTTATCCGTACCAGAGGAAGAATACCAATCTCAAAAATTTGCTCTAAAAAGCCAACCAAAATTACTAGAAGTTTTAACTAAATTTGATTTGCCACTCATACCGGTTCTCTATAAAATGGAGAAAAAAGGCATGCTGATAGACCGCAAATATTTTGACGAACTAAATTCCGAGTATACTGCCGAGGTTCATCGTCTTGAACAGGAAGTTTATTCGCTTGCTGGTAAAGAATTTAATCTAAACTCACCTATCCAACTTTCCGAAATTTTATTTGTTGATTTACTTTTGCCCACCAAAGGCATCAAGAAAACATCCAGAGGATATTCTACGGGCGCCAAGGAATTAGACAAACTTAAAAATCTCCATCCGATAATCAATAAAATTATCGAATATCGCGAAGCGGCTAAATTGCTCTCTACCTATATTATCCCAATACCAGATTTGGCCGATTCAAAAGATCGTATTCACACCACTTTTACTCAAAACGTCACGGCGACTGGGCGTCTTTCTTCGCAAAACCCTAATCTTCAAAACATTCCAGTTCGCACGGAAGAGGGAAAACGTATCCGCGCTGGTTTTATCGCACCAAAGGGAAGAGTATTAGTCTCTGCAGACTATTCTCAATTCGAGCTTCGTCTTGCCGCGATTTTATCTAGCGACCAATCTCTGATTAATGACTTCAATTCGGGTGTTGACATCCACGCTAAAACGGCATCAGAAGCCTTTAATATTCCAATTGAAAAAGTCACCAAAGACCAACGTCGTGCTGCTAAGGTTATCAATTTTGGCATACTGTATGGTATGAGCGTTAAGGGTCTTGCTGATGCCACTAAGATGTCTGTAATCGAAGCTAAGAATTTCATTGATAACTATTTCAAACTTCGCGCCCCGATTAAAAATAAGCTAGAAAATATTTTGAAGCAGGCTCGCGAGCAGGGTTATGTTGAGACTTTTTATGGTCGCCGCCGCCCTACTCCAGATGTTAAGTCCTCCAACTTTCTCATTCGTCAAGCCGCTGAGCGCGCCGCCGAGAATATGCCTATTCAGGGTACCGAAGCCGACCTCATGAAACGCGCCATGATTAGTATAGATAAAGCTTTGCCTGAAGGTGCTGAGTTAGTAATGCAGGTGCATGACTCACTCATTGTGGAATGTGACGAATCTATTGCTAAAGATGTTGCCAAGATTCTCCAGCAGGAAATGGAAAATGTTGCACCAGAGTTAGACATAAAACTCGCCGTAGAAGTATCTATTGGCAAAAACTGGGGCGAACTGTAAGAATCCATCCGTACAAGATGCATAAGTTTGAGTTATAAAAAATTGAATAGCTTAGTATGTGCATTTCTTGCATATACTGAAGGGCAACAGATATAAATATGGTATGATATAGATATGGATCAAGGGATCGAGATATACAAAATCACAAAAGGCGAAATAGTTTTCAATGTTGACAAAAAACAGGAAACTATTTGGGCCACCCAAGAACAAATCGCTCAGCTTTTTGATGTTCAAGTTCCAGCCATCGCCAAACATCTTAATAATATTTACAAAAGCGGAGAGCTTCAGATGGATGCAACTTTTTCCAAAATGGAAAAAGTTCAAATTGAAGGTGGCCGTAAGGTTAAAAGAAATATCAAATTATATAATCTTGATGCCATCATCTCTGTAGGTTATCGCGTTAATTCTAGGAAAGCCACCGATTTTCGTATCTGGGCTACAAAAGTCCTCCATTCTTACGTCGTGGACGGTGCAGCCATTAATGAACGTCGTTTGAAAGAACTAGATTCCAAAAAGCTTCACGAAATCGAAGGCGCACTTGGCATTGTAAAACGCCTAGTTGTCACCTCGGAACTATCCACCAGTGAAGCTAGCGGCATATTAGAAGTTATCACTAAATATGCCCCCAGTTTTAAAGCTTTAAAAGAATTTGACGAAGGCCACATTTCCTTTGTAAAAGGGAAAAAAGCTACTAAAGTTATTAGTAAAGACGACGGACTAAAAATGGTTGCCGAATTGAAGAAAAAGGTCAAAGGCAACGAACTTTTCGGAAAACCAAGAGGCGCTTCTTTCGACGCAACTCTAGGCCAGATTGCCCAGACTTTTGATGATAAAGACGTCTATCCATCAATTTCCGAAAAAGCTGCAAATCTCCTTTACCTTATTATCAAAGACCACCCATTCTACGATGGCAACAAGCGCATCGGCGCCCTGCTTTTTGTGGTTTTTCTGACCATTAACGATTATCATCTCACCAAAAACGGTGAAACCAAAATCAGCGACCGCGCCCTTACGGCTCTCGCTCTTCTCATCGCTGAATCCAACCCATCAGAAAAGGGCCTTCTTGTGGCCCTCATCTGTAAATTGCTAGAAAATTAGCGTGTTGCGTAGGCAATATTGTGTTCCATTGCCTGGGTTTCGAGTGCTGCCAAGCGCTCAGCATCATCAATTGCAGAGTTGACAGAGTGTTTTACACGGGCTTTCTCCTCGGCTTTTTTAGCATCATTCCAACGATCCAAAGTGCCAACTAGATAGCCAGTGATTCGGCGTAGTCTCTCGAACTTTCCCTCATCAAAGTATTCAGCGTGTTCGTCAAAATATTCTTTCATTGCTTCGTCGCCAGCTTTTTGGCCAATTAACTTCATGCCAGCTTCTACTAAGCAAGATACATGCATCGTCTCATATTGATCGAAGTCGGCCAAAACCTCTTTAGCCTCTTTTTCTGAAATATTTGCATATTTACTAAGTGATTTCAAAAACCTTTTCATATCAAAGTTTTCGGCGTCATTTGGGTTGCGATAAATTATTTTCTTCATGGTTTTCCTTTTTTGTGGCATTTTGCCTATTTATTATTTTAGTATTACCGTTATGCTACTCATTATAAACCCCATATTTAGTGTGTGTCAAGCACTTTTTTACACTAAATATGGTGTTTTTCCACAATTTTGCCAAAATATGCTAGAATCAGAGAAAGGAGAATTATGCCAGAGCTTCCAGAAGTTGAGACTATTCGTCGTGGGCTAAAAGATTTTATTCTTAAAAAGAAAATCATCAAAATTGAAGTTTTTTGTGACAAATCTTTTCAAGGCGAGCCTAGCTTAGCTGAAAATCACGTAATCAAAAGTATTCGCCGTTTTGGCAAGGCTTTGATTTTAGATCTAGATAATGCGAATTCATTAATGATTCATCTACGCATGACGGGCCAGCTGATTTACGACGGTAAGGAGCGTTACGCTGCCGGCCATCCTAGTGAAAATTTTGTCGCAAATCTTCCAAACAAGCAGACTAGAGTACTAATAAGACTTAATGATGGTACGCTTTATTTCAATGATCAGCGCAAATTTGGTTTTATTAAGCTTATCAAAACTGCAGAAGTAGAAAACGATTCATTCATTAAGAAACTTGCTAAAGAACCTTGGGATATGAGCACTGCAGAATTATACGAAAAATTTCAAAGGCACAAAAATTCTTTAATCAAGGCCACCATTTTAGACCAGACTATCATTTGTGGGCTTGGTAATATCTATGCCGATGAAGCGCTTTTTGCCGCCAAGATTCATCCAGCGCGCCGCTCTGGAACCATCACAAAAAAGGAAACCGAAGAATTTTTAGTGGCCGCTCGCAACGTAATGACAAAATCTATCGAATCCGGTGGCTCTACCATGGCCACGTATGTGAAAGCAGATGGTACGCGCGGTGATTATCTTGATAAATTTGCCCAAGTCTTTCATAAGGAAGGTCAACCTTGCCCAGATTGTAACCAAAAAATTATCAAAATTCGCGTAGCCGGACGTGGCACTCATATTTGCCCACGCTGTCAGGAGTTAAAATGATTAAATTTTTTTACGGCGACGATCGTGTGCGTGCCAATCAGGAAATCTCTAATATCTTAGGCACAGAATACGAGATTATTGAGGGCGCAGAAGTTGCCCTAAGCGATCTACCTAGCATTTTTTTAGGTAATTCACTTTTTGTAGATAAACGCAAAATTTTAATTCGAGATCTCACTGAAAATAAATCAGTTTATGAAAAACTGCCAGAATATCTAAACACTCCTCACGACATTATCATTTTAGAGACCAAACTCGACAAACGCTCAGCTACATATAAAACTCTTAACGGCAAGATCGAATTTAAAGAATTTGTTTTACCTAAAGATCCAAATTTTAAGTTGGTCTTTGACATTTATCGTACCGCGAAAAAAGATGGCAAAAAGGCCATAGTGATGCTCGAAAAAATCAAAAACGACGAGGATCCTATTATGTTTTGTGGACTTATGATTTCTCAAGCGATCAAAGATTTTAGTGCAAAGCAGGGAACAAAAGAAAAGAGAGCCCTGCGTGAGCTCTCTAAACTTGATTTAGATCTAAAATCTACTTCTTTTCAACCTTGGCTTTTGGTGCAGTCTTTTTTGTTGCGACTTTCTTCGCTTTAGTTTCTACCTTTTTGGCAGTCTTTTCTACGTCTTTTGCAACTTTTTCTACAGTTTTTGCAGCCTTCGCTGTAGCCTTGGCAGCATCTTTCTTTACGGCCGTAGCCTTCTTTTCTAACTTCAGCCCTGCATTTTTTGCGATTTTATAAAGCTTCGCCTTGCGACGTGCTGCAGTATTTTTCTTTAGCAAATCTTTTTTCACGGCTTTATCATACTCGGACTGAGCCTTTTTCAAAGTCTCAAGAGTCGGATTAGCCTTAAAAGCCTTTAAAGCGGCTTTGATTGCTTTTTTGATTTCTGAGTTATGCTCTGTACGCTTTTCTGCTTGACGAGCAGCCTTTTTGGCAGATTTAATAATCGGCATTTTTTTCCTATTTAGTTAAAAATTAATGACTTTCGATTATTATAACTCTTTCACTGAAAAAAGTAAAGAGTGAACCCTCTTAAAATAACTTGCGGTTTTTTTGAGCTTATGCTAACATTAAACCATGGATCAAAATCCAGTTTCTACAGACCCAGTAGTGCCAGCGCCAACGGCACCAGTTTCTGATACCACAGCCCCAGTTAGCGATGCTACAACCCTAAGTGCTCCAGTCGCAGATGATCCAATTGACTCCGCTCCAGTAGTCCCATCCACAGACCCGACCCCGACACCAGATCCAACATCGGACACTTCAAGTTCGACAATAGTTGAACCAACTACCGACGCTACACCAGCTGAACCAACCGTCACATCAGATCCTAATACTCCAGTAGAAGTTGCTAAAAAAATTGCTGAATCGCAAAATGTTCTAATTGCTTTGTCTGGCGATCCATCTGTAGACGAATTGTCTGCTGCTATTGGTTTGTCGCTCTTCTTAGACAAACTTGGCAAGCGCGCTACAGCTATCTATTCAGGTACAACTCCGAATGCTCTAGAATTCCTAAAACCAGAGGAAACCTTCGAAAGCAATGCCGATACTTTGCAAGATTTTGTCATTGCGCTTAATAAGGAAAAAGCAGATCATTTACGCTATAAATTAGACGGGGAATATGTTAAAATCTTTATCACTCCTTACAAATCGCGTATTAGCGAAGAAGATCTTGAATTCTCTTATGGTGATTTTAATATAGATTTAGTATTGGCGTTAGATGTTGCCAACGGTATAGATTTGGATGCTGCGCTTCGTGAACATGGCCGCATTATGCACGACGCCGTAATTGTAAATATCACTACAAGTAATCCTGGTAGGTTTGGCGAAATTGAATGGAGCGACAAGTCGGCCAGTTCCGTCTCTGAGATGATTGCAAAAATGCTATATAGCACGGATAGTAAAGATAAGATTGATAAAGAGGAGGCCACGGCTTTTCTCACTGGTATCATTGCTGCTACTAATCGCTTTTCTAACACCAAGACTACTCCAGAGACCATGCAGGTCGCTTCTGATCTTATGCAGTCTGGCGCCGATCAACAATTAATCTCCAAAAATATAACCCCAGATGTCGAGAATGAGCTCTATTCTATTCTTGGCGGAAATACTAAGAAAAACAATGACAACGATCCAACTAAGTTAGACATTGAGCACGGTGTCGAGGAAAAAGCCGAGGATACTGATGATAATGCTGATATTAAAGCAGAGACAAACACGGATACTCCTGAAAGCAGTGACGAAAAAGACCAGTCAGCCGCTTTATTAGATGATTTAAAAGCGGCCGAAGCAAGCCTTGCTCAGGCAAGTAACGAAATAGTACCAGACACCACTAATCAGCCAGTTAAATTAGACGAAATGAAAGATGATATAGTAAATGCGGGAATTCCTGAACCAGTTCTTCCTTCAGTCTCTTCTGATTTGGGTACGCCTCAAGTTGACACTGAATTAAGCCCAGCTCCTGACGAGAGTTTTATTAATGATAAGCCAGAGAAAGTCCTACAACCTTCAAACGACTTCGCGGCTGAACCTTCTGTAGAGGGCACCGAGAAGTATAGTAAGATGCTTGAAGATGCTATTGCGGATATAGGTAGCGAGCCGAGCCCTACTGCCGAACCACTTATAAATAGTAATCCAGCTTCTGCTATGGCTCCGCAAGTTGCTGCCAACCCAGAAATTAACGGAGTCCCAGAAATAAACTATATGCCTATGCCAGGAGAAGAGGTTCTGCCTCCTCCACCAACACCACCTATTGATATGTCCGACGCTTTAGCTGAATCCTCTGCTGTTTCTCCAGAACCAGCCGCTGTTCCAGCCGAACCAGAGCCTCTTACTCAACCAATTACTACTCCGCAGCCAGAAAATCCAGGACCAGATTCTCTTGGCGCACAGCCAGCCATGCAAGATCAGGTATATGCTCCGCAGGTTGCAGATCCAGCTGCCTTTAAAATCCCTGGCGTATAATATCTATTGATTTTTTAGAGAAATTACGATATAATCCAAAAGTGTTGGATTCGTAGCTCAGTTGGTTAGAGCGCTGCCCTGTCACGGCAGAGGTCGCGAGTTCGAGTCTCGTCGGATCCGCCATTAATAAAAATAAGTCCCAAAGGGACTTTTTTGTAGTATAGAATTAAACCTTATGTTAAAATTATAAAAAATAGGAGGCAAAATGGATAAAGATCCAAATACTATAGAACCAACTGTAAAATCTAAACCAGCTCGGGCGGCCAGCTCCACACAAGCAGAGCCAACTAAACCCGAGAAAACCAATAAGCCACTACTCGTTATATTGGTATTATTAATAATTACCTCTCTAATCACTACCGGTGTTTTTGCTTATCTATATTTTAGTAACAACGCAAAAACTACGATCGACTCAACCACTACATCAGAAACATCAGCTACGAATGAGTCGACAGAAAACTCTGAAAGTACCACTATATCTTTAAATCAAGTTGAGTCGCTATTAAGAGATAAGTACAAATTATCTAAGCTAGAAACAGTTTTTATAGATGGCTGGCCTAAATACATAGAAAATCTAGATCAAGCTAACAAGATTCTCTTTACGATTTATCAAGTCCAAGATGAAAATAAATTCGGTCCTGGGCAGTATGTCGATGATGTACCAGCTATTATTAAAAATATCGCCTTTGACGATTTTAACGATGCTTATGTCTATTATTTCAGCGGTACCGAACCACTAGAAAAGAAAGATTATGAGCTAGATTCAATAATTTCAAAAATCATCTACAACTCAGAAGATGACAGCTTCGATGTTTATTTCCCAGATGGCATAGGCGGATATTCAACAATTAAAATGTTGAGTAAAGTTGATAGTGTGGTTGCCACAAAAGACGGATTTAAGGCAACAGTTCTTACAGTAACCTTAGATGCTAACGTCCGGCAAAATGTAGAAGAATTTCTAGGAAAATCCGGGGATGGTACAAATTGGTTCTATGAAATACTAATGACTGATGAAACATTAGAAGAAATTCGCGATAGTCTATCTGCTTACGAATTTAACTTCGTTGATGAATCCGGCGAGTATAAATTAGTCTCTATCAATAAAATATAGCCACCCTTGCCATATCCCTAAACCTGTGATATAATACACGTCAATATGGCTATTAAAGTTACTAGAAAAGATCAGGGAGAAGCGAACGAGAATATTATTCGTCGTTTCAACCGCAAAGTTCTTCAGAGTGGCATGATGCCTTTGAAGAAGTCGCAAATGCGCTTTAGTAAACCAATTTCTAAGCGCGAGCGTCGTCTCAAGGCTATTATCCGCGAAGCTCGCAAGGCCGAAAAGACCGAACGAATTAAGTTAGGACTAAAATAAAGAAACCCCGGTTTACCGGGGTTCTTTTATATGCTAGAATAATCTAGGAAGGAGAAAAATGATAATATTATTTGGCTTAGCAGGATCTGGCAAAGGTACGCAGGGAAACGCTTTAGCGGAAACTTTTGGCTGGCGAACTTTATCGGTCGGGCAAGCTATTCGAGAAACCGGTAAATACGATGATATTATTAACGGTGGCAATCTTATTCCAGATGAAGACGTAATTAAGCTCATGGATAAACAAATCAAAAAAGCTGAAGACGAAGGATTCGACGTCATTTTGGATGGTTATCCGCGTGATGAAATTCAGGCAAAATACATTGCAGAACATATGGCAGACAAAATTGACGGAGCCATTATTTTAGAAGTCCCAAAAGAAGAGTTATATAAACGTTTAGCACTTCGCGGTCGTGATGATGATAAAGAAAAAGAAAGCGTAGATCGTCGTTTTGAGATCTTTGAACAAAATATTTATTCAATTTTACCTCTGTTGGAAGCAAAAAATATCCCAATTGTACGCGTAGACGGAGTTGGTTCGATTGAAGAAGTGACCAACCGTTTAATAAAAGTAGTCAAAGATTTAAATCCTGATGCGGTGGAGCAAGACAACGACGTAAATGGTGGTGAAATCGAAAAAAGCTACGGAGAATAAATGATAAATATCGAAAATAGTAAACCAGACGAGGTTCAAGAAAAGATTTTTGCCATGCGTGAAGGTGGCAAAATTCTCGGCAATCTCTTAAAAGATCTCAAAAACTACGTTAAACCTGGTATGACTGGCAAAGAAATCGACGCTTGGGTTCGTCAAGAAATTATCAAGCGCGGTGCCAAGGTAGCTTACGATATGCTTGATGAAGAATTCCCAGGTGCTATTTGTATTTCGGTCAATGATGCTCTAGTGCACGGAGCCCCCACAGACGAAGTTTTAGAAGAAGGCGATAAAGTTTCCTTCGATCTAGACATTTTTTACAAAGGTTATTTTACAGATTCCGCCTTTACTATGGTTGTCGGCGAGAAAGCTAACCCAGCCGTCAAAAAAATGATTTCCGTCACCGAATCATCCATGTGGGAAGGAATTGAGCAGGTAAAACCGGGCGCCCACATTGGAGATATTGGTTATGCCGTTGAAAAGGTTTTAAAACGAGGTCACCTCGGTGTGATTGAAAACTATATCGGCCACGGTATCGGCAAGACCATGCATGAAGCCCCCGAAGTACCGAATTATGGCAAAAAAGGCCACGGTTACAAGTTGGTAGAAGGCGACACTATTTGCATAGAACCTATGTCATGCCTTGGCAAACCAGCTAATTTTGTAGATAAAGACAGTAATTGGACCGTTCGCATGAAAGATGGTTCAATTGGCTGTCACTGCGAGCACACCGTCCTCGTTACCAAAGACGGGTACGAAGTCTTAACCTTGCCAGACTAGGTGATTTTATGCTACAATACGCTTATGGATAGTGATAAAAATTTCGTCACTGGTTTAGACGTTGGCACTGAAAATGTTCGTGCAGTTATCGTCTCCGTGGACAAAGAAGGCAAAATAGCCGTAGTAGGTTACAATGAAGGAAAATCTGCCGGCATGCGTAAGGGTATTCCAGCCAATCTTGCTGGACCAGCTGGAGCCATCGACAGAATGCTCGGAGAAGCTGAACGTATGGGTGGCTATGACGTAAGAAATGCCCATGTCTCCATTAATGGTTCAAGTATATTATCTACTCACACAGAAGGAATGATCGCTGTTGGTACTGCAGAGCACGAAATTAATGGCGAAGATTTAGATCGCGTAGAAGATATTGCCGTAACTGGTCGTATTCCCGCAAATCGTGACGTACTAGATGTAATTCCTCTAGAATATGCATTGGATGGCCAGGGCGGAATCAAGGATCCGATTGGCATGTCCGGTGCTCGTTTGGAGATGCGCGCTTGTGTTGTTTCGGCGCTTACGCCAAATTGTGAAAATCTCAAAAAGTCTACTACTGCAGCCGATGTTCACGCAGATAGATTAGTTCCTAGCGTAGTCGCTGCCGCCAAAGCAGTATTAACAGAGAAGCAAAAAGAAAACGGCGTTGCTGTTGTAGATTTGGGCGCCGCCACTACCTCAGTGGCCGTATATGAAGAGGGCGACCTACAATATGTTGGTGTTGTGCCAGCAGGTTCAAATAATATCACCAATGACCTCGCCATCGTACTCGCTATTGACCCAGACCTTGCCGAAGAGATCAAAAAACGCTTTATCACCGGCAATTTTGACTCAGAAAAATCCCCCGTCATTAAGATTGGCCGTGATGGTAAAGATGAACGCGCATTTGAGCGCAAAGAAGTGGAAGAAGTAGTAAAGGCTCGCCTTGATGAAATTTTCGGCGAAGTTCGCAAAAAACTCAAAGCCGCTAAATACGACCAACGTTTGCCAGAAGGGATCGTATTAGTTGGCGGTGGTGCCAAAATGCGTGACATTGATTTATTTGCTAAAAAATCTCTCGAGGCATCCGTTAAGATAGGTATCCCAAATGGGTTGGGTGGTGTTGCTGATGCAGTAGAAAAACCTGAATTTGCTGCCGCAGTAGGTCTAGCAATGCTCGCAGCCGAAGAGAGCCAATATACTCAGGCCACGGGTAAAAAGGCTAAAAAAGGCCAAAGAACGTCTAAAAACCTGAATTTCTTCAAAAAAATCTTCTCCAAGTTCTAAGATTTTACTCTTGATTTATAGGGAATATAGGTATATACTGGTATTATATTAAAGCGAGGATAAAAAATGCCAGAGGTAAAACCGACAGAGGTGGAAAGCAAAGCTAGTATAAAAGTTGTAGGAGTCGGAGGTGCCGGCGGTTCTGCTGTAGAACGCATGAAAGAAGTGGGTCTTTCTGGCGTGGAATTTGTTGCAATTAATACAGACGCCCAAGCCTTACACCATTCTCCTGCCGACACGAAGGTTCATATAGGCAAAGGCCTTGGCGCTGGTGGTGATCCAGAAAAAGGTCGCGAAGCTGCCGAAGAAGGCCGTGAAGCTATAGACAAAGCCTTAGATGGTGCTGATATGGTATTTATTACTCTTGGCGCTGGCGGTGGTACTGGTTCCGGTGCTGGACCAATTGTTGCTGAAGAAGCTCGCAAGAAAGATATTTTGACAGTAGGTGTAGCTACGAAACCATTTACGTTTGAAGGCGCTCGTCGTCGTGCCAACGCCGATGTTGCCATCGACAAGCTAGCTCGCCAGGTGGATGCTCTTATCACTATCCCAAACGATAGATTATTGCAAACTATCGATCCTCGTACCCCACTTCTCGAGACCTTCAAAATCGCCGATGATGTATTGCGTCAAGGCGTCCAAGGTATTTCCGAGCTCATTACAGAACACTCGCTTATCAACCTAGATTTTGCTGATGTCAAAACCATCATGAAAAACGCCGGTTCCGCTCTTATGGGTATTGGCCGAGCTTCTGGTGAGAATCGTGCAGTAATTGCCGCACAACAAGCCGTAGAATCCCCACTTATCGAAGTAAAGATAGAAGGTGCTCGTGGTGTACTATTCTCCGTAGCTGGTGGTTACGATATGTCCATGAGCGAAGTCCAAGAAGCAGCCGAAGTTATCACTGGTTCCGTATCTCCAGATGCCAATATTATCTTTGGTGCATCTATTCGCCCAGAACTAGAAGACGAAATCGTTGTAACTGTAGTCGCTACAGGATTTGATTCTAATTATTACAACGAAGATTCTTCCTCCGAATCGTTAGAAGAAAGTAGCTTTAAGGATGAAAAGCCAACGGCCGAAGCAAAAGATTTTGCTCTAGAAAATAAGTCCAACATGTGGGATTCCATCAAGAATGAACCAGAAAAGGAAGAGCCGGCAGCTGACGATGACGAGATGGACGTACCACCATCCTTGAGAGAACGCCTAAAAAATAGGAAGAAAAAATAATTTTAGAAAGGCATAAATATGGAGCGGAAGTTTAGAATCGGGGATAGCAAAGTTCTAGAAAGCCGCGAGACTCTCGATGGCACGATGATTCGTCGTCGCCGAGAATCCACTGATGGCCACCGCTTCACGACTTATGAACGTATTGAAATGCCACCACTTACAGTAGTTAAGCGCAGTGGCAACAAAGAAATTTTTGATCGTGATAAATTGCTTCTCGCAGTCAAACGTAGCGTTGGCAAGTTCTTCAATTCAGAGCTTGAAGTAGAAGAAGTAGTTAATAAGGCCTCCGACATTCTATATTCTTATGGCACAGATCAAATTACTTCCAAACAAATTGGCGAAGCAGTGCTAGACGTCCTAGCCGATATTAATGAGGTAG
The DNA here is from genome assembly GCA_002363125.1 of Candidatus Saccharibacteria bacterium UBA3218. Taxonomy (GTDB): domain Bacteria; phylum Patescibacteriota; class Saccharimonadia; order Saccharimonadales; family Saccharimonadaceae; genus Nanosyncoccus. The sequence goes on along the minus strand of DEWE01000010.1, from coordinate 37,890 downwards.
CTTATGTTCGTTTCGCCAGCGTTTTTCGTGAATTCAAAACTCTAGAAGATTTTGAAAATATCTTAAAGGAACAAAAAAAGAAGAAATAATTATATGCGGGTGGTATGTATTTTTCGTGATGACCAAGATTATTCGCGCTCAGTTAATGAGTGGTTAGAAAATTTCCGCCGCCAAACGGGCAGAGAGATAGAAGTCATAAATCCGGACGAAAATATAAATTTTTGTGAAACTTATGATATTGTGGAATATCCTACTATTCTTGCTCTCGGCAATACAGGCGACGTTCGTGCGATGTGGCGTGGCAAAGACTTGCCGCTTATTAATGAAGTTTTATACTACATGATATAATAAGCATATGGATTTTATTGAACACCTTATCAAAAACGTTTGGGTCCAGCGTATTTTTTGGTCCGCCATTGTTATTTTGTTTAGCCTCTTGATTTATCATGTGATTGCTAGGGTCTTGAATGGCAAGGAAAAGAAAAATTCTAAGATAATGAACAATAAAAAGAATAAAACTCTTATTCGTATGCTCAAAAGTATCGTTGCTGGTATTCTTAGCATACTTACAGTTTTAATGGTACTTGAAATTTATGGTATCAATGTTAATTCTATGCTTGCCGGTGTTGGCGTCGCCAGTATCGTCATTGGCTTCGCTTTGCAAGACTCATTAAAAGACATTATTCGCGGATTTGTCATTATCTCAGATGATTATTACGAAATTGGCGATGTTATCAAATTTGGCGACAATCTTGGTCCTGTAGTTTCAGTTAGCTTACTCACTACCAAGATTCAGGATATTAACACCATGAACATCGTCTCCATTGCTAATCGCAATATCGACAAAGTAGAGGTAGACCCAGGTTATATTTACATTCCTATCCCTATGCCATACGAATTAAAGGTAGAAAAGGCCGAAGCGATCATGAAGGAAATAGTTAAAAACCTCCAAAAACAAGAGAGAGTTACTACTGCTGCTTACCAGGGAATTACTAAATTTGATACTTCCGCGCTTGACTACCAGGTAGTCGTTACTTGTAACCCTGCCGATCGCCTCCAGGCTCGCCGTGACTCACTCCGCACTATCTATACTACTATGGAAGCCAACAAAATTCATGTTCCTTATACTCAGCTCGACGTTCATGCAAAAAAATGATATAATTTTTCTATGAAATATAGAGCTGGAGAACGGCGCAAAGCCATAGAATATGAAAAAGCCATTGCTGAGTGGTGGAAGAAAAATAAAACTTTTGAAAAGTCTGTCGAAAATCGCCCAATCGATAAATCATATGTTTTTTATGATGGACCCCCGTTTATTACAGGTAACCCACATCACGGCACGCTCCTTAGCTCTATAGTAAAAGATGCCGTCCCTCGTTATTGGACAATGAACGGCCGCCGTGTAGAGCGTCGTTGGGGTTGGGACTGTCATGGTCTCCCAGCCGAAAATTTTGTCGAAAAGCAACTTGGCATTACGGATCGTCGTGAGATTGGCACCAAATGGTCTCTTGAAGATTATATTATTAAGGCTCGCGAGTCTATGGTTGCCAATTCTGAAACTTGGCGAAGCACCATTGATAGAATTGGCCGCTGGGTAGATTTTGATAACTGCTATCGTACCATGAACAAGGACTTTATGGAATCCGTCTGGTGGGCTTTCAAAGAGCTATACGAGGCGGGCAAAATTTACGAAGGCCGCAAAGTTTTAATGTACGATACGAAGTTTGCTACGCCAGTATCAAAAGCCGAAGTCACTATGGACAACGATGCCTACCAAACCGTTACCGACCCAAGCGCATATGTAAAATTTAGAATCAAAGATTCCGACGCTTACCTTTTGGCTTGGACCACTACGCCTTGGACCTTGCCAGCAAACCTAGCTTTAGCTATTGATCCGAAGCTAGACTACGGTGTTTATAATGTAGATAACGAAAAATACATAGTCGCTCTCGCTCGTGGTAAAGTTCTTTTCCCAGACGTTAAGCCAGAAAAGGCTTTTAAAGGCGAGCATCTGATAGGCAAAAAATATGAGCCAATTATTAGCGTAGCCGACGGCCTCTACGACCTAGGTCTTCGTGGTAATAATGGCACGGTGCTTCGTAAAGACACTTATACTGTGGTAGCTGGCGATTTTGTTTCGGCCGACGATGGCACCGGGATCGTCCATATTGCGCCTGCCTATGGTGAAGACGACTATGCTTTGGCTCAAAAATATGAATTAGATTTTGTGGATTGTCTAGATGAAAATGGTTATTATCTCCCAGAAATGGCTGAAGAATTACATAGACTCGGGGTTCGCGATACTGACGAGAATGGTATTCAGGTCTGGGCAGGAAACAAATTTATTGCCAAGTGCCTAGAAGAAAAGGGAATTATTTATAAGATTGAATATATTCAGCATGAATATCCATTTAATCCCCGCTCCAAAGAACGTATTATATATCGTGCTTTCCCATCCTGGTTCTTTGATATAGAAGGCCAAAAACCATTAATGCTTGCAGAAAATGAGAATATAAACTGGTTCCCAGGCTATCTCAAACATGGTCGTTTCGCCAAGAATATTGAAGCAGCTCCAGATTGGAATCTTTCCCGCGATCGTTTTTGGGCCACAGCTATGCCAGTCTGGAAGGGCGACAAGGGTTCTATTAAAGTGGTCGGTAGCTACGAGGAGCTCTACGAGCTTTCCGGCAAGCGCCTAGAAGATTATCACCGCCCATGGGTAGACGACATCACCTTCGACATAGACGGCGAACATTTTACTCGTATCGAAAAGGTTCTAGACTGCTGGTTTGAATCTGGATCCATGCCATTCGCACAACTGCACTACCCGTTTGAGAACAAAGAAAAGTTCGAGGCAAATTACCCTGCCGACTTTATCGTAGAATATGTTGGTCAGGTCCGTGCATGGTTCTATTATGTTCATGCCGTTAATACCACTTTGGCAGAGATCGGTGCCTTTGGCGAAAAGGCCCAAAAAGGCCACAAAAACGCTTATAAAAATGTTATCACTACTGGCACATTAGCTGGTAATGACGGTCGTAAAATGAGCAAATCTTTAGGCAACTATACAGACCCAAATATTTTAATGAATCAATATTCTGCCGACGCTCTCCGTTTCTTGTTGCTCAGCTCACCAGTCCTTTCCGGCGAAGATTTCGCTCTCTTAGATAAAGACGTTTCCGACGTCAATCGTAAACTTGCCATGATCTGGAACGTTTATGACTTCTTCACGACTTACGCCGAGATCGACAATATAGATTCGGAAGAGCTTTGTAATAAAGCGAGTCGAGCAAATAGTATTAAAAGCTCTCCTCTAGACTCATGGATTATTTCTCGCATTTATCAGCTCAGAAACGAAATCGTCGTCGGTATGGAAGAATACAATATTCCAAAAGCTCTCGAGAACGTCTTGCTATTTATAGACGATCTTAGTAACTGGTTCGTTCGCCGTTCTCGCCGACGTTTTAGTAAAAACGACGATGTAGATGATAAAAAGTCCGCCTACGCAACCCTTTATTATGTATTGGTGTATCTAAGCAAAATCTTAGCCCCATTTACACCATTCTTGTCCGAAGAACTCTATCAAAGAATGACTGGCTCGAATGAATCAGTGCACCTACTAGACTACCCAGAAGCCGGAGAAATTAACCAAGAAGTTCTAGGAAATATGACCAGAACTCGCCAAATTATTACAGACGCCCTAGCTCTTCGTATGCAAAAATCCGAAACTGAACAACAAATTAAAATTCGTCAGCCACTTTCAAGCCTAGTCTATAACGGGGAAGAATTACCAAAATTCTACGAGCAGATCATTCTAGAAGAAGTAAACGTTAAAAAAGTTGTTCACGGCACAGAACTAAAGTTAGACAAAACACTTACTGAAGAACTAAAAGCAGAAGGCTTTGCTCGCGACGTCATCCGCGCCGTCCAGTCCGCCCGCAAAAACGCTGGTCTCCAAGTAGACGACCAAATCAAACTCTCACTGTCTATTGATACACCAAAAGACTACAATGGTCTCATTAAAACTGAAGTCGGTGCCATCGAAATCTATAAAGACGAGAACTTTGCATACGACGAAATCGCTAAGATTAACGGCAAAAACATCACAATTTCTCTAGAAAAGATATAAAATAACTAGAAATTTGCTAGTCCTCGGCTCGCAATCGTCAAAAATATAACAGTTAGTCCTGCGTCTCGCGGACGACGGGACCTCCGACTCGACTCGGTAACTGTTGTATTTTTGACTGTTGGAGCCTGCGGAGTCGCTTAATTTCTAGTTATTTTATATCTGTTAATTTGACGAATCACTATATTTTAAGCATAAATAGTATTGACAAAATAGAAAAAGTGTGCTACACTAAAATCAAGTTAGAAAATAAAATAAAAATTCTAACAAACAAAAATCAAAACTAAAACAAAAAGGAAAACCATGACAGAAAAATTAAAATTACCAAAACAAGTAATAGATGCGGATTGGAAAGACGATGCAGGACTGGATTACGAAACTTACGGGACAAAAAAACAAGAGATGGAATATGTATCTCCAAGCGAGATCTCAGAAGAAAGTATTAAAAGGATTAAGGATAGGAAAATTGGCCATAATGTTTTGAATATTTTCTCCAAAAACGAAAAACTTGCAGCCTAATATTGAGTCATAAGTTTTCCAAAACAAACAGAAAGGATCTACCAATGTAACGAAATATCTTTAGTAAAACAATTATATTATTTAAGGGAAGATTATTTATAAGAGATATTAAAAATATAAAAAGCAAAGACCATAAATTACAATAAAAAACCGAACAGTTAGTTCGGTTTTTTATTAGAGTACTATATCTTATTTCAAGAGTTGACTTTAGAAAAGGTTATGTTAAACTAAAACCAGAAAGGTCAAACATTATAAAATAAAAAATCGTCATGAATAGCTACATAATAGATCAAGAAGTTCTAGGACAGTTTGTCGACGAACTCATGAAAAAGAAACCATTATCGGCAAACACTGCCGAAGAGTTAAATGATTTCAGGTCAAAAACCATGAAAGATTTAGACAACAGTATAAACGTAGCGATTTTTAATAGTTTACCTACAGAGAAACTAGCAGAGTTTGAAAACCTCTTAGACGACAAAAACACATCACCAGATATTTTCCAAAGATTCTTTAGCGATTCTGGAGTAGATTTACAAAAAGTCACCGATGACACGCTCAATGCTTTTACTAAAAAGTTTCTAGGAGGTCAAGATGAATAGCCACGAGTTTGAAAGGCAAAAACCACCAGTCGAAGAAGTTAATACCGCAAGTGAAAAAATCAAAACTCCAAGATCGACTTATCAGGAACGTGGAGCCAAGACTAGAGAATCTGTAGCTAATCAAAAATCGTCTCCAGAACAAAGTAAAGAAGCACTTATTACAAGAATATACAAAAAAGCTCAAGAACATCCTGGCTATGTTGCGGTCGCTACTGGTTTAGTCGTTGGGGCGGCTGGAGTTGCCGGTCTGGTAGCTAGTCTGCCTAGCGCCAATCTGTCTAGTGCTGAGGCTAACACCTCAATTGTCGGTGAGCAAAATGAACAAATAGGTATCTACGACGGATACGGCGAAAAAGGCATGTGGCTTTCTGGGGATAAAGGTGGAAAATATGACTTTGCATCTGCTAGCGAGGTAGCTGAAGTTTGCGATGATGATGAATGCGAAATGGTTAAATACACCGCGCATAATCAAGTAGAAAGCTTTGCAGATTACCTCGCCAATTTACCAGAAAATTTACAGCCGGAAGGTTTTAAAGGTCTTACTATTTTGGAAACCGAAAAAAGGCTCGAGGGTTTGCCTGATGCGCAATATGAGGAAATGGAAAAACAATTTGATGAAACTATAGATAAAGCTTTCACTAGGGAAGCCACTATTAATGGCACGCAAAACAACGCATATATGAGATTAAAAAATCCTGAAGATAGTATCACGCACGACAATATGGAGGTGGTCGCTTGTACTACCAACGAAAGCGACCTTAGGGTTATGCAATTCTATTGGACAGATGAAAATGGCAACGAGATCGGTCATATGAACGTCAAAATGACCCCAGTTCGTGATACTAATGGATATATAGTTGGCTATAAGGGTTGTAACCAGGTTGTTAGCAGTAATCCCCATGTCTATACTGATATGCCAAAAGTTCCAGATAGTCCACCTTGGGAACCAGGAGAGCCAGAAAAACTTAAGGCAAAAGACCCAAACAATCTTAAACGTATAGATAAACAAATTAACCAGGCTATTGAGGATGCTGTTGGCACCGAAAAAGTTTCGGTTACCCCAAACCAAGGCGTTAGCAATGAAGATCTTACGGAAAAACCATCTTCTAGTGGCAGCACAGGAGCAGAGACCGTTCAAAATGAAGGCTCAAAAGATGCCGAACCAGTCCAGAACGGATCCAATAATTATAGTGAAGATCGCGGTGGAGCCAACGCCAATGAGTATGCTCCAGTAAAATCAAACGAACAAGCTCAAGCTGAGGCTGATGCCAACGAGACGCCATATGATCAGGCTCCGACTGGGGGTGCAGATCGCGCCGATGTTTTGTCCGGATTGGGAATTAATTAAGGATGGAGAAAGGAAAAAATGAAAAAAATCACACTCAAAACCAAACTTAGACTCCTAATATTGATGCTAGTTGCCAGTATTTCTGTTAGCTTTCAATCTGCTCTAGCCTGGGGCCCAGAAAGGGCTACGTTTACCATGGAATCGCCAGCCCCCTACCCGACATTCAATTCTATCACCAATAATCCAACTATTGGCGATGAACGTGATTTTGTTCGCGTTGGCGAAATTGACGCTAAGGTTACGGATCTTAAAAATGAGGTGACAGTTGTCCCCGGGCGCCAGTACCTCGTGTACATTTATTTTCATAATAATGCTTCTGCTACTCTCAATGATTCCGCTCACGACCATCTAGGTGTAGCTTTGCGTACTCGTATGTCCTCTACTTTTTCTACTGTGTTAACACCCTCTAGCGAAGGATCAATTTCTGCCACCATCACTGCAGATAATTCAAATCCAACATCAGTCTGGGACGAAGCTTATATGACCACTTCCACAGAAAAAGTCTTACTTCGTTATGTGCCAGGTTCGGCGCATATTTATAGTGATTGGGGAGCCAACGGGGCAGTAATGCCGTCTAGCTTATTTACTGAGGATGGAACTTTGCTTGGCCTAAACGCTCTAAATGGTGTGATCCCGGGTTGTGAAGAATATCACGGTGTCGTCACTTATGTTTTGCAAGCCGAAGAATTGGGCGGTTCGATCGATAAAACCGTCTCTAAGGATGGCACCAATTTTAACGAAAGTGCCAATATTGCTCCTGGTGAAGAAGTAACCTTTAAACTTACGATTGCCAATACTGGAGACGTCGCATTAACTAACGCCACGATAAAAGACACTTTGCCGGCTGGTCTTACCTTGGTATCGGGCAGCGTACAGCTTAGTGCTAACGAAGCTACCACTTGGGATTCGCTTTCTGATAATATCGTCGGTGCCGGATACAACCTCGGCACTATCGGTACTGGTAACACTGTCTATATTACTTATCGTGCGGTGGCAGGGAGTGATTTTGATTGTACTGGCACAGAGCTTCTAAATAATGCCACCCTCACTTACGATAGCGAATCTACTTCTGGAGACAGTAGGAGCGACTCTGCTTCCGTAATTGTTAAAAAGACTGATTGTGAAGAACCAGAAACGCCACTAGACAATTGTGAGACCAACCCTAGCCTTGATGGATGCGAAAAACCTGGAGAACCAGAAAAAAACTGCAAAACCAACCCAGAGATGGAAGGGTGTAAAGAGCTTCCAAACACGGGCCCACTAGAAATCATTTTGGCTATTGTCGTTGTCGCTGGTATTAGTGGTGGTGGTTTCTACTTCTACCGTACAAGAAAGACTTTAAAAACCGTTGAAGATGTAGTTTCCGGCAAAGACTCTTCCCAAAAACCAGATGATATGGTATAATAGAACGAACTAAAAAAGGAATAATATGAAGAAAGCAGTTATCCTCGTTGGCGGGAAGCAATATCTCGTTGAGGAAAAAGAGACCCTACGGGTGGACCTCCTCCCGGAAGGAACCAAAGAGCTCGAGACTGATGCTTTACTCGTAATTGATGGCGACAAAACCACTGTCGGCACACCTACAGTTAAAGGCGTAAAAGTTTCGGCCAAAGTGGTTAAACCAGAAGTTAAAGGCGACAAGGTCCGCGTTATCCGCTACAAAGCCAAGAAGCGCGTCCACAAAGAGACTGGCCACCGCCAAAAATACTCCGAAATCCAGATTGTAAAAATTGGATAGTGACTAAAATTTTCGAAAGTGTGTCCTAAGGGACATGAAGGCTTGGCCAGAGCGGCCCGGAGCGTGCCCGAAGGGCACGCTTTGAAAATTTTAGTCACTTTTTCATTTTATACTTTCGTGTTATAATATAAGCATTATGAGTGCGAAGGTAATCTGTGTGACTAATCAAAAGGGTGGTGTCGGCAAAACCACTACTGCCGTGAACTTATCTTACTATCTTGCTAAAGACAAAAAAAGGACTCTCCTTATAGATTTTGACCCACAGGGTAACGCCACTTCTGGTCTCGGTATCGAAAAAACCGATAAGCAGGCCCTCGGTATTACTATGACAGAAGTTATTCTGGGCTCAGCTACTCTCTCCGAAGCCATTCGTCCCACTAAGTACAAAAACTTTGATCTAGCTCCAGCCACTCCAGAACTTGCCAATGCCGAGGTAGAAATTACTAGTATGCAACGCAAATTTGTTCGGCTCCGCGATGCAGTGCGTTCGGTAATAGAAAATTATGATTGTATTATTATAGATCTCCCACCGTCTCTGTCTCTTCTTACGGTCAATGGCATGATCGCATCAAACTATTTGCTTCTTCCAGTTCAGACCGAATTTTATGCGCTGGAAGGCGTGGCGCAGCTTTTGGAGTCCATGAAATTAGTTATGAAACAAGCCAATCCAGATCTCAAATTACTTGGTGTCGTCGCTACTATGTATGACAAACGCACTAGTCTTTCCGCTCAGGTTTTTTCCGAGATTGAAAAATATTTCAAAAAACTTACTTTTAAAACGACTATTCCGCGCAATGTTCGTGTAGCCGAAGCACCGAGCCACGGTGTGCCAGTTGGTGCATACGACAAATTTAGTAAAGGTGCTAAAGCCTATAAAGAGTTTACTAAAGAAGTAGAAGAAAGGATCAAATAATGGCAAAAGGTTTAGGCAGAGGTTTTGAAAGCCTTATCCCTACAGAATTGATTGATGAAGAATTTGATATTACTGCCGCCGAAGATAAGAAAGGTAGCGAATTAAAGGAATTAAAAATTGCCGACATCATTCGTGACGAAAATCAGCCTCGTCGCGAATTTGACGAAGGTGCCTTGGAGGCTCTTGCCGCCTCTATCAAAGAGCATGGTGTCTTGCAGCCTATAGTAGTTACGAAAGAAGATGGTAAATACAAAATTGTTGCCGGCGAGCGTCGTTGGCGCGCCTCAAAAATCGCTGGCCTAGACAAGATCCCAGCCATTATCCGGACTCTAGATTCTCAAAATCGCCTAGAGTTGTCTATCATTGAGAACGCTCAACGCGAAGATCTCAACGCTATCGAACTCGCTACTGCCTACGCCAAACTAAAAAGTCAATTTAATTTGTCTTCAAAAGATATCGCGGCGAAAGTAGGAAAGAGTGAAGCGTCCATTCAGAATACACTACGTCTTTTAAATCTCCCAGAAGATGTCAAAAAAATCATGGTCAAGGAGAAGCTTTCAGAAGGCGTAATGCGTCCACTTGTATCGGCCGATGAAACCATGGTCAAAAAAGTCCTCCCCAAAATTATCGCTGAAGGCTGGACGGCACGCAGGGTAGAGCGTTATTTTGCCGACAACAAGAAAAAATCTTCAGCTTCACTTATCAAGCGCGACGCTTATCGTAAGGAAGAAGACGCTCTCAGTGCCAAATATAATACCATAGCTCGCATCAAGGGTCGTAGCCTTACTTTTCGTTGCAAAAACGAATCAGAGTTAAAAGCGCTTATCAAGATTTTATCCAAATAATCAAATCTCCCGCCAGAGATGCTATAATATAAAGCATGAAAACCAGCGAAGAATCTCGCGTAGAACACGCTATTGAGGTAGCCAAAAAAGCTCACGAGGGCCAATTTAGAAAAACTGGCGAGCCATATATTATTCATCCACTGGCGGTTAAAAAAATTCTCGAAGATTGGGGTATGGATGAGGACACCATCATCGCGGGCATCTTGCACGATACAGTAGAAGATACCAGCCTCACTCTGGATGATATTCGTAAAGATTTTGGTGAATCAGTAGCCTTTCTTGTAGACGGCGTCACGAAACTTTCTACTGCGCGCACCGGCATGCGTGATATAGATACCTATCTTCCTGCCACTAGAGATAATTTCTTGCGCCTTATGATTGCTCTTGGCGATGATATCCGAGTGCTTATCATCAAGTTAGCTGACCGCTTACATAATATTCGCACTCTTTCCGCTCTTCCTCCAGATAAACAAAGAAAGATTGCTAAAGAAACCCTAGAAGTTTTTGCGCCACTAGCAGACCGTCTTAATATGGGTCAACTCCGGGTAGAGCTAGCCGACCTTTCTTTCAAGTATGTAGACCCCAAACGCTTCAACGAACTAAAAAACTTGATTACCAGACACAATAAATCCGCTGAAAAATCTCTTCAAAAAATCAAAACAGAGATTTCTGCTGCTCTCAAAAAAGAAAAAATTAATTTTGAGATCTCTGGTCGCGTGAAGTCAGTTTATTCACTTCACAAAAAACTTGCTAAACACAACCAAAACATTAATGAAATTTATGATCTTACTGCACTTAGAATTATCGTGGATGACGTAACCGATTGTTATTTGACACTTGGCATTATTCACTCGCTTTATACGCCCATGAACGGCCGTATCAAAGATTATATTGCCATGCCAAAGCAAAATGGTTATCAATCTCTTCACACCACAGTTATCACCAAGGATAAACATATTGTAGAATTCCAGATTCGCACTCATGCCATGCACGAATATGCCGAACGCGGTCTTGCGGCTAGCTTCTATTACAATGAACAAAAATTAACCGAAAATTACAAAGAAGGGAAGATCGAACACTTGCCTACTAATTTGCTCTGGATTACGGAGCTACAAACCACCGCTGCGAGGCTCAGAGAGGGTAAAAAAGTAGACCTCAAAAAGCTCAAATTAAATCTTTTTGCCGACAAGATCTTTGTTTATACGCCAAAGGGTGACATCATAGATTTACCAACTGGCGCTTTGCCACTAGATTTTGCCTATCGTCTCCACTCCGAAATTGGCGACCACGTAGTTGGCGTAAAAATCAACGGCAAGATGAGCAATTTGAACAAAAAATTAGAACAGGGCGACGTAGTAGAAATTCTCACCTCTAAAAACCAAAAGCCAAACACCTCTTGGCTGAGTCGCATTATCACTTCCCACGCCCGCCATAAACTTCTTCATCGATTAAATAGATCTAGCGATAATATGATAAAGCAAGACAAGAATCCAAAAAAATAGATAAAGCTACCACTAGAATTTAGTAGTGATGTTATAATTATTTTATGGAAGGCAAACTTGTCGGCGGAATTATTGCATTCATTATAGGTGTTTTGTTCCTAATTTTATATGTATCTTCAAAGATAACTATTCTAATAAAGCTAAAAAAATTAAATTTTAATAAAACGATTGGTAAGGTTATAAAAAGCGTTAATACGTCAGATATAAAATATAAAGAGAGAAAAAACGAAGAGTTTTTTGATAAACATGAAGGTTCCAGAGAAATATATAGTTTTCTGAAAGGAATTTTTCCCACAGACTATAGAGATGATCACAGTGGACCAACATATGCATCTGTTATTCAATATAGAGTCAACGAACATGATTACGAAATAACCAGTTCATTCTCGTCAGATAAAAAAGAAAAGAAGGGTAAAGTGTATCAGATTGGATACAAACCAACGGATCCTAGAGACGCGTTTATTATGAATGATAGAGGTGGCATTATATGGATTATTTTGATTATTGTCTTATTGGGGGCTGGGACTTATTTGATATGGTTTTAAAGTAGGGAAAATTTAAAGAAATATAGAGAGAACCATGAAATTAAAAATTGCAAGTTATAATGTCAGTGGCGGATTTTACGATAACAGCCAGAAAGTAGATTACTTAGACAAGGAAAAGGCAAACGATATTGATCTAAAGCTGTTATATAAGTAATCAAAAACTTTTTACGAACTGACGCATCATGGATTTCTATTTAGGAGATTCAATTCAACACCCAAAATAACGTGGACTATTTTTTAGAGTTTGACAATTATATTAAAAAACATAATCCAAGCATCATTACTGATGATTTTGATTTTATCGGGAATTTGGAGCCGATGGCAGGGATCGAACCTGTGACCTGCTCGTTACGAATGAGCTGCTCTACCAACTGAGCTACATCGGCGCCTTCATGCCAGCCAATTCAGGTTATGGCACTTGCTAAATTATACCATATCTGTGATATAATTAGAACAACTAAGGAGAAAATTATGTCTAAGGTGGAAATTATTAAACGTCCAGTCGAAAAAATCGGTTGGGATCTCAAAAAATCCGCATGGTCATCAGCTATTGAATCACTTCTTATTATGATCTTTGGTATTTTGTGGGTCGTATGGCCAGACATGACAATCATCGTTGTCGCAAATCTTTTAGGCACGATCTTTATCGTTAGCGGGATTTATCAAATTATTAATTATTTTGTCGTTAAAGGTCAAAATGACTTCTTTAATAATGGACTCCTCTCTGGCGTAGTCGCATTACTTATAGGTATTGCCACTATTATCATCGGCGAAGATATTGCCAGTATTTTCCGCATCATTATTGGTATCTGGATGGTTTACGAAGCTTTGGTCCGCGTCAATACAGCCATCAAGCTTCACTCCGCCGGAGTTAAAGTCTGGAGCTATATTTTGATCATTGCCATTATGATGTTGGCGCTCGGCGTGTTTGTAACATTTAATAGTGGTGCTGTAGTCCAACTTATCGGTTGGATGATGATTCTTACCGGTATCGTCGGTATCGTAGGTGACACTATGTTTATTCAGCAGATCAATACAGTAGTAGATAAATTAACTAAATAAATAAATATGAAAGACTTTAAAGAAGATTTTATTAAGATTTACAGTTCCGAACGTGGGATTTTGCTGATTATAGTTTTGAATATATTATTATCAATAGGCCTCTTAGTATTTTCTTTGATCAGCCTCAATCCAAATAGCACTGTTATCAAAATTGGCTATGGTGATATCGGCGGCTACCGCGATGGCACTTGGGAAAGTATGCTCGCTTTTCCGTTGCTTGCTATTATATTTGGATTTCTTCATACGATGTTGGCGTTGCGCATTTTTCACAAGCGTGGTAGTGGTATGGCCAAATTTTTCCTTATTACGACTACTGGGCTAATCTGCGGGACAGTTCTAGTATTAATTCGTTTACTTGGTGAGGGATAAATGCGTAGAAATCTAGAAATTCCACAAGGAAAGCGCACAAAGTTATATCGTTTTCTCGAAATTTTACCCGGATTAATTTCTTATGGTGCAATTATCCTTCTCTTCCTGTTGTCTTGGCTAGACCCAGTGCTTGGTGCGATTTATCTTTTTGCTCTTATTGCCAGCACCTTAGTAAAAGCTATTGGTGTGGCTTACCGCACAGTTCAGGGCTACGAAGTGTTGAAGCGTGCCGAAAGAGTAGATTGGCATGGACGCGTAGAGGATTTGGCACATCCTCATGAATCTTTTGAACGTCTCCGTGACGAGGATTCAAAGAGCTATCATTTTGATGAGCATGTAGAAAACCTCAAGATGATGGCTGCGATGGGTAAAGAGTATCCAGACCCAGAAAAGATCTATCATGTAATAATTATGACCGCCTATAATGAAGGGGAAGAAGTCCTAGATCCTTCAATCAAAGCTGTAGAGGATAATACTTTCCCGAACGATCGTATCATCTTCGCTCTTGCCTATGAGGCCCGTGGTGGGGAAACAATGAAAAACACCGCTGAGCTCCTGAAGAAAAAATATAAAGGTGTCTTCAAAGATTTTATTTTAGTGGAGCACCCCGATAATCTGTCTGGTGAAATTGTTGGCAAAGGCCCGAACCTCACTTATGCTGGCCACGCTATCGCTAAATATGTCGAAGAAAAACATCTACCAGTAGAAAACATTATTGTTACATCTCTAGATAGCGACAACCACATGGCGCCAAAATATCTTGATTCGGTCACTTACGAATTTATCACGCATCCAAATCGCCAAAGGCTCAGTTACCAACCAGTCTCACTATTTATGAATAATATATGGGATGCCCCAGCCCCATCTCGTGTGATTGCCGTATCTAATTCATTCTTTAATGTGATTACCACTATGCGCCCACATGTTTTACGCAATTTTGCTTCACATTCTCAACCTTTGCAAGCTCTTGAGGCAATGGATTTTTGGAGCAAACGCACAATTGTGGAAGATGGACACCAATACTGGCGCAGCCTTTTCTTCTTTTCAGGTGATTACTCAGTCTTGCCAATCCGTATTCCAATCTATCAAGATGCTGTTATAGATGATAGTTTTTGGAAGACCATCAGGGCTCAATTTATTCAGGTGCGCCGTTGGTATTATGGCGCATCGGACGTAGCTTATGTAGGCTCAAAATTATTTGTTCCGAGGAGTAAACGCATTATGCCATTTTGGCAACTCTTCCCAAAGTTTTGGCGCTTATTAGATGGGCATGTCACTCTAGCAATCCTAGCTCCCGTAGTTGCCTTTGGTGGCTGGGTACCGATGATCATGAATCTATCAGCCCACTCCATGGTGGCTTATAATATACCGAATATCGTTAGTGTAGTAGAGACTTTTGCTTCTGTCGGCCTCATTATATCCATTTTGGTTTCTTTCAAACTTTTGCCAAAGCGCCCGGCCAAATACCGCAAAGGCCGTAATATCCTAATGGTTTTGCAATGGATTTTAATGCCTATCACATCAATACTTTATCAGTCTATTGCGGCGTTCTATTCCCAAACTCGCCTTATGCTCGGCAAATATATGGAGAAGTTTGACGTCACTAAAAAGGTTGTCAAGAAATAAGAGGGTCCTATGAAGTCAAAAGTTTACTTTTCCAGGCAAATCACACCAGATAGCTTAATAAAAATATATAAAGCTTTTGGCATAGATCTACCCGGTAAAATCGGTGTCAAAGTTTCTACTGGCGAAGCTGGGGCGAAAGGATATTTAAAAGCCGAACTCATCGGTCCATTCGTAAAATCTTTAAATGGCACAATTCTAGAGTGTAACACAGCTTATCCAGGAGCTAGAAATAACGCAAAAGACCACATTGAAGTAGCGAAGAAACACGGTTTCACTAGTTTTGCTCCAGTAGACATTATGGATGCCGAAGGTGATTTTAAAATATCCGTAAAAAACGGTAAACATCTCAAATACGACCTAATTGGGAAAAATTTTAAAAATTATGATAGTTTTATTAACCTTGCTCATGGCAAAGGTCACGCAATGGGAGGCTTTGGCGCCAACCTCAAAAACCAGTCTATTGGTATAGCCAGTAGGAGAGGAAAGGCCTATATTCATTCTTGCGGTAAGACTAAGAGTCCAAAACTTTGCTGGGTGCTAAAACATCAGCAAATTGACTTTATTGAATCTATGGCCGAAGCCGCTACTGCTGTCGCTGATTATCTAAAGGAGCAGAATAAACCCATAATTTATATTACCGTTATGAATGCTTTGTCTGTTGATTGCGATTGTGATGCCAACCAGGGCGATCCAGTCATGGAGGATCTAGGTATTGTAGCTTCGCTTGATCCAGTGGCCAACGACCAAGCTTTCATTGATATGATTTGGCATTCAAAAGATCCGGGCGCAGACAAACTAAAAGAGCGCATTGACTCTCGTTTGGGGCGTGAGATTTTGCCTTACGCCGAAAAACTTGGCCTCGGTTCGCGCGAATATGAACTAGAAGAGATATAAAAATGGAAGCACAACTCTTTTAATAAAAACAGAGATATGATATAATGTAATAACACGGGTGATTAGCTCAGTTGGCTAGAGCGTCTCGTTTACACCGAGAAGGTCGGGGGTTCGAGCCCCTCATCACCCACCAGAAAATAAAAGAAGTCCCAAAGGGACTTATTTTATTTTCTGATAGAATATGGCTCGCCTTGCAAGGGGGTTCGCACCGAGCGCACTAGCACTCGTTCTTCCTGCACAGCCCCCAGGCCACAAGTGCGCCTACAAAATTTCCGGCTGCACATAATAAAATTGTCCAACTAAATTCTACCGCTACACCCATCGTGATTACGTTGGCAATCGAATGCTGAAATCCGCAGAAGATGAACAGCGGTACCCCTATCAATATTCCCAGCTTTGTTCCACGGCGATATAGCTCCACGGCGAGATACATAATAGCGCCACACATTATCGATTTTAGGAAAAATTCCCAAGACAAGCTCCAGGCCGCAACTTTA
This sequence comes from Candidatus Saccharibacteria bacterium UBA3218, assembly GCA_002363125.1. GTDB lineage: Bacteria > Patescibacteriota > Saccharimonadia > Saccharimonadales > Saccharimonadaceae > Nanosyncoccus. The sequence goes on along the minus strand of DEWE01000010.1, from coordinate 21,307 downwards.
CCGCTTGCAACACCCACTATAGAACTATCTGTTATTCCAAATATGACGCCAATCGCATAGCCAAAAACCAAATTCGCGATCAATATAATAGCGAGATCGGTAATTTTGATTTTATCCTCGATCAAAAATCCACATTTGCCAGTAAATAGATTGAGTCCCAAGACACATACCCCAAGTAACCCAAAAGAGAAAATTACCGGGCCAATCGGTTCACCCATTTTGAGCAGTGCAAAATCCCCCAATCCGATTAATAAACTTGCTGCGGCAGATAACCTTATTAGATCGAAATATCGCCAAAATTTTTTCATATAACCTCCAATTTATTCTGATTATACTAAAAGTAATTTAAAAATAAAAACATAAGCATCTTAAAAATATGAATTTTGGAACAAATGTTTCGTAAAAACGGTATTTACCATCTTTGCCCGTTTAGCACATGGTAAAATCCCCCAATAAAAGAAGGAGTTTTTGATGCTAAAAGTTTTAGTTTTTGATGGTGGTTATGGTGGGGAATTTTTTGCTGACTATCTACAAGATAACTTACCAATAGTCGAAATTATTAGGGTAATTGATTGGCGGAATGCCGAGGCTATCATTGCAAAAGCCAAAACCGCTCGCCAGTTTGCCGAAGCGGCTTTGCGCCCATATATCAATAGGGTAGATTTAATCATTTTTGCAAACCACTTGTTGACCATCACTAGCTTAAAGTATTTTCGTCATAAGTATAAGAAACAAAAATTTCTCGGTATGAGCCTAAAATCTCCAGATAAGACAACTGGACGCGATGCTGTTATTCTAACCACAAAGGCAGTTACAAAAACTATCAATTATCATAATTTTATTTATCAGCTAAAATGCAAGACAAAAACTTTAACCCTTGATGACTGGCCGATAAAAATAGATGATGGTGAGCTAACTACTAAAGAGATCTTTACCACCCTCTCCGACGCCAATATTTTTCACAATCAAAATAAAGATGTAATCTTGGCTTGTTCACAATTCAATGATATTAAATCGGAGCTAACAAATTATTTTGACAGCAATATCACAATCTATGACAGTTTCGAAGACACTCTGCGCCAAACTTGCAAGACGCTGAATATACGTGGTGGCATCGGTAAGAAGAAATCTTGAATTTTTCCTCTCTGTATTTTATAATATAGTGGTAATTTAAAGAAAGGATAAAGCATGGAAAATTCAGAAAACATGAGACACACTTTAAGCCACGTGCTTGCCGCCGCGGTGCAGGAGCTTTATCCTACAACAAAATTTGGTATTGGCCCAGCGATAGAAAATGGCTTTTACTACGATATAGATTTTGGTGACACCAAGATATCTGATGCAGATCTCCCAAAAATTGAGAAAAAAATGCAGGGAATCATCGCCAGGAATCTTCCAATGACAAAGCGCATTGTATCGAAGGACGAAGCTTTGAACTGGGCTCGCAAAAACAAGCAGATCTACAAAGTTGAATTAATCGAGGAATTACCAGACGGTGAAGATATTTCTTTCTACGATCTTAGCGACATTTTTACCGATCTCTGCAAAGGCCCACACGTAAACAATACTTCAGAAATTGGCGCCTTTAAATTGGTTCGTGTCGCCGGTGCTTATTGGCGTGGCGACGAGAAAAGGGAAATGCTCACTCGTATCTATGGCGTAGCTTTTCCTACCGAAGAAGAATTACAGGATTATTTGAAACGCCAAGAAGAAGCCAAAGCCCGTGACCATCGCAAACTTGGCAAAGAGCTTGATCTTTTCTGCTTCTCAGATTTAGTTGGCTCCGGTTTACCGCTATTTACCCCACGCGGTACAACTTTGCGCGACTTACTCAATGATTTTACTCAGAGTTATCGTTTGGCTCGTGGCTACAAAAAAGTATGTATTCCTCATATCGCGAATGTAGACTTATATAAAACCTCCGGTCATTACGAGAAGTTCCCAGAAATGTTGCAATTCGTTTCTCAAGAATCTGGCGATCACTTGGCTATTAAACCAGTTTCTTGCCCACATCATTCACAAATTTTCGCAAGCTCACCACGTTCATACAAAGATTTACCGATCAAATATCTAGAAACCACTATGGTTTATCGTGACGAGCGCAAAGGCGAGCTTGGTGGTCTTTCCCGCGTACGTTCCATTACCCAAGACGATTCTCACGTTTTTTGTACCGAAGAACAAGTTGGTGATATCTTTGGCGAGTTAATTGAATCTGCTAAAGACCTATACAAAAAGATTGATATGAAATTAAAACTCCGTCTCTCTTTCCGCGACGACGGCGATGGCTATATTGGCACCCCAGAAATGTGGGAGAAGGCACAGACTGCTATTAAGAAAATGGCGGACAAATTTGAAATGGATTATTTCATCGGTGAAGGCGAAGCTGCCATGTATGGCCCAAAAATGGACTTTATGGCAGTAGATGCCTTAGGCCGTGAATGGCAACTTGCAACCGTGCAATTAGACTATGCTATGCCAGCCCGCTTCCATCTAGAATATACCGATGTTGACGGCTCCAAAAAGACCCCAATCATGATTCACTGTGCTCTAATTGGCTCAATTGAACGTTTCATGAGTGTATATCTGGAACATACCGCCGGCTGGTTACCGATGTGGTGCGCGCCAGAAAATGTCCGCATCCTTACCGTTAATGATCAAATAGCAGATTATGTGGGCAAAATAACTGATATCTTAAACAACACTAAGCTATCTGACCCACTTCCTAATAACAAAATTCGTTATACGATAGATGAATCTGCCGACTCTCTTGGCAAGAAAATTCGTCGTGCAGCTAGCATGAAAATCCCTTGCGTAATTATCGCCGGCCCAAGAGATGTAGAAGAAAACACAGTCTCCGTACGCTTGCGTGATAAAGAAGAAAAAGTTAAACTATCCGACCTCGCAGACTACATAAAAGGTTTATAGTATGAAAAGCAGCCGAGATGACACTTTCTCGGGGGCTTTTGCGACCAACGGGGAGCAATTGAGCGAGGAGCCCCATAACGATTGGAGCGACGAAGTGTCCCCCGAAAAGTGTTATTCGGATGCCTGTCCGACTATAATCATTTTAGGTCCTACTGGCTCGGGTAAGACCGGTGTTTCTATTAAAATCGCCAAGGAATTAAACGGAGAAGTTATTTCTGCTGACTCTCGTGCGATTTACAAAGGAATGGATATTGGCACGGCTAAGCCAACAAAGGAAGAGATGGATGGTATTCCTCATTATGGCTTAGACTTAGTAGAACCAGGAGAACGTTTTACAGTTTCTGACTGGAAAAAATATGCAGAGGACAAAATCGCCGACATTAAAGCGCGTGGCAAAGTTCCGATTATAGCTGGCGGCACCGGACTTTATATAGATTCTCTAATTTTTGATTATCAGTTCAAGGGTCCAACTGGCGCTAAAATTGGTGATTTCGAACAAAAAAGTTGTTCTGATAGAAAAGAGGTAAAAGGTAATTATTTACTTGTTGGCATTAAGTGGGGAACAGAGGAATTACGCGCTCGGCTGCGTCAACGTATAGACCAAATGTTCTGTCCGGAGCTTTATTATGAAACCAAGGCTTTAGTACAAAAATATGGCTGGGGTAGTGGAGCTATGAAGAGTGATATTTATGAGTATGCCTGGAAATATTTAAATCATGACCTTACTTTAGACGAGGCCAAAGAACAATGTTTTTATGAAGATTGGCATCTAGCAAGACGCCAAATGACCTGGTTTAGGCGCAACAAACAAATAATTTGGCTGAGTCTTGAAGAAGTTTATCCGTATGTGATAAAATATATACATAATGAGCAAAGAAACTAACACACCAACAGAAAAATTGTTCGGATCTAAAACTCGTGCCAAACTTTTGCGCCTTTTTTTCGAAAACCCTGAAAAAAGTTTTTATGTCCGCGAAATGACTAGAGTTATCGAGGAGCAAATTAATTCCGTTCGCAGAGAGCTTTTAAATTTGGAAAGTATCGGAATCATCAAAAATGAAACTTTTGACAATAAAGTTTATTATTCAGCCAATAATAAACATCCATTTTATCGCCCAATGGTTGATATTTTCTCGAAAAAAATTGATGCAAACCGCGATAAAGACATTAAAGAGAGCACCTGGGAAGAGTATTGTCGCCCAGTTAAGAATTATCTAAAAGGTCTAATCGTTACCAATCGTTTACCTGGTCAAGACGGTGTAGATCTTTTGATTATCGGGAACGACAAAACCAAAAAACTTACCCGTTGGGCCGAAGTCATCGAGAAAAAGCAGGGCAAACCTATCAATTACGTTATTATGTCGCCAGATGATTTCTCCTACCGCAAGAGTGTGCGTGACCGTTTCGTTGCCGAAGTACTAGAGATGGAGATTTCCGAAATTATTGATCCAGAAGGTTTAATTAAATAAGGAGTAAAAATGTTTGAGATTGAGAGTAAATCACAAGATGAAATTACCATCATCACGAAGAAAACTACTATAAAATTTGACATTAGTAACGCCACTATCGACGCCGGTCTGTCCGTAGGAAAGATTACCGGCCCAGGAGAATTTGAAATCGGTGATGCCGCCATTCGCGGTATTGCTACCGAAAGTGGCAAAACTATCTACGACGTAGAGGTTGGCGGCGTACATGTTGGTATTATCGGCGGGATCGAAGAAAATCTAGATGACATAGTGGCAGACATCCTCTGCACATCCTCAGTTCGTGCTATTCGAGAAATCGAACCAAAACTTATTGTTTCGATGGGCAATGTAGATGGTATGGTATCGGATCTTAAATTGTCTGCTCGTACAGAGAAAAAGCTCAAGATCAAAAACCTCGATAGCTTACCAACTACTAAAGAAGTCGTGGTACTGAATTAATGGCTTTTTTAAATATAGTTATAGTTCTTGGGATAGTTTTAATCTCGGTTATTTTGCATGAATTATCGCATGGGTTAGTTGCTTATTGGCTAGGTGATCATACTGCAAAGGATGCGGGCAGATTGACCTTCAACCCAATCAAGCATATCGATCCATTCATGTCTATTTTGGTTCCAGTTGTATTGTATATACTAAGAGCTCCAGTCTTTGGCGGAGCCAAACCTGTACCAGTAAACTACCATAATCTTAAATGGCGCGAGTGGGGAATGGCTCTAGTTGCAGTAGCAGGGCCACTCACTAATTTCATTATAGCTTTCGTCTTCTTCTTAATTGGACATTTTTCTGGCTTAGCTTATGGCAGCGGTGGGGAATTATGGCAATTTATATTTGTGGAATTTATCTATATCAATATAGGGTTTATGTTATTTAATCTTATCCCTATCCCGCCATTAGATGGCTCACGTGTTTTATACGCCATTGCCCCAGATAGTTTCCGCCAGATTCTCGCAGGTATTGAACGCTACGGTATAATCATCGTCTATATGATGATCTTCCTCTTCGGCGAAATATTCTCCAATCTAATGATCAACGGCATGCAGGGAATACTAGATTTCTTCTATCTGATAGTTGGTGGATAAAAATCTTATCATTGACGGGTGACGGCTGGAGGGGGGTCCCCAAAATGTTTGCAAAGCAAAATTTTGGGGGAGGAAAAGCCGGCAGGACCCGTCGAGAGTATGATATAATTAAACTAGCCCTATCGGCAACATGATTTTCCTGAATAATCATGTTATAGGGATTTCGTGGCTTACACCCGTGGGTGTATCGCATAAGATTTTACCCACCTTGTATATATTACGGGGAAAACAGGCTGACGGGGCTCTTATGATAAGAGGTGGGATGAAACAAAGAATTCGCGTAGTTGGTTTAATAAAAAATGAAGAGGGGGTTTTAGTTTTCAAGCGCAGCCGGGGTCGTAGTGAATCGCCGGCTTTTTGGGAACTTCCCACTGGCAAGATTAAATTTGGCGAACAGCCAGAAGAAGCTATGGCCCGCTCTCTTAATGAATACACTGGCCTAGATGCGACGATTGTTCAGCTCAAAGATGTTATTACCTTTCTTGCTCCAGAAGGATCTAGCCAACTTAGTAATCTATATATTGTATATGAATTAAATATATCTGGGCAAAGTAAACCCAACCCTCGCGATAGGTATTCTGCTTATAAATTTATTAAAGATCTTGCAAATCCAGGTATTCATCTCAATGAGGCCAGTATGTCTGTACTCGAGATCGAAGAAAGTAAACTTGGCTCTGGCCATCTTTCTCCGCGCGACACGGCCAATGGTGTCACGATCAACGTGGACGGTGCGTCTCGTGGAAATCCAGGCCCATCTGGTATTGGTTACTGTATACACGATAGCAGCGGTAAGATCGTTGAGAAAGGTGGTGAATTTATTGGCTTCTCTACTTCTCGCTTGGCGGAGTATATTGCTATGCGCAGGGGCATAGAGCGAGCAATTGAGTTAGGATATAAATCGGTGCGATTTATATCTGATAGTTTAATGGTGATCAATCAACTAAACGGTATTTTTCATGTAAAAAATCGCGATATTGTCTCTATCTACCAAGATATTCAGCAAAAGCTCGAAAACTTTGACGCAGTTTCATTCGTTCATGTCCCTCGCAGCGAAAACACAATTGCCGACTCCGAGGCCAACTCCGCCATAGACGGAATTTTGCAAAAATGATATAATAATACGGAGCCCAAAAGATGGCCGCTTTTTATAAGAGGAAAGTCCGGGCAACACAGAGCATGGTAGTCGCTAACGGCGACCGTCCGTAAGGATAGGGAAAGTACCACAGAAACTTATACCGCCCCTTTGGGGTAAGGGTGAAAAGAGTGAGGTAAGAGCTCACAGCGTGTCGTAGCGATGCGATACGGAGGCAAACCCTACCTGTTGCAAGGAGCACTATACACCTTCGCTCGAGGATGTGCGCCCACCGCTAGAACGTTATAGCAATGTAACGTCAAGATAGATGGCCATCAACTATATATTATATATAGTTACAGAACCCGGCTTACCGACGGCTCATATCAAAAATCCACCCCAAAGGGTGGATTTTTGTTGTCTATCAGCTGTTATTTACTCGCTTTTTTCTCAGCACGAGCCTTTGGGCTCTCAATCAAGCCTTTTTTCTTCAATGTGCGTAATGCGTGAGCAGATACGTTACATTTGATTTTTTGACCGTTGATAATCAAGGTTCTCTTTGATACGTTTGGCTTGAATACTTTACGAGTATGGCGTTGGGAGAAAGATACGTTGTGACCGTATATTTTACCCTTGCCGGTAATTTCACAAATTGCCATCTTATTTCTCCTTTACCGTGTTTACAATTGCCTTAAATGCTTCTGGATTATTTACTGCAAGATCGGCTAACACTTTGCGATCGAGCGAGATATTCTTGGCTTTCATCCCGGCGATAAGTTGAGAATAAGAAACACCAAGTTCACGGGAAGCGTTATTGATACGGGTAATCCATAGCGCACGAAGATCACGCTTTTTATTGCGACGATCACGATAGCTATATTGCAAAGCTTTAATAACACCTTGCTTACCTAGACGAAAGCTACGAGTGCGTGCATGCTGCATCCCCTTGGCAGCTTTCAAAATTTTCTTATGTTTCGCGTGTGCCGCGACACCTCTTTTAACTCTCATAATTATACCCCCAATGCCGTCTTAATGTTTTTCTTGATTTTGCCATCAATCGTCGCAGCAGTTTTCATGTTGCGTTTTCTGGCTTTAGATTTTTTAGCGAGAATATGATTCCCGAAAGCCCGCTCACGAACTAACTTACCAGATCCAGTGATCTTGATTCGCTTAGCGGTACCTTTATGCGTTTTTAGCTTTGGCATAGGTTTTCCTTTAGTTATTAGTTAATATTATCCCCCAAAAGTGCAACCAGGAAGCCGTGGAAGTAGGAAATTACTTCTTCCGAACTTGCACTGATAGATTGCGTCCGTTTAGTTGTGCTTTGCCTTCCATTACGACATCTTCCCCCAAAAGACCGATGACTTTATTTAAAAGTTCGTTGCCGAGCTCTTTATGAGCCATCTCGCGACCACGGAAGACAATCAATATCTTCACACGATCACCATCATCTAGGAAACCGCGCATCTTGCGGACTTTAATGTTAAGGTCGTTGTCGCCAATCTTGAGACCAATCTTCATCTGTTTTAGCTCGGACTGTTTTTCTCGAGCTTTTTTACGATTCTTGGCATCTTCTTTCATTTTCTGGTATTGGTATTTACCCCAGTCAATGATCTTGACGACCGGCGGGTTAGCATTAGCAGCAATTTCTACTAAATCCACCCCCTGCTCATTCGCGAGAATTTGGGCTTCGCGACTAGACATAATGCCCAGTTGCTCTCCACTAGAACCAATTACGCGTACCTCTGGATAACGGATTTCCGAATTGAGGCGAGTGCGCGATGTAGTTTTTATGATATTCCTTTCTTCTCTTGAATTAACCTGTTAGTAATTATAACAAAAAACGCTTAAATAAGCAATAGATAATATGAAAAAGTTTTCTCTGGGAGCTCGCCCTATCATTTTTATCTATCTTTTCCGATAATTCAAAGCCTCGGCCAGGTGTTTAACCAAGATTATATTAGAATTATCTAGATCAGCGATCGTTTGTGCGACTTTAATGGTCTTAAAATATGATCTAGCCGATAGATTTAGTTTTTCTGAGGCACTAGCCAGCAATTTTTCGGCTTGCGGCTCCATTTTAATCTTTTGGGAAACTTCAAAACTAGAAAGGGAACTATTATAGACTCCGTCCCTGCCATAACGAGCTTTTTGTCGTAAAATTGCCTCTGTTATATTATTTTTTACAACAGTATGCTCGTCAGATTTATCCAGCAAAGGTTTTAGTAAATCAGTATTTTCCACTTTTTCTACAGTAATATTTATGTCAATACGATCGAATAACGGTCCAGAAAGCTTCTTTTGGTAATTCTGAATCTGTATCTCAGTGCATTTACATTCATGTGTCGGGTCACCAAGATATCCGCAAGGGCAGGGGTTCATCGTAGCTACCAGCATAAAATCTGCCGGGTAGGTAGTTTTATGATTTGCTCTAGAAATAGAAATTTCCTTATCTTCCAATGGTTGGCGTAGTGCCTCTAAGACCGATCTCTGGAATTCTGGTATTTCATCTAAGAAAAGTATGCCTTTATGCGCCAGAGAAATCTCACCAGGACTAGCCGCTGCTCCACCGCCAATTATAGAAGTAGAACTTGCGGTGTGATGTGGGTTTCTAAAAGGTCTTTGCTCCACAATTTCATCAGTCGAAAGCCCAGCAATGGAATAGATTTTTGTGATATCAATCTTTTCTTCGGGCGTAAGATCCGGTAGCAAATTGGCTGCTGCTTTTGCAAGTAGGGTTTTTCCAGATCCAGGCGGCCCAGAAATCAGAATATTATGATGCCCAGCAATAGCTATTTCCATTGCCCGTTTTGCTAACTTTTGTCCACGAACGTGATCGAGGAACACATTATTTTGCATTTTTGTTTTCATTGGCAGAAAATTATTATTCGTAGCCTTAGAGAGATTAAGCTGTTCTTTTAGCGCAAGAAATAAATTTTGCAGCGTATCAACCCCAAAAATCGTTATTCCGCTAATTAATGAGGCCTGCGCTAAGTTATTTATCGGAACATAGACTTCCGTGTAACCTGCCTTTTTTGCGGCTTCTATTACATTTATAATGCCTTTTATTGGTCTAAGTTCACCATTCAATGATAGTTCTCCCACAAATAATTTTTTAGCCACGTCTTCTTTTATTAATTGCCCAGACAAAACCAGTACCGACAAAGCAATAGGAAGATCCAAATACGCTCCGTCTTTTTGTAATTCCGCTGGCGCCAGACTAATGGTTATTTTTTTGCTCGGAAAACTAAACTGCGAATTCGTTATGGCACTGCGCACTCGTTCTTTTGCTTCATTTATAGTTTTATTTGCCATGCCTACAATATTAAAAGCAGGCAGACCTTTGTTCATATCGCCCTCGACTTCTACCATTTTGCCCCCGAAGCCGTGGGGGATTGCTGAATGTATTTTTGCTATCATGCATTGTTGCTATCATGGTCACTAATTTTTTTCAACCATCACGAACCGCCTATGCTTTTTTACCGTTCTCTACCAGCCATTTACTTGTGGAAAACTTTTCAAAAAAACTAAAAAATTGCACAAAAAATGTATTGACATTAGCATTTTTTCGCGATATTATAGAGGTAGCTTTTGAATAAAAAAATTATTCAAAAGGTCAAAACAAAAATTTAGCCAAAATAACTCCACACTCTACACAAAAGACCGGTTTTCCTCGCAGTTACCGGTCTTTTTCTAGCTCCAGCAATTTATTTTTTACATAAAATGTGATATAATAATACTAGTTGGGGCTGACAAAGCTTAGACGAATTATTAACAAACATGAAGCGTGTCGATTAAATACCGTAAGTATTGAATAAGTGCTAAAAACACTAAGACTGCGCATGTAGCATACATGCCAGCATATGCCTAATTTATTATAGGCTGGTCTTGCTTTAAGGCTTCGTAGAAGCAGGATTATCATACTACGAGGATAAAGCTATTTAGTTGGCGTAAAGTAGCTCGAAAATTAGCCATGGCTTTTGCTAGTTTCGTTTTCTGCCGCTAACAATTTTTGCCAAGACAAAAACAGAAAACTATGCACGTAGAATCATGTTCCCGTGATATTTCGGACGGGGAGGCAGTATCCCCCAGCTCCACCACAATGTATAAAATTTTTAATGCCGATCATAGGCATTTTTTGATACATTTTTCTTATATTGTTGTAAAATATACAACAATACGAATAAATTTTTAGAACAGGGAATAAATAGAGTAATTGTTGTAAAAAATACTCTATAAAACTTGAACAAATCTATTGATTTTTTATAAAACTTATGCTAGTATAAAAGTAGTCGTGAGACTAACATAAAAACTAAAAACAAAAGGAAAAAATATGAAAACAAAATGGCGAAAAAAGACTAGAAAACCATAAAATTTGGCGGGCGAAAAGGTAATTTCTAGCCATAAATTACAACCATAGGAATTACCTAGAGCTCCGCTAAACAAAAGCGTCGAGCGCGCAGTCAAAACTTTCATTAGCACCTTCTAGAACTACAAACCAGAATGAAAGATAAGACAGCAAGGACAATGCTTCACCTAATGTGAAGCGGTCAATTAAGGGAAAAGGGGTTGCGGTCAATAGTTACGATTTTTTAGCACCGGATAACCCCTACCCCTCCTAAAAAATACTTGGGGGCTTACCAGAATCGTGATATAATAAAATCTATGAAACGTAACCGTTTTATAGTTTTTATCAGCATAGTTGGACTCGCAGCTTTAATACTTATGCTGAACCTTACTTCTCCGACGGCAATTGGTCCGCTCGGAGTTTTATTATTTTTTACAATAGTTTATCTCGTTTCGTTTGGGGTGGTCACTATGCTATTTCAGAGCTTTATGCGACTAGCTTTCAAAAAAAATACTTTCCAAAATAAAGATTATCTTTACTCTGCAATACTGGCTTTCGGACCCATTATGTTCCTAATGGCGCGCTCATTTGGAGCAATTAACCTCTGGACTACTAGTCTAATTTGCTTGTTTATATTTCTAGCTGAATTTTTAATGGCAAAACGTGTATAGTGTGATAAAATAAGCATATGGACTATGGTCATACCAGTCAAAATGATAACAATTTTTTCACCGCCGGTGCCGGCGCTGATAGTTCGTCTGCACAAACAAAAAATCCAGAATTAGACGACAACCTTAGTCTTTCGAATGAATCTGCGAATTGGAACAAAATTGCGGCAGCAAGAAATCCTCGTGATTTTGGAAATAAAGTCGTTAATTCTCAAGAAACTATTCCAAGCGAGGCAGAAATAGCTCCTTCAGGAGAGACTGAACTAGGTAAAATAGTAGAAGTTGGCATGCCGCCTGTTTCTACATCCGAAAATAAGGATACGAAAACTACGGGCGAGATCATAGAGGCCAGTTTTGACAGGACGGTTATTAAGACTGACAAAAAATTGAGCACAAAAGCTATCAACGAAGTAGACAAGGCGGTCAACAAACTTGGCCGCGATGGTAACGTTGCAGATTTTTACGATACAGCAAGAGATGCTATGGAGGCCAATTTAGATAATTCATATAACAGAAAGTTGGCAGCATGACTTGTATCTGTTTTAGTATTTTTTACAACAATAAGACCAGAGGGGAAAGGGACAAATAATGGAACCTTGGGTGGTAGCTCTGATTATTACTCTAGCTGTTATATTGGTAGCTGGTATTTTTGGCGGTACACGTATCTCTAAACTCCGTAAATCAAAAAAATATGAACGTGGCCTCAAGATGGTGCCACTTCTGATTCACCTACCACCTACCACGGACGATATTGACGGTGGCGGCAGAGATAAAAGAGATATAGCGGAAGAGGCCATCTCTAAGGCTCAGGTTGTATACTCCATCCTCTCATCTACCATTACCAAGGGTTTTAAGACTAAACTTTATGGCCAACGTCATTTCTCCTTCGAGATAATAGCTAAAGATGGCTTTATTAAGTATTACGCTATCGTGCCAGCAGTGCTTACCGAAACAGTAAAACAGGCGGTGCAATCCGCTTATCCGACAGCTCGCCTAGAGGAAAAACGTGAAGAAAATATCTTTGAAGGTGGTGGCGGGCTAAATGCAATAGCGGGAGCAGAGCTTACTCTAAATAAAGAGTACTATTATCCAATTGCTACATATGAAGATTCCAAGCGTGACGCCCAAATGGCTATTCTAAATGCATTGTCTGGTGTGACTAAAAATGAAGGAGTCTGTGTACAAATTTTGTTCCGTCCTGCACAAAAAGGTTGGTCAGAGGGCGCCAAACAATATATTGAAGACGTCCAAAAAGGGAAGAAAAAGAAAACCGTAGGATCTAGTATGGGTGATTTCGCCATGGATCTTATCCGTGCTCCGTGGGAAGTGCCAGGGGAACACGAAAAAAGTGAGCACGAAATGGTAACAAATGTTAAACAAGACGAAATTACCGCTATTAACAATAAGATACGCTTTCCAGCCTTTGAAACTCTGGTTCGTATAGTTGCGAGCTCTGGGAACGAAGCTAGATCAGAAGCGATCGTCGGTGGTATTGTATCAGCCTTTTCACAATTTAATTCGCCAGAACTAAACGGCTTCAAGGTTAATAAATTCAAAAATCAGAAAAAATTAGCCGTAGATTATACTTTTAGATTTTTTCCGCTCCGCACTCGCTCAAATATACTAAACAGCGTAGAGCTTGCTTCTATTTTCCACTTGCCAGAGCAGAACGCTATTCCTAATTCCCAAGTAGAACGTCAGCTCACCAAACAAGTAGATGGGCCAGCAAAATTAGCTACTGAAGGGCTATTCCTAGGCACCAACCAATTCCGCGGCGTAGATAAAGCTATTTATCTACAAGAAAAAGACCGTCGTCGCCATATGTATGTGATCGGGCAAACCGGTATGGGTAAATCAGTATTTCTTGAGAACCTTGCCTTCCAAGACATGTGCGATGGGCACGGATTCGCCTTTATCGATCCCCACGGTGACGCCGTAGAAGCACTCCTCCAACGCGTCCCAGAAGAACGTATAGACGACGTTATCTATTTTGACCCTGCAGATATTGAACACCCTGTAGGTATGAATATGTTTGAATTTACCAACGATGACCAAAAAGACTTCATTGTACAAGAGGGAATCAGTATGCTTCAGTCTCTGTTTGACCCTCAAAACCAAGGTTTCTTTGGCCCTCGTGGTCAACACATGTTTAGAAACGCCGCTCTCCTACTAATGTCAGACCCTGCTGGGGCTACCTTTATTGATATTCCCCAATGCTTTACAGACGCGGAATTCGTAAAATCTAAACTCAAATATGTTACAGACAAGGCTGTCTATGATTATTGGACTAAAGAGTTCCCAGCTTCACAAAAATCTAGCGATGCCGGTGAAGTTATTACTTGGTTCTCTAGTAAATGGGGTCCATTTATTGCGAATACTATCATGAGAAATACTTTAGGTCAGGTAAAGTCTGGTTTTAATATTCGTGAAATTATGGATAACAAGAAGATTTTCTTAGTTAACCTCTCCAAAGGTCGTCTCGGCGATATCAATGCAAATCTTCTCGGTATGATCTTTGTTATGAAATTCCAGCAGGCGGCCATGAGTAGACAAGATATCCCAGAAGATGAGCGCCAAGATTTCTGTCTCTATGTAGATGAGTTTCAGAACTTTGCCACAGATAGCTTTGAGTCTATCCTCTCTGAGGCTAGGAAATACCGCCTTAACCTTATTGTGGCCAACCAGTTTATGACTCAGCTTACAGAAAAAATCAGGGAAGCTCTACTTGGTAACGTCGGTACCATTATCTGTGGCCGTATTGGCGTTACCGACGCGGACTTGATGGTCAAAGCCTTCACTCCTACCTTTACGGCCGAAGACCTTACCAAAACTCCGAACTTCTCTGCCGTAGCTAAGGTAATGATGTTTGATATGCCATCGGCGCCGTTTACAATGAAACTTCCTGCTCCAATGGGTGAACCAAATGAAGAATTAATGGATAGTTTGAAAGCTTATTCTGCTACTAAATTTGGTAAAACTCGTGCCGAAGTGGAAAAAGAAATCCAGGATCGCTGGAGTTCGGCCGAGAAAGCTAAGGCTAAAGAAACAACAAAATCAGAATCCTCTCCAGAGCCCACCAAAAGCGTTCAGGAGGTCTCATTACCACAAAGTGCTAAAGAACCCATCTCCGAATCTAAAACCACTCCAGAGGCCTCAGAAAAGCCAGAGAAAGGCTTTTTGGACAAATGGATAGCCAAGAAACCCGCCATGCAAACCACATCGCCTACGCCAACCCCAACCACATCGCCCACACCGCCAACTACGCCACCGCCATCTAACTCAGAACCACTTCCAACCCCTACACCACTAGTCGCAACACCATCTACCACTGAACCGACACCAGCCCCAGCATCACCACCAACCCCAGCGCCACAACCAAAAGAAGGCGAAGTAGTTTTTAGAATTCGTTAACGTGATATAATATAACCCATGAATGAGGGTCAGGATTGGGTTTATACAGATACGGTAAAAGATCATTTTTTGAACCCACGCAACTTCTTGATGGGTGACGAAAGTAAGTTTAAATGTGACGCTACAGGTATAGTGGGCAATCCTATCTGTGGCGACCAAATGAAAATGTTTATTAAGGTAGATCCAAAAACCGATAAAATCACCGATATCCGTTGGAAGACTTACGGCTGCGCATCAGCTATCGCCTCAACCTCCGCCTTATCAGAGATAGCAAAAGGTAAAACTCTCGACGACGCCCTCAAGATTACAGCCAAAGATATCGATGATTATCTCGGAAAACTCCCCAAACACAAGTTCCACTGTTCCGTTTTAGGCCACGATGCTTTGAAGGATGCTATTTCGAACTATCGGAAGAAATAGTGCTGATTTTTTGTAATCGATCAATAATCCCAGGGAGTACCTCCATTACCTTTTTTACATCTGTCATTGTGCTATTCAAACCAAAAGAGAATCGTACAGATGAATGTGCTATCTCTGCATCACCAGTTTTTGCCATTAGTACGTGGGATGGCTTTATGTCGCCAGATGCACAAGCTGAACCAGTAGAGACTACTATTCCTTCGGCATCCAAATAGAGCTGTATAGATTCACCCTCAGCTGCCTTAAAAGATACATTCAAAATATTTGGCAAAGAAGCGCCATAGGCGATATTTGTATTAAGAGAACTACCAGGGATTTTTGCTAAGATTCTCTCAGCCAAAGCGTCACGTAGCTTTCTCACCTCTGTATCGAAAATTTTCCAGGTTTGATCTTTTAGCACTCGCTCAGCAGCAGCGCCAAAACCAATTATTCCTACAGTATTGTAGGTACCACCTCGTCTTTTGCCTTCTTGATTACCGCCGATAATCAGAGGAGAAAAAGGCACACCCTTTTTTATATATAACGCACCTACCCCTATTGGACCACCGATTTTATGCGCCGAAAGAGTCGCGTAATCTAACCCTAAAGCCTTCACGTCAACAGGGAGCTTACCTAAAACCTGTGTTAGATCTGAGTGTAGATAAGATTTTCTTCTGTCAGTTACCAGTGGCTTACCCCAGTCATCTACTGCCTCAAACAGTTTGGATTTGGCAAATTCATTTCTGTCTATCTCTGGAAAGCTCAAAATCTCCCCAGTTTCGTTATTCGCCAACATATAAGAGTACAATTTTGGTAGTTTATCCCCAGAAAAGCGCCTTACCGATTCGAATATTGAGTGATGTTCCAGAGGGGAAGTCTCGATTTTGCACCCCTCAAAAGTCCGGATGACGGCATTATTGCTCTCCGATGCGCCAGAAGTAAAAATAATCTCTTCCGGGGAAGCATTTATGAGCTTCGCCAACAACTCTCGAGCGTGTTCTATTTCGTTCATCGCTAGATGCCCAGGAGTATGTAAAGCCGAAGCATTGGCAAAAAACTTTTTTTCTGCTTCATGCATCGCTTTTATCACCTCTGGCAACATCGGTGTGGTTGCTGCATAATCCAAATATGTCATGTTGCCACAATTATATCATACCTCTTGAATTTTTTAGTTTTAAGGTGTATACTAGAGAGGTATATTAAGAAGAGGTATAAAAATGTCCGACAAAGCGGGAGATTACGACTCGTCAGAGATTCGTGTGCTAGAAGGCTTGGAACCAGTCAGGTTGCGCCCTGGTATGTATATTGGTTCTACGGGGTACGATGGCCTGCATCATCTTATCAAAGAGATTGCCGATAACTCCATCGACGAAGCCATTGCTGGTTACGCGAACAAAATCGAAATTACTATCTTAAAAGACGGCGGAGTCCGTATAGACGATAACGGCCGCGGTATTCCGGTAGATATTCACCCTAAAACTGGCAAATCTACCCTAGAAACCGTGCTTACAGTACTTCACGCTGGTGGTAAATTCGGCGATGGTGGCTACAAAGTCTCCTCTGGTCTTCATGGCGTAGGCTCATCCGTTGTAAACGCACTTTCTACCCATATGATTGCCGAGGTTTACAGAGATGGCAAGACCCATCATATTGAATTTGACACTGGCAAGCCAACTAGCGAATTGAAAATCACTAAAGGTTCTCCTCGCGAATCAGGTACCTCTATTACTTTTTATCCAGACCCCGCTATTTTTAAAGAAACTACCACCTTTGATTATGATTGGGCTTCTAATTATGCCCGCCACCAAGCTTATCTCACTAAGGGTATTTTAATCACAGTTAATGATGAACGCACTGGTGCACACGAATCATTCTATTTTGAAGGTGGCATCAAGAGCTACGTCAAACGCCTCAATAATGGTAAAGAGGTATTATCTGACGATATTTTCTATATAGATAAGCAAATTGGTGATTCGGCAGTGGAAATCGCACTTCAATACAACGATAGTTATGCTGAGATCATGAAACCTTTCGCAAATAACGTGCTCACTCCAGATGGTGGTATGCATGTAGTTGGTTTTCGTACAGGGCTAAACCGCACGATCAACGATTATGCCCGCCGCAACGGCCTCTTGAAAGAGAAAGAGGACAATCTCACGGCTGACGATATCAAAGAAGGTCTCACCGCTGTTATTTTAGTAAAGCTACCAGATCCTCAATTCGAAGGTCAGACTAAAAACAAACTTGGCAATCCAGAGGTGCGTGGCTACGTAGACAAAGTCATGACAGAGTACTTTGGCTATTATCTAGAAGAAAACCCAGCCATAGCTAAGAAAATCGTCAACAAGGCTACTCTTGCTGCTCGTGCTCGTAAGGCTGCTCGTGCTGCTAGAGACAATGTCATTAGAAAAGGTGCTTTCGAGGGGCTCAATCTCCCATCCAAACTTGCAGATTGTTCCAGTAGAGATCGCTCAGAATGTGAATTGTTTATCGTGGAGGGTAATTCCGCTGCTGGCTCGGCCAAAGAGGGTCGTAATCCACAAATTCAGGCGATTTTACCACTCCGTGGCAAGGTTCTCAACACCGAACGCGCTCGCTTAGATAAGATGCTTGCAAACCAAGAACTCGTATCTCTTATCAAGGGTCTTGGCGTAGGCATTGGGGAACAGTTTAATATCGAAGGCCTTCGCTACGATAAAATCATCTTCATGACCGATGCCGACGTCGACGGCCTCCATATTGCTACACTTCTCATGACTTTCTTCTTCCGGTACATGCCACAAGTTATAGAGGAGGGACACGTTTACTTGGCCAAACCACCTCTGTTTGGACTTATTAAGGGTACGGGTAATACTCGCAAGATTGATTATCTTTATGACGAGGTAGCCCTAGAAAATAAATTGACAGAAAAAATTGAAGAAAAGCGTAAAAATGGTACCAAAATCGACGAATCCCAAGAGCGTTTCAAGCAGGCTGGTTATACTGCTCAGCAACGCTTTAAGGGTCTTGGTGAAATGGATGCCAAACAACTTTGGGAAACCACTATGGACCCAGAGAATCGTATTTTGGTCCAAGTCCATATTGATGATGCCGAAAAAGCTGACGCAGTATTTACAAAGCTAATGGGAGACCAGGTCGACCTCCGTAAAAACTTCATTCAAGCCGGCGCCGCCAGCGTAGATTTGGATGATTTGGACTTCTAAAAAGGAGATAAGATATGGATAAAAACAATTTAGACAAGGAACCGAAAGATATGTCTTCCGAGGAACCTTTGGCGACAACGGGAGCCAACGGAGCGAGCGAGCCCCATAACGATGGGCGAGAGCGAAGCGCTTCCGAAGAAGATATATCTGAGGTTACTATGCAAAACGGTATCGAGCGTCGTGGCGTAGAAAACACCATGGAAGAATACTTCCTCAAGTACTCCATGTCCGTTATCGTAGACCGCGCCCTCCCAGATGTCCGTGACGGCTTAAAGCCAGTAAATCGCCGCATCCTTTACACCATGAACAAAAATGGCTGGAAGGCTCCACACGCTACGGTAAAATCCGCTCGTATCGTCGGTGATGTTATGGGTAAATATCACCCACATGGCGACTCTTCCATCTATATGGCGATGGTGAACCTCGCCCAGCCATGGAAAATGCGCTATACATTGATTGAGGGGCAAGGTAACTTCGGCTCCATGGACGGCGACGAGCCAGCGGCTTATCGTTATACCGAGGCTCGCATGGACAAAGTTGGCGCTGAACTTCTTACTGATATCGAAAAAGACACTGTAGATTTTCGCGATAACTTTGATGGCACTGAGCAAGAACCAGTAGTCTTGCCAGCCGCTCTTCCAAATATCCTTCTTAACGGTCAGATGGGTATTGCTGTAGGTATGGCTACGAATATTCCTCCGCACAATCTTGGAGAATTAGTTGATGCTACTGTCGCCCAGATCGATAATCCAGAAATTACTCTGGATGAGTTAATGAAATATGTCAAAGGTCCAGACTTTCCAACTGGTGCTGAAGTTTATGGCGGTGCTCCAATGCGTCAAGCCTATGCCACCGGTAAAGGTTCGGTCGTAATTCGTGCAGTTACAAATATCGAAGAACGTAAAAATGGCCGCTATAACATCGTAGTCACGGAAGTTCCGTATGGCATGAGCAAAGAAGGTTTCATCGAAAAAGTCCGCGAACTCGTCTTGGCTAAAAAATTAGATCATATTGCCGACGCCCGTGACGAATCCGCCAGAGGCAAGATCCGTATTGTAGTAGAACTCAAAAAAGATGCTTTCCCAAAGAAAATTCTAAACCAGCTATACAAAATGACTGGTCTTCAGACTGCCTTCCACTACAATATGCTTGCACTTGTAGACGGCATTCAGCCACGCATTTTGGGTCTTAAAGAGATCCTCGGGGAATTTATCAAACACCGTCAAAAAGTCGTACGTCGCCGTACTGAATTCGAGCTCAAGAAAGCCAAAGAGCGTGCTCATATCTTGGAAGGTTTGAAGATTGCTCTAGATAATATTGATGAAGTTATCAAAGTTATCCGCGCCTCTTATGATGATGCGGATAAACAACTCATGTCACGTTTTGGTCTTTCAGAAATTCAAGCCAATGCCATCTTGCAAATGCAACTTCGTCGCCTCCAAGGCCTAGAGCGCGACAAAATCGAAGAAGAATTAAAACAACTTCATGAATTGATCAAGAAGTTAGAGGCAATTCTTGCCGATGAAAACGAAATTCTCCGCGTTATTAAAGAAGAGCTCCTTGCTCTTAAAGATAAATACGGAGATGAACGTCGTAGTAAGATCATTAATCACGAAGCTGGTAAATTCTCCGAGGAAGAGCTAATTCCAGAAGAGGAGAGTGTCATACTTCTTACGTCTCAGAATTATATGAAGCGTGTACCTCAAACTGATTTCCGCAAACAAAATCGTGGTGGTAAGGGTAAACGAGGTATGACCACGAAGGAAGAAGACGTTATTGCTCAAATTCTCACGGCCAATTCCCATGATTTCTTGCTATTCTTCACTAGTCAAGGTAGATTATTCCGTATGAAAGCTTACGAAGTACCACAGGCTTCCTTATCGGCTAAAGGTACCGCAGCAGTAAACCTTCTTAATATGCACCCAGAAGAAAAGATTACCGCCATTATCAAACAGGGTGATGCTGGATCAGATGGTTATCTCTTTATGGCTACCAAGAAGGGAACTATCAAAAAATCCGCCATCAAAGATTTCTTTAATGTGCGTAGCAACGGTCTAATCGCTATTAAACTAGATACGGGCGACGAACTTAAATGGGTGCAAGAGACCACCGGAAATAACGATATCGTCATCAGTACCTCAGCTGGTCAAGCTACCAGGTTCAACGAAAAAGAAGTTCGTGCTATGGGTCGCTCTGCCAGAGGCGTTCGTGGTATGCGTCTCCGTCCAAAAGACGAAATTGTAGGTATGGACGTAATCACTGATCCAAATCAAAAGTTAATTGCAGTTTCGGCTAATGGATACGGTAAAGCTACTCTAGTTTCCAACTTCCCACCTCATAAGCGTGGCGGCGTTGGTATAAAAGTTGCCGCTGTTACAGCCAAAACTGGGCCTATCGTAGCTGTTCATACTCTAGATCCTCTTGCGAAAGAAGTGATTATGATGTCCACCAAAGGACAAGCTATACGTGTCGCCATGAAGGAGATCCCAACTCTTGGTCGTGCTACCCAGGGCGTCCGCATTATGAAGATGAGTGAGGGCGACACCGTAGCATCAATCGGCATTGTGTTGCCAGAAGAAGAATCAAACGAAAAATAATCAAAAATCAGAAAAAACTATTGACAAAAACAGCCAACTGCGATAAGATGGTATCAGTCTAAAGCTGCGAGTAGTTATTTTAGTAGTCTTTGGAAATATTTTAACAATTTAGTTGTGCAAT
>DEWE01000001.1 GCA_002363125.1 Candidatus Saccharibacteria bacterium UBA3218 | reverse complement strand
GAGTTGATTGTGGCCAAGCCAAAGTCCTGTCAAAGCTGTCATCTTCTCAATACCAGTAGCATCGGAGATTTTTTCTTCGTTACTTTTGTTAAAGCCGTCACAACTCAAACTTGTTATCTGTTGTAATTGTTCATCAGTTAAACCATCAGAAATATCTTCATCTGGATAAGATTGTATATATTTACTAGCCACACAATTATATAGATTTGGGTCAATAAAAGTAGTGTAACCTTCCGGGATTTCATAGGCTAATGCATATGTGCTATTTATGTTAGTTACTTTATTTATAACAAAAGCTATAGCGGGGATTAATAGTATCCCTGCAAAAACAAAGCTTAGGATCTTTCTATTTTTACGTATCTTCATAACATGACCTTTTTTGATGTTTTTATTTTTGTATAACCTTTATGTTTATGATTTTACTACCTCCCCCCAAGAAAAGTCAAGTACTTCAATATAAAATAAGCACGACTTAAAGTCGTGCTTATTTTAAAGCTGCTCAGTTTATTTATCTACACCTATCATAGATAGGGAAAGCTTGCCATTATCGATCGCCACAAGTCTTACTCTCACCTTATCTCCCATATGCAAAACTTCGTCTACTTTTTTGAGTCTTCTACCTTCCACAATCTGTGAAATATGAAGCATGCCGTCAATTCCTGGCATAATATTCACAAACGCACCAAAATCTTTAATTGCTACCACTGTACCATTATAGATTTTCCCCACCTCTGGTTCTTCGGTCAGACCCTTAATCCATTCCAAAGCTTTAGCGATTTTTTCTGGATCATTGCCAGATACTGTCACAAGACCGTCGTCCTCGATATTAACCTCAGCACCGGTTTCCGAAGTGATTTTATTAATCATTTCGCCACCCTTACCAATCACAGCGCCAATCTTATCTGGATTAATCATCAATTTCTCAATTCTTGGTGCATATTTAGAAATCTCTGCCCGTGGCTTATCAATCACGCTCATAATGTGTTCCAAAATAAACATTCTGCCTTCGTGTGATTGCTTCAAAGCCTTTTCCATAATCTCTACCGGAAGCCCATGCACCTTCATATCCATCTGGAGCGCCGTAATACCTTCGGTAGTCCCAGTCACCTTAAAGTCCATATCGCCAGCAAAATCTTCCGCATCCATCAAGTCTGTCAAAACATACGCCTTATCAATATCCGAAACTTCAATCGGTTGCCCCTTTGGCACATCCACCATAAGCCCCATCGCCACGCCAGATACTGGTCGCTTAATTGGCACACCAGCATCCATCAAAGCCATACAAGAAGAACAAGTCGCCGCCATAGAAGTAGAACCATTCTGAGACATAATCTCGGTCACACTTCTAATCGCATAAGGGAATTCTTCTTCAGATGGCAACACCGGGATCAAAGCTCTTTCCGCCAAATACCCGTGACCAATTTCACGACGCCCAGGGGAACCAATCCTTCCTGGCTCACCTACAGTATAAGAGGGGGCATTGTAATGATGCATATATCTACGCTTACCATCCGTCACTTCCATCGTATCTACCTCTTGCGCATAAGAAAGTGGTGCCAAAGTTACAATATTCATTGCCTGAGTCACACCACGCGTAAACAGAGAAGAACCATGTGTTCGTGGCAAGATAGAGACCTGTGAAGATAAAGGCCTTACTTCGTTTAATTTTCGTCCATCCGGCCTTACGCCTTCCTCTACAATTCCACGCCTCACTTCTTTGTGCACTGCAAGCTCAAACGCCTGATCATATACATCGCGCAAATTTTCATCGTACCATTTTACCTTTTCATTGTCAGTATCACCTTCGCCATGGAGAAGCACCATCTCATCATGCATCGCATATTTGATATCGTCTAACATATGAGCACGTTCCATCACATTACCACGTACCTTCGAGCCAAACTTGCCATCTGTCCATTTTGCCACCTCTTCCATCACTGCATCATCTGGCAAAACTAACTCATATTCTTGCTCTGGTGCCGCCACCTGGCGAGACAACTCCCTCTGGAGATCCAAAACTGGCTGTACATTAGAAACTGCCCAATGCATCGCCTCAATAATTGTCTCTTCTGGCACCTCTTTTGCACCAGCTTCCACCATCATCACCTTACCGTCTTTACAGGCCACCACAAGATCAAGCGGGGAAGCATCACGTTCTTCAGTATTCAAAAATCCCTTAAATTCCCCATTAATTCTACCAATCCGAATCCCGGCCACCGGACCATCAAATGGTACACCAGCATTCATAAGGGCCGCAGAAGCCGCAATCATTGCCACACAATCTGGACGGAAATCTGGATCCATTGAAAGCACCGTACAAACCACCTGTACCTCTTGGCGATAACCCTTAGGGAAAAGTGGGCGAATCGGACGATCAATGAGGCGCCCTACCAATACCGCCTCATCAGCCGGCTTACCTTCACGCTTAATAAATTTAGAGCCGCTAATTTTCCCCGCTGCATAGAATTTTTCTTCGTAGTCAATCGAAAGAGGGAAAAAGTCCTGTACCACCGGTTTTGTACCTACCACCACCGAACCAAGTACCACAGTATCCCCGTAAGTCACAAGCACAGATGAAGTAGTCCTAAAACCTACCCTGTTTACCTCTAATGTAAGTTTCCGTCCCAACCAATCAGTAGAAACCTGAACGGTCTTTTTGCCATTAGGATTGATAATTTCCATAAAAAATACCCTTTCTCGGGAAAACATCAGATATGAGCCCCTTCTCGTATCTGCCGTCTTCCCTTTGTTAATGTTATTTTTATTATACCAGATATTGACTTTTTTCGCAATCTGTGCTATAATAGAAAGGATGGTCAACTTCTTTGACCACGTATCATTTATAGAGAGGATGATGTTTCTTGGATACTTATCCAAACATCAAATACGAATCGGAGAATAAAAATGGCATAGCTTGGGTAAAGATTGCAAACCCAACAATATCCGATGAATTCGCAAGAAAACTATGGCAAGAATTTGACCGTAAAGTATTACGGCGAACATACAAACTAAGCGTATCGGCATGCATAAGAACAGAAAAAGACAATATGACATGCAGTTTAAATAACAACTACGCTTTTATTGAAAGGCATACCAAAAAAGGTATAAGTTTCAAAATTCATCCCGATGCTTATCAGAAGCGTTTCAATGATTCTTTCGAGATCTGGGTAACAGATTTCATAGATATATTTGAAAAGGCTTCCTGCGATCTTTCGCAGGGTAAAACAGAAGACGAAACATTAAATAACGTCTTTCACTAATTAAGCCCACCCCCATGTTAGAGACAGGGTTCGCCATTACCCTGCCTCGGACATCTCCTTCCTCTTTTGGTCCCACAGGGACCGATAACCCCGCTCAAACGAGCGGGGTTATTCTTTTTTTGCTATTTACTTATTTTCTAAGTCCAAGTTTTGATACGGTTTTCTTGTATAGGTCAAAGTCGGTCTTCTCTAGGTATTTAAGAAGCCTCTTGCGCTTCCCTACCATTTGCATTAAACCTCTTTTGGCCATAAAGTCATGTTTGTTCTTCTTTACATGCTCGGTCACTTCTTTGATCCGCTCCGTAAGAATAGAAACTTGAACTTCAGGAGAACCAACATCTGCCTTATTGCGGGCAACCTTGGCAATAGCCTTGTCTTTATTCTCTTTTGTTATCATTTTTCCATTATACCATATCTAGTGTTACTTATCAAGAACAAGTTTCTCCGCATCGTCTACACTATATTTTCCGACCTTAATCCGCCTAAGTTCCGTCAGATACGCGCCTGTTCCCAATTTTTTACCGATATCTTCCGCCAAAGTTCTAATATAAGTCCCCGACGACACATGACAACGAATTTTGAGTTCCGGATAATTATATTCCAAAATTTCAATCTTATAAATTTCAATTTCCCTGCTCGGAGTTTCAAAATCTTTCCCTTCTCGCGCCAGCTTGTATGCTCTCTGCCCATTAATTTTTACCGCCGAAAACTTCGGCACCGTCTGAATACTCTTCCCAACGAACGACTGAATGGTAGATTCAAGAATACTTGGGTTTGGGGTATTTCGGTCAGGATATTCTTGAATCTCCCCTTCCGGATCGCCCGTCGTAGAAACATACCCAAGCCGAAGCGTTGCCTCATAAATTTTATCGAGCTTCAAAAATTCATTAGACTTTTTAGTCATCTTACCAGACAGCAAAATCAAAAGCCCCGTAGCAAACGGATCAAGCGTACCCGTATGCCCAACTTTTACCTTATGCCCAAACTCGGCCTTCAGTTTTCCGCGTATTTTTGCCACTACGCCAAAACTAGAAATTCCAGCTGGCTTGTCAATTAAAATAATCTTATCTTCCATAAATTATGCCTTAGATACTACTATAAACAGAGGTAAAAATCAACTACATTAATTTATTCTTATGCTATAATTAACTTATGCTAGTTACCGCAACAAAACTCATCGGTACGCCAATTCTTAGCATGCAAGCTGGTGGTGCTATCACCCATATTGCAGAGCCGATTGTCGACCCAGACAACCTAAAAATCATCGCTTTTCGCCTGAATGGCGGCGTCGTTTCTCGATCCGACACCAATATTCTAGATGTCTCCAGTATTCGCGAATACTCTAAATACGGCATAGTTATTGATAGCGTAGATGAATTAGTTGCTCCAGACGACGTCATCAAAATTGCCAACGTTCTAAAACTAAACTTCAGCCTAAATGGTCTCAAGGTCAAGACCAAAAAAGGTAGCAAACTTGGCAAAGTCATAGATTACACCTTAAATTCAGACGATTTTAATATTCAACAAATTATCGTCAGCCGCCCAATCGCCAAAAGACTCTTAGATCCAGAGCTCACCATCAGTCGCAAAGAAATCGTCGAGGTCACCGATTACGAAATTATTGTAAAAGACGAAGAGAAGAAGCTCAAAGAAAAAGCCGAAAAAGAAGAATTCGTCCCGAATTTCGTTAATCCTTTTCGGAGTCAAGAACCAGGCTTTGCGCCAGCTGATACGAAAATCCCTGCCGACAAAGATATTGAATAAGTTTTTCGTCATCATACTTTGCCCGTTTTTTCGCAATAATTTTCAAAATTTCTTCTTCGTCATTTCTAATATTTAAAACTTCATCAATAATTTCTTTTGAAATACCTTTTTTCAAAAGTTCCATCCTTAATCGTTTCTGCGAAATCCCTTTTTTCACAAACCGATTCTCGACATAGTACTCAGCAAATTTCGAATCGTCTATATAACCTTTATCCAAAAGCCGTTGAACAATACTATCAAAAAACTCAGAATACTCTTCTCGGACACGCTCGTTTCGGCCCGTCATTACGGGCGAAACTTCGCTTACTCGCTCCTCGTTAGTCGCGAAAGGTCCTTGAAGGGTATTTCTGAGTTTTTTTCTCAAATAATCTCTAACTTCTCTTTCGGATCTGGGTCTTGTTAAGACCCATTCCAAAGTTCTCTGATATAATTTTCCAAATTCTGAAGCTTTTTTATATTCAAATAATTCCTCTTCAGATATTTTTAAACCAACTTTTAATTTAAAATCCACTACCTGCGAAACATCTAAAGAAAAGGAATACTTGCCATTCACAAAAACATTTACCCGATTCGGATTTTTCACGCCCTGTTTAATATCAGTGATCTTTAACTTTGCGTCAAAATCTTGCCCAGACTCTTCCAGCGTATCACTAACTTTATGAATTTCCATATTTTTCTAAAATTTTTGCGTTCCATTCCCCAAGATAATGGAAAAATATCTTGTCTTTTCGCAATTGATTCTTAAGATTTGGCATAAACTCATCAACTTCAGAATATTTTACCCATTTTACTTCTTCCACTTCTTTATCGTTAAAGTGAAAAACATCTTCTCTGCCTGTATAGTCATAAAAATACAGACTAACAATCACAGACACCTCACGTCTTAGATAAGTCGCCGCAAACTCGAGTTTATTTTTATCAATTTCTACACCAATCTCTTCATTTACTTCTCGCACCATTGCATCAATAGTATTTTCATCAAGGTTGGTGTGCCCACCAGCAGAAACATCCCACTTATCCGGATTGCCCATCAGATATTTTGAGCGATGCTGAAACAAAAACTCCACTTCCCCATTTGTAAAACGATAGAGCATGACTGCTACACCGCCAAAAACTTTTATTTTACTTTCATCCATCTCGGACGGAGAAATCCCACCCAGTCGCTCACCGTTGTAGTCAAACTCTTGCCAAATCTCACCCGGATGTTCCATATCTACTCTTCCGCAGCTGCTTTTTCGCGTACTTTTTCTTCAATCTCTGCCATTAGTTCTGGCTTTTCTTTAAACAACTTTTTCACTGCTTCACGTCCTTGGCCCAAAGTCTCGCCATTATACTTGATAAACGCACCAGACTTTTCCAAAATTCCATATTGTACGCCAAGGTCTAGCACATCACCAGCCTTAGAAATCCCTTCGTTGTACATCACATCAAATTCTGCCGTACGGAAAGGCGCCGCGATCTTATTCTTTACCACTTTAATTTTGGTACGATTACCAGAGATGTTATCACCCTCTTTGATCTGCCCAATTCTTCGAATATCTACACGCACCGAAGCATAAAACTTCAAAGCATTGCCACCAGTCGTAGTTTCAGGATTACCAAACATTACACCAATCTTCATCCTGATCTGGTTAATAAATATCACAGTGGCACGAGACTTAGAGATGATGCCAGTAAGCTTTCGCATCGCCTGAGACATCAATCGCGCCTGGAGCCCCATCTGCGCATCACCCATATCGCCATCAATCTCGGCCTGTGGCACCAAAGCTGCCACCGAATCTACTACAATCAAATCTACTGCATTAGATCTTACCAGGGTCTCACAAATTTCCAATGCTTGCTCACCATTATCAGGCTGAGAAATCAACAAGTTCGCCGTATCTACGCCAATTTTCTTAGCATAAGCTGGATCTAGAGCATGCTCCGCATCAATAAACGCCGCCTGCCCACCTTGCTTCTGAATCTCGGCAATTGCATGAAGTGCCAAAGTTGTCTTGCCAGAAGATTCTGGCCCATAAATCTCAATAATTCTGCCTTTTGGCCAACCACCACCCAGCGCCAAATCTAGGGACAAAGACCCAGACGGAAGTAATTCCACATCCATCTTTGGCGTTTCACCAAGTTTCATGATTGAACCATCGCCAAATTGCTTTGTGATCTGCGCAATCGCAAGCTTCAAAGCTTCGTTCTTCCCATCCTCTTGTTTATTTTTTTCTGCCACCGCTTCCTTTTTTGCCATAATAGTATTACCTTTCTTATATCTATTATATAATATTTCTTGCAGGAAATAGAGTTGATTTTCTTAATATTGCATGGTAGAATCAAATCGTGTTGGTTTATTCCTCGTATTTTCTACGAGGAATAATTTTTAGTTTAACATTGACTTTTATTTCTTCAACATCAACTTCCATACCAACCTCCTTTCTCCTATCACATCTTATTAAACAGCTGTCACCCTATTTCCTGCGCCCCTTTCTAGCACACCAAAAATCACAATTCAACCCCAACCATCAACTCTTATCCCGCCTAGGCTTAAAATCTACCTCTAAATATGTTATAATTTCACCATGCGAATCAACGAAAATATCTTAATTTCCAGTCTTACTACTATGCGCCTTGGCGGCCCAGCTCGCTATGTAATAGAAGTTGAAAAACCCGAAGAAATCCCAGAAGCCTACAATTTTGCTATCACAAACAAATTACCTGTTTTCGTCCTCGGCTATGGTGCCAACACCATCGGCCACGACGAAGGTTACAACGGCGTAATCATTATCAGTCGCATGAAGGGCATTCAAGAAGAAGAGACCGCAGACGGTACCAAGCTCACCATTATGGGCGGTGAGTACTGGGACAATATCGTAGACTATGCCTGCAAAAAAGGCCTCACCGGCATTGAAGCACTCAGTAAAATCCCCGGCCTCGCTGGCGCAGCCCCAGTCCAAAACATCGGCGCTTACGGCCAAGAAATTGCCAACACCTTGCAGTCTATCGAGGTTTACGATACCTCCACTGGCACCTTCCGCACCCTCTCTCACGATGATCTTGGTTTTAGCTACCGCAAAAGCATTCTCAACACCACCGAAAAAAATCGCTATTTCGTAATTTCTATCACATCGTTACTAAAAAAGGGTCAAATGCCTCGCCCATTTTATCGTTCTATCGAAACCTATATCTCCGCAAACAACATCACCGACTTCTCCCCGCAAGGCATCAGAAGTATTGTGAGTGCCATCCGTAAAGACAAACTTCCAGATCCAATGGAAAAGGCCAGTGCCGGCTCATTCTTCAAAAATATCTATCTTACAGATAGCGAAGCCGAAGCCGCCGAAAGCAAAGGCTACCCAGTTTACCGCGGCAAAGACGGCAACAAAATCAATTCCGGCTGGTTTATCGAACATGCTGGTTTTTCCGGCAAACTTCTTCATGGCATCCGCGTCAGCGATAAAGCTTCTCTTGTGCTCATCAACGAATCCGCCAAATCTTACAACGATCTCGCCGAGGCTCGCGCCGAAATCATCAACAAGGTCTATGATATTTACGGTTATTGGCTAGAACAGGAGCCCATAGAAATCGTATGAAAATCCTAAATGGTAAAGAACTAGCTGGCTTTATCAAAGAGCGCCAAGTTCATGAAGTAGCCAGTATGATAAAAAAACCTAAACTTCTTATCATTCGCGATAGCGATAATCCGGTTATCAAAAAATATGTCGACCTCAAAATCCGCTACGGCGAAGATATCGGCGTATTAGTAGAAGATTATCACGCTAAAAGCTCCGATGATATTATCACAAAAATCACCTCTGCAAACGCTGATCCAGAGATAAATGGTATTATTCTCCAACTTCCTATTACTGAGAAAGACAAAACCGACGAACTCTGCAACCTTATCGCCTCAGAAAAAGACGTGGATGGCCTTGGGGCAAATTCAAAGTACGATTCCGCCACCGCTACTGCCATACTCTGGCTTCTAGCTGGCTACGATATCAAATTAGAAAACAAAAAAATCGCCATCGTTGGTCGTGGTAAACTCGTCGGAGCACCACTTTACAAAATATTTCAGGCTTCAAACTACGACGTCTCCCTATTTCACAGAGGTGATAACTTGACAAAACTTAAGAATTTTGATATAATAATAACAGCTACGGGTGCACCGGGGCTAGTTTCTAATTCTTATGTTTCCCCTGGCACCATTCTTATAGACGCTGGCACCGCCAGCGAAAAAGGTGTAATAAAAGGTGATTTAGATTCCAAATTGCACACCCGTACAGATCTTCTTGCTATTACACCAGTAACAGGTGGTGTCGGTCCCCTCACCGTCACCTGCCTATTTGACCACGTTATTCAATCTGCTAAATCTATCTAGCCACACATCTAATAGTTATGCCAGTACTCCTACCAGCAGTAGAATTCGCACCATAAAAACTAGGATTAGGAGTTGCATTATCAAAATACAACCTACCAGAATACTGGCCATTTTTATTCGTAATAGTGTTCAATCGATACTGCCCACCATAGCCAAGATTTGCAATTTTTATACCTTTAACATCATTACTTACAGAGCTAACATACCCACCATACACAAAGTGAACCGGATTTTCCTGTAAGTTACCATTTGTACCGGCTGTTAAACCAAGATCTGTTTTCAACTTACTATACGACTTATCACCACTCATGCCTGGCAATTTCCAACCAGCCGGACAAATAGACTGGTCTATAGGCTCATTGCCACCAACTTCCTCAACCCAATAATAACCAGAATATTTCATAGCTAAGGCTGCAGTCAAATTATAATAATTCCCTAAGCTATAATTTTGTTGATTATTATAGTACTCTCTATTAGCACCCGTGCATTGAACAATGCTACCCTGCCCAATAGTACCATCCCAACATACTTCCCCAAAATCAACAGCTCTAGCAAGAGCTGTGTCATTATGCCAATTATGATCATTACTAATATAATCTATATTGCCATCGCTTTTAACAGTCCTCTCAAGATCGCTCAATGATAGAACATACGTATCAAAAGGATAATACTCTTCTCCAGCAAGAGTTTCCGGGATATCAGTATTTTCTGGGGTATAAAAGCCAGCAGTGGGCACAATATCATGATCTAGATTTTGCGTCATCCATACATTACCATCCGCAAGTTTAGCAACGTAATATTCTTTATTATCACGTTCATCTAGTAAAGTATATTGAAAATTTTCTTCCATGGAATCGATCAGGCTAGCCTTATCTTCTGAAGAAAGGTCTTTAAAATCTTGCATATAGGTAATGCTTAAAGCTTTACGCCACGTAGCATAAATAGTTACATCGTTGATAGTAGTTTCATCTAATACAATATAATTTCTATAATGCCCTGGCGTCCCATTATACTCGGGGTCAATCGGCAAAGTTTGGTCGCTCGGGCAAGCTTGATTATCACTAGTCTGTACAAAACACCATCCATCAAACTTAAAACCGTCTCTCTCTGGTATGTTTTCCGAAATATAAACTGTACCACCCTCATAATAATCAACTATGCCTTCCTCATCTTCAGGCATATTAGTTACCATATCGTCACCAGCATTTGCCTCATAAGAAATCTTATAAGACATAGGGTTAACTATAGCCACAATACTAAATAAGCTAGCACCCTCATAGGACACATTCTCATATAGACCAACGGGCGTATCAACATCTACCCTTGCACCAATAGCTATATTATACCCATCTGAGTCATCACCATTTGCCAAAGTGGTTCTAGCCAATTCCAAAACACAAGGGCCAAGTAGATTAGTATCACAAGATGTACCCCTCCGAGTAGAAAAATAATACCCAGCTTCATTGTCAACCGTAGTGCCAGTTGAAGCATCATAATATTTACTCGGTCGAATACCCCAAGTATTATTTAAGTTGTTCGCTTCAACGTAAGTATCATCCCTATAATCATCCTCCGAAACTTTTCCAATGGTGGACGGTATGGTAGAGATAGTACTAATTACGTCATCTCCCCCATATACAAGTTCACCGTTATAGTCACCAACCACATAATCTTCATTAAGAATAAACAACGTATACCCAGTATAATGATTAGTCCAAACACTAATATTGTTTTCGGTAGTCTGAGTCGTCTCAAACGTACCATTTGGATAAATCGGTAAAATGTCCAGAGAAATACTATCCGGCACGCTGATAGTCAAAGTGCTGGCAGCAGCATGAACCTCACCCTGTGTTAATACTCCAGCAAAACAAGCCGACAGCACAAAAACACCAATCAAGCCCATTGCCGATAAGACATATTTTCTTATATTTTGCAGTAAATTCACTTAACGTCCTTTTTATTTTGTATGACCTGATATACATAATCATATTAAACCATATTTTTATAAAATGCAAGTGCTTTTTGAACTTTTTTACAACAAAAAGTCTCCTAAGATTACGTCCCAGGAGACTTTTTTAAGATTTCCCGCCCTAATTATGAAGCGGTCAGTCTACATTAACTTTTTGCGGCTAGCAATATAGTAACCAAGCATAGTTACTACCGAACCCACGCCCACAGCACCAGTTACAATCGTACCGGCACCAGTATTCACGATAGTAGTTGGCGTGTCGCCACCATTATCTTGAGTTGGAGTAGGATTCTCAGGCGTGTTTTCACAAGTCTTTGCTACCATCACAGAAGCATCGTCCTTGCCAACAACTTTACCACTTACGGTAGAGTTAGCCCAGTTTACTAATTGATTTTTGCCACAAGCAAGGCTCTTATCCACTACTTTACCAGTAAAGCGAATGTAAGAATTTGCCTTAGAATCGTGGTCACCAATATTGATACCAGTAGTCGTCAAAGTATTCTCAGACAACTTGATACCACTTTGATGGTTAGAATTATAAAGATAAGTAGAATCTTGTACGTATTCAACGTTGTTTGGGAGAATATCCCGAATAGTTACGTCTTTTACGGTATCAGCAAGTAAGTTTACATACTCAATTTGGTATTCAACTTCGTCGCCAACCTTAGCTTCTACAGATTCACTCCATTCTTTTGTTCCTTTAATACGAACTTTCTTAGAAAGTTTCGCAGAAACCGAAGTGTGAACCTTTACCTGAATAGTAACTTCACCATCATATTCATAACAACCAGGAATCTTGCCATCAAGTTGTTCATAACCAAGCATTGCGCCAGAAATGATTACATCATTTGACAAAGATACCGTGCCCATTTTACCGTTGGAGTACTTTGCAGAACCATCAACGTATTCTAGATAGAAATCGTCATCCGATTTAAGAGTTACTTCGTCCCAATAACGAGTAGGAGTTGCATTAGACGAGTCTAAGTAACCAATTACTGTA
This sequence comes from Candidatus Saccharibacteria bacterium UBA3218, assembly GCA_002363125.1. Taxonomy (GTDB): domain Bacteria; phylum Patescibacteriota; class Saccharimonadia; order Saccharimonadales; family Saccharimonadaceae; genus Nanosyncoccus. Next base: position 48,688 of record DEWE01000001.1, on the reverse strand, counting down.
TGAGATTTAGCAACCGTAGTAGGAAGAGAAAAAGTAGCTTTTACGTTTTCTGCAATCCTTTCTACACCCTTAGGGCTGTTGTTGTGTACATAAAGACGAATTGTATAGGTTTCGCCATCTTTTACATTAATTTCATTAGCGTTCCAAACTTTACCCGCGTCAGAGCTAAGTTTGGCGCCTACGAAATTGCGTTCATCACCGATAGCACCATCGGTAATAGAGTTAAAGGTGATTGTATCACCAAGTTTACCATCATTAATTTCAGCAATAGTATAAGTAGCACGACCATTTGCATTGTCGCCCCAAGCATTTACTAATGCTGGAGTTAGCGTAGCTGCTGCAATCACTGCTGCCGCAGATACACCAAGAAAAGATTTATAAATCTTATTCATAGTATTATTTCCTTTCTTAAAAAATATTTTGTTGCTAGCCGAATTGTTAATTTTCGTCGATAGCAACCGAATCGTCTCAGTCTCAAAATCTTGGGCGAACCCCGGCAACTATTGTTGCCGGGGCCGAGAAAGAGGTGCGAGCGCAACCTCAATCGGCAGGACCATCCCATGCCTGCGCGTTTGAGTCGCCCTTTATTTCCGACACCTTGTCAGATTCAGGTGCCGGAGCATCGGCTTCCTCACCATTATCGTCGACCTTCGTAGTCGAATCAGGTTTAGAGGAAGGTGCCTTCTTGTTGGCGTCTTCCAATTCCTTAATCTTTTCTTTGTATTCCTCATACGAAGAAAGATTATTAGAATTAGACGGCTTTTCAGCCGAAGACTTAGTGGAGCCGACACCAGTATTGGTGCTCGGTCCCGGACCGGGATCGTCATTCTTCCCGCTATTGTGGGATTTACTCGGATCCTTGTTGTATTTAGCGGTAGTAGTCGGGTTCTCTCCGCCAGAAGTACCACCAGACGGTGGCGTCTGAGGAGTAATATGCATTACACCCTCGACGTTCGTCGGCTGGTAGCCGCACGGAATACGGTATTTTACCGTCTTGACATTTCCCTTAATCTTTAAGGTATATACCAAGAACGGTCCATCTTGCTGATCGGTTTTCATCACGATCACATCAGGAACCGCATCTACGGTAAACGGGTTCATGTACATCTGATCTGTAATGTCAGACGTACTGTCCATCAGGGCAACCTCACCTTCATCAAGAAAGGCAAAAGCTGCCACGAGCGTCTTTTTGTAAAGAATCTGGTCTTTCATAAACGTTACTTTCGCAACATTTATGGTTTTAGCCCAATCTCCTTTACAGGACTCATAAAATTCGCCAAGGTAACGCGTACCCACATTGGCATCAAGCCAAGCGAGATCCGCAGCACCAAGTGCCGGGTCCTTTTCAAGGCGCGCCCTGAAGTCTTTGCTATAATCTTCGGCTACCCATTTCTCATTATAGGGATTGGGACCAAAGTTATAGTTATTGGTAACATCTTCGTCATACTGCAAATCGGTATTATAAAAATGATACCAAGCAGCAGACTTGCTGTCACCAGATACAGTAGACTTCGCGCCGCCTTTGAATGCGCTCACTACTATGCAAACGGAGCCGATCGCCAACAGAATCGCCAAGATAATGGCAATTATCTTGTAAGCAATCATTTCCGTCATATACCATTTTCGCCACAAAAATACTATGAACAGTATAATCGGCAAAATGGCGACAGCCCAAGGAATAATCGTCGCAAAAAACGCTATGAACACTTCACTGTTCAAGGTTCTTGCAATAATCATACCTATTTGCTCTATCTGGAGCCAGAGAACCCAAAAAATCGGGAAAAACGGGATCAGTTCTCTAATTCTGTTCCCGTCGCGAAGAGCCCAGCGGAAATAGAAAATTGCCAGCAGCAGAAAAATCGCAAACAATAGCCATATCAGCCAAGCAATACCGGCAAACGTTATCATCAGATATCTTGCGATAGCTACGATAAGTGCCGGTATAATTATTCTTCGCCAACCATCAGCCTTAATAAAACGTCTTACTGATTTAAAAAAAACGAATCTGTAGTGATCGTCTTCATCGTTGCTACCCTGTTCTAAGGACCATATAGATCCACCGGCAAAGAAATTTTCCGCTATGAGAGCGAAAAACGCAATGACCAAAAAAATGAGTACGGATTTCAACATCCGTATCACTCCTTTCAAAAAATATAGTTTTTGGGATGGTTTCAGCTTTTGAAAGCTGAGATGATTCGGTTGTTAACGGTCTTCGTTGTCTTAAACACACTAAAACTCTGACTACCTACATTGTATCACACTTTCGCTTTTTTGTCAATATGCACACCAGTTATTTGCGCTTATGTCTAAAACATTAAAAAGCCCGGCATTATGCCGGGCTCTCTGGGGTGCTAGGCTCAGAGCAATTTAGCTGCTTCTTTTGCCTTTGCCCTTTTCAGGGCGTTTTTCCTGAGCTTATCGAGCTTATCGCTCGTCTCAGTTAATTCTGTTATGATGCCTTCATAGATCTCTTTGTCTGCTTTAGACAAATCACCTACATTGATATCATTACCGATCTTAGGGGTAGAGGGGGTAGAAGTGGCAAGTGCAGGAGCTTTGGGGGTAGAAGCAACCTTTGTGGCTTCTTCCGCAGCCTTTCTGGCCTCCGAAAGCTTTTTGTAGAGCGCTTCATTTTCCTCTGAGCACTTTTTGATCTTATCGGAATACTCCTTGAGGGTTTTTGCCTGCTTATCTATTACTTCTTTTTGCTTAGCAGTTTCCTCCTCGAGCGCCTTGAGATTGGCTTTGAGTTTCTCATTATCGAGGTAACCCTCGGGATCCACTCCGTAAGCCTGGTTGCGTTTTTTCCTTGATTCGGTCATATAGACGACCCCTTTCTAAAAAATTCGTACCGTCTCATAAAAGTAAGTAAAAACGGATACTGTCTCGATTATACCACACATAATAACTTTTGTCAATATATAAAACATAAATCCATAATAATACCAAAAATTATCCCCTTCTATCTTGATTTTTCCAATGTTAAACGCTATAATGTACATATGCCTATCTGGTGGGATTAGCTCAGATGGTTAGAGCGTCTGATTGTGGTCCAGAAGGTCGTCGGTTCGATCCCGATATCCCACCCCATGAGCACATCAAATATAAGCGGGTGTAGTACAGCGGTTAGTATGCAAGTTTTCCAAACTTGAGATAGGGTTTCGACTACCCTCACCCGCACCATTGAAAGTAAAAATAACCACTTGTGGTTATTTTTAGTTTCTATGGAGTGAGGCCAGGGGAGATCCACTACCCTCACCCGCACCAAAAAAAATAAGCACTGCTGCTTATTTTTTATTCATTGGCTTAGGGCCAAGAGGAAGTTTCTCTGCTGGTGGTGTATACTGTTTTGCTCTAGGGCCATTACCAATTCCCTGACTCGCTAACCTAGAATCACCATACCCTTTCACAACTCGGCGACTCTGATTAATCTTCATCCGATCCGTAAAACTCACACTAGAAGCCGACCCCATAGACCCGCCGTTTTGCGCCTTTCCATACGCCGAAGAATGGAAGATATCTTCCTTTTCATCTTTCATGATATATTTTAAAAATGGATTATTCATAACCTCTATTTAGGTAATAATAAAAACGCAATTGTACCCGCCGCCGCGCCCAAAATAATTGTCAAAATCACTGTTACGATCAGGCTAACCTTGGTGTCCTTTTCTGGTTTTGAAATAATCGTTACTGGACCACTCGGTTTTTCCTCTGTTGGTTTTATCGTACGCTCATAAACATTCTTTGAAAGCGGACGCTTTACTACCTTATTCTGATTAATAAATGGCGATTTTGGGATCTTCATCTTTGTAGCATCTTCAGAGGTCTTTTTAGGCTTTTCCACAGGTTTTTCCACAACATTCTTTAATTTCCTTGCCGCCACTTTTTTCGACTTCGCCTCTGATAATTCACTCTTTTTCATATAGAAATGGCCCTTAGATAATGGCCGCTTTTCTACCTCAGTTTTAACAAATTTAGGACGAAAATCCTCAACTACGCCATAGGCTGGCTCTTTTTTGATCGAAAAAGTATCAGACCCTACTCTAATTTCATTCTCTTCTATCACCAATTCTTCTCGTACTGGCTCTACTTTTTTCAGTTCCTCAACCTTGCTGACCTTCTCTCTAGAAACAGGTTTTTTGACCGAATTTTTAGCCTTCGGCTTTGTTGGCACAAAATCTATGTATTTTCTATTCATGAGCTTACTCTTTTAGCTGTTTCGATTATATCAGTGAATTCGCTTAGAATCAAGGAAGCCCCTCCAATCAATAATCCATTTACGCCTGGCACAGTCAAATATGCGCCTGCGTTAGACGGCTTTACACTTCCGCCGAAAAGTACTGGTACTTCTTCTGCAACTTTCGCACCATAAATATCTTTTAAATTTTTTCTGATCAATTTTACTACTTCTGCAATCTCATCTGGAGTAGCCATTTTTGCCGCTTTTGTAGAAGAAATTGCCCAAACTGGCTCATAGGCAATTATCACTTTATCAATATCATCATCTGATACTTCAGACAAACCACCCGTCAATTGATCACGAATCACGTCGGCAGTTTCACCAAAAGCCCTTTCACTTTCTGTCTCCCCAATACAGAGAATCGGGGTAATCCTATTACGAATTGCTGCTGCAACTTTCTTTGCTATCATCTTATCGTCTTCACCTAAAATATTCCGTCTTTCCGAATGTCCGATAATTGAATAATCCACTATCCCACGTAACTGCGAAAATGACACTTCGCCAGTAAATGCACCATAATCCCTATAAAAACCATTCTGTGCAGATAGTTTTATTTTATGCCTATCCACCTGCAAAGATAATGGCTGCAACGCAATGGTCGACGGGGCCACCACCACCTCTATATCTCTATAGTTTGGTAAAGTTTTAAGTAATTTATGAAGATAGATGGAAGCCTCACCGACCGTAAAATTTAACTTCCAATTGCCCACGATATAAGTTTTCATGCTATCATTATAACATGAAAAAAGTATTAGCATTCGATATAGATCAAACATTAAACGTGGCCAAAACGCCAATTACCGACGAAATCGCAGATTTACTCACGAAATGTTTGGAGCATTTTGAAATCTGTCCAATTTCTGGCCAAAAATTCGACCAATTTCTTATTCAAATTGTCAACCGACTTCCCAACCCTAGTCCAGAGCTTCTAAGCCACCTGCACCTCTTTGTAGCTCAAGGAACGCAATATTACCGTTTCGATCCTGCCAAAAAAGATTGGGTTCAAGTCTACAATTACCCACTTACAGATGAGCAAGTAGCAAAAATCACAAAAACTATCGAAACTGCCGCAAAAGAACTCGGCTACTGGGAAGAAGACAAGTTGCAGCCGGGCGACGAGATTATCGAAAACCGTCTTTCTCAGGTCACTTTTTCCGCTCTTGGCCAAAAGGCCGGCACCGAAGAAAAATACGCTTGGGATCCAGATCACAAAAAACGCGACCAAATCGCTGCTCGTTGCCAAGAACTTACTCCCGAATTTGAATACGAAGTCGCTGGTACTACCTCTATTAATGCCATCACTCCTGGGATGAATAAAGTCTTTGGCATGACTCATCTCCTAGAAGAATTAAATGTCAAAAAAGAAGATATTCTCTATTTTGGCGATATGACTCAACCCGGCGGCAACGATTACCCAGTTGTTCAAATGGGTATCGACACTATAACTGTCAGAAGCCACGAAGACACCGCCTACGCCCTAAGAGGTATTTTAGGAATATTATAGAAACTAAAAGCTCCATTCGAGGGAGTAAGACTCGGGCTAGCGCCCCGGAGCGCTCCCAAGAATGGAGTTTTTAGTTTTTCTGTGCTACAATATTCTTATGAATATCTTAGTGGTGGGAAATGTCTTAAAAGATGTTTATCTTAATCTCGATACGCGCACAGAACATCTAGAAGCCGACAAAAACAATACAAAATGGCTAGATATTAGTTTTGACTCTAGTGAGCACCACTTTTTCAATCGTAATAGTAGTCTTGGCGGCGCCGCTATTTCCCTAGAAGTCCTTCAGAAAATGGGGATCTCTACCTCTATATCTGGTTCAGACTTAAGATTAGAAGATGATGGCCTCACCACCAATTCCGTCCCCGAAACTTATCGTTATATTTTGATATCCGACGGCAAAACCAGTTATTTTGTGCCCAGCGAACACAAAAGAACTACCTTTTCTCAACCAGCAGAGCCAGTAGATTATCTCTATATCGACCGCTCTGCTAACCTTGATAATGATGAATTAAAAAAGATCAATGCCTATCTTGATTTTTCTATTCAAACTAAACTGGTGCTCTATCTAAGCAATCTAGATAATCCAAATTTAGTTGACCTTTCCTCTCGTGCCAACCTAATATTTCTAGAAAATAATTTAAATTTGCCAAACATTGATACAGAAAAAATCGTCCATATCTCAGAAACTAAATTATCTTATCTAGACATCAAGGAAACCATATCGATCGATCGTATAGATATATTAACTCATCTTTCCGTGTATTCCATCGCCGCTGCAACCATCTTGGGCGGCTTTATCTTGGGTAATTCAGTAGAAGACTCCTTAATGCTAGCTCGTATTAATATCGAAAATTCCAGACTCAACGCTGTCTTACCTCTTTCCGAAATGCAAGAAATTGCCGAAAATACCAGCTCAAAAGAGAATCTCGAACTCATCGCTGCAAATCTAGTCTTTAAGGGTAAAGGCATCCTTGCAGCCGACGAATCGGGTGGCTCGATCAAGAAAAAATTCGCAAAACTAGGCATCCCAGATACCTACGAAAATCGTCGCGACTATCGCAATATCTTTTTCACTACTCAAAATCTAGAAAATTATATCAATGGAATAATTCTTTTTGACGAAACAACCAAACAATTTGCTGATAACGGACAAAATTACGTAGATTTTCTTATTTCACGTCGCATCATACCAGGTATCAAAGTTGATCAAGGATTAGAAAAGTTCGACAACTCCGTTGAAACATACACTAAAGGCCTAGACGGTCTAGATCAAAGATTGAAAGAATATTACATAAGAGGCCTTCGCTTTGCCAAATGGCGTGCCGCATTCGAGATAAAACTATCTTCAAATAGCACTATTCTCACCCCTACAGATACCGCTATCGAAGAAAACTGTCGCATCCTAGCTGAATACGCAAAATCTTGCCAATCAGCAGGACTCGTCCCTATCGTAGAACCAGAAGTTGTCTATGATGGATATTATTCCATCGATCAAAACGCAGAAGTCACTGGACATATACTAGATATATTGTTTGAAAAACTCGCCGATTTCGGAGTAAATCTGCGCGCTTGCATCCTTAAAGTAAACATGATACTAGCCGGCAAAAATTACCCAGTACCATCATCTCCAGAAGAAGTCGGACAAAAAACAGCAAAAGTTCTAAAAGAACATGTTCCGCCAAAACTAGCCGGAGTAGTGTTTTTGTCTGGTGGTCAGACCGTAGAACAAACTACTATAAATCTCGCCAATATAGAAAAAAATGGTCCTTTCCCTTGGCCAGTCACCTTTTCCTTCGCCCGCGCCCTGCAAGACCCAGCTCTTTATACTTGGGCAGGTGACAACAACAATGCAGACCAAGCTCGTCAAGCTTTTCTAGATCGCCTCATCGCAAATACCAAGGCTCTAAAAAAATAACCCCCTTAGGGGGTTATTTTACTCTTTGTTTTCTTCTGTACTTTCAGCAGGCGCTTCCTCTGTAGTCTCTGACTCTTCAGATCCTTCTTCGGTTGCTTCCTCTGCCGCAGCCTCTTCAGCTTCACGCTTTTCAGCCTCTGCTGCTGGATCGTATAGAGAAGCCACAACTTGTTCTTTGTCTAGTTCCTTATCTGCAAATTCTACTCCACTAGGCAAAACGATATCAGCAATAGTTAATTTATCACTCACTTCCTTAAGCCCAGAAGCATTTATTTCTAATTCTTTTGGTAAATCAGCCGGTTTTGCCTTAACTTCTATTTCTTGAATAGCATGATTCAAAACAAAATGGTAAGTCTTGGAAGCTTCCGAAGCTTCAAAATCTACCACCACAACAGGAGTAGTAGCGGTAACCATCTCTTTTGCTGAAATTGCCTGAAACTCAATATTGATAATTTTACGAGAGATTGGGTCAATCTGTACATCCTTCACAATAGCAAGTTGCTTTTTGCCAGCCATATCTAGATCAATTGGTGAATGATAACCAGCTTTATCTAGCACCTTTTCTGTTGCCACATATTCAGAAGCAAGAAGTATTGGCTCTTTTTCACCATAAACTACCGAAGGGATCATCCCCTTTTCTCTTAAACTTTTTAGTTTTTTCCCAGTGATTTCACGATTTTCTAAACTTAACTTATATTCAGCCATATTTTATCCTTTAAATTTAATTATATTTTACCACTTATAGAGAAGAATGTAAAGCCTACACCCTATCAACTTTTACCATCGCTGGTCTCAGCACCTCGCCTTCATAGTAATACCCTGGTCTTAGAGTCTCAGCAATTACTTCTTTTTCACCGTTTTCACCATTTACCATTACTGCATCATGTAAATCTGGATCAAAATCCGTACCTTTATCAGAAACAATTCTAGACAAACCTAATTCTTTTAAAGTTTTTTCCAATGATTTCTCTAATGGTTCCAATTCTGCATAGCTACTTATAGCCCTATCCAAATCATCAAGTAATGGCAAGACTTTATAAACTGTAGAAAATTTCGTCGCCTTTCTTTCGTTTTCCTTCTGAAGTTCTACTTGCTTGCGAAAGTTTTCAAAATCAGCCCTGGTTCTCTGTAAATCATTCGTCAGTTCGGCTATTTTATTCTCGAAAGCTTCATCTTTGTTTTGTGCTTTTTTCATAATATCTCCTCCAACATATTACCAGCGTGTCTCACTAAAGACATTACTCTAGAATAATTCTGTCTAGTAGGGCCAAGCACCCCTATATAGCTCCTATCCGAAAAAGGCGATCTAAATTTTGAAATAATAAGCGATACTTCAGAATTCTTGCCAATTGGATTTTCTTGTCCGATAAATATATTTAAAGCTTCACCAGGAGCAGCCTCTCTTAGCCACGGCTCTAAGTTATCGAGTAATTTTGCTACCGCCTGCACTCTTCTAGTATCAACGAATTCCGGCTGTGTAAACAATCTAGAAATACCAGCCAAATATAACTGATCACCAATGGTTGCCAAGCCCAAATTGCCAGTTAGCTCCACCAACGCATCCACCGCCCCTCTTATTGCCGTATCTGCTCGAGACTGAGAATTTACTCTTACTTCCAAAGCATGAGCGCCTCTCTCTATAGATCGCCTCTCAACCTCATCCTTATTTTCGGTTTCCAAACCATCCAAATTATTAACATAAAAACGATACCCGGCATCGGTTGGCACCCTACCAGCCGAAGTATGAGGCTGGACTATCAAACCAAGAGACTCCAACTTTGCCATTTCTGCCCTGATCGTCGCCGGCGAAACCCCAAAAAGTTTTGCCATCGTAACGCTTCCTACCGGTGAAGCAGTCTCGGCATATTCCTCAATAATTTGACAGAGTATTTTCTTTTGCCTCTCTGTAATTTTCATACTTACATTATACAAAATTAGCACCTATAATGCAAGAGTGCCAATTTTTACCAACTTCTACTCTTTACAAAGAGACTCACCTCATGCTACTATAAATATGGCTCGCGTCTTTCGCGAGACTATTTATCGCTAGACTATAAGTCTAGAGCACATTGAGGAGGAACTCATATGGCAAAACAGCCTAAGAAGAAAAATTTCATAAGCAAAGGGGGTCGGTTATATAAATGTTTTCTAAGAGGCAATAAAGTAACCGTCAAATTACAACGCACCGCCCAAGGTCAATCGGTCGTCGCAGGAACATACAACCTTTTCGACAATCAGTGGGAAAATGAAACTGGCAAAATTCATGTACCAAAAGATGTTAAACTAAAGGTTGAAAATTTTTTTCTTAAGACACCGGCCATAATTTAACTCCTACCCCAGCGCATTTCTGCGGCTGGGGTTTTCTATGCTACAATAAATCTATGGAAGAAAAAATCGCATCAATCAAACAATGGTTAGGTACAGGCTCTATTAATATTTTTGGCCTACCAATGTCTGGCAAAGACACTCAAGGTGTCCGATTGGCCGAAGCTCTAGGCGCAAAATTCCTTTCGTCTGGCATTATCATTCGCGCTATGGAAAAAGAGACTAAACAAAATTACACCGCAGATGGCTCTTTGGTTCCTACCAATCTATTCTATGAATGGGTTCTGCCTTATTTTGAACGTCGCGATCTTTTCCAATTCCCTTTAATACTATCATCCATTGGACGTTGGTATGGCGAAGAAGATCAAGTTATGTCCGTCGCCGCCGGCGCTGGGCATGAAATCAAAGCTGTAATTCTTTTAAATGTCTCTGAAGCAGATGTTGAAAAACGTTATAATGAAGCCAAAATTCTAAATGACCGTGGCGATCGTCAAGACGATAAAGATCTGGCGACCTTTCATAACCGCCTAAAAGAATTCCGTACTAAAACCATGCCAGTAATTCAACATTATAAAACTCTTGATCTTCTTATAGAAGTTAATGGTGATCAGGATCGTGAAACCGTTTTCAACGAGATCGTCGAAAAACTTTACGCCAAAGCCGAGAAATCTCGTGTCTAAATTCGTAAATTATATATATTAAACCAAGAAACACTATACCAAGAACCGCATACAAAGCTATAAAAGAAGACTCTTCTTCATAATTTTCTGGCTCCAAACTATAATTTGCTCCTGTATTTTCTTTTATCTTTTTACAACGATTGGTTTCTGGATTCAAATAATATCCTTCTTTACAAGTTTTTTCACTTGTAGTTTTTATTTTGTTACAACGCCCAGTCAGAATGTTTAAATAATATCCTTCTTTACAAATCTTTTCCCCAACAGTAATCACTTTTACACAATTTCCAGTTGCCTCATTCAAAACTTTACCAGTCTCACAAGTTTTAAACTCCTGATAATTATTTGGCTCACCCGGCGTCGGCGCATAAGTAGTTTTCCAAATTTCTTTACCACCAGAATCATACCCAACAAATATATAAGACGTTCCTTTTCTTTGCCCGTTCGGATAATCTAGCCTATCCACCACTTTACCATTTACATCAATTATCTCTAAAGTATTAAAATTTGTTGGATTTTTAGTTAGACTAAATTCTGGCAAATACTTAAAATATTTTTCCGAACCGATCACCCCATTCAAATTATAATTTTTATTTTTATAACGAATCTGGCAACCATTTAATAAAATTTGCTCAGATGTTGGATTATAAATCTCGATAAACTGTTCAGACCTAGAAGTTTCATAATAGCTTAAAATCTCCGAAAATTGTAAACCTTTGCACTGCTCTACGAGCCCATATCCCTCTTCATCTTTTAAAGATTCTACATAATAACTTTCTGAGTTATAAAAAGGTTCATAGCTTACCACATGTTCAAATTCACCAGTTTCCAAATTTCTTACTAGAGTAGTTGGATTAGAGGATTTAAATTCTTTGTAACAATCATCTTTACTAGTCCAACAAACTGAATCCACTATTTCACCATTTATTTTTAAATCAATCCCCGCCTTAAACGCCAGCGTCTTTGTATAATTCACGGCTGCCAGCTCGCTCTCAGGCGAACTGGCCAAGCGAAGGAGGAGGGTCTCACCGGTCATCCAACTGTACTCGGGAAATTCAACTAATACAGTATAATTCCCGCTTGAATTAGTATAGCCAACAGTGGCACCGGTGAGCAAAATCGGTTCGTCGGCATTTTTTCTAGCAATCTCAATCATTTCGCCGACATTATTTTCACCATCAATCACATAACCTGGATTGACAGCCTTAATATATAGTTCTGGAATTTTTTCATTTACCTCGTCTGCATGGGTATAATGTTCCATTAATAAAACTCCCAAAATCGCAAGACAAACTATTTCTAAAAATATAAAAAATTTTTTCATGCCACTTCTCTACCATGGCTATACTAGAAAATCAACCCCCCACGTGTTATAATCTAAACATGAGCTTTTTCGTCTCTTTGGGAATTGTGTTTATTGCTATGCTTATCATGGCCTGTTTGCAATTGCAACCCGGAGTTTTTTTACTTTTTTATCATTACGCTTCCGGTAAATATTCCAAATCCAGAACTTCCGATATGTCAATATTTTTCATTCTTGGTGCCGAAACTGCCGCCGCCTGTCTTTTCTTATGCTCTTATTACATTGCCAACCTATTATTCTTCTATCAATTCCGCCCCGAAACTAGTTTTTTTGCCTGGGTGCTCGTTGGCATGCTCATGGCTATGGCACTGATGAGCTTTTTATGTTATTTTCGTCCTGGTTCTGGCACCAGGCTATTCATCCCACGAAAATGCGCCTCAAATTTGCTCGAACATGCCAAATCGGCTAAATCTCGCTCAGATGCTTTTACCCTTGGCGCACTTTCCAGTATCTGTGAACTGCCCTTCACCTTACCACTATATATAATAACTTCCGTCGAAATCATCGAAATGTCTGTGGAATTTTTCCCAAGCAATATACTCACTATTCTCTATATTGTGATTCCCACTCTTCCATTATTCTTTATTCGCTGGAAGTTCCAAGCAGGCTACAATTTGGCAGACATCCAACGTTCTCGCGTCAAAGACAAAACTTTCACCCGCATCATTTTATGTTTTAGCTACGTAACCATTGCTATATTATTTATTTATTTTAGGATTCTCGCATCATGAATTATTTAGACGAAAAATCTATCATTAAAGAACTGGAGATCGATGCCAAAGCCATCGGTATCCCTGCTGGTGCAGCTGAAATATTTATAAAAAAATCCGTCACTGCCGCAAAAAAACGCCTACAAACCAAAAAAATCATCACTAAAAAAGACTTGAATCTAGCTATTTCAAAAGAGCTCAAAAAATATAATGCGGATTTCGCTTATGTTTACGAAAATCGTGATAAAATAATATAAAATGGGTAGGAAATACGACTTTAATTATATAGTAATTGGTAGCGGGCCAGCCGGATCAGCTGCCGCTTTGGCTCTTGCCAAAACAAAAAAACGCGTAGCATTAATTGAAGGGAAATACTTCGGCGGCGCAAACCTAAACACCCGTGATATACCATATGGCGTAACGTTAGATTTTACCCACACTTATTATAAAGTCTCGCATTTACCAGAATTCGGTCATCAAGAATTTAGTTTCAATTTCCCTACTATCGTAGCTCAGCAACTCAAAGCCATCATTGCTTCTGGTGGCGGCAACAACCAAAAAATTTTTACAGATGCTGGGGTTATTTGTATTCACGGCTACGCCAATTTCTTAGACAACAACACCATTGCTGTTAGTGAACAAAAATTCACGGCAAAAAATTTCATTTTAGCTACTGGTTCTCACATAGACGTCTCTTCTATTGCTGGTACCAGCGCCGTAAATTACCTCACTCCAGAAACAGCCATAAAAATCCGTCGTTTACCAAAAGCCGTTTTAATAGTCGGTGGTGGCTCTACTGGCTGCGAGATAGCCGAATATTACGCTAAACTGGGCGCCAAGACTCTGATTATGGAAAAAGGTTCTCGTCTTCTACCAAAAGAAGACCTAGAAGTAAGTCAAACTATTTCGGATCATTTTAAAAGAGATCTTGGCATTACAGTATTACCAAACTGTAGAGCTATAGCATTAGAACAAGATAATCTATCAAAACGCGTCATCTTCCAAAGTGACCACACAGAAAAAATGGTCCGCGTAGATTGCATTGTCCTCGCCACAGGTAGTAAACCAAATATAGATTATGGCCTAGAAAACACTTCCGTTAAGTTCCAAAAAACCGGCGGAGTCAAAGTAGACAGATTTTTCCAAACTTCCGCAAAAAATATTTACGCTATAGGCGATTGTGTTAATAACGAATCCTCTACTGAACGCGCTGAATATGAAGGCAAACTCCTAGCCAGTAACATCATCAATAAGACCAAAAATCCAGCTAACTATAAAGGCTTCGCTCGCGTTACTGCTACTTCACCATCTATCGTAACCATCGGACTAAGCGAAGTAGAGCTTAGACGCAATAAACGTAAATATAAAAGATCTATAGTTTATCTAAAAGACGTTCCTGCCAGCAAAATCTACAACAATTATTACGGCTTCGTAAAACTAATTGCAAATCGCTCAAATCATATAATCGGCGGGTGTATCGTATCAGATCATGCCGAAAGTATGTCTAGTGAAATCGCTCTAGCCATTAGGCATAACCTCTCAGCCCTAGAAATTGCCAGTACGCCACACGTTACCAACGATTTCAGCTACGCCATTCAACTTGCCGCCAAAAAACTAATCTCCAATAAAAAATAATCAGCCCTAGATTCAGCCAGAGTTAGGGGGGTAACTCAGGCTGAACTTAAAACTGATTATTAATTATGGTTGCGGGGGCTGGATTTGAACCAGCGACCTTTTGGTTATGAGCCAAACGAGCTACCAGGCTGCTCTACCCCGCGACATAACCATATTATAGCGCACTTAAGCTAAAATGTCAATTCTTAGAAGTTATACTCACTGGTTGGATATAGGTCTTTTAGGATTACAGAATCATTACTGTTATTACCTAAAACCTGCATGGCATAGAATGGATATGGATACGACGACATCTCTGGCTCCAACCTAACTTCTACTCTACGATACAGATCATTGGCTTTGCCAGTAGAGTCAATACTTACCTGCACGCCATCCAGAATCGCCTGACTAGATTCCTTTTTTTCGCCATCGATCGTCGCCTCTGAGCATACTTCGTCATTATCACAATAGAATTCTAGTGAAAACTTTGTACTTGGTCCACCATAAGGTAAAGAAACCTTAAATATAAATGTCTCAGCACTACGACTACCACCCACAGGATCTGGAATTTCTATATCCACCGAGCAAGCATAATCATTCGTTCCTTCACACTTTACTACATACGGCAAATTTTTGGCCACTTTGTTATTAGACTTCAAAAATCCATTTTTATCTATATAACCATTCTCTGCGACATCAAACTTATCTTCAATGGCTTCAACATTATCGTCATCTGTTGGAACCAGATACACTGTTCCGCGGTCGGTCTGTTCACCAACTGTCACATCAAAATCGCTCAAATTAAAACTCTGGCTAGTCTGAATCATACCTACTGATATCACCGCCGGCATCACCATATCAACCCCAAATATTCCGTCCCCGTCCCCAGTGAGTTTTTCATATTTAAACTCCTTACTCTCACCATCACTATCAGCATGCCACTGAACTTTTACCTTCTTTATTTTACTTACGTCAATACCATCAAATTTTGCTCTTACTATATATTCCGGATTAGATTCTGATACAATACCAAGTATATCTTTAGTTTTATTTTTTATTTTCACGCAGGTATAATACTGTTGCATGTTATTGTTGGTCGTACCCTCTTGCACTAAAACCCCATTTTCATCAGGAGCCCTACCAAGTATATTAGCTACCATATCGCAATCACCCTCAGAATCATCTTCTACCCACCTAGTAATAGTTTCGCAATCTATTCCGCTATTACTATCATACTTAGCCCCAGCCTTACAATTCTGATAATTATAATAAGCCAGCTTTGCATCCTCTACGCCTGCCATAGCCGAATCATATGCCGATTGCGCCAAATCATCATTGGATGTCCTCGTGATCTCAGAAATAATCACTGCTGCAAAACTCGCCGCAATAATCACCAAAATCAACGTTGATATTGCCACAATATAAAACGACGCTGCACCTTTTTTGAACTTATTTATTCTCCTCATTTTATCCTCCAACTGCCTGAGCAGCAAAATTAAATTTATTTATCGCACAATAATCAAAATTCGAGTCATAATCTTCTGGCGTCTTACAGAAGTTACCACTAGACATTACATTTATGCCACCTTGCACTGTACCCAAAATAAATGAAACGGAGTAGTAAGAATCCGTCCCAAGATCATTTGTGGCTGGTGGCGCAACCGAAAGATCATACAAAGCTAAAGACTGGGATGAATCACCCGACAAAAGAATTTCTGGGCTCTCGCTCAAGCCGTCAACTTTAAATTCATTACTAATATTATCCGTATAGCTGTCTTTTCCAACCGCCGAAAGACATACGGACCTTCCTCTATCTTTTACTTTAACTAATCTAAAATCCTTAATAGTCAAATCAGATCCGCCACCGATTCTATATACTACTTGCGCTTTTTCTATTTTGCTATTAATTAAACCATCTCTCATATCAAAATAACCCGAATTCCAAATATAAGAATATGCCCCTGTGCAAAATGCCCCATATACCGGAACATTATCACCGACACCGTCAACACTAGCAAAACCTTTCACTAGAACAAATCTTGTTGCATTATCATCCTGGCAATTCTTCCTAGAATTTGCATCACTATACACGATCTCGCATTCACTCTTCACTGACTTAGCTGGCGAATTTTGAATTGCAGTCCTTATATCATCCACCAAATCCATGCCCATTGTATTAATCTGATTCAAAACTATACCCCTACGATATGTCGAAACTGCATTATTAATAATAAGAGCTACCGTAATCGAAAGGATCGCAATAAACGCTATCGAAAGCGACAATTCCACTAATGTAAATCCCTTTTTATTTCCAACCCTTCGCATATCTTTATTATACCATAAGCTTTTAATTGCTATTCACACCTATTACCAATATTGACATCGCCCACTATTTCTTTTTCATCTTGAATGATTTCGACCCCAGACGCGTTTCTAGCTCCAGCCGTTATCCGCACATCTCTTCTTAAGCTACTTTTTTCTGCACCATTTGGATTTATACAAAAATCTATATCATATTGACTACTAAATTTGCTCAAAGAACTCTCAAATGGATTACCAATATTTACTCCACCATTCAATTCATCTAAATAATTATCTACATCAATCTCTTCAGTCGTACCATATGTATATACAGTTCCAGAGCTAGGACTCCTTACAATCAATAATGCACCAGTAAAAATTTTGTACCCGTCATTCCACTCCGTCGTAGTTTGTATTCGCGATGACCATCTCGGTGTATAACTATCTACAAACCCCACCGATCCATAGCTCCCACCCTCTTTTTCCACAATTACATCAACATTCAATTTTTCCAACCTTTCCAAAACGCTACCACCAGAAGAACCGTTAGTACTATTTTCCAGATCACCTATCACGTTGTAAGTATTTATCTTATTGCCGTCGCTATCCTTATTAAAAGTTACCAATTTTCCGTAAATTACCTTATCCGATCTACCATTTCCCTCACTCTGTACATTGGTAACTTGCGAATAAACCGTCCTCAAAAATTCTACATAATTTTGTACCGCATCATTATAGCGTTGCTGAAAAATCGAGTTGCTTGTTCCAACTGCTACCCCCACAAACACTACGGCCGTAATCGCCAAAAAGAGCGACACCTCGACTAAAGTAAACCCACTCCTAATCTTTCTCATACTATCAATTATAGCATAAACATTTTACTTATTATAAAATCAGATATTAGGAAACAGATACATCATCCATTTTTCAAAATTCGATAATTCCCTCTCCTCAGCTTCTACCGCCTCGATCTTATATTTCGTCTTTGCCGCTACAGAATTTTCTGGCATTACTACCATATTTTCACCATTCAACTTTTTGTCTAAAAGTTTTCTCGCCAATAGTTCTTGATATTCCTCAGATTTATAATACTCATTTTCCAGCTCTGCTGTCTCAACTTCTATATTAAGAAGTTCGAGCTGTCTCTTTTCCCGCATCAAAGTCTCGGATAGTCCCCAATTTCTAGACATCGCCGCAATAGATTGATAAGTCCAAACTAAACAAAGCACAATCGCCGCAACTAAAACTATATTTTCTATAGTAAAAAAATCGTGTTTTAACTTGAATTTCGTCCGACGCAAACTATCCTTCACGCTCATGCTTATCATTATAGCATTTTGTGATAAAATAGAGTAGCGGGGGTATAGCTCAGTTGGTCAGAGCATGCGTCTTATACACGCAGTGTCCTTGGTTCGAGTCCAAGTACCCCCACCAAACTATATATGAGTCGGCATTTTGGCCGATTTTTTAGTAGTAAAGTTCTGTTAAGTACCTTGCAATAATAGTATGCGATTTTGAACCATTTTTATGACGAAAAACTTCCAAAAATGTAGTTTTTATCCTTGTTAAATTGTCTGTTAATACCCTAAAAGAAATTCTAGGCAGTTGTTAACGTCATTCCGTTCATGCTATAATGTAGACATGGAAAAGAATAGTTTATTCAATGAGGATACATTACAAAAAATACAAAAGATGCGCAAAATTTTTCTTAAATTCGCAGTATGGATATTAATAGCAGAGTTGGTTTTTGGAGCAATTCTAATACTGACAGGTAGCTGGGATGTTGCAGTTGGCAGAATTCAGGGAACGTTTTTGATTTTGGCACTAATTCTATTTGTGAACGTCAATAATTTTATTCGTATAGAAAAAGGAAATAAGGCAACACAGATTTTTGCACTAGTCGGGTTTATTAGCAATTTAATTTGGGGAATATTTGCCTTTTTGCTAATGTGGGAAATAGTCCCATTTCGTTGGACTGAAGAGATAATGCGAACTAACAGTTATTCGGGCTATTCATATCCTTCAACTAAATATCATATGACGTTTTACACTATAATTATGCTAATTTCAGCCTATGCGGCTGCTGGAGGTTTCTGGGTTTCTAATATTATGTCAATCAAGGAGACTATAAAACTGGTAAAACCACTAAAAATAACTGCTATTGCCTGCGTCTTATATTTGTGGGTATTTGGAACGATTATAACTCCAATTGAGCCCGAATTTGAGGATGTAGAAAAAATGTACCAATTGGCCGGTTTGGCTGGTTTGGCATTTGGAATTACCGCTCTTGCTGCACTAATTATATCTAGAACAAATAAAAAGAAAAATGTCGAGCCAAAATCAACTCAATCTGTATATAAAACAGAAGCCGAGCTGAGAGCGGAAATTGAGGAAAAAGTCAGGAGAGAAATGATAGAGAAAGAAGTGAGAGCAAGAATTGAGGCCGAACAGATAAATGCAAACAGTACCACCTCGAATAATATGGAACCAAGCGATAGTGGCGATAAAGAGATATCTAATACGAACCCTAATTAACCAGACACAGATTAATAATTCTTACACCCGGCTCGTCTTATATTATGCTCATAAATTTTATCCTGATATTCTCCTTGTAGATTGTTAATGCTTGAACAATTCGCCCCCACCAGCAATAAAATAAATCCCTTCTAGGATTTCTTTTATTCTGTTATATGAGCGACTTAAAAAGATACCGCTTTCGCGGTATCTTTTGCACCTAATTAACTTCGCGCTTTGATTATTTCTTCTTGAGAGTCAAGAAACCATTGCGTGGATTTTCACAAACAACACGGTCTGCAGGAAGATCACATGGGGTGCCCTTGCCACCTTTTTCATCCTTGGTGAAGAAATAAATAGTTTGAGGTTTGCCACCACGAAGAGTTACTTCAGATTTATGAAGGTAGTACTTTACTCCCTTGCCATTGGTATGTTCGTAAGCCATTTAAGCTTCCTCCTTAAGTTAATATACTCTTATCTTATGGCGAAGTACCCCGATTGTCAAGAGGTTTTCTCTAAAATCATACAAATAACAAAGATAATCTGAGAATTATCCAGATAATTCCCCTGATAAAAATTACAACAATAATAATAAGCGTTATGAAGATCATGAAACCAGTCAATGTTGGCGCCCAGATTGGCGAGGCAAAATCCTTACGATAAAGCTCCGTAGATGGCAAACTTGCCGCTATCTTATCGTTTAATTCATCAGCAGCTGGATATTTCTGAATCTCCCCCACCATACAATTAATATAATTAGCATCGCTCCAGCTCCAACCATTAGCAATTGCTTGTGGCTGGCACACCTCAGAGGCGAGCTGATATATATTCCCATTTGGATTACTATCATCGGCAATAGTCTTCTCAGCCTCTTCCAAAGCCTTATTAGCCGCACGAATATACTGATGCTCTAGATAAAATGGCCCCGTCCCAAAAAATATTTTTTGTTCCCCATTGTCTTCCATCACATTTATTACAATATTGGAACGCGTAAAATTCCTTAACTCTTCTAATCTCTGCACTATCTCATTATCATCTTCATTTTTATCAGCCTCTAGAACCGCATCGCGAAGCTCAGTCATCCTAATATGATCCATTCTAAGCAAAGTTGCATCCAAAAAAAGCAAAGGCACTAATAGTAAAAATAACTTCCAAGTTTTTATTCTATGAAGCTTAAAACGCCCACGCTTTTTCATATTTTTTATTATAACATTTTATACTTGCAAACTTCAAAAACCTTTGTTAGAATACTTTTTATCGCTCTAAATTCCTTATTGGTCGTAAGAGCGACAAACATTAAGGAGAAAATTCGATACATGCGTATCAAACGACTCAAACGTTCCGAAGAACGTCAGAAGTCAAAAATCCCTCCTGCCGCTTGGCAAGAATTTATCGAAATTTAATTTCGTAAAAAATGACCATCGTGTGATGGTTATTTTTTATAACATAATCATTTAACTTTTATTTATTTACATACTATAATAGAAAAACCTGATATTATTCGGGTGAACTTTAATAAATCATCATGGTCCTAGCCTTAAGGAGGTATTTTATGCAGATTAAGGACAAAAATTTTAAGCTTTATCTATCAGAAACTACAATCTCAAATAGGGTCAAACAGCTGGCCGCAGAAATCAGTAATGATCTCTCTGGCCAAAACCCCCTATTCATAACTGTCTTAACTGGTGCGATGATATTCGCTTCAGATCTATATCGCAATATTACAATCCAATCAGAACTTACTTCAATAAGACTAAAATCATATGTCGGCACCGAGTCTACAGGTAAAGTTAAAACTGTTACGCCTTTATATGAAAAAGTTTCTGATCGCACCGTAGTTATTGTAGAAGACATTATAGATTCTGGTATCACAATACAGAATATCATCCAACAAATCAAAAGCTTAGGCGCCAAAAACATCTTTGTTGTAGCCCTTCTCTTCAAGGAGGAGGCTTGCAAAATCAAGAAACCACCAATTGATTATTACGGTTTTAAAATTCCAAACAAATTCGTTGTTGGATATGGCTTAGACTATGATGAGCAAGGGCGGAATCTTCGTGATATTTACGAAATAGCCGGAGATTAGTTAGCCAAAAAACTCGAGATTACTCTCGAGTTTTTTCTTTTTAGTTGTCTAATTTTGCCGCCACTATATCTTTTAATAATTTGACGAAATCATCACCAGACCTTACAGATTCCCAAGTAATTTTCTTACCATTCACTACTATTTCGCCCGGATTTCCCCAATCAATCAATTGCCCATCTATATAAAACGCTGGTGTACCACCGACGTTAATTCTTTTGCCTATACCCATATCAAAACTGATTTTTTTAGAAACCGCTTCACTAGCCAAATCTTTATTAAACTTTTCTAAATCACCCTCACCATTTGTAACTTCATTAAAATATTTATTAAATAATTCCGTCCTCTCTGAAGGTGAAGCGTATTCCCACTCGGCTTGTTCAGCAAACAATTTATCCGCATACTCTTTCCAATAACCCTGAAGCCCCGCAGCTTCTGCCGCTGATGCCGCCGCTGTACCATTCTGATGGTAAGAAAGCAAGAAGCTACGATATACCACCGCCAACTTTCCATTTAATTCTTCTATTGCCTTATTAACTCTTGGATTTATTGAGGCGCAACCCGGACACTGATAATCTGCATATTCAAATATCAAAACTGGCGCACTGGCATCACCCTTCACATGATCGCCTATATTGCCATTATCTTTAGTTGGTTCAATTACCGAATAAAAATCATAGCTATTAAAATTAGTTGCCTTATTATTGCCATCAATTATTAAATATGCTGCAATGCCTATAAAAGCCACTACTGCCAAACCAGCAATTACTCCTCCCACAGAGAAACCCTTAAACTTCTTCATATAACTCCTTTAATGATATATAATATATTATATCATGTTGGAAAATTTAATCAGGAAGTTCGTCAAATTCATCGATCCGAAATTGGAAAAATACCGTCATCCCCGCGCATCCGCACCAAAATACACCCCAAAAACTCTACCAGAATTTATCGATTTATTAAAACGTACGCCAAAAACTATTTTGAGTGGACGCGATCGCAATCGCATTGCTGCCATCATGAATTTTGACAATCGCACTATAAACGAGCTTATGACACCAAAAGAAAAAATGGTTTTTGTTAACGAAAAAGAAGTTTTAGGGCCACTAGTCCTAGATAAATTATATAAATCTGGCTTTACCAATTTTCCAGTCATCAATAACAAAGAAAAAGTTATTGGAATTATCCATACCGAAGCGCTCAACGCATTGGAAATCAAAAAAACCGACCGTGCATCCAAATATCTAGATCCTACAGTAAATTATTTACATTTAAATGATTCCCTTCAATTTGCCGTAGAAGAAATCGAACGCACCAACAGTTATTATTTTCTAGTACTAGACGACTCCGAGTCGCTCGCTGGATTCTTTACTATCCAGATGCTATTAGACTATCTTCTCAGTTAAAAAAGTGATATAATATATCTTATGAGAATTTTAGTAGATAGATTAAATGATTTTTTAGGTAAACAAGTGACGGTCGAAGGATGGGTTAACTCTCGCCGTGATCACGGTGGCCTAATTTTTATAGACCTTCGTGACCACACCGGCATAATCCAACTCGTTGTCACACCAGAAACAGAAGAACCATTCAGACTCGCCGAAACCATTCGTGATGAATTTGTCCTAAAAGTTACTGGTACTATGCGCGAACGCGAACCAGATTTAATCAACCCAAATATTCCCACTGGTAAAATTGAACTAGTAGTAGAAAGCCTAGATCTTCTCAATAAATCCGAGCCACTTCCAGTAAATACTCACGACGACGGAGAAAAATCATCCGAAGAAATGCGCCTCAAATACCGCTATCTAGATTTACGTCGCCCTAGCATGCAAAAACTTCTCAAGCGTCGTTCTGAATTTTATCGTTTTATACGCAACTACATGTACGACCATAATTTTACCGAAGTAACCACACCAATTTTAGCCAACTCCTCACCAGAGGGCGCACGCGATTTTCTCGTACCATCACGTTTGCACCCTGGCAAATTCTATGCGCTTCCTCAAGCTCCACAACAATTCAAACAACTTCTCATGGTTGGTGGCGTTGATAAATATTTCCAAATCGCACCATGCTTCCGCGACGAAGATCCACGTGCCGACCGTCTCTATGGCGACTTCTACCAGCTAGACTGCGAGATGGCTTTCGTAGATAGTGGTGAAACTGTCCGACAAGAAATCGAGCCGCTCTATACTTCTCTTGCTACCGATTTCGCCCACAAAAAGCTCGTCATGAATTCCAAACCAGCCGAAAAATACATCCCAGAAAATAGCAATATTCCACGCCTGCCATACGACTTTTCAATGGAAACCTATGGCGTAGACAAACCAGATCTTCGTTATGGTATGGAATTAATAGATCTTACCGAATCATTCAAAACTACCGACTTTAAAGTTTTCAAAACTGAGTGCGTGAAAGCCATCTGCGTAAAAAATGGCGCTTCCCTCACCCGCCGCGAAATCGATGAATTCACCGACGAAGCCAAAAAACTTGGAGCTGGTGGCTTAGCATATATATTATATGTTGACGGCGAAGCCAAATCCCCCATTGCAAAATTCCTCACTGACGAAGAATTAAACGCCATCAAAGAAAAAACTGAAGCAGAAGAAGGCGATGCTGTGTTCTTTGGCGCAGACGACCGCGAAAAAGTAAACAAAATCCTCGGTCAACTTCGCATCTCTTTTGCTGACCATTTCGGCCTCAAAAATCCAAGCGAAATTGCTTACTGTTGGATTATAGATTTTCCTTTCTATGAATGGGACGACAAAAACCGCAAATTAGATTTTGGCCATAATCCATTCTCTATGCCAAAAGGCGGACTAGAAACTTTGGTAAACGCCAAAACCGACTCAGAAAAACTAGCCATCAAGGCAGATCAATATGACATGGTCATGAATGGATATGAAGTCTGCTCTGGCGCTGTCCGTAATTATAATCCAGAAATTATGTATAAAGTATTCAATATCTTAGGATATAACAATGCCTATGTAGAATCACGCTTTGGCGGTATGTTAAATGCCTTTAAGTTCGGTGCCCCACCACATGCTGGTTGTGCTCCTGGGTTAGATCGCATTTTTATGGTTCTAGAAGGTGTAGATAATATTCGAGATATTGTAGCTTTTCCAAAAAATGGTTCTGGAGTGGACCTAATGATGGACTCCCCATCCGAAGTAGATCAAATCCAACTAGAAGAAGCTCACCTTGCTATTGTCCCAGAAGAAGATTAATCATCAAAAAATGGCGAGGCCAGCTGGAATCGAACCAGCATTGTATCCTTAGAGGGGATATGTCCTATCCGTTGAACGATGGCCCCGTCAACTTTATATATTATACCCTATTTTTCTGGTTTTCTCAATTTATAGTAAATAGATGGAGCAAATCTTACTCCAGCCAATAATTGCTGTGCCGAGTCTTCCATTTTTACCAAGTTACTCGTGCCAAAGATTTTTTTAAGCCCCTTGCTACGAAAATTAGATACTGACAAAACTCTTTCTTGCTTAAATCCAACCTGCTCAAAAATCTCTTCTACATATTTTGGATGATAATTATAAAACCCGTCCTTTGAAATATTTTTATAATTTGCTACTTTTTTATCAAATGGATTAACCTTACTGCGCCCAGTAATATATCTAGCCATTTTTGGCAAAGTCCGTTTGTTCGCAACTTCTATCACCGCTACGCCACCCGGCTTCAATACCCGATAAAGCTCAGAAATGGCCTTTTTCATGTCCTTAAGATGATGAGTAACTCTCACCATCATCAAGCCGTCAAGTTCATTATCCTTAAAAGGCAATTTATAAATATCGCCAGCTTTAGTTTCTACTTTATCGCCATAAATTTCCTTTGCCTGAGCTAATTCGGTCTTGGAATAGTCAAAAATGTAAACCTTGCGTGCTCGCTTTAAATATTCGTTTGCAAGCCGTCCATATCCACCACCAATATCCGCAAATTTTTCCATCCTTTTTGGCAATAACTTTCTAATTGCCATACGATCAGCCTGATCTTCATACTCACGATCGGCATCTTCCCAAAAAATTTTTTTATAATCGTAACCATTATAGTCAGAAATAACTTTTTCACTCATACCAGATATTATATCACACGCGAAACTTCTTCCAAAGTCGTTTCACCCTTCAGTACCGCCAGTATACCCTTTTGCTCCAAAGTCAACATACCATTTTTCTTTGCCGCGTCCTCTATTGCTTTTGTATTTATATCCGCTACATCTCCACGTATAAATGCCTGCACATCATCATTAATCACTAATTGTTCCATTATCACGGTCCTACCTTTATATCCAAATGGATCCTCTTCTGTCGCTACCGGATCATATAATAACGGATTTTCCATATCAAAATCAGATAATATATCCTCCTTTACGCCGCGCATTGCTTCTTTAATATAATCTCGCTCAGCCTCCGTAGCAGGACGTGGTTTTTTAGTATCAGATAATTTTCTAACCAACCTCTGCGCCATAATCAATCTAATTGAACTTGCAAAAATCGGGTTTACACCAATCAAATCTATCATCCTCGAAAATGCAGCCGCGGTAGAATTAGCATGAAATGAAGATAATACCAAATGTCCCGTAATAGAAGCTTGAATTGCTGTCTTCGCCGTATCCGCATCACGAATCTCGCCCACCATCACTACATCTGGATCCAAACGAAGCACGGAGCGCAACCCCTCCGCAAATGATCCGCCATTATTAGTATTAATCGGGATCTGCGAAATGCCAGTAATACCATATTCAATCGGATCCTCCAGAGTAATTATTTTTCTATCCGAAGTATTAAGTGCATTCAGCATGGAGTAAAGCGTCGTAGACTTACCTGACCCAGTCGGACCAACCATCAATACTAACCCTCGGGGGTGTGAAATTACTTCGTCTATCTCAGCTCTTTCTTCTTTAGATAATCCAAGTAAATCTAAGTTCAATAATGATTCATCAAAATTAAACAAACGCAACACCGCATCTTGCCCATACATAGTCGGTATTGTCTCTACGCGTATATTGAGTAAATGGCTTGCGCCGTCACGATGAATTTCTTTCTGCATATGCCCAGATTGCGGTTTGTTAGAAGCCGTTGACACATTTGCACGAGATGATAATTCCCCCATAAATATCCTATATCTATCTTTATCAATATTTGCCACTGGATGTAAAATTCCATCTACACGCATCCTAACCCTAATCCCATCACGCATATTTTCAATATGAATATCCGAAGCACCTAACTTATCTGCCTGATCAATCAAAAAATCAAAAACCTTTTCCGTGGAAACCGTTCTAAGTGTGTTAGAAACTGATGCTATGGTCTCAGAATCACCCTCACCCGCAATTTTAATATCGTCATATTGTACGACCTTCGGCGGATCATAGCGCAACATAAAAATTTTATAAGCTGAGTTTGAAATTAAGAAAAAATCTACCTTTTCACCTTCTTCGGTATATTCCTGACGCATTTTTTCAATCAAAGTCCTAGGAGTCTGACTCGTTACCATAAATTGGTAATGTTCATCGCCACCACCTTCTTGCAAAGGGATTATAAAATCCTTATGCATCTCCTGTATCTCAAGCAAGTTTGGAACCAACGGTATATTATTTTCAAAATCACGTGTATCTAAATACGGCAAACCCAAAATTCGCGCTCTTCCAGCGGTTGCCTGTTCTTCATTTTCCCGTCGCTTAGCTTGAATCTCACCCTCATCCATATTGTCATTATAGCATAAGCATATTTATTAAGACAACAAAAAAAGAAACCCTAATTGGATTTCTTTTAGCGACCATTTTTTAAACGTGGATGTTTTCTTTTATCGCTATGCTTATGATTATTATTGCGATTTTGTTTAGAAACCACTTTCATTTTAATTTTTCTTGCCATATTCACATTATAACATATCTATAAAGAAATTTCTAGTTACTATTTATATGCTATAATATTCTTATGGCTATTGCCGAAATGTTTTTCTGGTGGTACTCTCACGGGTGGAAAGTCTTTATTGAAAAAATCCGCACCTGGTTTTCCAATGTCACAGATTTTTTTTCGATGAGCTCACTTCTTCGGACGTTGTTCAAACCCTATCGCCAAATCTCCGCCGCTACCGCCAGAGGTGACGCTTCTTTAGACCTTAAATTTCATATGTTTCTAGACAGACTAGTTTCACGCCTAATTGGATTTTTCTCCCGCTTGATAATTTTGATCACCGGCACAATCGTCATCATATTCAGTGGTATTCTAAGCCTTATTACTATAATTCTCTGGCCAATTATTCCACTTCTACCAATCGCCGGAATAATCCTTAGCGTCATTGGGGTAACACTATGAAAAATTCCTTCGATAACCATAATACTCGCGTCAGAAAAGCCCATCAAAAACATGCGCTAAATAATCCTGTTGTTTTGATCTTTCTTTTTCTCATATTCATCGCCTTGTTATCTGGCGGCATAGCATTATTATATTTTAAAGAAAGCTCGGGTTGGAGCTTGGTTGGGTTTTCAGTCCTTCCAGTTATGTTAATTTATTGGATCAAAAACGCCCTCGCCGATATCCCAATTGAAAAAAATAATAATTTTACGGATTTAATTTCAGAAGATCTATTGCTTCTATTATCAGAGAAAACTTCTCCACTAGATTTAATTCAGATATTACCAAAAACCCGTAGTGGTTCTTTTCTCATGGCTAGATTTAATTTACCTGTACCATTCTTTAATGAAATTTCAAACTTTCTTCCTACCTCTACAGAACCAATTTTTGAGACGGCACGAAAAATCCGTGAAGACACTAATTCTGAAGAAATCACTGGTGCGACTATAGCCGTAGCAATGATTTCCGTCATACCAGATCACGAACTCATACTAAGCCAATTGAAGCTCACCATGAATGATTTATATCAAGGTATCATTTGGTTCAATTATCTCAACTGGCTGGTAAAAGATTCCAAAAAGCCTGTACATTCTGGCGGTATAGCTCGTGATTTTGCGTTCGGATACACCCCAACACTCCAACGTTTTGCCATCAACCTATCCGAGCGCTACTCTGGATCACATACCAAATTACAACAAGCCGATCATACTAAGATCATCAATCAGATTGTAGAAACCTTCACCCATGGTGGCCGTCAAAATATCGCTTTGGTTGGATCATACGGCAGTGGCCGTTCCACGCTCGTAAATGCACTTGCAGAGACTTTAATGAACGCTAGTAGCAATATTCCTCATTCACTAAAATATTGCCAGATTTACTCTTTAGACGCGCCGAGTCTAATTTCCGCAGTAGACAAAGAAGGCGAATTAGAGTATTTAATGATCCGTATCTTAAACGAAATATATTCAGCTAAAAATATTATCTTATGTTTAGATAATGCTCATTTGTTTTTTGAAGAAGGTCCCGGGTTAGTAGATATCACCAACTTATTGTTGCCAGTTATAGAAGCCGGCAACATTAGAATGATATTAATCATGGATAGCCAAAAGTTCCTTGAGATCTCTGCTAAAAATTCCGCTCTAGCAAATGCATTGAATAAAATCGTTATCACCCCAAGCAATCATGAAGAAACCATGAAAATACTCATGGACCAAGTCCCGTTTTTCGAATACCAAAAAGGAGTTATTTATACTTACCCTTCCCTCACCGAAGCATATCGTCTCAGCAACCAATATATTCACGATGTAGAAATGCCGGGCAAAGCCAAGCTACTTCTAGAATCCGCTGCAAGCTATGCCGAGAACGGCCTCGTTACAGCCGAATCTGTACAAACTGCTGTTGAAAAATCTTATGGCGTAAAAGTTAAGGTCGCTTCTAGTGAAGACGATCGCTCTAAACTTTTGAATCTCGAATCACTTATCCACGAACGCATGGTAGATCAAAAAGAAGCCGTTTCCGCCGTTTCTAATGCTTTAAGACGTGCTGGCGCTGGCGTCAAAAGTACCGGCCGTCCAATCGGCACCTTCCTTTTCCTTGGCCCAACTGGTGTCGGCAAAACCGAGCTCGCCAAAACTCTGTCCGAAATTTATTTCAATGGAGAAAAAAATATCATCCGCTTAGACATGAATGAGTTTGTCTCTTCATTAGATGTAGCTAGACTCATAAAAGACGGAGCAGAAGACGGTCTAAGTCTCACTGCGCAAATATCCAAACAACCATTCTCAGTAGTATTACTAGACGAAATCGAAAAAGCCCATCCATCAGTCCTCACTACACTCCTACAAATGTTAGACGAAGGTATTTTGCGTGATGAAAAAAATCGCGAAATCAGCTTCCGCGACTGTATCATTATCGCAACCTCCAATGCCGGAGCCAATACTATTCGCGATAAAATCGCCTCTGGGGAAAAAATTGAAGACTTCAAAGACCAATTTATCGATGAACTTATTGCTAGCAACGAATTTAAACCAGAATTTCTCAACCGCTTCGACGAAATCTGTTTGTTTAAACCACTATCAAAAGAAGATTTGTTGCAAATATTAGATTTGATTATTAAGTCTACCAACAAAACCTTGGAACCACAAAAAATTTCTGTAGTCGTTGACCCAGATGCTAAACAAATCCTAATAGAAAAAGGCTATGATCCAAAAATGGGTGCTCGTCCAATGCGCCGTATCGTCCAAAAAACTGTTGAAAATATCGTCGCTGCCGCCATTCTTTCGGGTCATGCTACACCAGGCTCCACTCTCACTATCACACCAAACGAAATTGAAATAAACTAACTTCAAAATGGCGGAAAGGACAGGATTCGAACCTGCGGATGTTTCCATCTCTGGTTTTCAAGACCAGTGCCTTCAACCACTCGGCCACCTTTCCACCAATTATTATAACATATTATCCTGCATTAGTATAGACGTTCGTTACATCGTCCAAATCGTCCACTGCGCCAAGCAATTTCTCTAATTTCTCAGCATTCTCACCTTCTATCGGCACATAATTATTCGGCACATACTGCAATTCTGCAGACGTCACCGTCATGCCAGCATCCACCAAAGCCTTCCTTACTTTCATTAAATCAGACGCGGAAGTATAAATCAAAATTCCGTCTTCTTCTTCATTTGCATCCTCCGCTCCAGCTTCAAGTGCTACCATCAAAGCATCCTCGCCTTTTTCGGAAATTTCAATCACGCCCTTTCTAGTAAATTGAAACATCACTGAACCAGGATCAGCCATCCGCCCACCATTTTTATCAAGCGTGTGTCTCACCTCTGGCATCGTGCGATTTTTATTATCCGTGGCAATCTCAATCACAATTCCCACACCACCAGGCCCATAAGCCTCGTACACTTCCTCCACCAAAGTTGCAGCTGATTTATCCGCAACCCTCGCAATAGCTCGTTCGATATTGGCTTTTGGCATATTTGCAAGACGAGCTTTTTCAAGCACCATAGCAAGAGAGGGATTCATGGCTGGATCCGTACCGCCACGCGCCGCAATCGCAATTTGATTCCCAATTTTTGTAAACAACGCACCTCGTTTAGCATCAACCACTGCTTTTTGACGCTTGGTCGTTGCCCATTTACTATGTCCAGACATAATCTCTCCAAATAAAATTTAATATTACTCTTACTTTTATTTTACCATTTTTTACTCTAAAAGTAAAATAGACAGCTAGCTCACTAGCCGTCTATTTTTAAACTATCTAAACACTACCTTTATTTTCTTTTCAATAAACTCTGTATCAGAAATAACCCCAAAATCAAAACATAAATCAAAAACACCCACGGTTGATACGGCTCAATTTTCACCAAAAAACTTTTCATCCCACCAAAGAAATCAACCACAGCAATATGAAAATCTAATAATTTCGTTGCTACAAAACCCACTACCGTACCTAAAACCGGCACCCCAGCAAATAACCCAGACAAAAACACCAACCCCATCGCATACGGCAAAGTTGGCAAAATCAACAAATTCGCAATCACGTTAATTAACGATACGGTGCCATAATAATATAGAACTATCGGCAACGTCATCACCGTAGCCGCAAGAGTCGTAATTATAATACTCGCCACAAAACCTGGCGTTTTTGATCCATAAAAAATTTTTATAAATTTCGGCCCAATTATCATGATCCCTGCATAGCTTGCAAAAGACAAAATCCAACCAAGATTAATTATAAACATTGGGTTTACTAGAAGAGTCCCCGCCATCACAATCAGAATTATCCGCCACGGAGCAAATTTCCTCCCCACATACCAAGCCATCAATGTCAAAATTGTCATAATTCCTGCCCTCATAATAGATGGCGTCCATCCCACCATCGCCATAAAAAACACTACAAATAAAACTGAAAACAAAAGCCCGGCAAACCTTGACACCTTCCCAAAAATCTTCCGAGCAATTTCTACCAATATAGATAGATGTGCCCCACTCGCCACCACAATATGCACTAACCCCACTATCCTCAAATTTTCATTTAGACCATCTGGTAAACCAGATTTCATACCAAGAAGATAAGATAAACCCAAATTCACCTGTGGCTCCGGCACCAAACTCCTAACCCTTCCCGCAAACCAATTTCTTACTTTTAACACCAGATCACCCGGCTCTGGCCTTCCCCATTTTTTAATTCCTGGTTTATACATATACCCCGCATAAGTTCCAAATCCTTCCGCCAATTTTCCGCTGAGTACTAAATTGTCCCCTCGCGACAAATTCTCGTTTTTATATTCGGATATATATAAGCTACCAGCTGTTTCACACTCACCACTTTCACCAAATTTTAAATCCTTTAATTTAAATTTCGTCCCACCATCATCCGTCTCCGGATCCCCATCTATCACCCCGTGTACTACCACCGTTTGCCCATAAAATTGCCGAATATAATCCTCTCCAATTAAATCTCTAGAGCTTCTAAAAAACGCCAAAAATATTCCGGCAATTATTGCCAAAACTACAAAAACCAACTTTGGTTTGAAATAAACCAAGATTAACAAACCAACGGCAAGACCCGCCCATATCGGTGACACAAAAAATTTTACTCTAAAAATCAATGCCAAAATAGTGCCTATCACTACCCCAATACACATCGCCACCACAAAATACGATTGATGTAAGGTCCTACCAAAAATTTTTACCATGCGCCATATCTAGCATGTAGTCTCTGCATTTTCAACCCATCACTTCGAGCTTTCGCTTTATTAACCCCTTATAATATGGTATAATTTAACTGCACACTTACAGTGTCACTTCGCACCCGTAGCTCAGCTGGATAGAGCGTCAGTTTCCGGAACTGAAGGCCACACGTTCAAATCGTGCCGGGTGTACCAAACCGTTATGCACTCGTAGCTCAGCTGGATAGAGCATCTGGCTTCGAACCAGAAGGTCGCACGTTCGAATCGTGTCGAGTGTACCATGAATAAAAATATGCCCCTTAGGGCTATATTTTTGTTCATCACGTCTCAGAATTATTTATTATCACTAATCATTCTCTTTTTAAAAAAAATAATTGACAATAATAGAATTGCTATAAAATAAATTAAAAATACTACTATATCGGCAGGCGTTAAATTACTAAAATCGTTATGCAATGTGCCTTGTGTGATATTTAAGCATGCTTCAAATGGCAATATTTCACATATAATTTCGAAAACGCCACCGATTGAATCTTTAGGAAAATACATGCCGCTTGTAAAACATACCAATTGAACAACTATGCTACCTAGACCACCAGTTCCTTTTTCGCTAACTAGACTCCCGATGAGTATTCCTAACGATATAAAGAATATAGAAATAACCATAGATACTAATATTGTCAGTATTATACTTATACTAAATTCTAGCCCCATAATAACAGCAACTAAGAAGAATAATACATTTTGGATTAATACCATTGGCAATAGCGATAATATATATCCTAAAATATAATCACTTGATTTCATCGGTGATGCTCCAAGTCTAATTAAAAATGATGAAGTTCTGTCTTTTGCAACTAATGTCGCAGCAAACAATGTAATAAATGAAAAGCCAAATAGAATTATTGATGGAGTAAAGTTTTCTAACTTGTAATTATCTGCTGGAATATCAAATTGCTGAAATAAAAATAACAAGAATAATGGTAAAGCAATTTCAAATACCAAGCTTAAAGGATCCCTAATTAATTCCTTAAAGTTTCTTTTAGCAA
The DNA here is from genome assembly GCA_002363125.1 of Candidatus Saccharibacteria bacterium UBA3218. Taxonomy (GTDB): domain Bacteria; phylum Patescibacteriota; class Saccharimonadia; order Saccharimonadales; family Saccharimonadaceae; genus Nanosyncoccus. The sequence continues at coordinate 15,328 of DEWE01000001.1, read as the reverse complement.
AATTTATCATTCTCGTCATCACTCACCTCTAGTTGCAATTGATACAAAAGCATCTTCAAAGTTCTTAGTTTTGGTCTTTCTGATTAATTCTTTTGATGTACCAATATCGACAAGATTGCCATTTGCCATTATACCAATTCTATCTGATAGGCTTTCGGCTTCTTCCATATAATGAGTTGTCAAAATAATAGTAATCTTACCTTTTAATCCTTCAATTATTTTCCATAGTTCTTTTCTTGCTATGACATCGAGCCCCAATGTTGGTTCATCTAAGAATAATATCTTTGGATCATTTATCAAACTAATCGCAATAGATACTTTTCTTTGCCAGCCGCCTGATAGAGTTTTTGCTCTTTTAGTTAATATTTCATCAAGTTTAAATTGTTTAATCAATTCATTTATTTTATTACCTTTATCTTTTATCCGATAAACTCCTGCCATAAACTCTAAGTTTTCTTTAACTGTTAAATTTGGAGCAATAGCAGTTTCTTGGGGTGATATATTTAAGATTTCTTTTATCTTGAATATGTCCTTTTTCATATTCATATTGTCTATTACGATATCACCTGAGGTCGGAAGAATTAGTCCTGATAACATTTTGATGGTGGTTGTTTTACCGGCGCCATTTACTCCTAAAAGCGCAAACAATTCACCCTGTTTAATTTTCAGATCTATTTCATTCACTGCAACTTTATCTTTAAATTTTTTTGTTAGTTTTCTTGTTACTATTGCGACCATTATTTTTTACTTTCCTTTGAAAAAACTTTATCAGACAAATCTTCAATTGTGTCCGCTTTTAATAAGGCTATTCCTTTTCGTTTATCACAAAGCACGATGATAGAATCACCTGGTTTAATATCAAACATATCTCTCGCTTCTTTTGGTATTACTATTTGTCCCTTTTCGCCAACTTTAGCAATGCCTACAAACTTATCTTTCATATGTTTCTCCTTTTAGTATAACAAGTTATACTTTTCATACTTTATGATATTCCTATCAATCTTAAAAGTCAACTTACGAAAAGTTTGAAAAATTATTTCTTGCGAATCAAATCTCCCTCTAACATGGGTGCAACTTCCTTCACTAATATATACCATATTATATTGACTTTTTCGCATAAGTATGATATAATAGAAAGATGCTCTACTCTAGGAGGTGATATTGATGGAGGGTGAAGAGTATTATTTTATAGGTAAAGTAAAAATACGATCCAAGAATTTGATCCATATAGGTTCTTTTCTAAACAAAGAAAAGATGCCTAAAAAGATCATTTTAACCGTAAAGGTCGGCCATGAAATTATAGAAATTTTAGATGCCGACAAATTCCCTTTCGGAGCAGGACAAGCCCTAGATAAAAAAGGGCGAGTGACACTTCCGAATTGGCTAATCGAAGAGCTGAAAGGTCACGAAGAGCTCTTCGTAATGGCCAAAAAAGATGGAGGATTATTCTTATCTGTAAAAACTGGTAGCATATTATAAAAGCTGCCACCGCGCCGAACTCTAAGTTCAGCGCGTTTTTTACGCAAAAAAATGGTAGTACCGTTTACGAAGTTCCGCGTACTGCCATTTTTTGACAAAAAAATGGTAGTACCGACTGGGCTTGAACCAGTGACCTTGGGCTTATGAGTCCCACGCTCTAACCAGCTGAGCTACGGTACCAACCTCTCGCTATTATACCAAAAAATATGTTATAATAAAAGCATGAATACTAAAAAAGGCTTTACCATCATAGAAATTATTATTGTCTCAATCTTTGCATCACTACTTTTAATTCTCTTTTTCATCCAAAAAAGCAATATTGACGCCATGAATCGTGACGAAGATCGCAAAACAGCTATCAACGCCATGTACTACGCTCTAGAAGAAAGTTTCTACAAAGATCACAAATATTACCCAGAAACTATCTCGGAAGAAAATATCAAAGTAATTGACCCCGCTCTTTGGACTGATCCACTCGGGTTCAACCTCGGCGATTCTCTTAGCTCATATTCTTACGAACCAGCCAACTGCACCGAAGGCAAATGTAAAGAATATATTCTAAAAGCCGACCTAGAAAAAGAAGAAGATTATATTAAATATAACAGAAATTAATCTGCTTTCTTCTTATCTTCTTTTTTTGCATCCGAAATTAATTTTGTAATTTCTTTTAGATCTTCGCCATTTACATCAGAATATTTAAATGTATAAGTCGTCTCATCACCAACCGTCGCCAACCTCAGAGTCCCATAATTAAAAATCTTTTCTATCAAACTATTCTGACGAAAGCTTGCATCCTCTACCGAACTCAGATCTATCACATTCACCGAATTCGAAGTCAAAGAGTTCATTGTTATTTGTATTACATGTTTATTCGTAATAAATAGTCTGTTGCCATGATATATCATCGATGCAACTACCCCCATAATCAATGCTGCCGCAAGAAGTGCTGCCAAAATAATAAAGAGAAAATTGAGCCCCATTGCATCAATCATATTTTGGCCCATCAACACAAACAAAAAACCTACCAAAACCAGAATCAAGCCAAAAGCCGTACCGCCCCAAATCATCATCAAACAAATCTTTGCTCGCTTAATAGCAAATTCCACATACTCGTCATCCTCAAGTTTCAACCCAGGAAAATCCTTTTTACTTCTATCGTGACGAACTTTGATTAAAGATTTATCCATACTAACTCCTTTTTTTCATCATATCTTATCTTATAAACTTTGTAAATGTCGCTTCCCTTTTTCAGTTACCATTCTACCTCTCGGAGTTCTCACCAAAAGACCGAGCTGCAACAAATATGGCTCATAGTAATCTTCTATCGTAGTCGTTTCATCCCCAGTGAGTGCGGCAATCGTGCTAAGCCCTACCGGCCGATCCCCATAATTATCATACATTGCCCTAAGCATATTTCTATCCGCCGGATCCAGCCCTAAATCATCAATTTCCATCAATTTCAAAGCATCCTCTGCCACTTTTTTATCAACAACCCCATCGCCATTCACGTCTGCAAAATCTCTTACTCTCTTAAAAATCCGGTTTGCAATCCTCGGAGTAAGCCTAGACCTACCAGCTAGCAATTCTACTGCATCTGGATTAACTTTTGTATTAAGTATCCCGGCTGTACGATTTATAATTTGTTCAATTTCTGGTTTTTTATAATATTCTAAACGATGGATTATGCCAAAACGATCCCTTAGTGGCCCAGCAAGAGACCCAGTCCGTGTAGTAGCCCCAATTACCGTGAATTTCGGCAAATCAAGCCTCACGCTTCGCGCTGCCGGACCTTTGCCTATCACGATATCCAATTTGTAATCTTCCATCGCAGAATATAAGACCTCTTCCACCGCACGTCTTAATCTATGAATTTCATCAATAAAAAGCACATCTCCATCTTTTAAATTCGTCAAAATTGACGCCAAATCGCCAGCCCGCTCAATCGCAGGACCACTTGTCACCCTAAGCGATGCGCCAAGTTCATGTGCTATTACTCCAGCCATGGTAGTTTTACCGAGACCCGGAGGACCATAAAGTAATACATGGTCTAGAGTAGAACCATCGCCACGTTTTTTTACCGCATCTATTGCCAACTTAATATTATTTTTTAAATGCTCTTGCCCAATATATTCATCAAAAGTCGTCGGTCTAAGAGAAATCTCAATTTTCTCTTCTTCATTATCATTTTCTGCCGCCGTCGGCTCCACTAACCTCTCTATTGCCATACCGTTATTATACTACAAACAGAGATAATGATAAACTTTTTTTCACGCTAGTCATTAAAAGGCTGAAAATTTAATTAGCAGACTTGACAAACGAGTGCCAATTTACTACAATAGAGACATATTAGCACTCAACATGCATGAGTGCCAACAAAATAAACGAAAGTGAGGAAAAAATGAGTAAAATAATTGGAATCGATCTAGGTACTACCAACAGTGCCTTCGCTTATATGGTTGCCGGCAAGCCAGAAGTTATTACTAACGCCGAAGGCGATCGCACTACTCCATCAGTAGTCGCAGTCACCAAAAAAGGTGAGCGTCTCGTGGGTAAAATCGCTCAACGTCAACGTGTCACTAACCCAAAAAATACCATTTATGGCATCAAGCGCTTGATTGGTCGTAAATTCGAGGACAAAGAAGTTAAACACGATTTAGACATTTCTCCATACAAAATCGTCAAAAAAGGCAACGGCGTTGCTGTCGAGATGGATGGCAAAGAATATACTCCAGAAGAAATCAGCGCCATGGTGCTTTCCAAGATCAAAGCCGACGCTGAGGCCTTCCTTGGCGAACCAGTCACCGAAGCCATTATTACTGTTCCAGCTTATTTTGACGATTCTCAACGTCAAGCCACCAAAGATGCCGGCAAAATCGCTGGCCTCGAAGTTAAACGTATCATCAATGAGCCTACCGCAGCAGCTCTAGCCTATGGCCTAGAAAGTAAAAAAGACGAAAAAATCGTAGTCTTCGACCTTGGCGGTGGTACCTTCGATGTATCAGTGCTGGAGCTCGGTGATGGCGTATTTGAAGTTATGTCTACTAATGGTGATACACACCTTGGTGGTGAAGATTTTGATAATATTATCGTAAACTTCCTCGTTGACGAATTCAAAAAAGAATCTGGTATTGATATCAAAGGCGACGCTGCTGCTATGCAACGTGTCAAAGACGAAGCTGAAAAAGCCAAAAAAGAGCTATCGAGCAGCACTTCTACCGATATCAATCTTCCATTCCTTTCTGCTGATGCCGACGGACCAAAACACTTTGAATATACTTTGACCCGTGCCAAACTCGAAGAGCTAGTTGAGCCTTTGCTTGATCGCCTAGCAGAGCCAGTCGAAAAAGCATTGAAAGACGCCAAACTTTCAACTAAAGATATTGACGAGATTGTCATGGTTGGTGGTATGACTCGTATGCCAGCCGTAGTCGAAAAAGTTAAAAATATCTTTGGCAAAGACCCAATGCAGGGCGTAAATCCAGACGAGGTAGTAGCTGTAGGTGCAGCCATCCAGGGCGGCGTACTTCAAGGCGACGTCAAAGACATCCTTCTTCTCGATGTCACCCCACTCACTCTTGGTATCGAAACCATGGGCGGCGTTCGTACTCCACTCATCGATCGCAATACTACTATTCCAACCAGCAAGTCCGAAGTCTTCTCTACCGCATCCGACAACCAGCCACAAGTAGAGATCCATGTTCTTCAAGGTGAACGTGAATTCGCCGCAGACAACAAATCTCTCGGTCGTTTCATCCTAGACGGCATCGCACCAGCCCCACGTGGTGTGCCACAAATCGAAGTAACCTTCAATCTAGACGCCAACGGTATCCTAAATGTCACCGCCAAAGATAAAGGTACTGGTAAAGAGCAGTCTATTACCATCCAAAACTCCGGCAACATGAGCAAAGAAGATATCGAAAAAGCTCAAAAAGAAGCTGAGCTCCACGCCGAAGAAGATAAGAAGAAAAAGGATAGTATCGACGCTAAAAACCACCTAGAAAACACTATCTATCAAGCTGAAAAAATGCCAGATGAATACAAAGATAAAATCAGCGACGAAGATAAGGAAACTCTGAAAAAAGCCGTTGAAGAAGCTAAAAAAGTTTTAAATGACGCTGATGCAGACAAAGAAAAATTCGAGTCAGCCACCAAAGAGCTTTCTGACAAAATGATGCCAATTGGCGCAAAACTTTACCAATCTGCATCCGAAGACAAAAAGTCCGACGACAAAAACGGTAAATCAAACGACAAAGACGAACCAGTCGAAGGCGAAGTCGTAGACAAGTAAACATGCTATAATGGGAACATGAAAATCATATTCCCAGAACTAAAAAACTCAATCGTTCAAGAAGTTATTTCAAGCTTCCCAGACATTGAGTTTTTTTCTGCTCCAGACTTAATCACCGCAGCCAAAATGTTAAACCAAAATCAAGCCGATTCCATGATTTCTGGTCTTGATTATCCATCTCGCGACGTCCTCATTGCTTACAAAGACAATTTACCACTAGACTCTCAATACTTTTCTAGTTGTTTTATCTGCGAAAAAGGCGACGTCCATTTTGCGCTTGCCGATGGCGGAGTTAACAAACTCCCAACCAAAGAACAATTACTTTGCATAGTCGAAGATACAGCAAAAACCTTTAAAAAATATTATAATGAGCAACCAAAAATCGCTATGCTTTCCTATTCCACCAATGGTAGCGGAGGCAAGAACCCAGACTTAGAAAAAATTCACTTTGTAATCGAAGAAATACGAAAAAAATACCCAGATTGGATTATTGACGGCGAGATGCAACTTGATGCCGCCATTAATCCGACTATTTCTGCTAAAAAAATCCCGAATTCCCCGCTAAAAGGCGCGGCTAATATTCTTATCACTCCGGACTTAAATTCCGGCAATATTCTCTACAAATCCCTCGAACAATTTGGTGGCTTTACTTGTGCCGGACCAATTATTCAAGGTTTCAAACTTCCCCTCGCCGACCTTTCTCGTGGAAGCTCCGCAAAAGACATAACTCTCACAATTAACGTAATTAAAAAACTCTGTGAGGAATAAAAATGAAACATTTTGGCACGGATGGCATCCGCAAAAAATCAGACGAATTTACCACTGATTTTCTTACAGCTATCGTTAAAGGCTTGGTCGACTACGCTAGTGACAATATAAAAGTCTTGATCGGTGGCGACACTAGAGAATCCACCGAATGGATCTTGGCCGATCTCGAAACTGCCCTAGAAACTTTCGGCATCGAATATGGCAACGTCGGTGTACTACCAACACCAGCCATCAACTTCTGCTTCAAAGAAATGGGATTTGACATAGCAATTGATGTCACAGCTTCGCATAATCCCTACACTGATAACGGCATTAAAATTTTCGAATGCACAAACGGTAGCACTAGAAAACTCTGCGAAGAAGGTTGCGGTGCTATTGAAAAAGCTCTAGAAGATATCAACCATTACGAATTAATTTCACCTAGTATCCGCGAGGACTTACACGATGAGGCTATAAATATATATAAAAATCATCTCAAAGAATATGTGAAAGATGTAAACTTTTCAAACCTTCGTATTGGTCTTGACTCCGCCAACGGTGCAACCAGCGTCATAGGAAAGGAAATTTTCGAAGAACTCGGCGCAAATATTTTCCCTATCAATTGCGACGGAAGCTACAACACCACCATAAATCAAAATTGTGGCAGTACACATCTTGAACAATTGCAAAAACTCGTCAAAGACCAGAATTTAGATTTTGGTATTGCTTTTGATGGTGACGGTGATCGTTGCCTACTCGTAGATAAAGACGGCGAGGTCATAGACGGCGATCAAATCATTGCCATTTTAACCGACTTCCTAGGCCTGAACTCTGCCGTTGTAACCGTCATGGCAAACCAAGGACTTTTGAATTGGGCCAAAGAAAATAAAATCAACTTAGAAATCACTTCAGTCGGCGATTCTAATGTCGCTACTGCCATGCATGAGAAAAATATCCAACTCGGTGGTGAACAATCTGGCCATATTATACTGCCAGGAGAAATTACCGGCGATGGAGTGCTCACTGCGCTCTTCATTTCTAAAATAATTTCAGAAACTGGCAAGAGTCTTGATAAACTTGCCTCGATTATTACAAAACTTCCACAAATCATAGTTAATATGGATGCCAGCCCAAAGCAAAAACAGAATCTCAAAGAAAGCCAGCCAGCAAAAGATCTTCTACTTGAATATGACAAAAAACTCAAATCTCTTTCTGGTCGTTTACTTGTCCGTCCTTCTGGCACCGAAAATCTCATCCGCATTACTATGTGGGGAGACGATGCAAATTCTATCGAAACTTTAGCAAATGAATTAAAAAATAAACTAGGAGAAATTTTATGAAAATTACCACTCTAAAAGAATATACTCCAGAAATCGCAGAACGTATCCGCGAACTCTTAATTCAACTCTCTCGTTCCGGCAAAGATCGTGGCGAAATCCCAAAAGAATGGTTCGATGAGCTCATCAACTCCCCATACCACGATATGTTAATCGCTTTAGACGAAAACGAAAAAATCGTAGGCATTGCAACTTTATCAATCCACATGGGTCCAATCATCCGCAAAAACGCCTACCTTGAAGATTTCGTCACTGATGCATCAGCTCGTGGTAAAGGTGTTGGCTCTGCACTGTGGCAAGAAATGCTAAATTGGGCCAAAGAAAAGGGCTGCAAAAACCTAGAATTTACTTGCGGCCATGGCCGTGAAGCTTCACAACAATTCTATAAAAATCATGGTGCTACGATTTACGATACGAACTTTTTCCGTAAAGAGATATAAATAACGCCGGCAACAAATAAATATGTAAAGCATTTGGTAATCCAGAAAAGAATAATAATGTAATTCCATAAGCCACAATCAATGTTGATACTATCGGCATTACCGAACTCTTCATTACGGCACGAATCACCAAAACCATCGTAAAAATCACTAATATAATCCCCGCTAAACCAATTTCAAGTAACAAACTTGCATATTCATTCTGTATAATTTCCTTTGGTGCCGAAGATAATCCATTCGCATATAAAGCTTGCCCAGCCCCACCAATCCCTACGCCAAAAAGTATTGTGCCAAAATCTTTTTGCCAAATTTCTATCGCTGCGTTAGTCAGTCTCATACGCGTCCCAGTAGACTCTTCTACATAACCGTCAAATATTGATTCTTCTTTAGCATCATCTTCTGAAGGAAGCGCGTCCGTTTTCTCCGCATCTCCCTGCCTATCATCATTCTCATCCACACGAACATCAATCACGCCAAGTGATAGATGATTTAAAGCTTTTGTCACGCCATCCATATAAGTATCTTTTGTGGAGCCAACTTGTGCCATAATCCCCTGCAGACTCAAAGTAAAAATAAACGCCAACAAAATCATTGGCCACACAATCAAAACCTTCCATTTTTTTGTCTGCACTATTTTCATCGCCGTCATAAAAATCATCGCCACAATAAATGCATAAATTGCTCCTCGCGAAAACGTCAAAAACAACGTCACAGTAAATACAGCAAATAGACTTATTGCTTGCACCTTGCTAAGCGGGATATTAGTTGCTATGTACTCTGAGTGACATGAAGACTCAGCCCGAGTGGCCCGGAACGTGCCCGAAGGGTACGTAGCAATTAATATCCCGCTTATTATTGTGGGCGCGAGCAATAAATTACCCATAAATTGTGGTTCTATAGCGAATCCATTCGGATGCGGAAACCCAAACATTTTATACGTACATCCAGCGCACATCAAACTAGCTTCCCTGCCCACACCAACAAGATCCAATATACACTGTAACAAGCACCATACGCAAACAACTAAAGATGAAGCAAAAAATACCTTCCAAAATTTTTCTTTAAAACCAAATTCAGAGAATAAACTCCTTAAATTCCAAAAAGCGTAAACCGCAAAATAAATCAACCACAAAATACCAGCAGTCAAAATTCCACGCAAACTATTTAAAGACCATAATATAGATACTGTGATGAAAATAGGTAGCAGTAGCCACTGCCATTTTTTCAAAATTCCACTCATTAATTTTTTTTTGATCAAAATCACAAATGCTAAGACATCAAAAATTATAAGCCATATCAACGGCAACGAAAATTCAAAATTCATCGACGCATTTGAGCCCAGAGAAATCACTGGATAATAAGAAAAAAACAATACCGCCGGCAAAATATAAACCAAAAACCGATAAAACTTACTTATTCTTACCACTTTTCTTCCCCACTTTTTTTACAAAATCCAAAATCTCTTTATCAAATCTCTCTACACCAAAACCATCTACTGTCTTTGCAATTTTCTCACGATCAAATTTCATTTTTTCAAACTTCAAAATTGCTTCGGCTAATGCCTTTGCTGACTGCGTTTCAAACAATATCCCATTTTTACCATCTTTTACATAATCTCTTGCCCCGCCCACTCCATACGCAATCACTGGACATCCGGCAGCCAAAGCTTCAACTGGTGCTATACCAAATGGCTCCAAACTAGGAAACAGATAACCCTTAGCTACTCCCAAATATGTCGCCAATTTTTCTTTTTTCATTAATGGCAAAAACTTAATAAACTTAGAACCCTTGGCTAGCTTTACTAATTTCTTATGTTCTGGACCTTCTCCTATCACTATTAAATTCCTCTGCGTCATCTCACAAGCTCTGATAGCCAAATCCACTCTTTTCCAATTAACTTGCCTAGAGGTCACAATGTAAGAATTCTCTGCATACTTTTCAACTGGTTTTTGTTTTTTCTTCTTCACTTTAAAATCTTCTATTTCTACTGGCGGATGAATAATTATAGCCTCTCTATCGTAATATTTTTTGATTGCGTCTTTCGCATATTCCGATATCGTTACAAAATAGTCTGGCCGCCTAGCCGCTTTTAGATCCGCCCATCTCAAAGGTCTAACCATCAATCTAAAAAATAGCCGCACCAAAGGATTCAGTACACCAAATCCAGGATTTTTTATATAATCCTTATACATTTGCCAATAATATTGTGTTGGCACATGGCAATAACAAATATGAATCCCGTTTGGCACCCTCACAGCTTTTGCCTCTGCTCCGGTCACTGATATCACTAAATCATATTCCGATAGATCCAACTTCGAAAAATATCTTTGCCTTAAAGGCCCCAAAATTCTTCTCAACTTGGTTGGGAATTTTTGCAAAAATCCGGTTCTCACATCTGCATCTTTAAACCAATCAATTCCCTTTGGATCATATTTTGAAGTATAGATTGGCGCATCTGGATATAATTTATGAATACGAAGCAATACCTTTTCGGCCCCACCAACATTAGTTAACCAATCACAAACCAAAGCAACTTTCATTTTGCTCCTTCGCCCTTAAACACTATAGCAATAGTCTTAAAAAATATTGAAAGATCTAGCATCAAAGACCAATTACGCACATAATAAATATCCAGAGCTCTTCTTTCTTCAAACGAAATATCCCGACGTCCAGAAACTTGCGCAAAACCAGTCAAACCAGATTTTACCGTAAGGATCAAAGATCTATCACCATAATCTCTTAATTCTCCGGGCAGTAATGCTCTCGGCCCAATCAATGAAATATCACCCTTCAAAATATTAAATAACTGCGGTAACTCATCAAGCGAAGTCCTTCTCAAAAAATGTCCAATCTTCGTAATCCGTGGATCATTTTTCATATAATCGCCATTTTTACGATATTTTTTAATCAGTTCAGGCTTACCCATTTTAATAAATGCCTGCTCGGCTGTAAGCCCATTATATTCAGACTTCATTGATCTAAATTTGTAACATCTAAACTTTCTATTATATTGTGTTAATCTATCGTCTACATAAATCGGTGAGTGTTTGAAATCCGAAAACTTTATTACCAACCAAATTATCATCATCGGAATTGCCATCACAATGATCCCAACCAAACTAAATAATATATCAAACAATCTTTTAATCACTGCATAACCACCAGATAATGGTGTTGTCATCACTAACACTGCAGGGGTATTACCTACTAACTCCATATCTCCAAAATGCGACGAAAGAGCAGTTTCGCTTGGCACGAAATAATATAATAAATGTCTTGCTATCGCTTGCCTATATACATACTCTGTGGACTTTTCATCCGTTTGAAAAATCACATCAGCCCGCGACTTTTTTAAAGCTTCTTTAAGAGACGAATACTGATGATCCTTAAGATCATTTGGGATATATTTTTTATTCGCTACAACCCCAGCCAAACGGTATCCAGATTCCGGCATCGACGCAATATAATCTGCCAAATACTCCGTATTCTTGTGATTACCTATTATTATGGCCCTTTTCGTAGCATAGTCACTCTTAAAAATTCGTCTTATAATTAGCCTAACCAAAATTCTTTCTACAAGTAAAAACAAGAAACTCAGTAACACTGCCATAAGAGCCATAACTCTTACTGGAAACAAGTTTTCCCCCACAAAGAAATCGTATACAATCAACGCCGCCACCGACAATATCGCCGCTAGCACCAATCTAATTCTTTCCGGAAAACGTGAACGCCCCAAGAAAATTGATTTTTTGTATAATCCTAGTGACGCCAAAATGATCAACATTATTGGCACCAAAAACACTATAGTTAAAGTAAAATCAAGCAACTGTGATTCAAATACAAAAGGTCTAGGATCAATATGTACACGAATAAAATAAGCAAAAGCAAAAGATAATATTAATGCTACAGCGTCCCCTATAATTAAACAGAGCCTTAAAATAAAATCGGACTTCTTCCGCATATATATATTATAACATATTACTCAACGGTTACAGACTTCGCAAGGTTCCTCGGCTGATCTACGTTTAATCCCTTTGCTACTGTCATATAATACGCAAAAAGCTGACTAATAATATTCATCAAAATCGGTACGAAAATTTCTATATCAGTTGGTATCTTTATAATATTCTCTACCGGCAGGTCAAAATTATCTGCGTTAGTCATTACAATCACATGTCCACCGCGAGCCAACACCTCTTGTATATTCGACACCGCCTTATCATATAGTGCGCCCTTTGGCAAAAGTACCATCTCAAAGAATCTATCGTCAACCAAAGCTAGCGGCCCATGCTTCAACTCTCCAAATGCATACGCATTGGCATCAATATAAGAAACTTCTTTCAGCTTCAATGCCCCCTCCATTGAAGTAGGATAAGCTATATCACGACCTAAATAAATAGAGTGCTCATAGTCCTTATATTTTTTAGAAATTTCTTTTATCTTTTTACTTAAACTATCCAGAGTTTCTTCAATCGCTTTTGGCATTTTATCAATTTCATCAATGTACGGTTTCAAAATCCCAGGCTTCACACCTTTCGCTTGTGCAATAGTTAAACCAAACATCACCATAGCAATTACCTGAGAAGTAAACGCCTTGGTCGACGCCACCGAAATCTCCGGTCCCACGTGCACATAAGTACCGCCATCAACCTCACGAGCAATCGTTGAACCAATTGCATTTACAATACCAATTGTTTTGATTCCTTGTTTCTTGATTTCACGAAGACAAGCCAAAGTATCTGCCGTTTCACCAGACTGCGAAACAATAAGCGCCACAGAATCTTTTGGAATGTATGCCGATCTATACCGATACTCGCTCGCAATCACAGTTTCAATCGTAATCTCTGGCGTAAATTGCTCAATGTAGTACCCAGCGAGAAGCCCAGCATGATAAGCCGTACCACAACCCACGATTACTAAATGTTTGATTTTTCTAAGTTCTGCTTCTGAAAGTCCTGGCCCACCAAGATGTACTCTAGCATTTTTTGCGTCAATTCGACCACGCAAAGTTTCAGCTAAAGAATCCGGCTGTTCCATAATCTCTTTCAACATAAAATGTTCAAAGCCACCTTTTTGAATTGCAGAAAGATTTGTCTCGATTTCTTCTACCTTCGCCGAAACCGGCTCCGCGTTCAAAGTTTTAACTTCAATACTATCTTTCTTTACCAAAGCCACTTCGCCATCATTCAAATAGATCGCACGCTTTGTGTGGCCCACCAACGCCGAAGCATCGCTTGCAATCAAGGTTTCACCATTTCCAACACCAATTATAAGTGGAGACCCGCTTCTAGCCACTACAATCTCATCCGGTTTTTTGCTAGACACTACCGCTATGCCATATGTGCCTTTTACTAATTTCAAAGCTTGCACTACGGCATCCACTAAAGAATACTTGCCATCTTTATAAAATGAATTTATAAGCGCCACCAAGACTTCCGTATCAGTCTCAGACTTAAACTCATGCCCTTTTAGCGTTCCTTTCAACTCTTTATAATTTTCAATAATCCCATTGTGCACCAAATAAATATCGCCTGCCCTATGTGGATGCGCATTCGCCTCAGATGGTTCACCGTGTGTCGCCCAGCGTGTGTGGCCAACACCGATACTATCTTTTCGTTTATTTTTTGCCAATTTTTCTTCCAAATTAGCAATTTTGCCCTTTGCTCTTAGCAGAGTTACGTCGCCCTTATCGGCTAACGTTACAATACCAGCCGAGTCATATCCACGATACTCTAATCTTTTTAATCCCGAAATCAAAAAATCTTGTGCATTTTTGTCCCCCACATACCCCACAATTCCACACATAATATTATCTCCATTAATACACCAAGATTATAACACAAACTTATAGTTATTTATCTATCACATTTTATCAATCAGACCCTTTATTGTGTCTGCCTGAATCCCCCAATAGGCTTTCCAGCTATCCTCTTCCGTAAGTTCGGAATCATACTTCCATTCTCCATCAATCAAAACTTGCATCACTGGAGCAAAACAAAATCCCGGCACTTTTTTGGGAGAGATTTTTTCTACTATTTTTGTCTTATCTATACCAGTAGTCGCAAGCGCAGATACAACCTTTATTTCATCACCATCATGCCACGCCAATGCATATCCCCAATCAAATCTTACCGGCAATTCCCCACCATATTTATGCGCGATACCAGCAAAAACTTTTTCACCATTTTCATCAGAATATTTCCCCATTTTCCGCGCCACAAATTCTTTATTGTGATTTTTGGGATCATCTTCTTCAGAAACCCCTATCAAAACATTCGTGTCGTCCCTTGCCAGCACTGGTAAATCTTTAAACTGCCGTGCGTAACCCAAAGCCTTTTCTGCTGCAATTTCTTCGGCCGTTAATTTTGTTTCTTCTGGCTCTTCTAATTTTAAATCAAGATCAGCAAAAGACAGTCCTTCATACCCAAGCCTCGCCAAAATTTTTTTGGCAGTCATAATCTTACCAGGGTTAGTGGTTGCAATCAAAATCTGTTTCATATTTTTATCCTGCTACTTTTTTCTGCCAAGATTTTTTATGACATTTTGGACAAGTTAGATGACGAGTTCTACCCATGTGCATCGCTAAAAATATTGCTTTGTATGTTGGCACGTATTTATGATGACACTTAGCACATTGATAATACCCAACAATTTGTTCCATTTTAAGAAGCGCAAATGCGATCGCGAACAAAAATGCCATAGCAATTATTAGCAAAATAACCCTTACAAAATCCGGCATTTCCGCAAAGCTAGCAACTAGAACCACCCCAAAAAACATAGCCATTGATATCGATCCAATCACAACCTCCAAATCAAGCAATTCTTTGTTGTATTTTTTCTCGTTTTTCATAATACTCCTCAGTATTATTATACCATTATCACTAAATATTGTAATCGTGTCACAAAAAATTAAAAACTAATCAAACAAATTTTATAGTATATAAGATCAAGGTTATACCTAAGAAAGATTATCCGGTGCTGATGCCGTGCGAGTTCTGAGGTATACATATACAGGCAAAGAGATTCGAACTTTTAAG
>DEWE01000012.1 GCA_002363125.1 Candidatus Saccharibacteria bacterium UBA3218 | reverse complement strand
TGTTGTTAGACACTTTGTTGTCTGTCACTTCTATTTTTCCAGTAAAAGTATTTTTCTCGTAAACAGCATGTACATTCTTGTCATTAGTCATACCTCTTACTGTAAGACTTAATTCTCTAGTAAGCGGCTCTAAAGATTCAGAGTATTTACCGCCAGAATTGGAGAGATCATACCAGCCTAAAAAAGTATATCCATTAACTTCTTTGGCTGTGATAGGCGACGCATCGTTGCCATAGAGAACGTTCTGTTCCCACCCAAGTCCACTAACATCATAGTTCACTGAATTACCTTCCGTATCTATAGCGTATCCCCTAAGAACCAATTTGCGCCTAATCCCAATGGTGCTACCATGTGTAGCACAACTACTTATATTATTAGCGTTGCAACGATATATATTAACCTTCCTACTATATACACCATTGTTAGCCGTAATTCCGTTAACAAATTTCCCGACATCTAATTCAACCCCTACCCCCCCGCTTGGTGATCCCCATGTACCACGTGCAACGTCGCCCGGATTAGGAATCGCACCATTATCACTGGCATCATTAATTCCCACGTTCACGGCACTAATTGCACCATTAGTACACATCCCATAAAAATAAACAGTGGTAGTACCACTCAAGGATGTAACATCTATAATTGTACTGGACGAGTCACTACTACCAATCCATATAGCACAATAATTAGATGCATCGTCTTTTATTTTTTCCTTGCATACCCACTGTACGGCATCTATTTCGCTCCTCCCACCACTTTTATTTAAACAATCCTGCTCACTACTAAAATCAGCAGCAAATGCACTACTATACATCAAAAACGCACAAATAAAGCAAGCGAATATTAAACAAATACAATGTCTCTTCATCATTCTTTTGTCTCCATGTTAACATTGATGCCTTGTTTAATCTGTCTATTTTTTAATATGTCACCATATCTCGACGATAATTCATTGTTACCATAAGTATTAGCGACATTTATTACCCCAACGGCCGAATCTATGCTTTGTAATATGTCATCAATAGCTATAGCATCATTAATCATCAACTCGCCACCACCATAATAAAGATCAATTTCCTGGACGGAAATAATCCTAGATCTCAATAGATCCACTTTTAGTTTTAAATTATCAGTAGAATCTATATATTTTTGATATATATCAACTATTTGCTCTACTGTAGGATTACCTATTGTATCAATCTCATCCACGACTAATTTCACAGGGTCATACTCAGCAACCACCTCATCAATATTATCATTACCGTTAAACACAAAAACTAAACCTACTCCCAACCCCACAATCACCACCAAAAGTAGGCACAGCAAAACAACTAAGCCTTTATTACTACCTCTCTTCTCGTCTGCCATATATTACTATATTAGCATAGACATTATCAAAAATCTAGTTTTCCTTGCTAAAATTTTCTCTTAGCCACCCGTCCGCCGGGCCAGCCGTCATCAAAATCACCAAATACCCCTCGTCTAAATACCTGCGTAAGTTCACCACCAAATCTTTATCAGTATCCGCCACTTCCGCCACTTCTTTATTTGCTAGTCCCTCGATCAGCTCTTTTGGCGTTAAGACTGGTAGATACGGATTTTCCCGTGTGAGATATGTCGGCAACCAATATATCTTGTCTACACCATCGAATGCATTCTTATATTCATCTCTCACCTCATGCTGGCGCGTGTTTTGATGTGGCTGATACACCACCACCACGCCCTTATATCCGTGAAGTCGCTTTTCATCCTTCACGACATCCATCGTCGCTGTAATCTCTTCCGGATGATGTGCATAATCTGTGTACACTCCATCCGCTATTTTTTCAAATCTTCGCCCCACACCAGGAAATCTATTTAGAATTTCCACTATCTTTTCTCGCGAAACTTCTGGCACCATCTCCATTATCGCCTCAAGCGCCAAAGCCGCATCATGTCTCCGCACTTCGCCAGCTAGTCTAAATTCATCCGCGCCTCCAGTATCTTTTATCACCTTTTCACTCTGCGCTTCAAATTGCAAAAAAGCTGCCTCGTAATCTTCCCTCGTAGGATAAATATCCGGATGGTCATAAGACACTGCCGGAATCACCGCAAGCCACGGATGATATTTCAAAAAATTCCGATCATACTCATCCGCTTCATACACAAAATACTTATCCCCTGGTTTATATGCACCAGATGTCGCAAATCCAAGTGTAGTCCCCACAATATAAGAAACTGGCAAACCAAGCTCCAAAGCCGCCCACACAATCATTGCCGTAGTCGTAGTCTTGCCATGTGTCCCCGCTACCGCCACCATCTTAAGTCCCAATTTTTCTACCAAAAATGCCGTAAAATCATCTCTTTTTGTACATTTTATACCCGCTTCTCTTGCCATCAAAAGCTCCGCATGGGTTTCTGGTAAAGCCGAGGTATAAACAAACCAATCCACCCCCTTATCCAGCTGGGCTTTCAAAAATTCCCCATCCTGCTCGCCAATCTCTACTCCAATTCCAGCCGCAATTAGCTCATCATAAATCGCGCCCTCATTCAGATCCGACCCACACACATTCATGCCAGCCTGCTTCGCCATCAACGCCAGAGGCCCCATTCCTGTCCCCGATATCCCTGAGATATATATATTCATAGTAACAATTATAACACAAACCCCTCTTCGGACACACTCAAGGGCGTTCGCCCGAGCTTACGGTCTTCAGAGGGGTTGTGTTATAATTACAGAATGAGAATTACCTCAGAACAAGAAATGTTGGACTTCGGTAAATCACTCGCTAGGCGGGTAACGGCTCGCCAAAAAAAACCGCTAGCACCTGTGGTTATCGAACTCATTGGTGACGTTGGTGCTGGCAAAACCACCTTCACCCGTGGTCTCGCCGAAGGATTAGGCATCAAAGACCCCATCACTAGCCCTAGTTTCACTATTTCCAAGTCTTACGCCCTCAAAAACGGTGGCCGTTTAATCCATTATGATTTTTATCGCCTCCAAGACCCTGGCCTTATGACAGAAGACCTCACCGAAAACCTCACCAACCCCAAAAACATCATCGTAATTGAATGGGGCGAATCTGTTGAAGACTTCCTTCCTAATGATAGATATATCATAAGGATAGATTATAACGAGACGGGTGACCGAAACCTATTTTTCGAAGAGAGTAAGACTTGGGCTAGCGCCCCGGAGCGCTCTCGAGAAAAATAGGTTCGGTCAGGACCCGTCCTATGTTATAATCTCCTTATGAAATTGTTTTTAGACACATCCACTCCCGAAACCATCCTCAAACTAAACGACAAAGAATATCGTTATACTTTTGCAAACGACCTCGCCGAAAAACTCCTACAATTCATCCACGACAAACTCACCGAAAATAGCAAAGACTGGCAAGATCTCACCGAAATCACCTTCATGTCTGGCCCAGGCTCTTTTACTGGTCTCAGAATTGGCGCCGCTATCGTAAATACTCTCGCTTCCGAACTGAATATCCCGCTCTATGATCACCACGGCAAAAAACACCAAATCATCATCCCAGAATATGGCCGCCCCGCCAATATTTCAAAACCAAAGAAATAGTTTATCCTTCGATCTTCTGTCTCACCATGAACCTAGCCACCATCACGGCTAGTACAGACACCATCACTATCATTACGCCTTCTATCGTCGCCATTATCACCAAACCTTCAGTGGAGTCTGGAGTAAATACCATACTCTCACCAAGCGGTGGTATATAACTCAGGTCACTCGGATCATACGCAATCTGTATTCCGCCACCCTCTGCGACCTCAGCATTCGTCACGCTAAGATTCATACCAGAAAACTTCATATCAAAAGTAGATTCGCTAGAATCTCTATCGGCATGAAAAATTCTTATAATTGACCCGGTGCCATCGCTTACCCTAATCCCAGAGTAAGCCAGTTCTTCACCATCTACACCCGCATAAACTTCACCATTTTCACGGATCACAAATCTACCAGTAATCGCCTCGTGTACGCCACCCATATCAATCGCTAGCTGATTTCCTACAAACACAAAAGTATCGTCATCGGCCGTTACCACAAACTCTTCTTCTCCGCTACCGAGTACCGTAAACGGCACTGCAAAATTCATTGTAAACAGATGGTTGTGTCCATCTTCATTCACCTTCTCACCCTTACCAAAATCCGCCTCATCCAAAGGATAAAAATCTTCTGCCACGAACGAAAACTCCGCCCCATCTGCCACATATCTCATTTGTAAATTACCAGCGTAGCTATTACTCTTACCATCTACATTACTGAACCATCTATCAAAATTAATCCCTTTATTAGAAGTCAGCTTGCCCTTAAAGGCTACTGGCATATATTTGTCGTCTAGTTCAAACCCTACTAGACCCTGTTCTATACCTTTATTATGGTAACCACAACTTTCCCACTCAAATTGTCTAGCGTTCAAAGCATCTCTAAGATTTAAATCATACAAATTCACACAGTCATCTGCCTTTTGATCATAATAAAGCACCGGCAAAGTCACCAACTCACTATCATCCACTCCAGCACTGGCAAGTATTGCACTTGGAGTCTTTGATACGGAAACATCTTCTATTTCCTTCACTGCATTAGACAATCCCAAAACAGCAATCACTAATCCAATTCCAAACACCGAAAAAGCCATCCATCCAAATAACTTTGCTTTATTTTTCTTCTGTTTCATTCTGATTTTAGTATAAGCCCTTTCTACTAAAATATCAAGCTATTCCTCTGTTCCAGAAGCCATGATTCCGAGGTCTTTATCCGATAACACATCCACATCAAACGGATTCTCATAAGAATCCACCGCCTTAATCTCTATTTGCAATTTCTCCAAGTATTCTTCTATTACTTTTATCGTAATCTTCCCACTTTTTTCAAAAGTATAATCTTCTTCTTTTTCGCCTTCTTCCTCAATCTCCGCCTCATCTGGCAAAAACCCCGGCCTCGATCTGTCTAGATATATATCACCTGAATTATGATAAATCGTCAAACTTACCGCCGTCGTGGCCAACGCAATCAAAATAGAAACAACGCCCAAAACTACCAAATTCCTTCCCCCATGCGATACTTTACTCTTATTCACTTCCTCGTCCATTATACTTTCCCCTTTAACTTTTCCACTAATCTCACATGTTGCGAAATTATACTACGCACTCTCAGCACATCCTGTACCATAGTTTTGCGCTTTTGTCTTACAATATCCAATTTTTCATAAAATTCTTCTGGATCTTTCCTGCAATCCATACTCACCAAAAGCTCCAACTCCTGCTGATAATTTATAAAATCGCTCGAAAACAAAGCTTTCACCGACGCAAAATTATTCTGATTTTCCACCAACTCAGCGTTAGACAAGTTATTTTCCACTAACCGCACATTTAAGGGAACTATAAATTTTGTCAAAATACTTTCATAATATCCACCAAGATATACCCTTACTTTTGCATCATTCTTCTGCACGCTTCTCAATTTTTCTTTAATTGAAGCGCAATTATCTACGATTGCCTCACTTTGACTCTCAGTAATTGCCATTACCCGAGCAGGGCACTGACAAAATATCGCAAAAGCAACAAAGCAAAAGACTGCTATCTTCTTCATATTTACGATTATAGCATAGATTAATCTAAAGCATCTAACAGCATTTAATCTCTTTTCAACATAACCGTAAATGCTTCAGAAGGTATATCAACTTTTCCAAATCTCTTCATTCGCGCTTTTCCGCGCTTCTGTTTTTCTAGTAATTTTGCTTTTCTATCCCTATCGCCAGTATGAATTTTTACCGTAACATCCTTGCGATATGCGCCAATTGTCTCACGCGCAATAATTCTCGCACCAATCGCCGCCTGAAGCGCCACTTCATAATTTTGTCTCGGTATCACTTCTTTTAATTTTTTCGTCACCTCACGCCCTATCGCATCCGCTTCACTTCTGTGCGCCATCACCGAAAGTGCATCAATTCTACTTCCTGCCACCAAAAAATCTATCCGTACCAAATCTTCCGCCTTGTATCCATTCAGTTCATAATTAAATGACGCGTATCCAGACGTCGCCGACTTCAATTGATCATAAAAATCCGTCAACAAATTCGCCATCGGCGCTTCAAAGTCTATTACAGCCCGCTCTTCAATATAACTAAGATTTGTCTGATGCCCACGTTTTTCGTTAATCAAATTTAATACATTGCCAATCATTGGCTTCGGCACAATAATTTCACCCTTTACCCACGGCTCACGAATTTCGCGAATTTCCGAAACGTCCGGCAAATCTGCCGCAGATTTTATCTCAATAATATTCCCATTATTCATCACTACTTCATAATTCGTAGACGGATTCGTCACAATAAGGTCTAGTCCAAATTCTCTTTCCAACCTCTCACGAATAATATCCATATGAAGTAGTCCGAGAAATCCAATCCGAAGCCCAAATCCTAAAACTGGCGAGTTTTCCGGCTCAAATCTTAACGCCGAATCAGACAGTGCCAATTTTTCAATCGCCTCTTTCAGATCTTTATACTGATCATTAGACACAGGGAAAAACCCAGCATATACAAAAGGTAAAACGTTCTTGTATCCAGGAAGTGCCGTTTCTGCCGGATTCTTTATTAAAGTCACCGTATCACCAACCTTTGCCTCGCGAGTCGTTTTAAGATTTGTTACAATATAGCCAATCTCACCCGCTTTCAAATTATCCATCGGTGACATTTTTGGCGTCAACACACCCACTTCAAGCGCCAAACCCTTGGTCTTTGTCGCCATCATCAAAATTTCCGAATTTTTATCAATCTCCCCCTCAAACACTCGCACATAAAGCACCACCCCTCGGTAGTCGTCAAAATACGAATCAAAAATCAAAGCTCTCGTACAGGCCTGAGACCAAGCTTGTTGTGAGGTATTTCGGAGCGCGGCAGCGCGAGAGCTAGCACCGTCTGCCCATGGCAGACCGCCCCTTGGGACGCGGACGACCCGCAGGGTCGATGGGCCGGACGGACGCGGCCCCACAATAAGCCTTGGTTCAGGTCCTACTTCGATAATTTGATTTAGTATTTCGTCAACACCAAATCCAGTTTTCCCTGATGCTCCAATAATATCTTCGCGTTTACATCCCAAAAGATTAATGATTTGTTTAGCTACACCTTCAACATCGGCCGCTGGCAAATCCACTTTATTGATCACCGGTATAATTTTAAGATCTTGTTCAAGCGCCAAATACACATTAGCAAGTGTCTGCGCCTGAATCCCTTGCGTAGCATCCACCACAAGCACTGCAGATTCCACCGCCTGCAAAGACCTAGAAACTTCATACGAAAAATCCACATGACCAGGAGTATCAATCAAATTTAATGTGTAGCCCTTCCATTTCATCGTTACCGGCGTAAGCTTGATCGTGATACCTTTTTCCCGCTCAAGCTCCATCGAATCCAGAAGCTGAGACTTCATCTCACGCTTTTCCACTGTACCAGTAAGCTCCATCATTCTATCTGCAATTGTACTTTTTCCATGATCAATATGCGCAATGATGCAAAAATTTCGTATCTTTTCCATTCAACCATATTATAACATATTTTCCGAGCCATAAAAAGGCCTGCCAAAATGGCAGGCCAAGGATGTCACTTTATGTCACTTCTTTTGTCACGGAAGAATTCCTCTCCCAGCCATGTTAAAGCATCCATAACAATATACGGATCATATTTTGTGTTTTTCGACGCGATTTTTATATCCATAATTCCCATCTTGAATAAATACTCGCTCGTCGCAATACACAAAAGACCATTAGATTTCTTCTTAAGCATCTGATTCAGATTTCCCCATGCATCATCATGTAAGAACTCAAATTTTTCAATCTCAGGATATCTAATTTCTACACTTATCGGTCGACTAGATCCAGCAATTTTGTACGCCAAGAACGAAACTGACTCGTGTGTTCTGTTCCAATCTAATAAAAAATCTCTTAATGGCATCCTTTTTCACCCCCTCCTCCTAAAGTACTTTTGGGAACCAAAACATTATACCATATTTTCCACTAAAAACCAATGCTAATTACCCCGCTTCAAAAACCGGCCAACAACAGTTGACCAGTTTTTACTATTTTACAACTTAGCCTCAAACTCCTTCTGTTTGTTATCTCTTTTGTTTTTATAAATTATATAAACAATTGCAAAAATAACTATAGTGGCAACAATTGAACTTATTGATAGCTCTGATCCAGATTTCTGATTAGTAAATCTACCAGTTTCTGGAGTGTCAGCATCGTCGTCTACGGAAGTACTCGGGACTGGAGTATCTGGTTCTGGTTTTGGTTCGGGATCTGGAAGACCAGCCAAACTAAGCCTATACAAAAATCCAGAAATAGGATTCCCAGTACTAACACTATTACCAGATATTTGCACATATCTATCTGTCAAACTTTCCGGGCTGGTTACTGTTACGGTCATAGTATCTTCATCATAAGTTATAAAGTCTGTAGCTTGTGCAGAAAAATCTAGATTGTAAAAACCGCAACTATTCCAATCGCAGATTCCGTGTTCTCCATCTTTTATAAATTCTAAGTTAACAAGATCATAGACATAACTATCATCATCCACTTGTGGCAAGATCCCAGTCTCCACTAATACATCATTATCTATCATTAAATCTTCAATATTTATATTATTAGAAACGTCTATAGAAGTGAGTTGATTGTGGTCAAGGTAAAGGGATCCCAAAGCAGTGTTATTAGAAAGGTCTATAGAAGTGAGTTGGTTGGAAGAAAGGTAAAGGTATCCCAAATCGGTGTCGTTAGAAAGGTCTATGGAAGTGAGTTGATTGTGGTTAAGGTAAAGTTCTTTCAAAGCAGTTTTGTTAGAAAGGTCTATAGAAGTGAGTTGATTAGATTCAAGATGAATGAATGCCAAAGCAGTGTTATTAGAAAGGTCTATAGAAGTGAGTTGGTTGGAAGAAAGGTAAAGGTATCCCAAATCGGTGTCGTTAGAAAGGTCTATGGAAGTGAGTTGATTGTGGTTAAGGTAAAGTTCTTTCAAAGCAGTTTTGTTAGAAAGGTCTATAGAAGTAAGTTGGTTGTGGTTAAGCCAAAGGACTGCCAAATCGGTGTTGTTAGAAAGGTCTATAGAAGTGAGTTGATTAGAGGAAATGTCAATTGATTCCAAATCGGTGTTGTTAGAAAGGTCTATGGAAGTGAGTTGGTTGTAGGAAAGGCGAAGGGCTGTCAAAGCTGTGTTGTTAGAAAGGTCTATGGAAGTGAGTTGATTGTAGTCAAGCCAAAGTTCTGTCAAAGCTGT
>DEWE01000013.1:21398-50953 GCA_002363125.1 Candidatus Saccharibacteria bacterium UBA3218 | reverse complement strand
TACCTCCTTTCTTGAGAAGGAATTAGACGTCTGAAAGCTCCTCGGAGCTTGCAGATAGTCAGGTCGGTTACGGTTGTGATTAAACAAGCTTGTAATCACAGCAGCTCTAGCAATAGACGTAACAGCAAGCTAACACAAAACTTACAGATGAGATTGCACAACTAAGTTGTTAAACAAACTTCCACCCGTAAGGGTGGATTTTTGTTATAATAAAAAAACAAAAGGAGACGCTATGGAAAAAGACAATAAAAAGAGATATATACCTGGCAGTGATCTGGATTGGGGTTTAGAATTGCCAGACGGATATTCTAACTCTTTAGTAACGAAAGATGGTAGATCGTGGGATAACGGATATAATTTTGATGAAAGAGATGACGACTCCGACGAACAGGAAGAAGTTTCTTACGGCAATTTGGCTAACGAAACGAATTTTGACCCCGAAGCCGCAAAACGGGCGAAAGAAGAGGCGGAGAACAATTAGCGCTCATCTCCTTCGCCGTGTAATTTATTGCGCTTCCTGCGACTTTCTAATTTATCGATATTACCCTTAGCTATCTCTGATAAATCCACATCTAAGTATCTTGCGACGTTTGCCACATACCACAATACATCACCTAGCTCCTTCACGAGCCCAGCTATGTCATCTTTAGAAGCAAAACCGCCCTTATCTCTTATAATCTTTTTGACTTTATCTGCTGTTTCGCCAGCCTCACCCGCTAGCCCGAGTATTTTTTCCAGGAATCCTGGAGACTTCAAATCCACTGTAGTCTCAAACAAATCATACTTCGCCGCCCTTTTCTGATATTTATCTAGATCCATATTCCTTTTTCTCCTCTCGTTTTATTCTAACACAAAAATCAACAATAAATTTTTAAAAGAGTTATAATATAATCATAAAATAATATAAAAGGAGAAAATTATGAGAACCCCTGGCGAAAGCAGTCATCATAACGACGAAGAAGAAGTTATTGAGGATGTAATAAACGACGGTATAATAATAGATGACCCTATTGTTGACACAAATCTTCAAGAGCCAGAAAATATAAGAGATAAAACGATTGAAAAACATCTTCCAGACGGAACATATTTTAGGGGAACCACGGAACAATATAATAAAGAGATGCAAGACTATCTCGATAGGGTGTCTTAAGGTATTTTAGTTCTCCAACGAGCTTCCTCCATTTTACTTTAATTTGGACGTGAGGCTCGTTTTTTAATTTCTAGGTAAATACAACATTGACAAAAATGACTTTTTATGATACAATGTAATACACTGTTGTAATAATAAATTATGAAGGGGTGATAATTATGAAACACAACAGTATTATGAGCGAAGGCGCCTACCAGTGGGCATATTCGCAGTTCGTTAAGCATTATGGCAGGGAATTTGTCGAGAACGCGATCGACAATCCCCGAAGAAGACTCTCAATAGATCAAATTGTGCAACAAGCTGACTTGAATGCAGGAAATGACATAAAGATTTTCCTATTTGAGAGCCGAAAGGAAGGATACCCGCCAATAGTGATGGGTGAATTCCCAGAAGAGAAAATCACTATGTATTTTCTCAATCAGAAAGAATATAAAAAGCAAAAGGAAAAAGAGTATAAAGAGATATTCACGCTACTTTTAATGTTCGGTCGGTGTGAATACACTGAAAATCTTTATGCTGGAAAGGCGAAAATGCCAACACTCATAGTATAGCCTTTCTTAGCCCCCAACAATGGGGGCTTTTTCTTGTTGAAAATGTTATAATACAGATATGGAAGATACGCGAAACCTCGTGGATGAATATAAAGGCTTATCAAATGAGCAAGTTTTTGAGGCCTTGGACAAAAAGCGTAATCCCCTAGAAATCGCTATCGAGAACGTCGAACACGACTTTAATATTGGCACCATTATTCGCTCTGCCAACTCCTTTAACGTTAAAAAGGTTCATATTATAGGCAAGAGAAAATACAATCGTCGTGGTGCCATGTGCACAGACAAATATCTAGAAATTGTCCATCATCCGACTATCGATGATTTTTTAGCTACTCAAAAAGGCAGGGAACTAGTCGCTATCGAGAACAATACTCCTCGCGCCAAACCTCTTAATGATAAAAAGTTTTCCAGAGATACCACTCTGATATTTGGTTCAGAAAACAATGGCATCACAAAAGAATTATTGGAAAAAGCCGACGATGTACGATTTATCGAGAGCTTTGGCTCTACCCGTTCAGTAAATGTAGGCGTAGCTGCCGGGATAGCTATGTATGAGTACGCAAGAGAGATCATTCTTTAGACGATTAGATATCCGTTTTCCGTGGCTAAAGATAGCGGCCACAGGCCTAATTGTCTTAGTGGCGCTTCTAGATTTGCTTGGACTAACGATTTCTCGCGCTACCGAACCCATGATAAGGCCAAAAATTGCACCAATGTCCCATCACGTGCGTGCCCGCAGAGATTATAGTGGCAAAAAATTAGTGGCGCTCACCTTTGACGATGGCCCCTCCAGCGCTACCACCCCTAGGCTCCTAGACATTTTAAGCGAAAAAGATGTTATGGTCACCTTCTTTGTGCTTGGCAATATGGCGAGAGGTAACCCAGACATCATTCTTCGTGCCAAAAAAGAAGGCCACACTATAGCCAGCCACACCATGTATCATCAAAATTTAATACGCATTTCTGCTAGCGCTGCAGAGAGTGACATTTCTGAAGCTAAAAATGTCATCTCTAGCATACTAGGCACAGCCCCAACTCTTACCCGTCCACCGTATGGCAATATCAATGACGTAGTGCGCAATAGTACTGGCACCCCACTAATTTTGTGGTCGGTAGATACATTAGATTGGAAAAGCAAAAATGTTGATGCGATCCTCGCCACAGCCAGGGAACAAGTCCATGACGGCGCAATAATTTTGATGCATGATATTTATGACACTACAATAGACGCGGTCTCTCTCTTGGTAGATGAGTTCAGAAATGACGGCTACGAATTTGTTACCGTGCAAGAGCTCGCCAAGGCAAGAGGCGTAAACTTGTCTGCCGGCACCGCTTATTATAACTTCCGCCCGTAGTTATCTCTTAAAAATCAAACTAGTAATAAAATTGAGTATCAGAATGTGCAAATTCGCGGTAATGAGAAGCCCCACTATTATGGTGATAACACCGAACAATTTTACTTTTTCGTAAGAGGACACGCCATTAGCCAGTCCTTCCGCAATCTGTCGGTAAAACACTACTATCAGACCCCCAGCTAGGGCAATTACGAGCCCTCCGACCATCCAGCCAAAATCAAACGTAAAATCCATAAAAACATTATAGCATAAAAATAATCTAGCACAGCTAGATTCCATTTTAATGGTGGGGATATGTGGACTTGAACCACAGACCTCGTCATTATCAGTGACGCGCTCTAACCAGCTGAGCTATATCCCCGTATCTGGTGGAGTAACAGGGACTCAAACCCTGGACCTCTGCCTTGCAAAGGCAGCGCTCTAATCAACTGAGCTATTACCCCAATGGCACCATTTTACACCATTTTTTAGAAAAAGTCCACACCACAGGTAAAAAAATAACTAAAAACCATAAAAAGAGGAGACCACCATGTAGGTGGTCTCCTTAGGTCATACATATGATTTTAAGTAGCCTCGCAGTTTAATCTACTTAAAACTACCTCTAGTTTATATCACAAAATGCATAAAGTCAATAGCTTTTTTCCACAATTTGTGCAGAACTTTCTAAATTGTTGTTCGGATTTCTTTAATAAATTAAAACATAATTTTAAGAAAAAGCATATTGACAAACCGAAAGCACTATGATATAATCTATCCATACACTCTAAAAGGGTGGTGATAGTTTTTAAATATGGTGGGCAGAATAGGAGTTCTGGATGTCTGGAACCAAAGCTGGTGGCATGAAAGCCGCCGCTACCAATAAGGCTAAATACGGTAAAGAATTTTACGCTCGTATTGGCAAAAAAGGTGGTCAAAATGGTCACACTGGCGGTTTTGCCGCTAACCCTGCTCTAGCACGCGTTGCTGGCGCTAAGGGTGGTCGCATTTCTCGTCGTGGTCCAGCTAAAAAAGCTGCCTAATCTAACAACAAAAATCAACCTCTTTAATTAAGGGGTTGATTTTTTATGATAAATTTTCACACCGAGGACAATGATAAACGCCATCTTGCGTCTGAAAACATGTCAGGCCACACTTTTTGCAGCGCGATTTCGTATGTAACCAGTCTCTATAAGTATCTAGTTCATCTTGGATAAACTCTTCATCCATAGAGATATCGTAATTTTTTGCAATCTCTTTGGCCTTTTCCCAAGCCGAGGCCTCCATCTTTAGCCTCTCTACGTCTAATTTGAAATTTTTATGCCCAAGAGTCGCATGTCCTAATTCGTGGAGCAACAAAGATTCACACTGCCTTTTCTCTGGGCCAATTACGATCGTCCTAGGTGGACGGAAAGCAAATTTTTTACCATCCACAAATTTAAACTTTGGGAAATCGCTCCTAATCCTGTTCAAAAATCGCTGATCCATCAGAAGACAGGGAATTACTCCCGCTCCTTTTTTCTAGCATAGATATAACAACCGTAAATCACCGACTCTGTTGGGCGCTTTGGCCTCCGGTATTTTACGCCTTCTATTTTTGGCAGATATTTGGCATAAAGGCGAAAGATTTTTCCCATTGGCCCACCCAGGATTATAGTGTCAGGGTGAAATTTTAGAGCAATATCTGGCAAACCTAGATATATCCGACGCGCTATATCTTGCATCTTTTTCTCTCCGCGTAAGTCTGTAGCGTAATCTACGTGGTAAAATTTCTCGATAGCACTCGCTGCAGCAATATCTTCCCATTCATTAGCCTTGCCGTTATACGTGTATACCTTGTGCCCAGGCTCAAATTTATTGGTTACAAGTTTACCACCCTCAATCACTCCACCACCCACGCCAGTTGAAAAAGTTAGAAATACTGTTCGGCCGTGCAGCTTAAAGCCTTCATAAAATGTAGCTAAATTACCATCGTTCTCAAAATATACTGGACAATCGAACAAAGATTTTATGGGCGTCAACAGATCAATATCGTCCCAATTCCGGTTGCCAAAACGGACTGTATAATTTTTTTGTACAACTCCAGGCACTGCTACCACGATAGAAATAACTTTATATTTTTGGAAAGATTTTAGATTTTCACAAAGATTATTTAAGAAAGTTTTATAACCTTGCGCGGTGCTGAATTTTTTCTTTCTTAGAACTCTACCACGCTTAGAAAATAAAGCAATTAAAGTTTTGGTAGCCCCAATATCTATCGCTAAGTACATAACTTGATTATATCACGCATTTTTGATATAATTACAGAAGTTTTAGACTCATTCACGAACATCGCAGTGGATTGCGATTTTCATGAATGAGTCTAAAGGAAGGAAAATATTAAATATGGCAAATGCCAAAAAAATTACTATGGATGAACTTCTAAGTGCAAACGAAGATTCATTCAAAAAAGTTATTGCAGGGGATACAGTAAAAGGGACTGTCCTCTCAGTAAAAAAACATGAAATATTGGTCGATCTAGGTCCCCAAGGTGTGGGTTTGGTTCCACGCAGAGAAGCATCTTTTGCACGCAATCTCAAAATTGGCGACGAAGTTAGCGCTTCTGTAATCGAGTCAGAGATGAACGACGGCTATGTCTTACTCAGCTTACGTAAGGCCGTCAAAGACAAAGGTTGGGACGAGATTCAAGAGAAACTCGACAATGCTGAAACGGTGGAAATTGTACCATTCGACGCTAATCGTGGTGGTCTCCTCGTAGAATACGAAGGTATCCGTGGTTTCTTACCAGTTTCGCAACTTTCTGCCGAGCACTACCCGCGCGTAGGTTCAGCTGATAAAGACGAAATCTTGCAACGCCTCAACTCATTGGTCGGCAAGTCTATTAAGGTTCGCATTATTGATGCCAGCAAGAAAGAAAACAAGCTTATCTTTTCTGAAAAAGAAGCTATCCGTGATGGTTTGGCTGCTCGTTTTGCAGAACTTAAAGTTGGCGACACCATCAAGGGTGTAGTTACTGGTGTGGTAGACTTTGGTGTATTCGTAAATGTTGACGGCATTGAAGGTTTGATTCACATTTCCGAGATTTCTTGGGAGCGCGTAAACAACCCAGCAGACTACGTAAAGGTCGGCGATACTATCGAAGCAAAAATCATTGCTATCGACAAAGATCGCTTGTCACTTTCTATGAAGCAACTAGTAGAAGATCCTTGGATCTCCGAAGTCGAAGGTCTAAAGAAGGGCTCCAAAGTGGAAGGCACGATTACTCGTATTACTCCATTTGGCGCTTTTGTACAGATTTCGCCTGCGGTAGAAGCCCTTGTCCATGTTTCTGAACTTGGCGAAGGCTCCGACGTAGATCCAGAAAAAATCTTTACACTAAATGAACGCAAAGATTTTAAAGTTCTAGACATCGATAAAGAAGGTCGCAAGATTTCTCTATCTATCGCAAAATAGTTACAAGCCTAAAAATAGCCCCGAAGCAGGGGCTATTTTTGATGGAGAAACCCTTTACATTTATAAAGATTAAGGTAAAATTATAAACATAAGTATATATTAACTACACTCACAAAGGAGCAAACATGTTCGATGTAGCAAATAACACAGAATTTCTAACGGCCATAGGTATTGCCGATGCGCCAGAGGATGTCAAGGCGAAGCTTGTCGCCGGCATAGAAGATTTAGCTCAGAAGAAACTAGTAGTTGCTTTATCGGACAAAATTACTGACGCTCAAGCTGAAGAGTTTGGCAATATCACCGATGAACAACAAGCTTATAACTGGCTAATGACGAATGTGCCTGATTTTAAACAAATAGTCACCGACATTTTTGCAGAAATCAAGAATGATATTTTGGCGCGCAAAGCAAATGTAGTAGGAGCCTAAGTATGAATAGCAGTCCTAATAAAATCTCAAATGATGACAATCCTGGTGCGAGTGAATTTGACAGCTTAACGCAAGTTGAGTTCAACCAGGAAAACGCAGAAAATAAAAACGCAGAGCAGTTTACTTCTAGACAGCTTGAACGCATCGCAAAGATTACCAATAGACAACCAGACGATAACGATGTGATCACTCTAAATTTAGCCCTTGCCTACAGAAAATTTCAGCAACTTAGAGCAATGATAGAAAAGAATGATCGTGACAACGAAAATTCTGGAACCAAAACGATGGTTCAACGTGGGGTTATGGAAGATCTTGCCACAGCTAAACGCGAATTAGAAGAAGCAATGTATCTTTATGATCAGCAATTCGCCCAAATGGACGAAGAAAATTCCAGAAAACAATCCAAAGATTCTTATCTTCGCCACGAAAGAGCAGAAAGCGGAGCCACCCACGAGGAAGCCGGTGATTGGCTAAAAGCCTACCAAGCAAGAAAAGCTCGCCAAGAAGGATATGAACAGCAAAGAGATACCAGAGCCGAAGATCTTACTGGCAAACTAGATAACATAGTAAATGGAGTAGAGGGTTCAGAAATTTTCAAAACTTATCAATATTATAAAGATGAATATCCAGAAGATCCTATTAGGAATCGTCGTGATGGTTTTGATGGAGCCGGGAAAAAGGGTTTGATGCCATCTGGAGTTTATGGCAATATAGACTGGAAGCTTTACCCGCATGCTCCAGCAGAACGCGATGATAATAACGAGCCAAACCCAGGTGATGACGAACCTACTGGTGATGAAGACCCAGACAAAGATCCAAATCCAGATCCAGATCCAAACGGCGAGGAAAATCCAGATAAAGACCCAGAAGGCGATGGCAATAAAGTAGATCTCGACGTCAAAATCAAGGGTATTGAGCAAGAATTTGAACAAAGCAGAAAAGAGCGCCTGGAAGAGTTGGAAGGAAAACTCGGAAAAATGAAACCAGAACTGGCGGAGCTCTATGCTAGAAATAGACGTTTATTTGTAGGTAAGGCTAATCGTGCAGAATTTATCAAGGTGCAGGGTGAATATAAAGAACTCATGGATGAATACCTCAGATTGAAAGGTAAAGAGAGTTATGAGGCTGGTAAACACGAAATAGCGGACTATTTGGAAGATAGAATTGAACAATTAACCTCCGAAATTCAAGAAAAATTAAATGAGTTTGTTGGTGGCGATCCAGAAAATAGCACCAAAACCCAAGAAGAAGTAGATGCTGAGAAACAAAAGCTAATAGAAGAAGCCGAGAAAAAGCTACGCGAAGAATATGGTGACAGAGTTGATGCTCTCAAAACTAAGATTAACGCCGAATTTGTAGAAGATTACATAAAAGAAGCTTCAGAACTTGAAGATTCAACTATAGATGCGTTAGATAATGGTACTCTTTGCCGTAAATTTGTCAACAAAGTTCTAAATAATAAAATACTAAAAGGTGTTTTGATTGGTGCCGGTATCGCGGGGCTTGCCGTTACTGGCGTTGGTTTGATTGGTGGTTTGGCTGCAGGTACTATGTCCATAGGTCTTAGCTTTACCGCTGGAGGGATAGCTGCCGGAGCTGCAAAGGGCGCCTTTAGTGGCGCGCTCATGTCTAGACAAAATTCCAAGAATAGCGCCGTGAGAGGGTTTGCCAGCGAAGAAGAGATCAGAAAAAATCTAGAAGGAATCGATATTACAGACAAAAATAGTGATACCGCCAATGTTGCCGAGTATCTTATGAGTCAATACGATGAAGCAAAAAATAGCGACCTCAAGAGCAACCGCAAGAAGACTCTCATCTCCGCTGGCATCGGCGCAGCTATAGGTGCCCTCATGAGTGGCGTTCAGATCAATAATGTCGAGACGTCTACAAACGAAGTAAAGCAAGTTGTTGGCAATGAACCTACAGAAATAAGAGCAGCCAATCTTGACAATGTGAATATTCCAGAAGGTCACGGTGCATACGATACGTTTACCCAGCTTGGTGGTAGTCCAGAAAACTACAGTAAGTTTGAGGCTATTATGACAAATCTCGATCCAAAGTATGGCTTAGCTCCAGGCAGTAATGGTGAAGTAGCAGGCATCAACGGTATAGTCGGTAATTTCGCCCACACGTATCCAGGCACCATTAATACGTGGCCAGACGCAGCACAGTCTTATATTACAGAAGTAGCCAATGAAGCGGCAAGGCAAGGCTTAATCCCTGGTTTTCAGACTGGCGGCGCGCCGATTTATAATACAATTACTCAAATTGTAACAAAAGAAGTCCCAAACGCTTTCATGAACTTCTTAACTCGTGCTACGGCTACTATAGGTGCAGGTATCATTGGTAGTAAAATAGGTAACAGTGAGACAGTCAGGAACAATAGTGACACGGAAAGCACACCAGAGTCACCAGCCACAGAAGAACCAACTACTGATGAAACAGAGCCAATTTCAATAGACACAACACCTGAAGCTCCATCTGGAGAAGCTCCAGAAGGTTCAAACACAGAAATCGAGGCCGAAACTGAAGCTGAAGCAGAGGATAATGGTTTCGAAGAAATAGAAAACTCCGATCTATACGACGAACTATTTGAAGGTGAGGAAACTACTCCAACGGCAGAAAATACCCCAGACGATATAGCCGAACAAATTAATAGGCAATTACGTTTTAGAGAACAAGTAGAAGATAGTTTAGGTAATGTGATTGGTGATAATGGCGTATCAATAGTTGCTGAAAGAGGTACCTATACCGACGCAACCGAATTTGCTAATCGTGCTGAAGCTTGGTGGAATAGTCTAAGTGATGACGTTAAAGAATCTGTACGGTCATTTGAAAGGTCAGTGGGTGATTCTGATTTAGGAACTCCTCTTAGAAACTGGCTTTCTAGCAAAGGCGAACTCTAATTAGTTAGTATTTCTTAATTAAACTTAGTATGGTATAATTATCATAAGGAGTTTTTGTGAAAAAAAATAAGAAATATCAAGACCGTCCTTGGTTAAAATTTTATGACGAAGCTGGGATCTCTGACACTTTGGAATACCCAGATTGTTCTATGGTAGACATGATAATGCAGTCTGCCGAAAAATGGCCAGACAATGTTGCCTACACATATTACGGCCACAAAGTAACTTATAAAAACTTTGTAAAGAAAATCGAAAAAGCCGCCCGCGCTCTTAAAAACTATGGCGTGAAAGAAGGTGATCGTGTAACTATCTGTATGCCAAATACTCCAGAGGGCATTACTATGGTTTATGCAGTAAATATGGTCGGTGCCATTTGCAATATGGTTCATCCACTTTCATCAGAAAAAGAACTTGAGTATTATATCAAGGTAGCCGATTCTAAATATGTGCTAGTAATTGACGCTGTCTTTGATAAAATTTACAAGATTCGCGATACTGCTCAACTAGAACGTATTATTGTAGTCCGCCCATCGGCTGGGCTCGGCTTCCTCAAGAAAAAACTTTACAATACTTTACATATCAAAAAAGTTCGTCTCCCAGCCAATGATAGCCGAGTAGTACTTTGGGAAGACTTTATTGCTAATTCATACTTTTATCAAGGGAATTATCACGAGGAGCGTAGTGGTACCGATCCAGCAGTGATTATGTATTCTGGTGGCACGACTGGTGCGCCAAAAGCCGTAATGCTCTCAAATCTTAATATTAACGCTGAATCTATTTGTGATGCTGCTATGATTCGCCAAGTTGTTCCAGGAGCAAGCGTGCTTTCTATTCTTCCAATCTTCCATTGTTTTGGCCTTGGTATATGCATCCACACTCCGCTTTGTAAGGGTATGAGCTGTATTTTGGTTCCAGCTTTTTCACACAAACAATTTGCCGAAATCATTAAGAAAAACGAGCCGAATTTCATCGTTGGTGTGCCTACTTTGTTTGAAGCACTTATTAATACTAAACTCAGAAGCAACGATTTAGCTTCTGTTACCGCCGTAATTTGTGGTGGTGATGCACTCAATCAGACTTTGCGCGATAAAGTTAATGAATTCCTAGAAAACCACGGTTCTAACGCCAAAATCCGTGTTGGTTATGGCCTTACTGAAGGGTCTGGCGCAGTTTGTTTGTCCCCAGAAAGCACTTTTGCCGACGGTATTATTGGTGTACCTTTTCCAGATACGGACTTTAAAATTGTCAAAAACGATACATTCAAGAAGCTTCCAATTGGTGAATCTGGCGAGATTTGTATTTCTGGTCCTCTTGTTATGATGGGCTACCTCGGTGATGATGCTGAAACCGCCCAGGCCATTCGTTTACATGATGATGGTAAAGTTTGGCTTCATACCGGCGATATTGGTTATCTCGGCAAAGATGGCCTCGTCTACTTTGCTCAACGTCTCAAACGCATCATTATTTCCTCTGGCTATAATATTTACCCAACACATCTAGAGTCTATCATTAATTCTCATGAAGCCGTTTTGACATCTACGGTTATTGGTATAGATCATCATTATAAAGGCCAGGTACCAAAAGCATTTATTGTTTTGAAGCCAAACTACAAAGCAGGGAAGAAAGTCGAGCGAGAGATAAGGGAGCTTCTAGAACGCAATGTCCCGATTTATGCTTTGCCAGCCGCTTACGAGTTCCGCGACAAACTTCCTCAAACCTTAGTCGGTAAAGTCGCTTTCAAAAAACTTGAAGAAGAAGAAAAAGCAGAGAAAGACTCTAAATAATTATAGTCCTGCGTAGACATGATATAATAAGCATATGCTTTGGAAGATTTTAATTGTTTTAATTATTTCTATGATTCCTCTGATCGAGCTACGTGGAGCAATACCAGTAGCCATCGGCATGGATTTAGGTTTGCCAGAATGGGCAGTTTTAATTATTGCAACTATCGGCAACATTATTCCAATTCCCATCATCTACTTTTTTGCTCGTAAAGTTCTGGAATGGGGTAGCAAAAAGAAATGGAAACCGCTTCAACAATTTTGTAATTTTTGCCTCAAAAAGGGAAAAAAGGGCGGTGAAAAATTGCTCAAAAAAGCCGGTAATTATGGCACATATTTTGCACTGTTTTTATTTGTGGCAATCCCAATCCCCGGTACTGGCGCCTGGACAGGTACCCTCGCCGCAAGTATTTTGAATTTAGATTTCAAAAAGACCATGTTTGCAATTATTGCTGGCGTACTTACCGCCGGTATCATAATGTTGCTCGTTTCACTCGGCCTGTTTAGATGGCTATTTTAATTTAGGTTCGAGCCGTCGTAGTGGGTTACATATAACAAAAAAATGGACGCACAAGGGGGGTTGTGCATCCATTTTGGCTCCCCCGGCCAGACTCGAACTGGCAACCTCGAAGTTAACAGCTTCTTGCTCCACCATTGAGCTACAGGGGAATACCGAGGTTCAGTTTCTTTAGAAACTGCGAGACCTGTGCCTATTATAGCATATTTTCCTATTTTGTGGTAAAATTAAAGAAGTTATTCATATTTTTTATTGCCAACAAAACAGAAAGGAGAGTTATGGAAGAAAAAACCATTCAGATTGCGGGTTCTATTACTGTAGACGAGCTATCTCAAGCTCTCGGTCTTTCTGTTACCGATTTGATTGGCACACTTTTTAAGAATGGTATTGTTGCTACCATCAATCAGCGTCTAGACTTCGAAACTGCCTCTATCATCATCGACGAACTTGGCTTAGACAATGTCAAACTAGAGCGCAAAAACACTTCCACTAAAACTTCCGAAATCCGCAGGGAACTTTCTGATAAAGCCGTTACCCGCCCACCAGTAGTAGCGGTGATGGGCCACGTAGATCACGGTAAAACCACGCTTCTAGACACTCTGCTTAACAAAAAGACTGTAGACGATGAAGCCGGCGGTATTACTCAACACATTTCTGCCTATCAATTAAAACATGATGATCGTTTGATTACTTTTCTAGATACTCCAGGGCATGAGGCTTTTGCAGCTATCCGTCAGCATGGTGCCATGCTCACCGATATTGTGGTAATCGTGGTAGCTGCTGATGATGGTGTAAAACCGCAAACTGTAGAAGCTATTAATTTTGCCAAGTCCGCCAACGCTAAAATCATCGTTGCGATAAACAAAATTGACCGCGAAGGTGCAGATATCCAGCGTACTATGGCAGATCTTTCTAATCACGGTCTTCAACCAGAAGAATGGGGCGGTGACATTGTAATGGTGCCAATCTCCGCCAAAATGAACCAAAACCTCGACAAGCTTCTAGACATGATTTTGCTCACCGCTGATATCGAGGAACTTAAGGCCGATATAGATATTCCAGCCGAAGGTCTCGTCATTGAGTCTCACATGGAGACTGGCAAAGGTTCCGTAGTAAACCTACTTGTTACGGGCGGGGAATTAAAAACTGGCGAATTTATCGTGGCTGGTAGCACCTATGGTAAAGTCCGCACTATGCTAGATTGGAAAGGCAAGCCAAAGGGCAAGGCTACTCCATCTACTCCAGTTACTATTACTGGCTTTAAAGAGCTTCCAAACTTCGGCGATCGTTTTACAGAGGTAAAAGACGAAAAAACTGCTCGCAAGATGGCACTTATTAACGCCCAGAATATCGCTAACGAATCCGCCAGTGCCAACGTTACTAGCTCAGATCTTCTTCGCATGATGAATGTAGCGGATAATTCAAAGGTCTTCAATGTAATTATAAAAGGCGACGTACTCGGTTCTGTTACCTCTGTAGTAGATAGCCTAAAAATGATAGATACTAAAGGCGAAGTTACTCTAAATATCGTTTCTACCGGTGTGGGTGATATTAATGAAAACGATGTCTACATGGCTGCTGGCGGCAACACTGTAGTCTATGGTTTTAATGTTTCGGTGCCAATCAATATTTCAAAAATGGCTGCTCGTGATGGTGTAGCCATCCGCACATATCGCGTGATTTACGAACTTCTGGACGACGCTAAACATGAAATGGAAAACTTGCTAGACGCCGAAATTGTTGAAGAAGACAAAGGAGAAATGAAGGTTCTTGGCGTATTCCGTACCGAAAAAACCTCTATTATTGCAGGTGGCGAAGTATTAAAAGGCGACGTAAAACCAGGTTTCCTCGCTCGTGTTGTCCGTGACAAACAGTATCTTGGTGAAGCCGAAGTTACTTCGGTACAAAAGGAAAAAATCGACGTTAAAGAGCTCACTGCTGGTGAGACTGGTGGCTTGGCTCTAAAAACCACCTCTAAAATAGATCTTCAAATTAATGATAGACTAAAATTCTTTACTCGCGAATCCCGCAAAAGAACTCTATAACAAGTTGTGTTTCAAAAAATTACGATATATGCTATTATTAGCATAAGGAGTATAAATGCAGCTCGACGATAAATTTTTGCAAGAAGTAGGCCTCTCTGCAATGCCAGAAGGCGAGAAACAAGATTTTTTGGACTATGTCCAAGAAGAGCTAGAAGTTCGCATTGGTGAGCGCATTTCAAGGGGTCTCACCGAAGTTCAGCTGAATGAATTTGATATGATTACCGACCAATCCGAAGCTACTAAATGGCTAGAAAAAAATCGCCCAGATTACCGAGAGATTGTTACTCGCACCATTGCCGAAATCAAAGAAGAAATTCGCGCCAATCGCGACAAGATTATTTAGCGTATCCGTTCAAAAATGATTTTGCATCCATCGGTTTTTTACCGTCTGGTTGTAATCTGTCAACCGCGATAATCTGCCCGTCAGCACAGGGAAGAGGCAAAACCGCCGTCTCACCAGACTTACATATATGCGCCTCTAATATGGCGCAATTTTTGCCGTAAAAAGCATATTTGGCTTTTGGAAAGCCCTGAAAAGCCACAATTTTGCGATAGATTTTTTCCGCGCTCTCTGTTTCTGGATGTAAAACACTCATAGATTTATCTAATTTTCCGCAAAAAGTTGCTTTTGAGCCATCTTGTTCTTTAAGAGTAGGTAGGTTATCTAAATTATCACAGATCCACTCTGCTCCAGCGGTAGCTAGAGCCTCGTATATTTCGCTTTTTACAAGAGGTAAATCAGATAGCGTAGCTTGGTAGTAAACCGGCCCAGCATCCATGGCCTTTACCAATTTCATGATAGATACAGAAAAATCCGTATCACCGGCCAAAATTGCGCTCTCTATCGGTGATGCGCCCCTATAGAGTGGTAAAAGGGAAGGATGGATGTTCAAAATCCCCTCTGGCTCGAACAAATCCAGCACGTCCTCGCGTATTATCACTCCAAAGCTCGCTAAAACCCCGTGTGCTTCTGGGATCTCTTTTTTTATCTCTTTAACTTTCTCTAGATCCTCCTTCGTGCGAGCATGAAAAACTACCTCAAACTTCTGTTCCAGTACTTTTAACGCCGCATCTGCGAGAAGCCCGTTACCAAAGAAAATTATCTTATTCATCAGGGAATAACTTCTTATTATTAGCGATTTTTTTGTCGTAATCTACAGGTTCTAAGTCGCCTTTGTCGTTCATCTCGTAGAAAGCATCTTTTTTGCCCTTAATATGATCTATAAACAAAATACCATCCAAATGGTCTATCTCATGGAGCAAAGTCCTGGCTAGCTCATCGGTAGCCTTGAGACGCACCTCTGTACCGTCCTCCAATTTTGCCTTTACGCGCACCTTAGTAGCACGAGGCACCATCCCGTAAATAGACGGCACCGAGAGACAGCCTTCATAATCTGTTTTTATCTTACCCTCGGCTTTTATTACCTCTGGATTAATCAGAGCTGTAAAAGTGGCGTTGGATTTATCAGACATATCATCACGCACGATGATGATTCGCTTATTCACACCCATCTGTGGCGCCGCCATCGCCGCAGAGAGCTCATATGGGTGCTCTTTCTCCCAATCTAGGGATAGCTTTCGCATATTCTTAATAATATCGAGGATTTCATCGTCGATTCTACTAACTTTTTCTGACTTCTCCCTGAGCCGCGGATCCGGCGTGGTGATGATTTTCATAAGCTTATTATAACATAAACAGATGAGGATTACAATAATCCTATCGGGTCAAAGGTTACATGAAAATTCGGGTCTAATCCTTGGCAAGCTTCCACTAGAGCCTTGCGTGATTTCGCGCGCACAATAATTTGCCAGGTGTAACCCCTAGAAGTTCGCTCGTGAAATGCCGGCATCGGGGGCGATACTAATAATCTACTATTATTTTGCAATTTCTTTGCAGTTTCGCGTACCTTTTTTAGTACTGTAGCCTCTGTTTTCATAGTAATTTCTAGTTTTGCTACAAACATGAACGGCGGGAACCCAGCTTTGCGCCGTTTTTTGATCACATAATCATAAAATCTATCATAATCTAACTTTGTGGCAAAATTTATCACCTGGCTATCTGGGCGAAAAGTCTGAATAAATACCTCCGCCGTATCTGTATGCCCACGCCCCACTCTTCCAATTACCTGGGTAAGTAGCTGAAAAGTCCGCTCTTCTGCCATGAAGTCTGGCAAATTTAACCCAGCATCTGCCTGCGCCACCCCCACGGTAGCTAATTTTGGCAAATCCAGACCCTTCGCCAAGGTTTGCGTACCCACAAGTATATCTACATCGCCATCATGTACCTCTGTATATATCGCATCAAGCCCCTCGTCCTTTTTATTATCAGCATCAAAGCGCCTGATTCGTGCCTTAGGGAACAATTTTTTTAGCTCGCTTTCGAGCAGCTTTGTGCCAAAACCTTTATGTAGGATCCCAGGAGTGCCACATTTAGGGCAGTTTAATGGCACCCGCTCCTTATGCCCACAGGTATGGCAAACTAGCTCATAGGCGTCAGCATGAAGCGTAAGGGGTAGATAACAGTTCGGGCAAAGCATCTCTTCGCCACAATTCTCGCAGATCGTAAGAGGAGCAGAACCCCTACGATTATGAAAAATCAGCGTTTGTCGCCCATTTTCTAAGTTGTTTTTTATTGCCTCAAGGAGAGGATTACTAAAATAACGATTTTTACTAAAATCTTCGCGTTTTTTAAAATCTATTATCTGTATCTCTGGCTTTA
Organism: Candidatus Saccharibacteria bacterium UBA3218; assembly: GCA_002363125.1. Classification (GTDB taxonomy): domain Bacteria; phylum Patescibacteriota; class Saccharimonadia; order Saccharimonadales; family Saccharimonadaceae; genus Nanosyncoccus. The sequence continues at coordinate 34,072 of DEWE01000013.1, read as the reverse complement.
TAGCTGCATCTTTAGCTTTTTCGGTGAGTTTCACTAAAGAGCCTTTTTTATCAGCCAGATAATAATCTTCTACCATAGGGGTAGCAGAGCCTAAAATCAGAGGAATATCTAGATTTTGAGCCATAAAACTCGCCACCCTAATTGCAGAGTACTTTGGCGCATTTTCCTGATGATAGGTAGATTCATGTTCTTCATCTATGATAATTAAACCGAGGTCTTTCAGGGGTGCAAACAGGGCAGAACGTGGCCCAATGACGATTTTTGGTCTCTCTGTTTCTAGGAGGGAATTAAAAATCAAATGCCGCTCCGCCTCTGTTTGTTTTGAGTGGATTAGGACCACACTATCGCTAAAATATTCACCAAAAACCCGAACAAGTTGGCTAGTTAAAGCTATTTCTGGTACCAAAAGCACGGTGGATTTTTGCGCTTTTAGGGCATTTTTAGCCATTTCTAGGTATATATTGGTTTTTCCGCTTCCGGTAACGCCATGAAGTAGTTTCGTGGCTCCTGGAGCCGTTTTTAGGGCTTTTAGGGCGTTTTTCTGGGCCTGGTTGAGCGGAATTTGCGGCGATTCCGCACCATGTTCGGTTTTTAATTTATCACCGAACATTTGTTCGGTTTTTCGACGCTTTTTATCTACCCCAGTTGGCAAGATCAGCCCTAGAGTACTGGAGATTGGCACTTGGTAATATTCCGCCACGAACTTTGCGGTGGCGATTAAGTGCTTTGGTAGTGGCGTTGAATACAAAACTTTCAGAATTTTTTTGGTCGCGAAATCTGGTTGCGCAACTTTTTTATCGATAATTCCAACGGCTATACTGCGTCCAATGGGAATTTGCACAATCTGCCCAGGCAACAGGGAAGCATCACTCTCGTAAGTCAACACCCCATCACCCTTGCCAAACATCCTCCCAGCTATTACCTCATAAAACATGCCTTAATTATATCATAATAAACTGTTGTAATTTTTACTATTATTATGCTATAATAGAGTAAGTTAAGCGAGGTAATATGTTAGATATATTTGTCACTTCTAGGGTGCGTCGAAAAATTATTGTAGTTTTTGCCAAATACCCAGATTTCAAAACCCATGTGCGCGGTCTTGCGAAGCTAATCAAAGAGGACCCAGGCAACATCCAAAGGGAATTAAACCGCATGGCCGAGGGCAAATTCCTTACCGTCACCAAAAAAGGTAAGACCAAAATTTATCAAACCAACAAACAATTTCCTATTTTAAAAGAGCTCCAAAGTATTGTTATTAAGAGTCAAAAGGGAAATAAACCTAGCAAAACTATCGGTTAAAATGAGTAAATTATTTGAACGCTTACTGGAGTCGCGTGGGCTGGATCATTCTTTTTTGAATCTAAAATATGAGGATCTTACTGATCCATTTGTACTTTCCGACCTAGAAAAAGCCGTAGATAGAATTAAAATAGCCATAGAAAATAACGAGAAAATCCTTATTTATGGCGATTATGATGTAGATGGAGTTACGGCAAGTACCCTGATGGCAAATGCTCTAGAGCTTGCCGGAGTTTTGCCAAAGAATATCGACATTATGCTCCCAGATCGTTTTGCGGATGGTTATGGTATGAGTTCGCGCCTGATTACGTTTGCCAAAAATAAGAAGATAGATCTAATCATCACTGTAGATTGCGGTTCTCGTAACCACGCCATTATAGATGAGCTAAATGCTTTAAATATAGACACTATCGTAACCGATCACCACGAATGTGATAATAATTTACCAGAGGCCCTATCCGTAATTAATCCAAAACGCCCAGATTCTCAAGATGATAATCTGAAGAAATTAGCCGGCGTAGGTGTGGCATTCAAGCTAGCTCAAGGGCTAGTCAAAAAAGGCCTTGTTCCTGCTGGCCAAGAAAAATGGCTTTTAGATCTAGTATTAATTGGTACTATTTGTGACAATATGGTACTTACCGGCGAAAATCGTATTTTAGGTTATTATGGTCTCAAAGTTTTAGAGAAAACTCGCCGTGCTGGATTAAAAGAATTAATGAAGAAAGCTCGAGTAAAAAATTTAACCTCAGAGAGCATTGGGTTTCAAATTGGCCCTCGGCTTAATGCTGCCGGTCGTCTGGATTCTGCCGAAATTTCTCTAAAATTGCTCCGTACCAAGTCTCCCACCGAGGCGGCCACTCTTGCTGAGCAACTAGAAGAACTTAACAAAAAGCGCAAAACTGAGCAGCAAAAAGCCATAAAAGAAATCTCTAACAAGGGAATACCAGATGACCCAGTAATTATAGAGACTGGGAATTGGCACGAAGGAATATTAGGTATTATTGCCGGGCGTTTGACGGAAGATTACAGGCGCCCAACTTTTGTTTTAACAGAGATAGAAAACGGCATTTTCAAAGGTTCTGGGCGAAGTTTTGGCGATTTTAATCTTGCTGACGCCCTAAATTTCGTTAAGGATTCTATCATAGACGGTGGCGGTCATGCCGGTGCAGCCGGCGTGCGCGTAGACAGTAAACATCTTTATGAATTTCGCGAAAAAATCAACCAATATTATAAAGATTTGCATCTTTCAAACCAAGAACAATACTTTAAAAATCATGCGGATCTTGATATATATGACCTATCTGATTTTTCTCTGGGTTTCCTCAAGGAATTGAAACTTTTAGAGCCTTTTGGCGCAGGGAACGAAGAGCCAATTTTTCGTATTTGCGACGCGGATATTATCAATGTTTCTCGTATGGGGGCAGACCAAAATCATCTTCGTATAGACATAAAAGATCAAAAAGGTCACAATCTAAAATTAATCGCTTTCTTTGCTCCAGACACTTGGTTCACCCTTGGTCCAGAGGACAAAATATCCCCGCTAATCAAACTTATCGAGAACGATTACAACGGCGTAAAATCTGTCGAAGCCAGAATTGTAGATATTGATGTGATATGATATTATAGAAACATAAAGAAAAAGCCCCTAGGAAGCTTTTTCTGAATGGGTTGTTCTAGCTAAGTGTTTACTTAGCTAGATTTTTCTTCGGTACAGATTTACGTCTTGGAATTATGATGCATAGAAGGTTTATTTCTATGGCCATTTCATCTCCTCCCTAGTAACCTAATCATCCTAGAAAGATTGTTTAATGGCTACCTCACACAGTATAAATATTACTATTTATACAAAGGGCCACTAAAACTCCGAAGTCAACCCGCCGCCATTATAGGCATATTTAAAAATAAAATTCAACCTCTAAAATATGCTAATGCTTACCTTATTTACAGCCTATGCTATAATTAAGCTATGAAAAAGATAATTTTGAAGTGCAAACTTTCTAATCGTGATAGGTTTGAGGATAAGCTCTCTGATATTGATTTGGACTTTTCTCCCATTTTTTGGCAACATGATAGAGTATATGTGCCACGTGGTTATAAAAGAGGCATGAATCTGCCACGCCTTGTGATGCGCACCGAGATGAAAGCTGTAGATAAGCCACCAAAATATTCTTTGATTCTGCGTCGCCACATCGAAGACTCCGGTATCGACGTAGTAGAAGAAACCATCATTAAAGATTACGAGAAAACTGTAAATATTATTTTGCAACTTGGCTTTAAGCCAGCTGGCGAAGTTTCTCGTCGTCGTCAGACTTTGGATATGGGCGATGAAACCTATATTTATCTTGATAAGATAGACGGCGTTAATGGTCATTATGCAAAAATAGAATCGAATCTTGCCGAGAACGACTCAGTAGAAGAAGCCAGAGATGATCTAAAAAGGACTTTTGAAACCCTTGGCGAATCCAACTTCGTGGATAATGCGTATTTTGAATTATGAGATAACTGACTCGAGGAAGTAAGACTTGGGCAAGCGCCCCGGAGCGCTCCCGAGAGTGGTTATCTCATAATTCATGGACAATTTAGCCTCTTGGCGGTTCACCATCTGGCTCGCCGAGTAACTTTTTGGATTTAATCTCGTAGCGCCTGCCATTTACTGGCGATATATAGTAATCTTCGTTCAAAAGATTTACAAACATGGTCAAATCTTTGTCGTCCATAATTATAATGGATCCATCATCGTCCGTCATGAGTTCGAGTTGCATTTCATCTGCATATTCGAGCAATTTGTCTTGTGGCATTTCTTCAGCGATGTCCATCGCCTGAACTTTTTTGAGAATTGGTTTCTTGTCGGCAAGCAGGGAATCAAGTGTTAACCCCTCTGCAAAAGATAACTTATATTTTTCTGTAAGTTCTTTTGCTTTAGCCTCTGCGAGTACTTGTGATTTGTAGTCGTATTGAAAAAGATTTTCAAATTTAGCTTGGTTGAATACAATAATTACACCATCTACAATTGCAACTTGATTATCATCTGGCATCTTTAGAGCAATTTCTGCCGAAAAAGGCTCGAAGCTCTCACCATTGATTTCCCAAGATTGGGCACCTTTTAATACTGAAGATGCGGAGATAAGTTTTGCAATATAGAAAGTTTTCATGCCTTCTTCGCCAGGGTAAGTAAACTTTGCCAGAATACCTTTTACTTTCTTAAAATCATATTCATTTTCTGAAAAATAATCGATATCTTTATACTCATTTTCAATCAGGTGGATTAAAGTCTCAGCGCGACCAACTTTAGACAGGGAAGTACGATAAATCACCTTTTCTTCTCCATCGGCACGCTCGTATTCGCGACATTCTAGGCCTTTGTCGGCCTCCTCTATAATATAATGTACGGCTTCTTGCATAAACATCGACTTCACCGCCCCAGTTAATTTATCAGAATATTTTATTTTGTAAGGGGTGTAATTTTTATTAAACAAAAACAATTCCGCCGATACATTGTTTTTTATCTCGTCTACTTCGTTTGCCCAAAGAAAGACATCAAACGGTTCTTTTTCCATATTATCTCCACTTATTTTTCTCTATTATAACACAATTAACAATATAAATGTTCGGTTATTAAAAAATAATTACAAAAAATTTCAACTAACTTTGTTCGGGAAATTAACAGGGAAGTTTTCCACAATTGCGAAAAACTATAGCTAAAAAATCTTCCAAAAAAGCTCTTGCATTTTGTTGAAAATTATCATAAACTTAAATCAGCGAATATTAAAACAAAAACGCTAAACAAAAAGTCGTACATTAAAAAAGTTTGAGATCGATCATCTAGGAGCTCTGGCGCGCATTAAATTTTAAGCGAGATGCGAAACCAAAATCGTGCGTTCCTTCTTTAAAACACACCTCCCAATAAAACTCTATGTAGATCGAAAGATCAAAGCACAATAAGTCTCTCAACGGCCATAATCTATGGCTTGCTTCGCGCAAACCAAAATTGTGGTGGATATATTGTGAATCAAATAAAAATTAAACAAAAACAAACCCGCTGTAGTTTCTAGTTGAACGATCTCAAACGATGTATAATATAGATATGGAAGAACTACATATCCCTGTATTATTGTCAGAAGTTTTAGCAGGCCTAAAACCCAGAAAAGGCGAATCCTATTTGGATTTAACTGCAGGTTATGGTGGACATGCTAGCAAGATTTTGGATGTGACACAGGATTATAAGGATTCGGTTTTAATTGATCGCGATGAATTTGCTGTAAATTATCTAAAACAGAAATTCCCACGAGAAATTGAAATCAAGAATACGGATTTTTATAGTGCAGTGCTGCAGCTTATCGAGTGTGGAAAGACTTTCGATATGATACTGGCGGATTTTGGAGTTTCTTCTCCGCAACTAGATATGGAAGAGAGGGGTTTTTCGTTCAGAGCGAAAGGACCGCTTGATATGCGGATGGATCAAAGCCAATTTTTGACAGCAGACAGAATAGTCAATTCTTTTGGCGAAATGGAATTGGCCGAAATCTTTATCAAATTTGGTGAAGAAAAACCGGGCAGAGCAAAAATGTTAGCTCGCGAAATCGTCCACCATCGTCCTGTAAAAAGTACTGAAGAGCTTACTGACATAATCCTCAGTAAATCTAAGTATTCTAAAACCCATCCGGCCGCTAGAATCTTTCAAGCCATTCGCATCGTCGTGAATGATGAACTTGGTGAGATTGAAAAAACTCTCCCGTTGCTCCCAAGATTATTAAACCAGGGAGGGCGAATCGGCATCATCACCTTCCATAGTTTAGAGGATAGGTTAGTTAAAGATTATTTCAAAGAAGCCTCCAGCTTCGGTGAGGAATCAGAAATTAAGATCATCAACAAAAAACCTATTACTGCGGGAAATCAAGAGTTGGTTATCAACCCGCGAGCGCGTAGCGCAAAATTACGTTTAGCTCAGCGGAATTGATAAAAATAAAAACATAAAAAAGGAGGCAATATGCCAAAACAAATCGTAGTCGCGAACAAATCTCGCGCCCAGAAAGTAAAGGTACATTTCCGCTAGTCTCCCTTTTGGGTGGAGCTAAAACTCCACCCAATCCTAGACTAGTGACATGGGTCTTTTGACCCGCCAAAATATAGGGTTTTTGTAGTGTGTGAAGTGTATGACCTTCCCGGGGAAACTACTCGGAGTTACTTATAGCTCTGCTCCCAGCAAGTCCCCGGACTAAGACAAAAACACTAAGAGTTATTTAAAAAACAAAAACAAACATTAAGCGAGGAAAAATGCAACAAACATATACAAGTAGGCGTGGTTCAGGCAATACTTTTGCCCGTAATCGTAATACCGTCCGACACACCAAAAGGAGTTTAGGCTCTATTTCTCAGATCGTCATAGTCAGTATGCTTACTTTAATTTTTGGTCTTATTTACGTAGCAGAGGGGACTAAGGCTACCAGTTTTGACTATGAAATTTCCAATGTTGAATCAGATATTGCTGAGATGACTTCGAAAAAAGAAGATCTCGCGGTAGAAAGAGCGCGTCTAAATTCTATTGCTACGGCAAAAAATAGCACGGTTGCTGCGGCCATGGAAGACGCCACAGTGACTGGTTATGCCGCGGATTAAAATTTTAAAAAATATATTATGGTTGGCGCTTGCCGTTATTATAGTGCGGCTATTTTTTATCCAGATCATAGAACATGATACCTGGTTAGCAAAGGCAGAAAAACAACATACTTTATTGGAAAACATTGTAGCCAAAAGAGGCGAAATTTATATGATGGATGATGGCGAACCAGTTGCCGTAGTCTTAAATCAAACTACCTATCAGATAATTATTGATCCTCTAGTAACAGAAAAAGAAGAAATTACCCGCGTATTAAATACATATGCGAAAGATTACATAGTAGCTAATCTAGACGAGGTCTATAATATAGAAGGTCTGCGCTATTCTATTGTTGCAAAAAATGTTCCACGCGATATCGCAAATAAAATAGCCGAAGAAAATTTACCAGCTGTTTGGCTAAAGAAAAATAACCAGCGTGTTTACCCAGAGGGAGAAATGGCATCTGAGTTACTTGGCTTTGTTAATGCAGATGGTTTGGGTCAATATGGCGTAGAAGGATCATTAAATAAATTATTGGCAGGGAAAGATGGTTTGATAAAGACTACAGCGGATATCAATAAAGTTGCTCTGTCCATTGGCGATAATAATATTAAAATTCCAGCCGAAGACGGCAAAAATGTTGTATTATCCGTGGATCGTGGTTTACAGAAAGGTGTTGAAGAATTAACTATTGACGCCATTAATTCTACTGATGCCACAAATGCCTCGGTAGTCATTATGGATCCGAATAATGGGAAAGTTTTATCCATGGCTAACTTGCCAAATTACGATCCTGGCAACTATGGCGACGTTAAAGATGCATCAGCATATATAAACTACACTACGGAGTCTCCTTACGAGCCGGCCTCAGTTTGTAAGAGTTTTGCCTTTTCGGCCGCCATTAACGAGGGTGTTATGGATAGTGAAACCACCTATTTTAATCAAGGCTACGAGATCATAGATGGCTGGAAGATAAAGAATGCTACGCAGCGTGACTCAATCTATGGAACGATAAATATGAAAACGGCACTTTATTGGTCACTCAATACTGGATCAATTTATGCCCTGAAACTTCTTGGTGGTAACCCTGATCAGATTACACAATCTGGTCGCGAGAAACTCTATGATTATTATTACAATAAGTTCCGTCTTGGACAGGCTACCGGCATAGAATTAATTGAAGCTGAAGGTTACATACCAGATCCCAATGAAGGCTGGGGACGCGATTCGGTTTATGCCAACATGACCTTTGGGCAGAACCTTGGACTCACGATGATCCAGACTGCCACCGCCTTTTCCGCCGTTATAAACGGTGGCACATACCGTACCCCGACTATCATAGAGGGAATTCTAGAAAATGGGGAAGTGAAACCGTATGAATTTGGAGAAAAGATTGAAGATAAAATTTTGTCAGACGGTACTAGCGCCATGATGCGAGACATGTTATTAAATAACCGCAGTTACAAAGTCCGCATGGGCGTAGATGAGGAAGGCTATGCTATTGGTGGGAAGTCCGGTACGGCTCAAGTTATTGTGGATGGAGCCTACGATGATACTATGAATGAGACCATCGGCTCCTATATTGGTTTCGTTGGTCCAGAAGGGGAGTTGCCAAAATACGTGATAATGGTTAAAATGTGGGGAGAGGGTCAACATTTGGATGGTGAAATTGCTATAAATCTATTTGACTCGCTTTCAAACTATATAATTAATTATTTTAAGATAAAACCTAAGGCATAACATGACTGGAACAATCAACGAAGAAGTATTTTACGGCCTCTTATTAGCATTGGCAGGATTTCTATTCTCAATGTTACTAACGCCTATCTATACTCATTTTGCATATAAATATAAATTCTGGAAAAAGCAGAAAAAAACCACAGTGGATGGCGAAGCTTTACCAGTTATGACTAAACTTCACGCCCATAAATTTAAACATGTTTTCCCAACCATGGCGGGGCTTATAGGTGTTATCGCAGTTACTGCGACTACTTGGATTTTTAACCTAGATCGTGGCCAGACATGGTTGCCACTAGTCGGTTTCTTAGGTGGTGCATTTGTTGGTGTGGTTGACGACGTGATTAATATTTTTGGCTCTGGCCGTGGTGCAGCTGGTTTGCGTGGGCCGGTCAAATTCTTTCTTATTTCCGTAGTTGGCCTGACTCTAGGCTGGTTTTTTGCCGTGAAACTCGGGTGGACTTCCGTTCTAATACCATTTCTCGGTAATTTTGAAATCGGCATATTTGGTATGATTTTAGTATTCGCATTTGCAGTTGTGGCTACGGCAAATGCTGTAAATATCACAGATGGTCTAGACGGTCTTTCTGGTGGTCTTGCCATGTTGGCCTATGGTGCCTATGGCATCATTGCACTCTTCCAGAGTAACATTATGCTATTTGGATTTTGTCTCACGGTAGTAGGTTGGCTACTTAGTTATATTTGGTTCAACGTTCCACCAGCCCGCTTCATGATGGGTGATACTGGTTCTTTCGCTCTTGGTGCAGGTCTTGGGGTAGTTGCAATGATGACGAATTCATTCTTAATTCTTCCAATTATCGGTCTACCATTTGTAGTAGAGACCGGCTCAAGCCTTATTCAATTGGCTTCAAAGAAATTCTTCCACAAGAAGGTATTTATTTCGGCTCCGCTTCACCACCACTTAGAAGCAAAAGGTTGGGGAGAAGCAAAAATTGTAATGCGTTTTTGGATTATTGCTGGTGTTTGTGCTATTTTCGGTATCTTTGTTGCGGCTACCGGAGGCGCTATCTAAATGCACGAGATTCGCAAACACAAATCAGATCTTTTAATATTGTTTGCGACTTTAGGTTTGATGGCTTTAGGTCTGATTGTGATTTATGCTATTGGTCCAATGCGTGCCAATGTATTGAATAACACTTACGGCGCGAATTATGATTCCAATTTCTTTTTTCTTGGTCAACTACGCTCAGTGGCACTATCATTAGTGGCCTTTTTTGCGGCGTTCAAACTAATCCCTTATAAATATTTGAAAAAGATTGCCAAACCACTCATAATCGTGGCGCTAGTTTTATGTGGCATACTTTGGGTTTTATCAAAAACGGAATCGGCACTCATAAAATGCGAACTCGGCGAATGCCGTTGGTTTAATTTTGGTGGCCTTAGTTTTCAGCCAGCCGAATTTCTAAAACTCGCTTTGGTAATATATCTTGCAGACTTTCTCGCTCGTAAAAAGGAAGAGGGAACTATCGGCAAAAAGGAGTTTTGGCTACCTCTTTCAGTTATCTGTGGCTTATCACTGCTACTGGTGGTTGTTGCACAGGGCGATCTTGGTACTGGCGTAGCACTCATCGCGATAATCTTCGGCATGCTACTAATAGCCGGCGTGTCGGCAAAACAATATATTCTTATGCTGATCTTAATACTAGCTATGGCGGTTGGCTCAGTCGCAATGTTTCCGCATCGTATGGAGCGCGTTGATGCTTGGCTTGCCACGCTTAGCGGTAGCGAGAGCACCGACTCTACTTATCACATAGAAAATGCCATGCTGGCAATTGGTACAGGAGGGTTATTTGGTGTTGGAGTAGGGAACTCAGTTCAGGCTACTGGTTATTTACCGGAATCAATCAACGACTCTGTTTTTGCCATCATGGGTGAAACCTTCGGTTTTATCGGACTGTTTCTAATTATTCTAGTATTCGGAGTGATACTAATGCGTATGTTAAAGGTTGCGGATCATACTACCGACCAAGGCAACAAATTTTTCGTAGTTGGAGTGTTTTCTTGGACTTTAGCTCAAGTGGTGGTCAATATTATGGCTATGACATCACTTGTGCCAGTTACGGGTATTACTTTACCGTTATTATCTTATGGTGGCACTAGTATGGTCTTTATTGCTTTTGCTATTGGTGAAGTTTGCCAGCTTTCGTGCTATACTAGTAGAGAGGTAAATAAAAATGAAGATATTAGTAGTAGGCGGGGGATCCGGGGGGCACATCACACCGGCGGTCGCCGTAATTCGTGAAATTCTAGAGCTAAAGCCACGCGCCGAAATCGAATTTTGGACAGATTTTAAATATTACAAAAATGTCACCAAGCTCACTACAGAAATAGGGGTTTCTTGGGGGGAAGAAAACAAAAATTCGCATCGTGGCAAAGATCCATATATTCGTGTGCGTCGTATCTTGGCCGGTAAATTTCATCGTTATTCGAACTGGCGCTTCAAAGATTATTTTGTCAATTTTGACGTTACATTAAAAGATCTTATCATCGGCAATATCTTAGGGTTCCTTGGTTTTCTCGGTGGCATCATTATGTCTTTTTGCCGTTTAGTAAAAAAATCCTCCAGACCAAATGTAATTTTTCTAAAAGGCGGCTATGTCTGTTTACCAGTAGGCATGATCGCTAAACTTTTCAAAATTCCGTATATCATTCACGAATCCGATACCGTTGCTGGTCTTGCCAATAGACTTCTGATGCGTAAAGCCAAAAAAGTCGCTTTTGGTATGCCCATCCCAGAAGAATTGCAAGAAAAACACCCAAATTATGTTTGGACTGGTATCCCAGTAGGTATGGAATTTAGGCCTGTTACTCCAGCCAAGCAACTTTCGCTCAAAAAAGCTTTTTCTTTTGTGCCAGATAAGCCACTAGTAGTTATCACTGGTGGTTCTCAAGGCTCTAAGAATATCAACGAATCCATTCGCAAAATTTTACCAGATCTTCTCAAGTTTACATCCGTCGGTTTAGTGGCTGGGCGCAAGCATTACGAAGATATGATAGATCTCAAAAAATACGAAAATTGGCAAGACGCAAATTTGGAATCAAATTTCCGAATGTGGGAATTCAACACAACCATGAATGAACTCATGGGTGCCGCCGATGTAGTAGTATCCCGTGCTGGCGCCACCACCATTGCCGAAATGGCGGCACTAAAAAAAGCCACCATATTGATACCGTTCGAACGTCTTCCTGGTGGCCACCAGGTCAAAAACGCCGAGAGGCTAAAGGAGGCCGACGCTGCCGCCATGATCAAAGATTCCGATATGGTAGAAGACCCAGAAAAATTACTAGAAGAAATCCGTCATTTAATCAAATCTCCAAGGCTTCGTGCCGATATGGCCGACCATCTGGCAAAAGAAGCTCGCTCCGATGCAGCGAAGCATTTAGCAGAAATAATTTTAGAGGAAGCATAGGGTGGAGGAAGAAGAACCAAAACTTGTACGTCGTCGCGCCAATCGTCATTCCGTCATAAAGTCCGGTCGTACCATTGGCGAAAAAAGGGAAAAACTCGAAACCGCCAACGAGCGCATGGCGGCTCGCCAAAAAGACAAACAAAAGAAACATTTTCGCATCTTTTTTGTCAGTTTTTGTTTTTTGATCGCCGCAGCTAGCATAACTACTTTTTATTTTATCTTTTTGTGTGGTGGTGATAATTCTTCGATTAACATTATTATCAAAAGTTATGAGCCAACCGTCAATATAGAAGATAACAATTCTACAGACGGCAAAATTACTAGTCGCATGCGAGAATATATTGGCAAAGCCGAAGTAGACTTTCGCGATCTTGGCTACCAACCAATTAAAGCCGTTATTCCTGTCGGCTCTATTCGCGAAGTAGACTTTTATCTAGAAGGAAAACCAGGCTTTATCAAAATGTTTATCGATCGCGACTCAGCCGTTTCGGCAGAGGACGCCGACCGCATGTTGCGTTACTTAGAAGGCCAGGGAATCAATGATTTTTCTTATATAGATGTCCGTACTCACGGTAAAGCTTATTGGAAGTAACCATAAAAAGCCCTTG
>DEWE01000013.1:0-21339 GCA_002363125.1 Candidatus Saccharibacteria bacterium UBA3218 | reverse complement strand
GGGGGGGGGGGGGGGGTAAAATTATAACCATAAAGGTTATACATACATAAACAAGGAATAAAAAAATGAAAAACACTCATATGAAGTCTAAAGTGCTATTTGGTGTATTAGCATTTTCTACTTTTGCTAGTCTAGCTACAAGTTCTGTCGCACCAGTCTCCGCTACTGGAGAGGAGCAAAACTCTGGAGTCGGGTCAAGCCTTTGTGAAACTGATGAAGATTATTTTACTTTTGGGCAGACACCGTATTTAATGCCAACGGGCTATAAATTTAGCGTTTATTTTAGAAATCCAGAATGCATGGAGTCATTAGGTGCAAATTTTTCAACGAGTGATGATAGTGTTATAGGAATTTCACAAAAAGGGAACGGGGAATTTGAATTTACAGCAAAAAAAGCCGGGGAAGCATCAATCGGCATAAACTTTGACGAAGGAACACTTATCGGCTCTAACGGTATTATAACGAGGGTTTACGATGTGGAGTCAAATACTTTCGAATCCACAGAAGAACGCACTTTATTGAATCATTTGCTCGTCTCGCTCTATGGTTATGATACGGATAATAACGCCTTACTACAGGCATTAAACAATAACGAGTCTATTAGCGTAAATTTGCATATCGATAGTAAGACTACAAATGAGATAGATAATGACGAAAAAGCCAAAATTAGTTCTGTTCTCGGCAGCAGCAAGGTTCTGGCCTACAGTGATATAACACTACTTGTCGAGGGGAGCGATAGCGGTGAAATTGGAAAACTTCCCAATCTTGGCGGCGGATCAGGATGTGACGAAAATTATGAATGTTTCTCATTTCAAAATACTATTAATGTAAAATGGGGTGGTCTAGATCTTGGCGCCCCAGCCGAGGGGTATAAAAGAAGCTTTTATGTAGCTTACGTCCATGACGGTGAAGCAACTAAAATCCCAGCTAGCGTAGATAAAGATGGCAACGTAGTATTCTCATCCGGCGCGTTTAGCACTTATGCAGTAGCTTACGAAGACGTGAAGATTAATGAGTCTGAAAGAGCAGGGAAGTCCACCAAGACTCCAGACACCGGCGAAATCACCAAGACTGATCATGGCGGGGTAATAGCCTCTCTTATTGGATGTATTCTGTCTGGTATTACTGTAGCATTCACTATGATGCCAAGGATTAGAAAAAATCTAGAATCCAGAAAAGCCTAAATAGGCCACAATAGGAAAAAATAAAAAACATAGCTTCTCTGGAGCTATGTTTTTATCACAGTCGTTTGGTTCTGACAATTCTCTTCCCTTGTTCGGTATTTGTTCGGAATAAACCCAGTAATAACTACTGAAGTCTATCGCCACCAAGCAATATAACAGGGAAAAATACAAAATAGGGAAATAAACAAAGGTAATTGTCAAATAAAAATTTAAGCCAAAAACCAGCCAAATGTGGAAAACTTTTAGCCAAACTTACATATTATAGGTAACCCACGATCGATGTAAGCCTAGGCCCAAGTATCGACTCATAATACGGTGTGGCTAGTTATAGGTATTTAATAAAGATATATTTTATTAGCGCCAAAGTGTAAAAAGTATTTATAAAACCATGTATATAAATCGTTTTTTAGGCAGTAGTTCCCGCCCGCAGCGGGAATTGCTTATGTATAGACGAATTACTTACCGTTCTATGAATTTAAGTATAATGTCTTAAAAGGTATATTGTACGACATTACACTTATCACAAAAAGCCGATTGTTAGATCATCCAGATTCTGCCTATATTTATGTGTTTCACCAAAAAATCTCGTATAATTCTTTTTTAGTTTAATTTCCTGTTTTCTGTTTAGTTTAATGTTTGATCGACAAGAACCCGTCCACTGAGTTATCTTTCTCAACGAACTTATCAGCCCTTTTAACAGGTGTAGACAGGGGTAGAGAATCATGAGATGGCTGAATCTGTACGGTAGACTTCTCCCGATATTCCACATCTGGTTTTACAGGTGTAACAGAGGGAACTACAGGGGTAGATTTTTGCTTTTCTGGGCGTTTCTTCCCTTTTTTGTTGGTATTTTTCCCTTTTTTGGCCTTTTGTTCTTTATTGTTCTTTTGGCTTTCATTTACCAATTTTGCCAAATCTTTTAAGCCTGGGCGATCTTTACCTTCGGCAGTATTAGGGCTAAGGTTTTGACGTCTAAAATCTGCCTGAGGCGTACTCCGATATGTTAAGTTCGGTATTTGTTCGGTAGAAAAGTTCGGGCCATGAGTACGGATGGAAGCAGAGAATTCACGATTATCTCCACTCACAGGCTTGAAGGCCGGCTGTTCTTTGCTATTTATCACTAGTTTTGGTTCCGGTTGACGACCAGAATCAGACAAATTTTTCTTGTATTTTTCGGATTGTTCAATTGTTTCGCGAATTTCTGCCTCAACTTCTAGTCTTGGTCTAGCGAAATTCTCCCTAGAATGAGCAACGATTGCGTCGAAATTATCTTTCGGCGTATCTGGTATGGATAAGGTAGTAGCAGAAAATGCCGGCACTTTTTCACCATTAATTATCATTGATATCACAAAATGACGGTTGTTAAGTTGTATGATGTCAGACTCCTCAAAAGTAGGCTCAAACTGTTTCACGAGTATTGGCGCATCGTCTGCCGATACGCGGAAAGAAATAGTAGTACCTACGTTGCCAAACACTGCATCACGTACACTATCAGTCATTTGGGCCACGTATTGGTTGGCCACAGTTAAATTAAGCCCATATTTACGTGCTTCGGAAAGAATCACGGCAAAGGAGTCAGTAGCAAAGTTTTGGAATTCGTCTACATAAAGATAAAACGGCCTACGATCAGCAACGTCCGGAATGTCGGATCTGGACATCGCTGCAAGTTGAACCTTTGTAACGAGGAAAGCACCGAGGATCGCTGCGTTATCTTCACCGATCAAACCCTTAGACAGGTTTACTACTAAAATCTTACCCTCATCCATAATCTTACGTATATCAAACGAAGATTTTGTTTGGCCGATAATATTACGGATGATAGGATTGGCGGTAAAGGCACCTACTTTATTTAGTACTGGTGCAATAGATTCGTTCACCTGTTTTTCGTTCCATTGGCCAAACTCATGTTTCCAGAATTGAAGCACAGTTACGTCTTTACAATATTCCAAGGTTTCTTTGCGGAATTCTTTGTCGGTCAGAAGTCTGGAAATATCAAGTAAAGTAGTTTCTGGCCGGTCTAGTAAAGCTAGCAAGGTATAGCGCAAGATATGTTCAAGTCTCGGGCCCCAAGAATCACCAAACATTCTCTTTAATACACCAATTACTTCAGAACAAATATTCGGTTTGCGTGTAGGGTCGCTCACCTCTAGTGGGTTAAATGCTACAGGGAAGGCAGTGTCCGCAGGGTTGAAATACACAACATCCTTTACGCGGGATTCTGGGATAAAACGTAAATTATCAATCGCAAAATCACCGTGCGGATCAATGATACAATACCCCTGATTGTAAAATACATCGGAAAGGGCCAAAAGCTCTAGAAGTCCGCTTTTCCCTGCCCCAGTCTGACCAATGATATAAACATGGCGCGATCTATCACGGCGTAGTAACCCAAACTGATGGTTGATACCACGGAAATTGGTCAAGCCAAAGGCAGAAATATTTTCATCGTTAGAAACATCACCATTGATAATAGGCAATTTTGCTGGTGGCTCCGCTGTCTTAGATGAGGCCCAGACAATATTTGGTGTCTCCACGGAAGTGTGTGGTAAATGATAAACCGATGCTAATTCTGAAATATTTAAAATAAAGCCTCGGCTGGAGAACTGACGCATTTTGTAGGCGTCTAGATCTGCCTTGTTAAAGCTTCCACCTATCTGTTTGAAGCCATTTAGGTTTGTGGAATTGTACTGCTTGAAGGTACCAACTAGGGCTTGCATATTTAGTTTAGCATCAGTCTGGTTCTGGCCAAGATATGCTAAGCGTATTTTTACTTCGTAGCCGAGCTTAGTCGCCTTTTCTTCTGCTTTTGCTATGCGCGTTTTATCGCGCTCAGATAATTCAACTTTTGTCTCGGACGTTGTACCACCAGCAGGTGGCCTAAACAAAGCGCCAATAGCTTCTACTAACCATGTCCAATCAATTCCAGTACCAGCAAAAAGAGATTTTTTACCAGATTTTATGCGACGTACCCATTTATCTGTAGTATTTTTATGCCAATCATCCGGTATCGGCCGAGCTAGAATCTGTATCCACATTTCTTCTGAATTGTCTGGATCTAGTTTTGCCAAAGTACCAGTAATACCGGCTAGTGGGTCTACTTCAAAATTATCGAAAGTTTTTATCGGTAAGGCTTCGTTCTCTGTTAAAGATAGCTCAGCTGAGTAATTTACGGGATATTTTTCGCGTACGTCGACATAATCTTCATTCATTTTATAAATTTGTACGGTCGGATATTGAGAATAAATCTGTCCTTCTACGAAGCTTTGCAATACTTTTGGTACCCATACATAAAATCTAATTTGCCCGGCCGTCGAGACAATTTCAAAAGACAAATGTTCTTGAACTCCACCAGAATTTTTTAATTCTTTTTTGTCACGCAAAATACCGTGCAGGGATGCAAACAATTGCTCCGCCGCTAGCTCCTGTTTATCGTTGGTGCGAGGAATTTCAAGCATCAAAAGTACCGAATCTACATTGAGCACCTTTAGCTTATTCAATTTTTTATAATTACGATAGGTTAAAAATGCCAAAATGCCAACTACTGGGATCCAAAAGATCGGCATTAAAATAAAATGTATGACTTGTTCCATAACGATATTTTATCATATTTTAGGCTTTTAAGCCAAAGTGTAAGAATTTTTGTCGATTTTCTTGAATAGTTTTTTGTTCTGCAAATTTAGCAAAATAGTAGTCTCTTTTACTTTGCGAACCTTTAACACTTGTTTTACTACTTCTTCTCTTGATAATGGTTTATCAGACTTTTCCAAGATAGACTTAATAATTTCTGAGATAGTTCCCTTTTTATAGCCCCAACTAGATAAAGCATAGATGCCACGGCCAATTAACACAAATCGGTCATCCTTAATTAGCTCGTTATGGATTGCCTGTATTGTGACATTTTTACGTTTAAAGCTAGACTCAGAGATCTCTTTAGCGATGTCCGAAAAATGCATCGGTTCTTTCTTGGTCTCTAGAATCACAAAAATTTTGTCGCGAATATTTTTTGGATTAACAGACGGCCATTTTGTAAGCCCCCATAGACCGTTTAGGCTAGCAAGCAATTTAGATACTGAAGCCATAGCTTTTATATAATTTGGGTGCTCGTAACTTAACTTGTTGTCGAGCTCTTCTAAATTCATAGGCTCTTTGTTTTCTTTAATAACCTTTACTATCTCATCTACTTTTTCGCGGATAACTTTACTATCACCATATTCTGCAATACCAACAGCGGCATTATAACGATCATTCTCTTCTATAACTGTTAGGTTCTTAGAAAAAGTAGCTATAAAATAAAGGCCGGTCTTTTCGGACGCGGTGGCTTTGTGGTTATAAACTTTGTCAGCGAGGTCAGAGATCTTTGCTACTCGTCCCATTTCTGTAAGATTACGAATCAATATTTTTTCAGCGGCTGCAAGTTCTGGGATCTGATTTTCTTCAGCGGAAATTTGAAGACGGATAAGAATTGCTTTTTCCAGTTGCCTAACACGTTCTCTCGTAATTGACAACATTTCACCAATTTGTTCAAGGGTTTCTTTAGTGCCGTTTAACCCAAAACGACGTGAAATAATTTCTTTTTCGCGGTCTTGTTCTATGATTTTCAGACTGCCAGAGATTGCATTTTTTAGGATTTCCGCATTTTGATCCATCAGTGTGTCTCCTTGTCCCACTACTGTTAATATTGTTAATTTTACTTATAATATCATAGTTTTGGAATAATGTCAACTACGAATTTTCATTTTTCTTTATACTATTGTAGCACATTTTTTACATTTGCAAAAGAAAATTATAAAAACATAAACATAATACTAAAAATAGTTTAAAATAGTGGACTTTTTAGTTGATTTTTACTCTTTCTTCGCCGAGCAGGTCTTTCAATTTTGAGATTAAATCATCGGATATTTCTATCTTGAACGGCATCCGTAATGGCCGTTTTTCTTCTCCGTCAGCCAAAACTAGCACCACCTCTTGTACTCCTGGGTTTTGGTCTGCCAGTTTTCTGATGCTTGTTAATGTATCAGTATCACTAGGGTTTTCTATCAGTAAAAATAGTCTTTCTTTTCGCGGATCTTTTGGTGGTTCTTTTATAATTCTTGACGTCTCATTATCTGCATTATCAGAATTGATATTTTTATTATATACGCGTTTCGCCGAGGATTTTTTATTATATTTTGGAGTATTTGGCGCTAAGTTTGGAGCGCCTAGCGAAGTTCCGGTAGGTTTATAGTTTTCTAACATTTCATCAGATATTAATTCTATCGTTTCGGCTAGGACTTTTATGTCGGATGTCGCGTTCCCGTCTTTGTCTGTGGCATTTACTTTCCCTTTTACGCGTACTACATTGTCTACTTCTAATTTAGCACCATGTTCGGCGAATACGCTCGGGAATACTATGAATTCACTCTCATCAGACTTATTCGCTATCTTTACGAAAGCCATCTTATCGCCTTTTTTGGTCAAAATAGTCCGTACGGCAGTGATAATCCCGCCGATCGTAATAATACGGTTATTATTTTCTGCGTTTATATAGCTCATCGGATGGGTTTGTTCTTCAAAATAGGTGTCATATTTGTCTAGGGGGTGGGCTGATAGGTAGAGCCCCATCAGCTCCTTTTCCCATAGAAGCAACTCTTTTTCTGGATATTGTGTCGGTGCGGTTTTAATTTCTACTTCTGGCACCATGCCAGCTTCTCCCATCATACCAAATAGATCTGTTTGTCCAGACCCAACATCCTTTTGGATTTTTGCACCATAAGCTTGGATCGCCTCGAGGTTAAATAAAAGATCTGATCTAGAATAGCCAAATCTGTCAAACGCCCCAGTTTTAATTGCGGCTTCCCATGATTTTTTATTAAACTTAGTGCTATCCACACGCTTTGCAAAATCACAAATTGATTTAAAGGGTCCATTTTTATCGCGCTCTGGTATAACTATATCTTCTATCAGGGCTTTCCCCATATTCTTTACGCCAGACAAACCAAAACGAATAGTTTTTTCGCCACCCACGATACCGAAGTCACCATAAGATTGGTTGATGTCTGGGCCGAGCACTTTAAGCCCCATTCGTTTACATTCCGCAATTTCAATAGCTAGACGGTCGGTCCAGCGCATATCGGCGGTCATAAGAGCTGCCATGAACGCATCTGGATAATGAGCTTTGAGATATGCGGTCCAATACGCAATCATCGCATAGCACGCGGCGTGAGACTTATTAAAGCAATAATTAGCAAATTCTAGCAGTTGCTCCCAGAAAGTTTCTGCAATTTCTTTGGTGGCACCACCTTTCTTTATTGCCCCTTCAATAAATTTTGGCTTTAGTTTCTTCATAAGATCGACTTTTTTCTTGCCAACCGCTTTACGTAGAGTATCGGATTCGCCACCAGTAAAACCACACCACTCGCGTGAAATCTGCATGAACTGCTCTTGGTAAATCATAATTCCGTAAGTATTCTTTAGGGCATTTTCCAGGCCAGGGTGTAAGTACGTAATCTTTTCCTCGCCATGCTTGCGTTTAATAAAGGAGTCGATAAACTGCATCGGGCCAGGACGATAGAGCGCCACCATAGCGATAATGTCCTCGAAAGAAGATGCCTTTAGGTCCTTCAAATATCTCTTCATGCCAGCCGACTCTAGCTGAAATACGCCAGTAGTCTCTGCGCGTTGCAAAAGAGCATATGTCTCTGGATCATCTAATGGCAGAGACGATAAGTCGATATCGTCATGGTAAACCTTGCGGATCATCCTAAGCGCATTATTAATAACTGATAAGTTTGAAAGTCCGAGAAAGTCCATTTTGAGAAGCCCGAGTTCCTCTACTTGTCCCATTGGGAATTGTGCAGCAATTGGGCCTTTGGCCGAAACTTCGAGCGGCAAGAATTTTACTAAATCATCCGGTGCAATTATTACGCCACAAGCATGCACGCCGTGATTTCTGATGGTCCCCTCTAGTCTGGAAGCAAAATCTATAACCTCCTTAGATGTAGGATTATTTTCGTATTCTTGTTTCAAATCTGGGACTTCTCGAATTGCATCTGCTAGATGCACATGATGACCCATCACCGGATCAGGTACCATCTTAGCTAATCGATCAGCCTCTGCATAAGGAACTTCTAACACGCGTGCTACGTCGCGCACAGCGTTTTTGGCCATCATTTTACCAAAAGTTGCAATATTTGATACTCTATCAAAACCATATTTATTACTACAATATTCGATTACTTCATCACGTCTCGTATCTTGGATGTCTGTATCAATATCTGGCATTGAAATACGATCCGGATTCAAGAATCTTTCAAAAAGTAAATCGTATTTTAACGGGTCTAGCTCAGTGATCCTTAATGCGTACGCCAGTATTGAACCTGCGGCGCTTCCTCGCCCCGGACCATAGACGATACGTTGCGATTTGCCCCAGTTAATAAAATCTTGCACGATCAAGAAATATCCGTTATAACCCATTTTATCTACAACTGAAAGTTCATAATCAATTCGCGGCAAAATCTTATGCGTATCATCACGCTCTTTATCAATTTTTTCCAAGATCTTCCGACATTCCTCTATAGAAAGCTTGGTTACCTCGTCAGACTTTCTATCACCATAACGGTGTACTAAGCCTTGGAATACTAATTTATCTAGATAACTTTTTTCATCTTCGCCATCTGGTACCGGGAATTTTGGAATTAGGATCCGCCCAAGCTGCAGATCTACATTACAACGGTCGGCGATTTTTTTGGTATTTAGGATCGCTTCTGGACAGGTATCTTGCCAGTGCTCTATAATTTCGGATGCTGGTATCACATGAAGGTCAAAATCCTTCAAAGTCATGCGATTAGTATCGGAAAGATTTGACGCGGTGCCTATACAAAGTAGAACCTCATGTGCATCTTGGTCTTCTTTAGTTAGATAATGTGCGTCACAAGTTACTACAAGGGGTAATTTCAATTCTTTCGCATGCGCCATTAACCAATCATTAACCTTTTTCTGTTCAGCTGAATGCGTGGAAGATTTCGGATGTCCATGGTCCTGCATCTCTAAATAGAAACGGTCCTTAAATACATTTCTATACCAATCGATTAATTCTAATGCACGCTTGTCGTCGCCAGCGCGAATTGCTTCGGATATTTCCGAACCCATACAGCCAGATAAACAAATGATCCCCTCATTATATTTTTTTAGCTCCGCATGATCTGTGCGAGGTTTATAATATTTGCCATGTTCTTCGGCGTTACTCATGATACGGCAAAGGTTTTCAAAACCTTTATTATCCATTGCGATTAGAGTAATATGAAAACGCTGTTTATCATGTGCCGGATCTTTATCTGTCATTTTTCTGGCAGCAACATAAGCCTCTAATCCAAGTAGAGGCTTAATCCCTGCCGCATTACATTCTTTGTATAATTCAACTAAGCCAGACATTGTGCCATGATCGGTTACCGCCACGGCTTCCATGCCCTGCTCTTTTACATACTTTACTAATTCGGGTATCTTAGTTAAACCATCTAGCAGCGAATAATGAGTGTGATTATGTAAGTGTACAAAATCACTTGTTTTTAGCTGCGTCTTAGGCATTTTTGATAGTCTTTTCTACCTTCTTAACACCCTTTTTTGCTGTATCTTCTACTTTTTTAGCTTCATTTTTAACGGTTTTGCCAACTTTTTCGGCCTTTTCTTTTAGCTCTTTCGCTTCTTTCTTGGCTTCTTTTCTAAACTCTTCAACTATTTCTTCTGCATCATCGAGCTTTTCTTTTATTTCATCTTCATTTTCTTCAATTTTATTTGAAGCAAATTTTCCAGCAATCGCACCAGCCAGAGCCCCGAGCGCGGCACCTAAAAAGAACTTTCCTGTACCTTTTTTGCATTTGCAACAGTTATCTTTGCAGTCACAATTATTTTTCTCCGCCATCTTTTTCTTTCTCCTTAGATTCTTTAATTTTTTCCTTTAACTTTGGTGTAATGTATTTATCTACAAACATTTCCATCGTACCACCTATTGAAGTCATACCTTTAACGTTTGACACTATACCATTGGTATTCTTGGCAATATCTTGCCCTTCAATTACGACCTTCTTTACCTCTTTGCTAAGGCTGATAAGTTTTGCAAGTAATACAATTCCAAATATCAAAAATACGAGTAGTGTGACACTTAGAATTGCTACTAATATCCATTCTGCTGTATTCATTTTCCTCCTTTATTTTAATTATAGCACCAATTATTTTGATTCTTCTATAACTTTTCTGACATCATCGCCGTAATCAGTCTCGGACAGAACATATTCTAAGTGTGCCATAAAGTAGTTTTTTGGATCGCCAGTCGTCATCCAGTGACCAGAAGTTCTTTTTACGAAGACCTTTCCAGTAGGTATAAGATGGGCAATTGCATCAGCCGTCCAGAGTTCACCGTCCAGACCAGTAAAAGTAGGATCTAAATATTCAAATACGGCTGGAGTTAACAAATACCGTCCATAAGATGCTAAATCAGAAGCTGCATCTTCTGGCGCTGGCTTTTCTACCAACCCGCGAAGTATACCAGTTTCTTCATCGTAGTCTATGGAAGCGTATTTTTTGATTTCTTCGTGTGGGACTAGTTGCCCGGAGATGATTGCTTTAGCATCAGGATGTTTTTCATACGCCTCAACCAATTCTTTTACGGCAGACGTACCAAAGACTACATCGTCTGAATATAATACTACGAACGGTTCGCCATCACCGATAAAACTCTTGGCCGTGGCGATTGGCGATCCATTACCGTATGGTAAATTCGGATCTTGTTCTATGATAGTAATTTTTGGAAAATTCAAAACTTTTTCTACCGGCTCAAATCTACTAGATTTCCCCTGCTTATCTAGTAAAGCTTTTACATTCTCAGCTTTATTATGAAAATAATCTTCGTAAATCTCCTTAGATTTTGTGTTTGGTGTAGCTACGATAATAATTTCTTCAATCCCTGCTTCCGCACATTCCTCTACACAAAGTTGCATGACTGGCTTTGCTCCGATTGGGATCATTGCCTTTGGGATAGTCTTTGTAATTGGTAAATAACGACTGGCAAAACCAGCGTCAGTTATGATAGCTTTCTTAATAGCTGACATATAAGCCTCCTTAAAACCTAATTATAACACAGAGAGAGTTATTATTTCCTCTTTTTTCTGTATTGTTTGCGCGCTATTTTATCTTCAATGTTTTGTGCACGATTATGTACGCCATAAATTAGGCTCGTTGTGCTGACGATCAACATATATGCGCCAAAGAATCTGATAAAAGTCGTTATTTCAAAGTTTCCAGCATTCAAAATTACTGCGCCAATAACACAGCCAGAAACACCAGCTAGTACGCGGATAAATCTGTCAGTTGGATCTACCGTTGAGATAAAACCATGGAAAACATCAATTAACCCAGATACTATTGTGTAAACTGACAGAATGATCAGGCTTGCCACTAAACCATCCTTATTCATAAATAGTAAAGCTACTGCCGCAATTACGTCTACCAAAGCATCTATTATCGAATTTATCCAACCATGTTTTTTGGTGGAATTGTACAAAGCACTTACCGAGTCTATGATCCCCATAAGTAAGAGGAAGATGCTAACTATAGCTATAATATTCTCAATATTTACTATTCCGCTAAAAAGCGCAATCAGTCCAAGTATGCCTGCTAACGCTCCCCTAACAAGAAATACAATCCAATGTTTATCTATATATCTGCGATTAATTTTCGCCATAAAAAATCCTTTATTACTTATGCTTATTATAACACGAACAAACTTTATAATAAATAATTATCTAGCTATATGCGCATATATAGCTTAAATAGTGTTTTTACCCCCAGCAAAAAGTCAAGAAAATAACTACTAGTTTTATTTACACATGTCTAATTTTTTTGCGAGCAGTTTCAACGAATTTATTAACCTGATATTTTAAAGGATTTAGGATCATATCGTGTGCTGGGGTATATTTTAATTCTGCACAGCCAAATGAACGCTTAAATTCACTCACGCCATAGAAGCGATGCGAAGTTTCTTCTGGTCCAACGATTCCCCATAAATTATAACGAATGCAGCCACGTTTACGGGCTTCGTTCATTGCCGCCATATGAAGTAAAGGAGCTGCAGAATACTTAGTGCCAAGTTCAGAGGATACTCCGTAATGGTAACTCGCTTCAGGCCCGTAAAATATCATAAAATTTTGTGCTAAAATCTCACCGTCTTTTTTCGCAGTATATATAAGTACTTCATTATTTTCTCTAAATGCTTCAAACTGTTTCTTTAAAAAACTACTAGAAAAGGCTACATATTTTTGTCTTTCGGCATGTTTTTTCTCTAATTTGCAAAACTCTTCTATAGATTCTTCATCATTATCTGCCGTTATTTCTATTTCGGATTTTTCTGCTTTACGTAGTTTTCTGCGAAAACCTTGAGATGCATTGGTCAAAATCTCTTCTTCGGATTCGCTGAGATCTAAAATCCCGGCATATTCAACAGATAGATACATTGGTGCTTTTCTGAGCCCAAGTTCGCGCATTAAATTTATGGACTTGTCAGATAGTGGAAGCTGCGGGCGCACTCTTACGAAAACACAGTGATTCTCTTCTCCCATTTTCCTAATATCGTCAAAAATTTCTTTAACTATTTTTTTATTTTTGAAATCCATGATTGGGCCACCAGCAATCGCTAGATAAGTTCCGCGTTTTGCTGTTTCTACTACGCCGGCATACGCGGCAATTATCTCATCATTGTCATCTACAACGGCGCGTCGGACTATTTTCTTGCCACGGTTTTTGTGAAATTCATAAAAATCCCAAGACTGCAAAAAGTTCGCTTCTTCGTGCGAAGTGATAAATTTATCCCATTTATTGCGGCTTTCGATAGTAACAATTTTCATAGATGCCTCTTTTTTCTTCTTATTGTCTCCACTACAAAATTTTTCAAGTACTTTGTTTTAGAAATAATCATATCGTGTGCAGGCACATATACTACGATATCACCACCAAAACCTGTTTTAAACGTTGTTACTCCAGCGTAACGATGATTTGGTTGACCAGCTGGTGCGATGCCCCACAAGTTGAACCTTTCGTAGCCTTCAGCCTTTAAATCTTGTATTGCTTGCCACAAAAGTGCATGCGCGCCTGGCAATTTATGGTTCAGTATGGTGGACGCAGCTTCGTAATAATCTGCCTCCTTGCCATTTTTAATGATTAATCCATAAGCAATTGGCTTGCCATTATCAGACTTTGCGATATATATTACGATGTTTTCTCCAAAAGCTTGTTTTTCGGCCAGCAGGGTTTTTAGGTCTGGTGGAATGAAGTTCTGACGCTTAGCAGTTTCGGCCTGTACTCTATGGAATTCCTTAAATATCTCTTCGTTGTTACTTTTTTCTATAGTAATTCCCTGCTTCGAGGCCCTTCGTACATCGTATCTAGTTTGCCTTCGCATATTCGCAAGCAATTCATCTTCCGACTTCGTCAAATCTATAATCACTGTATGTTCGGCGGCTAGATGCATCGGTGATTTTTTTAATCCTAGCTTATCTAATAATTGTAGATTTTTAGGGTTGTCAGCGAGTTGCGGCCGCATTCGTACGAACACGCATTTTTCAGCTTGGGCGGCTTCTTTTATTTTGTCAAAAACAGCCTGGACATTTTTCTTATTATCCCAGTCCAGCAAGGGTCCGCATGGAATTTCCAGATATCGCCCACGTTTAGCATCTCGTACAATCATAAGGGCATGACCTTTGCCACCAAAATCTTCAGTAATGACTTTATTTCCTAGAAGCTCGTTCATTTTTCCATAATCTGGTGATTGTAGAAAATTCGCCTCTGGGAATTTCTTTAACACCTCTTTCCAATCCATTATTTGTCCTCCTCCAAATATTCCTCAATGATTTTATGAGCCTTTTCTAAATCTTTCTTACTATAAAATGTTGGAAGATTAATGATTTTCTTTGACACTTCAGTTGCTACCGGGCACTCTTCCTCTGGAAAATGCACTTTTTTATAGTATCTCTCTGGCGACACTGGCTTTTCGTACCAAAATCCACCAAAATAATAGCCATTTTTTTGTAATTTTTTAATCAACTCACCTCTATCTTTCACCAAGAAGAAGGTGCGGAGTGGCTTTTTACTATGCTCCTTTAATTGTTTTAGTGCTATTTTAGCTTCAAATTTAGCTATTTTACGTTCTAAATCTAACTTATTATCTGCAGACTTTTCTACCCAGTGGATCTTTATCAACATTCGCATCCAGGGTCCACTTAATTTTATGTAGGATAATCCTCGCGCAATTGCACCAAATAATGGGTAGAATCTAGCACGCAGAGTATCGGAAATTTTCGGAACTTTACTAGGCGCTTCAATCGCATTTTTATAGGGGTGGCGCAAAATTACCGCTCCGCCAGAAATTGTGTCAATTGACTTATCTTTGCCAAAAGATAGCGCAGTGGCTGCGCCCACCGTACCAGCTTCGCGCCCGTCTGGATATTTTACTCCCACTGAGTGTGCTAGGTCTTCGATAATCACGAGATCATGCTTCTTGGCGAATTTCTCAATTTGGCCGATATCAACTGGATTCCCAAGCGAGTTTTGGATAACAATACCTTTAGGAATAGCATTGGCTGCGGCGTGTCCTCCGGACACGCTTCGGGCCGCTCTGGCCAAGTCTTCATGTTCCGTAGAACACATTGCGGCCAATGCTATTCCTAAGCTATTGATATCGAAGTTCAAGTTTTCTTTGTTGATATCGGCCCAAATTGGAATTAGCTCAGCTGCCTTCACGGCCTCGTATACCGCATAGCAAGTAAACCCGTTTACAATTATCCCATCGCCAGGCTCAAAATATGCTTTCAGCGCCAACGCCAAAGCTGAGCGCCCATTTTTGGTTAATATTGCCTCGCCGTCATATTTCTTCTCCAGAAATTTTTTTAATTCTTGGCGATCTTTTTCGTGACCGACCGCAAAAGTATGAGTCAGACGCCTCCTCCTAGAATAATTTGCTGCGAGTCCCAAAAAATAATGTTTCACTTTTTTATCCTTTGAATTAAAGTAGTTAACGCACGCGCCAATTCTTCTGGATTTGAGATGTACGGCGCATGTGTCCAATTAGCATAAAATTTTAGTTCCGCATTAGGTAATTTTTCATACATTAAAGTTGCTTGTCTTGGTGGGGTGGTAGTATCTTTTTTGCCCCAGAGAATAAATGTCTTGGTGCTGACTTTACTGAAGTCCAAATCTTTATCAGACTCCAACATATTAGTCAGAGTTTTCTTCATATTCTCAGGCGCCCTCGAATAATCAGTCGAACCAGTGATTTTATGAAATGCCTTGTTTATAACTGGTACTTTTTTAAGTGGGCTACCGATTTTTGCCACTCTTTCCACGACTTTTTTACGTACAGATGGTTCATATACGCCAGCAGAATCAAGCAAAATCAAATATTTTAATTTATTAGGCTCTTCACTACACAGATTCAGTAGAATTCGTCCCCCATTAGAATGCCCAAGAGCTATCGCCCCATCTGGGATATTTTCATCCGCCCATCTTGTATAATCATCGATCGTGTAAACTTTGTTCGATCTTTCTGTCAGTCCAGGCACGTGTAGCATTTTTACGTTTATACCATTATCCTTTAATATGGCTAAAGTATTTTTCCATGGTTCCACTGTATAAGTCCAGCCATGAATTATATAAAGATCTATCATTTTTTGCCTCCTGTTCTCAGTATTTTGCACCCATAAGTTAATATCATGAATCTAGCCCCCAACTTTTACGTCGATTTACTGCAGCTTTTTCGCGTCGACACAATTTTTTTGCATCTTTTGGGCTAGCAAGTAATTTTTCGATAATCCACTCTAAATATTGGCTCCCCTTAAAGATCAATGTTTCCTTACCGGTGATGCGTTTTTCTAGATATTCTAGAGCCTTTCTTGGATCTGAAGTTGCGACAGCTGACACACCTAATTTCTTCAGCTCTGGCGCAGTGTATTTCTTAGTGCGTCTACCTACCAAGATCACTTTTTCCGGCTTTGCGTCAGCGATTAATTTTGCCAACTTCGTATGTTCTTCGCTCTCTATTGAACCCTGATCTACGATATCGCCAATGACTAGCCATTTATGGTCGGCATGCATACGCTTTACCATATCCAAAATCGAGGCCACGGAAATTAGATGTGCATTATAGCTACTGTCTATAATATCAATCCCCTTCTTGCCCTTAAAATAGGAGCTTCTTCCTGGCGCCATCCGCATGTTCGAAAAATCTGACTTAAACGGAATCTTCAGATATCTCATTAAATCCTGCAAAACTAACAGATTAAAAGCAATGTCTTTCGGTTCTGGGTGATCAAAATGAAAAGTAGTGTCACCATAAGTAAAATCTGTTGAATCAGGATAAACTACATATTTTTTGATATCGGTCTTTTTGATCGGCACGACCTTTGCGACGATATTTTTGGTTGCCGCCTGCATTAATTTAGAATCAGCATCAATATAGACTAACTTCTCTGTGTTTTGTGGTAAATTGGCAAATTCAGCCGTAATAGCCTCGTCCAAATTCTTGAAACGCCCCTCTTTTACCTCTTTTTCAAATTGCGCAGCATGAGAACGGCCGATAGAAACCCAAATCGTGACCTCTGGCTTCAGCCACTCAGCCAAAAATTCTGTTTCGTGTGGGCGTTCACCATCTATCTCTACGACATAAAATTTCTCTTTATGACGATGAAAAACTGATTTAAATGGCGCAGCAACCAAAAGATAGACCCAGCGTAATTTAGATCCACGGATACCTTTGAGTCCTAGGATATCGAAAGATACCCCAAAAGCAGAATTTGCGTCGTGAGAATAGTGTGCTTTCTTGCCCATTTCGTTCTCGACAAGGTTTAACATCGTAGTCTTTCCTGCCGAACCAGTAATAGCGATTACTCTAGGGTTCCACCTCTTAAAAGCACGATCCGCAAAATGCCGAAAATATTTCGCCGCAACGAAATAAAAACGCTTTTTAAATTTAGCCAAAGACATACATCAATTATAGCACAGCCTATCACAAAATACGACCCCAGCCCAAAAACTTGCAAGAAGCATCAAAGTATGCTATAATTAACAAAAGGCCCGTGGATAAGGCCTATTTTTATCCAAGAATTTTAAAAAGGAGGTTCATATGAAATGGACAAGACACACTTATGGGTGGCCATCATTGCTGGTGGTCAAGGCACACGCCTATTCCCGATCAGCCATCCAAAATGCCCCAAGCAATTCTGTCAATTAGACGAGGACAACACATTTATTCAAGCTGTCGTTGAGAATTTTAAACTAATCGGCGTAAAACCTACGCAGATTTTGATTATTACCACTAACGACAACCAAACAATGCTTGCAAAGGATCAATGTCTACCGAGAGGCGTTCTCTCGCAAAACATTATTCAAGTTAGCCCAAATCTTGGTTATGCTGGCAGTATGATTGAAGCGGCAAAAATTATCAAAGAGCACGACGACGAGGCCATTATCATCAATACGCCATCAGATCAGTATGTAGATCCTAATGATAGTTTCTACATTGCAATCGAAGACGCTGTTCACGCGGCTATGGAAAATAAAGCCGTTATTGTTGGCGTAAAAGTCAACGATATTGTTACGGCGATGGGTTGCGGTCACGCAATTTATGATGAGGCCACTGGTAATCCATGCTTCGATTTAGTAGGCGAGAGATTCATCGAGAAGCCGGATCGCGCAAAGGCTGATAAGTTGATGCGCCAAGGCAACTCGGCAGTCAACACCGGAATTAATGTCTGGAAGGCAAAGTTAATTACAAAAACTTTTGCCAAGAGATCTTATCATGGTATTGGCACCGACGATTTAATGGAGGCTTTAGAGAGTAAGTTAAAAGTCGCTGTTGGTACTTTTGAATGGCATGATTGCGGCACTTTGAAATCTCTTTACGAGATAGCTAAAAAGACCCCCAATCATAAAAACGCCAGTCTCGGTGGCGGAACTTTTGAGCGTAATAACTGTAGACGCAGTTTACTCTATGCCGCTGAAGGTATGGAGCTTCGTGTGAGTGGCTCTGAAGACGACGCTATAATTTTTACGAGTATTGACGAGCACCCGATCGTGGTCGTAGCGAAACTATCTGATAGTCAGAAGATTAAGCTTTTGGCAGAAGATTACCTCTCGCATGAAGAAATCTTATCGGACGATTTTTCCATGGGTGCACGCAACAACACTGTCCTGGGTTCAAATGTTTCTGAAGAGACCGTAGTTGGCTTTGTTGGTGTAGAAGATTACGCAGTTTATGTTCACAGAAAGTCAGACGGTATGCTTGAAGCGGTTGTTTCTCAGCAGCTCAAAGCCAAGTCCAGAACCCCATAACCCTCCACTGGGTAAACCCTCGCTTTTAAAGCGGGGGTTATTTTTGCTCAAAAATTTTGCATCAAAAATCCCCGAGAGAATCGGGGATTTTAGCTACATTTTGATTTCTGCATCTACGCCAGCTGGCAAAGAGAGATTTTGTAGGCTCTCGATTGTCTTTGGAGTAGCGTTAGAGATATCAATCAAACGCTTGTGAACTTTCATTTCGAAAGCCTCACCACCAGTCTTGTAGACGTGCGGGGACTTTACTACGGTGAAAGTACTACGCTTGGTTGGTAGTGGAATTGGGCCACTCACGCTTGCTCCAGTACGGATTGCTGTATCTACGATTTGGCGTGCGCTTTGATCAATCACGCGGTGATCGTAAGCCTTCAATCTAATACGGATCTTTAGGCCTTCATCTTTTTTGGCTTCTGCCATTTTTTCCTTTCTTCCCTATAACCTTAGATAAATACTTAGATGATTTGTCGATAAGTTTTTAGGGGTAGATAATTAATTTATATATAAAACCATTATACCACACTATTACTAAAAATTCAAGTTAACTGGCATAAGGTATATGCTATAATTAAAAAAAGGATAATTTATGAAAAAATACGGAGGTGCCCATCGAGTAAAAAATATCCCTGGCCTCAACCAGATTAACATTGATCTTAAGCCAAAACGCAGCGTTAGTGATGTTTATATTAATCAAAAAATGGATCTCACCAATCTGGCAAAATATATCGAAAAACAGAAAAAATCTGATACGAAAGTAACCTATTTTCACGCATTTCTTACCGCTATTGCGAAGACTGTCTATAATCGCCCTAAACTTAATCATTTCGTTGCCAACCGTCATCTATATGAGCACGACAGAATCGTCTTGTCTTTTGTGGCTAAGGTTAGCTTCGATGACCATTCCGAAGAAATGATGGTGATGATTCCAATTGATAAAAATGATACGATTTTTACCATCGGCGACAAAATTCGCAAAAAGGTCGATAGTTTTCGTAATGCCAGAGCTAATAAAATTAATAAAAAAGGCGCCAATTCGGCGATTGATTTCCTTGCTAAGTTGCCAAATATTATTCGTGTGCCACTAATCAGCTGTCTCGAATGGACTGATAGAAAAGGTTTCTTGCCAAGCTTTCTGACAGTGGATAATTTGTATTATAGCACCATGATCGTATCAAACCTTGGCTCAATCGGCTGCGGTGCGATCTTTCATAATCTCAATGATTTTGGCAACTCCTCTTCCCTTCTTACTATGGGCGAAATCAAAGACGAAGAAGTCATTGAAAACGGCAAAAAGACTGTCAAAAAGCTCTGTGAATGGGGTATGAATTTCGATGAGCGTATAGCTGACGGCTATTATTTTGCCAAATCTGCCGATTTGCTTCAATATCTCTTAGATCACCCAGAAGAACTCGAAAAACCCGCCAGCGAAAAGGTTGAGATTCCAGAAATCCGCTAATAGAAAAAAGCCGGCTTAAAGCCGGCCAGCACATTAATTTTCAAAATTTAATCTTAGATTACCGCGATTTTTCAAATGGAATTCATATTCTATTTTGGTCTCCGTCTCTTTGTTTATTATAAACAGAAACCGTGTTTCATTTCGCAAAACAGTCTCCTTCCTGTTCACGAAGATTTTTTCATCTGCGTCATACTTAATTTTAGAATCAGCTATACTGGCTGACACCGATCTAATCTTATATTCTTTAGTATACGCATACTTGAACTCGTTTCCATCCTGCAAGACATAAGTCCCGCTTCCGGGATTCAGCTCAACAAGTTGTTGGGTCTTTGTCTCCGAAGAGACTACGGCTGTGCTCTCTTTACCGAGGACGACGAAAAAAGTTATCATGACGATGCATAATATAGACATGACGGTGGCCAAACTGAAGATCCATTTCGTGCACTCGCTGCCTTTTCTATTTTTTCCTGATGTTAGAAGTATAGCAAAAATAGCAAAAGAAAACACGAGTATACCCGCTATGATATAAATAGACATAATATCCCCCCCATAATTTTTTAATGTGCTACCTTTAATTATAGCACAAACATTTTAAAAAGTCAAGTTGCGTTGTGTCGTCACAAAAAATCCCCCTTTCGGGGGATTTTTTCTGTACCAAACTAGATTATTTGATAACCTTAGTGATAACACCAGAACCAACAGTCTTGCCACCTTCACGGATAGCGAAACGATCTTGTTCGTTCATAGCCACAGGTGCGAGCAATTTAACCTTGAAGGTTACCTGATCGCCAGGCATGACGATTTCTTTGTCGGCTGGAAGCTCTACTTCGCCAGTTACGTCAGTAGTACGGAAGTAGAATTGTGGCTTGTAACCCTTTGAGAATGGAGTATGGCGGCCGCCTTCCTCTTTCTTAAGGATGTAAACCTGAGCCTCAAATTCGGTGTGTGGGGTAATAGAACCTGGAGCAGCAATTACCTGACCACGTTCAATTTGATCACGCTCGATACCACGAAGAAGAAGACCAGCGTTGTCGCCAGCTTGACCTTGGTCGAGAGTCTTGTGGAAGGCCTCAATACCGGTTACAACTGACTTTTGAGTGTCTTTAAGACCAACGATTTCAACTTCGTCGTTCAAGTGAGCCTGTCCACGTTCAACACGTCCTGTAGCAACAGTACCACGACCAGAAATAGTCATAACGTCTTCTACAGCCATCAAGAATGGTTTATCGATGTCACGTTCAGGATCTGGAATCCAGCTGTCAACAGCATCCATCAATTCGTTAATAGATTCAACATATTTTGGATCGCCTTCCAAAGCCTTCAATGCAGAACCACGGATAACTGGAGTGT
>DEWE01000006.1:3230-11644 GCA_002363125.1 Candidatus Saccharibacteria bacterium UBA3218 | reverse complement strand
ATCATTGGTTATTCTCTTTTCCTGGACCTACTAAGATGATTCAGTTCGGTCCGTTCCCGCTTCCTACCCTATGTGTTCAGATAGGCGCAATATGGCATGACCCATATTAGGTTTCCCCATTCGGCAATCCCCGGATCAATTCTCGTTGTCAGATCCCCGAGGCTTATCGCAGACTTCTACGGCCTTCATCGGTATTGATTGTCAAGGCATCCACTATCAGTGCCCTTAATTACCTTTTTATGCATTGACTTAACTAGCAATTGAAGTTCAACTCAACTGCTTGTTCCGTCTTTAAAATCTTTTCATCGTTAATCCAAATTGTTAATTAGAAAAGTCTCTAAGAATAATCCCGAAGCCACACAAGCGACCTCAAAAGATTCCCTCGCTTTCCTTTTCTTTTTGTAGAGGTCGAAAATATCGACTTGCTTAAACTTCCCCCATTATATCGCACTCTTCAAAAAAATGCAAGTACATTTTTCGACTTTTTTATAATTTTTCTATCTTATAATTGCAGGCTCTTTAGGACAATTCTCCAAAATTCTCGAAATTGCCTCTTTTTCGGCCTCTGTTACCCATAGACCATATTTATATTTCACAGAGACTTGCCTAGCCACATATTGACATCGAAATTTCTTGTTTGATGGCAACCAAGTCGCCGCATCTCCATCCGACTTCTTTTCATTAGCGGCCGCATCCACTGCAAGTAAATTTAGGGGATCCGTTGCAATATCATAACGCGCTTCACGAGATAAATACTGCGCACCTTTTTGCCAAGCATCAGATAGCGCCACCACATGGTCTATCTGTATACCCCTTGATATTTCCTCTCGTGAATTAAATTTTTTGTGCTCGCCAGTATAAGGTTCATCATATTCGCCAGCTATTACATTGCACCCATCTAGCACTGAGCTGTCTCCAAATTCTCGTTTAATGATTCTTTGCCTTAGGTTGCACCCATCCACGGTTGGCCAGCCATTATAAAATTCTTCTCTGCTATAACCAGTCTTTGGCGCTCGTCCCTTTACCTCTAATTTCTCTAAAATTTCAGTCGCGAGTGGAGCATTTACGTCTAATTCAGAAACTGCTTCAGCGCTGTAATCTATCTTTTCGCTATCTACTTTAGTGACAGTCGTCTCATAACTCGCTGGGTTTAAAAACACAAAAATCACCACGCCCAAAAACGCAAATAGTACTAATAGTATTCTTCTGATTCTTAATTTCATAAATTATAAAACTATTTCAAAATTTCAGGATTCAAAGCTTCGGGAGCCTCTTCCTTCTCTGGAGTTTCATCATCATTTTCAGGTTTATCACCTAGCTCATCCGTCTCACTATTATTCCCATCGTCTTCGTTTTTCTCTTCCTCTGCTTTTTCTCCCTGTTGACTCAAAACTGAAAACAATTCAGTCAGCCCTCTCTTCCCATAATTACTTACTGCATATTCAAAATAGCCCTTACCAGCAGCCTTCGCACCCGCCCGTAATTCATCATAACGTGGATCAGCCCCCTCCACTTCGGCAATCAATTCTTTCATATCGGCTATAGCCTTAAAAGCCCCTTCATAGGATCTCTTTAATGACGGGGCATTTGCTCCATCGCGAAACTCCGCTTCATTGGGTTTATTGGCCATACTCTCCTCGTGTAAATCCTTACGCTCTACGGGCGAATCTATCCCAAGACATCTAAAGAAATCTCCGATCGGGTCTTCCGACCCACTAGGATCAAAACCTTTAATTTTTTGCACTACCACTTCCACACCCATCTCTCTGGCGGCAGCATCTAGCCCATAATTAATGAGTGCAGCCGCATCGGAAATGCCAGCATCATATTCTTCACTCTCTGTCGCATCCTCAATAGATTCATTCTCTGATGCCGAAGCCATAAAATCATCACCAGCAAACTCCGGTACGCCACTACCCATAGCCTCCTCAAAGTCCTGACCTACTGGCACTGACTGCTCCACCTCTTTACTGACAGGAAATTTTTCAAAATTATTTTCTTCCATTTTACTCCTTTCTTAACTTTAAATTTCTGGTATTTTATTAGAATTAATCATATCTTGTAATTTTCGGCTCTCAGTTATATCGGAATTATATTCGTCAACCCTTGCATTATATTCATCAATCGACTCATTGATTTCATCATTTAGCACACCCAGACTCTCCTGTCTACCAATCAGCTCATTTCGCCTTCTATAAAACTCATATTCACTATAGAAACAACCCTCAGCTTCAGCGCAATTATTAAAACTAACAATATCTTGCGTCAATTGATCGGCTAACTGCTCATATTCCGCAGTTTTTGCTTCGATCTGCCCTCTCAAAGATTCCATTTCCATCTCTAGTGTTTCCATTCTTGCCTTCATATCTCTAAATACCGCTATATAGCTTTCATAAAAATCCACCACTTTATCTTGATCTTTAAAAATCTTCGCAAAATGCTTTTCCAAAATATCTGGCAGATTTTTTACTTCAGTCCCAGCACGCACGTAAAGCTCTTCTTGCCTCTCATCAATATCATAAGACAGGAGTTCATCTTCAAGTAAATCCTGATTTTTATCAAATACCTGTGTTAAAGCCGCAACGAACTCCAGCCTTTCGGTCTCAGACATTCTCTCCCACTTTGCATGCAAAAGTTCATGGGCAACAGTCAATTCTCTTATCCCATTCAATTCTGGTGAAGTAATATTATAAACATAGATATTACCAGTAACATAACAACCTAGTACCGCCATATCACTCTCATCTTTCCGGCAATTTCGATTAAAATCCTCTGCTTCATTCAAAACTGGTTGCACTGCATTAAACAAAAATTCTCCTTCACCCGTCAAGCCCAAACTATCCCTAATATTCACCATTTCTGCCGTTGGCCTGTAAACCACCGATCTATACCAATCATAAATCTTTCCCCTGTTAAATATTGCCACCGCGACCACAACACCAGCTACGATCAATAAAAACGACCACCCAATATAGTTATGTTTGTTTTTTCTTTGCAACAAACTCTTCATCACCACCATTATAACCCAATTTAATCCGAAATCACAATTATTGCATTCGCACCAGCCAAGAAAAAGCACCCGTGAAATCACGAGCGCTTTTTATAGGTGTTGTCGAACCCATCAGGGAAAACAAACTCAATCTTGTGATTCAAATAGTTTATCATCGTAAGAATAGATGCTATCTGAAATTCTTCTCTAGCGAACTTTCTGCTATAAGCCCACCAGAAAATCTTACGATAAAGCCCGGGCATAGCATTGAAACGATCAACACGAATAGCATGATACCGCTTTGAATCCCTTACCATATCCACTAAATAAGGGAGAGAGTGGTTCGAAATAGTACGATAATCTACGATCCAGTCCTGCTTCATTAGCCATTTCACGTTATTAGGTTCCTCAAAAACATACTTAAACTCAACGTCTTCGCGATACTCAAGCGCCTTAAACGGCTTATATCTAAAAGCTTCATCGAGTATACTACCAGGGTAACATTCTGGTTTCTTCATCATGTTAGATAATTCATATTTCTGCAAAAATACTTTATTACCCATCTTAAGTTTCATCACAAAACCCCCTTTTTATTATTAAAGAACTTAGCAACACCTATTACTTTAATTTTAACATTTTTAATACAAAAAATCAAGTACACAAGGAGTATAATTGACAAAGATAGAAATCTATGATATAATTAAAAGAGGTGGCTTCTAGCTACTAATCTGAAGTGTGGGAAGACCCACCGTAAGTTATACGGCTTCGGATATGGAGGTTGAGAATATGGGTGATATCATATTAAAACTCCAGATGGCCTCCACGAAAACGCCAACCAATACAGAAAGAATAAACTTTCTACTGGAAAAGCTTTTCGATGAAGGCAGCGACCTATCGCCGCATAGTGAAGAAGGTCGCACGAAAATAAATGAGGCTATAGAATTAACTGGCCTTGAAACAATCAATATCTCCCACGATATAGATAAGTCTCAACGCCTAGTCACCAAAATAAGGTACTCTGTCTACGACGAGACCAACGGCTGGATAGACTACGAAGATTTCATATATCCCTGGGGGCACTAAACCACCGCCATCGGCTCCGCCGGTGGCATTTTTTTATTCAATAATTAATATATGGCCTCTTTAATCTATTCATTAATTCTTCCCAGGCGCTACTATAATAATCGTCAAAATACTTACCAGCTTCATCAACCTGTACCCACTCAACTTTTTCAACTTCCTCTTCCTGCATTTTTATTTCACCGCCTAAAGGTTTAGCAATAAATAACAATATATCTTTATGTACAGTCCCGCCATGCACCAAATGCCAAGTCTTAATCGGTTTTTCATCAACGATTTCGGTATCCAAACCAACCTCTTCCTTCGTCTCCCTGATTGCGGTTTCGGTATCAGTTTCACCATCTTCTTGATGACCTTTCGGAAACGACCAGTACAATTTGCCTTCACTATCCCTAGACCCAATCAAAAGTACTCTATCGTCCTTCAGAATAATACACCCGCAACTTTTCTCTCTTTTCATAGTTTGCATTATAAACTCTATTTCTTAATTTTCCCTTCCCAGATTTTCCTTACAAAACCGAGAGAAAGTGTCGAAAGAGTAAAGCCAATCACTGGTACTAGCGAAGATAGAAAAACATTAGAAACCTGTTGAATTGTAAAACTATAAATTACCACGACAATATAAGTAAGAACACAAATACAAAATCTACGAGTCCATGAGGTCTCCCATTTTTTATCTAGCTCAACTCGTGCATTACGAGCCTTAATATTTTTAATTTCAGTCTCAATTTTTTCATTATCCATACCTTATATTATATAACAAATTATGTTATAATTATATCAACAATAATAGATACACAGGTTGGTTATGAATTTAAAGATTGGAATCGTCGGTCTGCCAAACGTCGGTAAATCGACATTATTCAACGCACTTACCAACGCTGGCGCACTTGCCGCCAATTATCCTTTTGCTACTATCGAACCAAATGTCGGAATTGTGCCAGTCCCAGATGAGCGCCTAGACGTACTCGCTAAAATGTACGAAACGGACAAAATCGTCCCCGCTACCGTAGAATTTGTCGATATCGCCGGATTAGTCCAAGGTGCCTCTAAAGGCGAAGGTCTCGGCAATAAATTCCTTGCCCATATCCGCGAATGTCAGGCCATTTGTCACGTTGTCCGCGCTTTCAAAAACAACGATATTGTTCGCGCAGACAACAAAATCGAAGAAGACATCGTCGCCCAAGCCAAAGATGACATTGATATCATCAACTTGGAACTACAATTAGCAGACGACGAAACCAAGGCCAAAATAGAAGCCAAACGCAAAAAAGATCCCGCAGACGAAAATATCCCCTATCTCACAGATAAGCCAGTTATTTACATGTTTAATGTAGACGAGCAAGGCCTCACCGACACAGATCTCCAAACCAAACTAAAAGATCTCGTAAAACCGTCTCCGGCCATCTTCGTCAACGCCAAGCTCGAAGAAGAAATGTCCGGTATGGATCGCAAAGAACGCAAAGAATTTCTAGAAAGCTACGGCGTAAAAGACGATGCTCTTGGTGAACTTATCAAAGCCGCCTACGACACCCTCGGACTCCAATCCTTCCTTACTGCTGGCAAAAAAGAATGTCGCGCCTGGACTATCAAAAAAGGTTCCACCGCACCAGAAGCCGCCGGCACTATTCATACCGATTTTGAGCGTGGTTTTATTGCAGCTAGCATTTGTAATTTCAATGACCTTAAAACACTCGGCTCCGAGCAAGCCGTAAGAGCCGCCGGCAAACTTCGTACTGAAGGTAAAACCTACGTCATGCAAGACGGCGATGTCGTAGAATTTAAATTTAACGTTTAGATAATCTCAAACCAATCCTTCACAACAAAATCTTCCCCCGCCACATCCGCCACTGCTAAAGTCGGATTTAAATCACCAAATTCTTTCCTGTAATTCAAAAACGATTCCGCTCCATATCGCATCTTTTTTTGTTTTTTCTCGTCAACCGCAAAAATTCCACCACCAAAATCCCCATTCTTCCGATACTTTACCTCAGTAAAATAAATTTTATCCCCTAACTTAGATACAATATCAATCTCATAAAAATAATTCTTGAAATTTCTCTCCAAAATTTCGTGTCCTTGCCGGATCAAATATTCTGCCACCGCTTCCTCACCACGCTGTCCAATTTTCGTCGTATTCTTTTTAGACGCAACCTCACCGCAAAATCCAGTCAAACTCTTACACGGCTCAAAGCTCCTCCGGTGTTCCGGGCAAATTCCAAATTTTTCTATCGCCTTCCTGTGTGCAGAAGTCCCATAACCAACATGTTTTTCAAATCCATACTCCGGATATTTCGTCGCGATACTTATCATATATTTATCTCGCGCCTGCTTCGCTACAATAGATGCCGCCGAAACCTCCCTTATCAAATCATCCGCTTTTACTAGTGTAGAGACATATCTTTCAAGCGAAGTTCCAGCAAGAAAATTCACTTTTCCATCAATTATTATCTGTGAAAAAGGTCTGTGAAGGCTCTGAACTGACTTCACGGCTCTTTTAGTCGCTAGCCTCAAAGCCTCCGCAATCCCCACTTCATCTATTTCCAAATTAGATACCCATCCAAGCCCCACAGAAGCCTCTCTCAAAATAATCTCGTTCAAAATTTCTCTTTTCTTAAAAGATAGCTTCTTGGAATCTTTTAATTCCAAAAACCAATCTTTTTCTTCCTCTGGCAAAATCACCGCCCCAACAACAAGCGGACCAGCTAGGGGTCCGCGCCCAACTTCATCTATCCCCAAAATCGCCATAAGGCTATTTTAGCAAAATCTATCTAAGTAAACAACGCACCGAAAGGCCAGTCGAACGCGTCGGATTCTGGTGAGGATTAAATGTATCATAACCATTTGGCGGAATAGCATGGATAAAGATAAATCCCATAGAACTACCAGTATTATTAGCTACGCTAGACCAGTAATAGCCACGGTTACCCATTCTATAAATGCTACCCGTCCATACACTGCCGAACGTAAAGTAAACTGGTTCATCCTGAATGTTATTTAAATTAAGGTCAAGCGTATCGACTAAGCTCTGGAAAGATTCATCTCCAGTATTAGTAGGCAGTCTCCAGCCTGCAGGACAAATAGATTGATCTACGTCATAACTAGTGGTATAACTACTGGAATCATTTATAGCTACAGCTGCGGTCCAGTTATAATAGTTACCCAATGCATAATGCTTATTAGCATCAGTCTCATCACACGAGATAGTCGAATTACTTATGGTACCCCCAGTATCTGATCTTATGCTTTCATTCCAACATTTCTCTCCAGGATTATAGGACTCCGGCGTAGTATTGGAAGAATCCCAACTACTATCAGTATAAGTCTCCGCACTAGCTGTCCAATTAGCTGGGATATCAGTATTGTCTGGAGTGTAGAAGTTCTCTGTAGTGACTATGTCGTGGTCTAGATTCTGTGTCATCCAAACATTGCCATCTGCAAGTTTAGCAATGTAATATTCTTTATCATCACGACTATCTAGGAGAGTGTATTGTGTATTTAGAGTCATGGAACTCAGTACTAAGGCTTTGTCAGTATCAGAAAGGGTTTTAAAGTCTTGCATGTAGGTTAGAGCACCAATAGAAGCAGCTTTCTTAGTGGCATAGAAGTCTATATCTAATGTATAAGTATCTGGTTCAGCTGTTTCATCTACTAACACACCAAAGTAAATACCAGTTGTTTTATCAGCTGCAGTAGCAATACTATAGGAATCTATCATGCTTGCTACTTCACTCAGTGGGTACCATACAGCATCCTCTGCTTTAGCGTTAGTTTCAAAGGTAAAGCCATAAGTATTAGTAGCTAATGCGCCAGGCTCAGAGATAGCTTTAATGACTGTTTTATTTCCTTCTGTTTCTGGAGTGAACTTAGGACTATCTGCTAGAGCATATAGTTCATAACCATAGCTTGTAGCTTCTAGCATCTTTACGTTTGCTTTGCCAGAAAAGAATGCAGCATCAGTTACTTCTCCGCCAATTACTAATTCTTCTGTTACTTGAATAGGAGCATAATCATTTATGGCAGAGCTATTACCTATTAGAATTCCTATTGCTCCAAATAGAACAAATAAGACAACTATAGAAACTAATTTAGAGCCTTTATTCCTTCTTATATTTCTTACTACTAACCAAGTTAGAAAAGTAAGCATTGCAATGATTATAGTTATTGCAATAATGTTATATGTTGCGCTGGAACTATTGTTTGTGAAACGACCAGTATTTGGAACTAGTATTGATTCTTCCAGCAAAGTTAGTTTTAGTTTTAGGTGTTCCATTTTTTACCTTATGCGCATATATGGCTTAAATAGTGTTTATGTTTTAATTTTACCCCCCCCCCCCCCCCCCCC
>DEWE01000006.1:0-3101 GCA_002363125.1 Candidatus Saccharibacteria bacterium UBA3218 | reverse complement strand
TTCAACTTTTTCTTCTTCTTTAATCTCTTCTTTTACTTCTTCTGGAGCTTCAACTACTTCAACTTCTGCTTCTTCTACAACTTCTTCGGGCACAGTCACATCATTTATCGCAACACGGTCAAAATCTTTACCACGAAGCCTTGCAGATTTACCAGAACGATTGCGTAAGTATGAAAGGTTATTGCGGCGCACCTTAGAACGCTTCGTAATCTCAATCTTCTCTACAAGTGGAGAATGAATGAGATAAGACTTTTCTACGCCAACACCAGAAGTTACTTTGCGTACTACAATCCTTGCGGTATGCGACTCTTTGCGATCAACACGAATCACTACTCCTTCAAAAGTCTGCAAACGAAACTTACCACCTTCCTTAATTTTTTGGGTGACTTTAACGGTGTCACCAGAACGGACATCTACCACCGCTTTCTTTTTTTGAGCGTCACCAATCTGCTTTAAAATCGAAAAACTCATATTTTACCTTTTATATTAGACAATTACCTGTTATTTTACCATACTTATTTTAATTTTTCAAGGCCAATTTCACACGTTCTTCTACTGGCAAACTGCTATCTACTTTTTCTAGTGCCGTCGTCGCCTCTTTTAAGTTAAATCCAAGCGCAATTAGAGCATCGAGAGCTTCATCATTTTCCGTCGTAGCCTTTACAAATTTAGCCTCCGTCGCCCCATAATGGCTCGGTATCCCCACCTTATCACGCAGGTCCACAATCACCCTCTCTGCCGACTTCTTCCCCACGCCAGAAGCCTTAGCAATAAACGCTACATCTGCATTCGCAATTGCATTCCTTACCTCTTCTGCCTCCGCCAAAGACAAAATCGCAATCGCCGCCTTTGGCCCTACTCCCTGCACGCTAATCAAAAGCTCAAAAATCTTCTTCGCCGCTAAGCTAGAGAATCCATACAGCTCCTCTGCATTTTCTCTCACCTGATGATAAGCATAAAACTTCTTCTCTTCGTTCAAATTCACCGATTCAAAATCTGGCGTCGGCACTGTAATCTCATACCCTACTCCATTTACGTCAAGAATCAGGGAATTGCCAAACTTTTCCTCAATCTTACCCCTAAGATGCGCTATCACTTCTGTCTCCTATTATTAGAAAATTTGTCTACTTCTATTATATCATCCTCACGATACATCAAGCTGCACGTCACCGCTGCCGCCAACGCATCAGCTGCATCATCCGGCTTTGGCTTCTCTTTCAATTTTAAATGTATCCGAGCCATTTCTTCCATCTGCGTTTTTGTAGCCGAACCATACCCAGTCAAAGCTTTTTTAATTTCGTTTGGCGTATACTCCCGAATCTTCGCTCCACTTTGCTTCGCTACAAGTAGTATCACGCCTCTTGCCTCTGCCACCGCAATCCCTGTCGTAATATTCTTAGAAAAAAACAGTTTTTCCACTGCCACTACATCTGGCTTGGTTTGTTCAAAAACTATCTTTAGAGATTCGTACAATTCCTTTAATCTGTCCGGCATTGGCGCATCTACCATCGTAGTCACTGCACCATAATCCAAAGCTTTTGCATCCGCCCTGCCAGATGTCTCGATCAATCCAAATCCACAAATCCCAATTCCCGGATCAATACCTAAAATCCTCATTTTACATAC
The DNA here is from genome assembly GCA_002363125.1 of Candidatus Saccharibacteria bacterium UBA3218. Lineage (GTDB taxonomy): Bacteria > Patescibacteriota > Saccharimonadia > Saccharimonadales > Saccharimonadaceae > Nanosyncoccus. The sequence continues at coordinate 1,475 of DEWE01000006.1, read as the reverse complement.
CTAATTAATGTTTCTCTCAAATCCTTAGCCGGGATCACAAACGAGCCTTTGGCCGTTCTTGGCGCTATCGCATGTTCAAAACCAAGTTTCTTTGCCTCTGCAATTCTCTGGTCTGCTCTAAATGCCGATCGTATTTCCCCACCAAGTCCTACCTCGCCAAACACCACATATTTTTCATCTAATTTTCTCCCTGCTACTGCCGAAGCTATTGCCATACACACTGCAAGATCCGCTGCCGAATCTTGAAGCTTCATCCCGCCCACTACATTCACAAAAATATCTTTGTCACTAAGTTTTAGTTTTGTCCTTCGCTCTATCACGGCAATCAATAAATTCAACCTATTAATATCAAATCCCGAAGCCGTCCTTTTTGGGTAGCCGTAATTAGATGGTGTCACCAGCGCCTGAATTTCCACCAATATTGGCCGGTTTCCTTCCATCGTTGCGAGTATTACCGAACCATCCGTATTGGTTCTTTCAGCCAGCAAAGCAGCCGAAGGATTTTGCACTTCTTTGAGTCCAGAGCCCAGCATCTCAAATATCGCTACTTCATTAGTAGGGCCAAACCTATTTTTCACCGCCCTCACGGTTTTGAATCCACCATATCTATCACCCTCAAAATTTAGCACCACATCTACTAAATGCTCCAAGACCTTCGGCCCAGCCAAAGTCCCATCTTTCGTCACGTGCCCCACGATTATCACTGCAGTATCAGTCGCTTTTGCAGCTCTAATTATCAGATTTCCACAATTCGTCACTTGCGACACAGTGCCTGGCGCAGATGATATCTCATCCATCGCAAGAGTCTGAATAGAATCTACTATCACTAAATCAAATTCGCCAGTTTCAATAGTCTTTGCTATATCATTACCAGAAGTAGACACCGCAAAATTAAGCTTGTCAGACTTAGCACCCAGCCGTTCCGCCCGTAGCTTTACCTGCCCAGCACTCTCCTCTCCAGATATATATAATACATTGTGTTTTTTTGCCACTTCCGCACAAATTTGCATCAAAAGTGTAGATTTACCGATACCCGGCTGCCCAGCAAGGAGCGACACCGAACCCATCAATATTCCACCGCCAAGCACTATATTAAGATCTTCAAATTCTGTCAATAACCTAGCTTTTGCATCAGAAGGCACCACGGTATTTAATTTTACAAAATCCAATTTCTTACCAGAAAGTTTGCCTTTTTCCAAAGCCGATTTCTTACCAGTCTCCACTTCCGCAATCTGTTCAACCAAAGAATTCCAAGCCCCACAATTAGTACACTGCCCCACCCACTTAGCAAAGCTATTTCCACATTGCTGACACACAAACTGAGTCTTACTCTTCATAGAGCAATTATAACATGAAGGAGAGCGTATTAATACCTTGGCGCAAGTTCGCGTGAATAGGCTTGAGTAAGTTTACCCGTATTGGTGGTCTTACTCTCTTTGCTAGTCCACAGATACAGCGAAGAATCATAATTAATG
>DEWE01000005.1:29509-65721 GCA_002363125.1 Candidatus Saccharibacteria bacterium UBA3218 | reverse complement strand
AATAGGTCCATCGCCTTTTTATGTTTTGGACTTAGCTAGCAATTGGTGTTTAAGACACCGCGTAGACGTCATTTAAAATCTTTTGGTTTACCTTATGGACATCAATAGTAATAATATTGACGTATTATTACAATTTGGTGCCCATAGCGCTGGGGAAATACCTGTTCCCATTCCGAACACAGAAGTCAAGCCCAGTAGCGCCGATTATACTGCTTTGCGGGAAACTAGGAAGGTGCCAAATTATGAAAAATCCACCCTAAGGGGTGGATTTTTGTGTTTTTATGATTTTATGATATGATAGAAGTACATTCAAACGAAGGGGGGTGACTGGATGAGTTCTTTAAGTGTTTGGGTATTTGCGCTGATTTTTAGTGTTGTTCTTGGGCTTTTTCTGGCTATCTTTAGCCCTTATGTGTCTAAACAAGATGAAGAAAGAGTCAAGAGAAGTAAAAATTATTTCGAGAGAGAAGAGCTTAGAATTAAGATGTCATATCGTTTTAGCAGGGTATTTTTTGTAAGATATTCTTTTATTACGGGTTTTATAGTAATATTATTATATCTTTTTAGCAATACTAATGTTATAACTGGTGGGGAGCTTATCGACCAGATTATTAAGTTCATCTTAATGGTTTTTTTGAGTATTGCGTACGTTTATTATTTGACTATGGCTATGATCTGTTTGGAAGTTTTTAGCGGCTGGGTTGTAGTGCATAGGTATGAAAAAAAATACGGTGTATCCATAAAGACTAAACCATAATAGGCGAGATGATTACTTTGAGGCTTCGGCGCAAATACTAAAAACCCTCACTAGAGTGAGGGTTTTTATTTTTTTGATTACTCTTCAGTAGCTTCCTCAACAGCTGAGAGGAGAGAGTCTTCTACGTTTTGCTTCTTCTTTTTGGTCGGAGCTTTAGCGAGTTCGATATCAATATCAAAACCAGTAAGTTTTGAAGCAAGACGAACGTTTTGGCCCTGCTTACCAATGGCGATAGACTGTTGGTCTTCGGTGACGAATACCTTAGCTTTTTTGCCATCGATTTCTACCTTAGATACTTCAGCTGGACTTAAGGCTTCACGAATATATTCAGAAGCGTTGTCACTCCAGTTGATGACATCGATCTTTTCACGATCACCAATTTCATTCATGACGGCCTGCACACGGATACCACGACCACCTACGAAAGTACCAACTGGATCTACGCCTGGTACGGTAGACATAACAGCGATTTTGGTGCGTCGGCCAGCTTCGCGAGCGATGCCACGGATTTCTACAGTGCCGTTGTCTAATTCTGGAACTTCTTGACGGAATAAGTATTCAACGAATTCGGCATTGCCGCGAGAGAGGATGAGCTGTGCGCCACGTTCTCCGCGTTCGATATTTTTAATATAAACCTTAAGGCGACTACCAACGGTATAATATTCACCATCAATTTGCTCACTTTTTGGCATAATACCAGAAGCGCGTCCAAGATCAATACGGACTAGCTTTGGTTCGACGCGAGAAACGGTGCCGGTGACTACGGTACCAATTTTGTCTTCAAAAGCAGTAAGTACAGCATCATTTTCTGCTTCACGAAGACGTTGAATAACTACTTGTTTGGCGGTCATCGCAGCAACACGGCCAAAAGTTGTTACTTTTGATTTCTCTTCGACTATATCGCCAATTTTAGCGTCTTTACCAGCCTCTTTTAGAGGGATCTCTGTTGATGGATTATAGCCAACCTCATCTTCGATTACCTCGCGAGCTACATATACATCGGCTTCACCGGTTTTGGTGTTTAATACTGCACGGACATTCATTTCGCGATCACCATTGTCTTTACGCCAAGCAGCAGCGATGGCTTGTTCGATGACGCTTAAAACAGTGTCCCTTGGTAGGCCTTTTTCTTCGGCGATAATATCTACCATGGCAGACATTTGTTTGAGATCCAAACTTTCCATAATTCCTTTCTTTATATTAAAACAACCGGCCTTGATGGTCGGTTTAATCTGTATATACTAATTATAGCAAAAACTTGAAAAAGTGCAAGGGTTTTGCTATAATAGAGACAGCTAAATTTACTTGTAACAAAAAGGAAAATTATGAATTTAAAAGAAGAAGAGCGTCGTGCGCGGCTTCTGAAATCTAGGGCCGAGAGGTTACCAGACATAAAAAAACAGTTTGAAGCGGCACAAAATCGCAATTTTAACTCTAATTTTGCCCCAGGGGGCAAAGATGCCGAATTGGTGGGTAACACGGCCAAACAAGCTAAAAATGCCTTAAAAGGGCAAAAAAAGGCCTCTAAAGGTAAAAAAGCTGAACTTAAAGCTGAAAAAAACGACAAATCTAAGGCGAAGACAGAAGCCGAACAGAGAAAAGTTAATTTATCCGTAAGTACTCGTAAGGGTGACATGGTGCATCACCAGAGGATGTTGTCTCAAGATGTAAATATGCAGGCTACACAGCATATTATTGGGGTACCAGTCAATAAATCTCACTATAATGGTTATGGCGGTGAGCAGGTGACGAATGCACAGCTAAAGTCAGCGCGTCCAGATCCAGAATCTGTGAGGATTATACCAATTGGTGGTCTTGGCGAGTTTGGTATTGGTAAAAATATGACGCTTATTGAGTATAAATCCGAGATGATCGTCGTGGATATGGGTGTATTGTTTGCTAGCGAGGATTATCCAGGGGTGAATTATATGATTCCTGATATTAAATATCTAGAAGATAATATGGATAAAATAAAAGCGATTTGCTTTACGCACGCACACCTAGATCATATTGGAGCCTGCAAACATCTTTTACCAAAGTTTTCACCTCTTATGCCGATCTATGGTACAGATTTTACGATTGGTATGATCAAAAAGCAGATGTCCGAGCTAGAAGATGTGCCAGATATGAATTATCAGGTAGTAGATCCATTCAAACATGAGAAATTTCAGGTTAGTGAGCATTTGTCGGTAGAATTTATTCATACTTTACATTCTATTCCTGGCAATACGGCCATAGTGGTACGGACACCGAATGGCGTGATTTATATGTCTGGTGACTGGAGACACGAGGAAAGGCCGATGGGGATTCAGACGGATTATGAGAGAATCGATGAAATTGTTAAAAATGAGGGCATTACTTTGATGCTTAATGAATCTACGAATATAGATTCTCCGGGCAGACATCCACATTCGGAGTATGATGTGGGTGAGAACTTAGGTAAAGTAATGGATCATTACGCAAACGGTCGTGTGATAATTTCTTGTTTTTCGTCTCAGATTTTAAGAATTGAGCTTATTTTGAAAGAAGCGGCAGCGCGTGGACGTAAAGTGGCATTTTCCGGTTTTTCAATGATTAATAACCTAGAAGTAGCGCTTCGCTCAAAGTCCATAAAAGTGCCAAAAGACACGATTGTAAAAATGGAAGATATCGTGAAAATGCCAGACGAAAAGGTTTGTATTGTTTGTACAGGATCTCAGGGTGAGCTTAACGCGGTGCTCAACAGGATGATAACTGGCGCGCATAAATATATAAAAATAAAATCTACAGATACGATTGTATTTTCATCTAATCCGATCCCTGGCAATGAGCCACATGTGGTCTCGACAGTAGATGGGCTGCTTCGTGAGGGCGCTCAGGTGATTCAAAATGGGAAGACGCATTTGACTAATATTGGGCCTTTGCACCTTTCTGGCCATGCCTACTATGAAGATCATGTGGACTTCGTGACGAGGCTTAAGCCACTGAATTATATGCCATATCACGGCGAATTTTATATGTTAGAGCATAATGCTGAGATGGCTGAGAATGTGATTGGTATTCCGAGGGAGAGAATTTTGATTTCGGATGACGGTGATGTAACGGAGCTTACAAAAGATAAGAAAATTCGCAAATGTGGACGTATTCCGGTTGGCAACAAACTTTATGACGATGCTGATCAGCCGGTGCACGAAGCTGTGATCAAGGATCGTATCCATATTTCGCGCGAAGGGATTTTTGTAATAGTTTTGACCTTAAATAAAAAGACCGGGCACCTTATGAAAACTCCAGATATTGTGTCACGTGCGTTTATATATTTAGATAATTCGGAAGAATTGATTGGTAAGATTAGGCATTATCTAAGACAAAAAACCGATAAATCTATTTCTACAGATCCGGAGATGAAAGTTTTGAAGGAAGAAATTAAAGAAGATATTACGCATATTTTGTTTGATGCCACTGGCCATACACCAATCGTAATACCAGTAATAAACAAAGTTTAATAAGGCTACATGCTATAATTGTGATAGGGAGCGATTATGACAAATATATATGATTTTGTAGTAAAAAGTAATAAGGGTGAAAAAGTTTGTTTAAAAGAATATAAGGGCAAAGTTTTGGTAGTAGTTAACACTGCTACTGGATGTGGTTTTACGCCGCAATATAAGGGGTTAGAAGATTTGTACCAGAAATATCAGAAAAAAGGACTCGTGATATTGGATTTTCCATGTGATCAGTTTGGGCATCAGGCTCCAGGGACAGATAATGAAATTAATGAATTTTGCACTATGCGATACAAAACTACTTTCCCGAGGTTTGCCAAAATAGAGGTGAATGGCGATAAGGCGGACCCGTTATTTGTATATTTGAAGTTACAAATCAAAGAAGACAAAGAGCCTAAGGGCATAAAAAATAAATTAGCCATGAAAGCTATTTCTAAAATACCTGGCGCAAAGAAAGAAGAAGGGTTTATTAAGTGGAATTTTACAAAATTTGTAGTAGATAGGGATGGAAAAGTAGTATATCGCTTTGGACCTACTGATACTCCGGAAGAAATGGAAGATAAAATAAAGGAGCTATTGTGATTGAGTTGATAGATTTTTACGCAGATTGGTGCGGGCCATGTCAAATGATGAAACCGGTCCTGGAAGATTTTGAGGCAAAGCATCCAGAAGTAAAAGTAACAAAAGTAAACGTAGATGATGAGGAAGAGCTAGCTGAGAGATATAATGTATCTGGAATACCATGCCTGGTTTTATTAAATGATGGTAAAGAGGTCGCAAGAAATGTTGGGGCGATATCTGTAAAAAAGCTTGAAAAGATGATAGGAGTGTAGATGTACGATATTGTAATAATAGGGGCTGGTATAGCAGGACTAACCGCGGCTATATATGGATGTAGGGCTAATAAAAAAGTTCTGGTGTTAGAGGGGAAGGTTTATGGTGGGCAAATTATTAATACTTTTGAGATAGAAAACTGGCCTGGTGGTTATAAAATTTCTGGTGTTGATTTGATGAAGAAGATTTATGGCCAAGCGACAGATTTAGGTGCAGAAGTAGAATTTGATGAAGTATTAAAAATTGTTGACCATGGAGATTATAAAGAAATTGTATGCGAGGATGAAAAATATCAAGCAAAAACAGTAATTTTGGCAACTGGAACCGACCCAAGAAAACTTAGTGAAAAGCAGGCCAAAGATGCTGGAAAGAGGGCCATATCTTATTGTGCTACTTGCGATGGCGCATTGTTTAAGAATAAACCAGTAGTGGTAGTTGGTAGCGGTAACACAGCGAAGCACGAGATTAAATATCTCGAGAATATTGCCTCAAAGGTGTACCATATTCATCATGATGATCCGATACCAGAGGATGCGGTGGCCATATTTGTGGCGATTGGCAGAATTCCTGGCACTGACTTTGTGCGAGATTTTGTAAAATTAGATAGTGAAGGCTATGTGGTAGCTGGTGAGGATTGTAAAACTAGTCGAGATGGTGTGTTTGTAGCTGGTGATTGCAGAACAAAAGATACTCGACAATTAGTGACTGCGGCGGCTGATGGTGCAGTAGCGGCAGAAATGGCGATTAAATATTTGAATAAATAAGATGGCGGATAAAAAGACTGAGGCTGAGTGGGAAAAATCAAAAAGGATTGAAGCCGAGAAGATGAAAGCGGCGAGGGCTTTGGCTGCAGAAAAGAATGATACAAATGTAGCATATTTAGAACCGAAGATGACAAAGGTTAAGGGTTGGTCTAATGACCCGAATGTAATATTGGCTAGTGCAGAGAGGATTGGCGACAAGATGGTAGTGTTGGCTCTTGCTGGAGTAGTTTTTGGCATCATTGGTATACTTGGTGGTATCGTTGTTGAAACTTTCCAATTAGGGCTTGCTGGCATGATGATATCCGGACTTCCGGATGGCGTTAGTTTTCTTTGTTTCGGGATAGCAGTGTTGATGGCGATAGTGGTAATAGGTAGCGAGATTGTTTATAAAATTAAGAATAAACGAAAATTTAGCCCAGCGTTGTGGTCTGCTGTGGCGGCGATTATAATTACGGCGCTTTATGCGTTGGTGTATTGGTTGATTATCAGATTTAGCTAATCTGTGATATAATGAGAGAGTGCCCGAGTGGCGGAATTGGTATACGCGTTCGACTTAAAATCGAATGGAGAAATCCATATGGGTTCAAGTCCCATTTCGGGCACCACTGAGTTTGTATGAATATATTATATTGTGGGGATAAAGGAATTGCGCGGGGGGTGTTGGTATCGATTTTGTCGCTCATCAAAAACAATTCTGAGCCGCTGAATATTTATATAATGACGATAAGTTATGAAGATACAGTGGCGTTTACTGCGAAGTCAACGAAATTTCTAGATAGTTTAGTAAAAGAGAAGAATTCTAAAAGTTTCGTGAAGCTAATTGATGCGACGGATGTCTTTGTAAAGAAATTGCCGAAGAAGAACATGGGGTCGTATTTTACCCCATGTTCTATGCTTCGGCTTTATGCTGATAAAGTTCCAGAACTTGCTAAGCTAGATCGGATACTTTATTTAGATTATGACGTGGTATGCAGAAAAGATATCTCGGAATTTTATAATACTAATCTTGATGGGGTTGAAGCGGCTGGCGTGTTAGATATCTACGGGAAGAATTTTTATCATTATCGTGGATTATTTAATTTTGATTATATGAATTCTGGCGTGATGCTTTTTAATATGAAGGAATGTATCAAGAATAAAATGTTTGAAAAGGCGGTGAAACTTTGTGTCGGGCGATGGATGATGCTTGCAGATCAGGCGGCGTTAAATAAATCTATTAATAAACGCAAATTGATGCCGAGAAAATATAATGAACAAGGTGAAAGACCAAGAGAAGATACAGTTTTGCACCATTTTTCTAATAACTTTAAATTTTGGCCATATTTTAGGGTGCAAAAAGTGAAACCATTTGAAGCAGATAAGATCCATAATGTATTAAAGATTACAGAATATGATGATATATTAAAAGAATATGATAAGTTAAAGGATAATTTATAAATGGCAAAAGCAGAATTGTTTCAAAAAGATATTCCAGAAGAGGAGCGGATTTTTTATTATACGTCGGAAGAAGATGACCCGATTAAGACTGAAGAGCAAGAAGAAAAAATTGAAGTTGGTTTGCCTGAAGGTTATGAATTTATTCCAAAGAATGTTTTTTTGAAGATTTATTCAGCTATATTGTTTAGGATTTTTAAGCTATTTGGGCAGTATTATGAACGTGGGTTTTGGCAAGCGAAATTTTATGGGCGCGAAAAATTAAAAAAAGCTAAGGGCAAAGGTTACGTGATTTATGCAAATCACACAAATCCATTTCATGATGTGTTTGGGCCGGCAATTGCTGCGGATCGGCGAATTTTTACGATTATTAGTCCGGTGAATTTGAAAGTGCCGGGGATTGGTAAGTTTTTACCGTACATCGGTGGTTTGCCGCTTGGTAAGACTAAGGAAGAAAAAGCGGCGTTTAATGAGGCGGTAGACAAAAGGTTGGCGCAGAAAAAAGTATTGGTGATTTACCCAGAGGCACATGTGTGGCCTTATGCAACAAAAGCGCGGAAGTTTCCGGCGGGTGACAAATCTTTCAAATATGCAACTAGAAATAATTTGCCGATCTTCACAATGACCACGACGTATCATAAAAGAAAGGATAAAAAGCGTGGTGATTTGCCGAGGATGGATGTTTACATAGATGGACCATTTTATCCTGATCCAAAAAAATCTGAGAATGAGAATAGGGCAGATTTAGCAAAGAAAGCTTATGATTCTATGGTAAAATATAGTAAGAAGAATAGTTATGAGTATTTTCGATACAGGCCTAAATCCGCTAAAAAATAATAAGGTTGTACCAGTTTTTTTGACTATTAATAGTGGCTATGCTTCGTATGCCGCAGCCTCTATACATTCTCTTACTCAGCATGTAAATAAAGAACGTTATTATCGTGTAATTATTCTACACGATGGTTTGAACTGGGTTAATCGGATAAGACTCAGAAGTTTGGTGACTAAAAATGTATCTATCCAGTTCAAGAAAATTAGTCGCAACCTATATCTAAAGGCTATTATTAGATATTGTTCTAAAAGAAAAGGCGCAGGAGACTTCTTTTCTAGTGCAGTATATTATTATAGATTTTTTATTCCGCGACTTTTCCCGATATATAACAAATGTGTATATATAGATAGTGATACTATTTTGCGTGGTGATATTGGGGAATTATTTGATTTAGATTTGGGTGACAATGTTATGGCCGCGATGATTGATCCAAAGGTAGAGTATGTCAAAGAATTTCGTGATTATGTAAATAATGCTGTTGGCGTTCCGTATACCGAATATACAAATTCTGGAGTACTCGTGATGAATATGAAAGCTCTTAGGAAGATGCATTATCTTTCTGCGCTAGTGGATACTATAAATAAATATGATGCAGATTTGGTGGCGCCAGATCAAGATTATATGAATGTAATACTACGTGGAAAAATTAAACATCTTAATCCTTGCTGGAATATGGAACCAAAGAAAGACTTACCGAAGGGCACAAAATTAGTGCATTTTAATTTATTTAATAAGCCATGGCACTACAAAAATGTGCCACAAGAGAAAATCTTTTGGAATGCTGCTAGGGGGACTGGATTTTATGGCGAATTGAAGCGTCAACAAGAGTCGTTTGATGTAAAGAAACAGAAAGCTGATCACGAAAAAGTTGGTGCGCTGATAAAAAAGGCGGCAAGATTGGCAAAAACAAAAGGGCCGATTATAAGGTTTGAAGAAAAATAATAGAGATAACCATGTGATATAATTGAGGTATGAAAAAGAAAAAGACCTCAGATATGGTGACTGTAAATCGCAAGGCACACTATGATTATACGCTTGGCGATGATTTGACTGTGGGGATGAGTTTGAGTGGTCTCGAAGTGCGAGCAATTCGCGATCATCACGTGCAGCTTAAGGGGTCTTTTGTGACGATTCGTGGTGGCGAGCTTTGGCTAAATAATCTTACGCTTGGAGCGGATACAGCACGAAATATCAAATTACTTGCTACAAAAAAACAAATTGCGGTTTTGGAGCGAGAAAAAGTAGCTGGTTCTACGATTGTGCCAGTAAAGCTTCTTGGTGGAAGTAGATATATTAAGTTAGTAATTGCGGTGGGAAAAGGTAAGAAAAAATATGATAAACGAGAAACAATTAAAAAGCGTGATATCGAGCGTGGGAGGTATGCGTGAAAATATTTTCCTGGAATGTGAATGGGCTTCGTGCGGTATTGAATAAGGGGGCCTTACAAGAATTTATCGATGAAAAGAATCCCGATATTTTATGTGTGCAGGAAACTAAAGCTAAGCCTGGTCAGGCGGAGGTGGATTTCCCAGAGTATGAAGAGCTATGGAATTCAGCGGAAAGGGCGGGATATTCTGGCACAGCGATTTTTACGAAAATTAAACCGATTTCAGTGAGTAATGTTTTACCTATAGAAGCAGATTTTTCTGATCAATTTGGTGATCCGCTAAATGAGGGCAGGGTGCAGACGGCGGAATTTGAAAAATTTTATTTAGTAAATATTTATACGCCGAATTCGAAAAGAGCTTTAGAACGGCTTAATTTGCGCGAGAAATTGTGGGATCCGGCAATTTTAAAATATTTGAAAGATTTAGAAAAAGAGAAACCAGTAGTGGTGTGCGGAGATTTTAATGCGGCACATACGGAGCTTGATATTGCTAGGCCGGAAACAAATCATCATAATGCTGGTTTTACTGATGAAGAGAGAAAGGGGATTGGTAATTTATTGGAGGTTGGATTTATTGATACGTTTCGCGAATTAAATCCCGAATCTGAGCGTTATACTTGGTGGAGCCATTGGGGTCATGCGCGTGAAAATAATGTAGGATGGCGGATAGATTATTTCTTTATTTCCGAAAGTTTAAAAAAGAACTTAAAGGATGCAGAAATTTATGAAGGTGTTATGGGTTCTGATCACTGTCCGATATCTATAGAATTGGAGTTTTGATGGAATATTTTGAGAAAATAGAAAAAAATCCTTACGAAGATTTATATTGGAATGTGCCAGAAAAAAAGCAGGGCATGGTAAATATTATCGGTGGGAATAAACAAAGTTTTAAGACTGAAATAAAAATTGCCGAATATTTGGGAGGCAGTTATCCAGTGGAGTTTGTTAATGTTGTACTGCCGGAAAGTCTAAAAAATGATTTGCCGCCACTTGATAATTTTAAGTTTTTGCCGGCTACGGATTCTGGCTCTTTTGCTGGAGGCGGATTAAAAGAGATAATTGAATTGGCAGATTATAATTTGCTAATTGGTGATTTATCAAAAAATTCTATTACTGGAAAAGCCATAGCAAGCGCGTGCCAAGTTTCCGCAAGACCTATATTAATTACGCGGGATGCGGTGGATTTGATAGCGGAAAATCAGCCGGAGAGAGTACTTTTAAATGATAAAATAAGCTTTTTTGGATCTTTGGCACAATTGCAAAAATTATTAAGAGCAGTATATTATCCAAAAATGTTACTACTTTCACAATCATTGGTACAGGTGATTGAGGTGCTACATAAATTTACGCTAAGTTATCCGGTTGGGATAGTAACTTTACATAATGGACAGATTTTGGTGGCGAAAGATGGTATGGTTAAAGCTGTGATATTAGAAGATTCTGGATACTCACCGATGACTTTGTGGGGTGGTGAATTGGCCTCAAAAATTGTGGCGATGAATATGTATAATCCGAATAATTTTATACAAGCTACGGTGGCCGCGACATATCACAATGTGTGATATGATTAAAACATGAGAATAAAGAGATTATTTTGTGTTTTAATATTAAGTTTGTTTTTGGTGCCAGTAAATAACACTTTTGCTTCGGCACAAGATTTCTATTTCGAAGATTTTACGGCGGATTATTACTTGACGAAACTAGAAGATGGTACGAGTAATTTGCATGTAAAAGAAGTGCTGACGGCGGTGTTTCCGGAAGCAAGTCAGAATCACGGAATTTATCGAAATATACCGTTTACAAATCAGGGAGGAAAGAATAGAACGATAGCTAATAAGGCAGCACTTAATTTAACTGTTCTTAGGAATGATGAGGCGGAGAATGTAAGCAAGATCGAAATAGAAGATGATTATTTTGTGGTATATATCGGTGATGCAAATAAGTATGTTAATGGCAAACAAGTTTATACTTTGGAATATGATTATACTGATGTGATTACGGAGTTCACAAGTGCTGGCGTGAATGTGAGTGGACAGGAAGATTTGGTGAAGGCCTTTCAAGAATTATATTGGGACACTAATGGTACGGTATGGAGACAAAGATTTGATAATTTGACGGCTAGATTGCATATGTCGGAGGGGATTTATGGGAATGTTATTGGTGAAGCGGAATGCTATGTGGGGAGTTATGGAGAAAAGGGTCAGGATAGGTGTAATATTATAACACTTAATGATGGTTTTCAATTCAATACAAGTGACTTGAAAATAGGAGAAAACCTAACGTTTGTTGTTGATTTTAAGCCAGACACATTTGCCGTGGTGTTAGAAAAGAGTTATGTATTAGTTATTATACTTATCGGTTTGATTTTATTCTTTGGATTTATTTCGTGGAAGAGGTATGCAAAATGGAAGAAAGATGCGAAACCACAATATGATTTGTATAAGTCTTTGTTTGTGACTCCACAATATTTGCCACCAGAAGATAAAAATATTTGCGTAGCAGAGGGTGAGCAGATTTATATCAAAAAGACAGAGTCTTCTTATGTAGCGACTTTGCTAGAGCTTGCAGTAAGTAAAAAAGTGACGATCAAAAAAGTTGATGGAAAATGGAAGTATGACTGGAGTGTAACGCTTAATGTGACACCAGAAGAATTGACTGGTTCGCAGAAAGAAATGATGTGTATATTGGCCGGTGGTAAAATGATGGAAAAATTCGATGAATATCCAATTCAAAAACATAAAGCAACAAGGCAGTTAGCGAACTGTGCGAGAAGTTATGTACTTATAGCCGAAACTACTTTAAAGCGAAATGGCTATGTAAGATTTGAAAAAAATGACTCGGATAGTGCAACTTGGCCCTGGGTGCTGATTTTTATGATTCTTATTGGTGGACTACTGGTTTTTGATAAGCTGTCTGATTATGGTAATCTATTAATACCTAGTGAAAACGCTATTATAGTTGGTGGCTATTCATTGTTTTTTGTAATTTGCGCAACTTTTATATTGGGTAGCGTATTAATCTATGCGATAAATAAAAAAATATCAAAATATAAAAGATATACTGATAGAGGCATTGAGCTCGTAAAATATTTGGAAGGATTAGAGTTATATATTAATATGGCCGAAAAAGATAGATTAAAGTTTTTGCAATCGGTAAATGGTGTGGATACATCTAATGCTGGAATAGTGAAACTTTATGAAAAGTTATTACCATGGGCGGCTTTGTTTGGTGCGGAAAAAAGCTGGATAAAAGAGCTAGAAAAGTATTATGAAATTGGTGAGGTGGAAGAAGTTATGGATTCTAACGTACTAAATGGGATTATTGCTGCAAACATTGCTTCTGATTTGAATAGGTCAATTGCCTCGTCTACTAGTTATCGTGAATCAAGCAGTGGTGGTGGCAGTAGTTCATTTTCTTCTGGTGGTGGCGGTGGGGGATTCTCCGGTGGAGGGGGCGGCGGAGGTGGAGGGGGCGGCTGGTAAAGAATGCAGCTTGAAAAAATCGGGACTTGGTCCCGTTTTTTCTTTTGATTTATTTTTTGGTTTTTTTGGATTTTGCGGTTAATTCTTTTTCGATATCTATGGCGTCACGGGAAATATTTTTGCGACGTTGACGGAGGAAGAACCAAGCAAAAACAAAAGTTAAACATCCGACCGTAAAACCAATACATTTAACTGGATTTGGCCAATTAGTAGCAAAAAGAGTAACTGCATTTAAAATGCCAAGACATAAAGTATAGCCGTACCGTCTGGCTAAAATAATTTTCTTTGCGAGCGGAAAATTTTTTCTGGCTAGAGAGTTGATAGTGCAGTTGTCTGGATGGCCGAAAAATTTGCCGTAAACGATAAGTTCGATTGAGCCACAAATGACGGTATAGTAGAGAATGACAATTAGGCCAATAATCCAGTTGATGCGGATGGTGACGAAAAGAACCTGGACAGCTGCGAGAAGGACGTCTGAAACCATGTCGTAGAGCGCAGCATATTTGCGGTATTTCGGAGTTTTGTTTTTTGGGAATGGCCATTTTTTGGCACAAGTGCCGTCGAAAGCATCAGTGAGAACTGCTGCAAAAAACATCAGGAAGACCGCTTCGGCTGAACCGCTATGTATTATACAACAATAAAAAATGGCGAGTGCTAGTATAAACCTTGATAATGTAAGTAAATCTGCTAAATATTTCATGGTTTTATTATATCATTAAAGATTCTTTCTAATATTTTTATACGTTCGGAGATTAAAATTTCTTTGCGGTTCTTTAGCATTGTTTCGGACATTTGTTTGATTTTTTCGGGATGTTTTAATAAATCGTTTAATGATTTTACCATCTTTTCTGGAGTTTCGTTGTTGCTCATGATGAAACTTCCTTTGGGAACGATTTCTTGCATGTCTGGGTCGCAGATAAATACTGGTACACCAAAGGCTTCGGCTTCGACTAACGTCATTGGATAATTATCAAAATTATAGGATACTAGAATATCCAAATGAGACTTGGCTAGAGTTTTGAAGAGTTCATCAATTTTGACATTGTCGTGGAAGGTAGCATTGATTTTATGGCAATTGGCATAACGTTTAGCGCGTAAAAGATCTCCGCCGTTGCCGTAAACATCTAAGTGGTAGTTACCTGAAACATTTTTTAGGGCGTGTAGAAACGGCATGATGCGTTTTTCGGCAGAAACACGAGAATGCCAAATAATACGCAAAGTTTCATCTTTTTTTAATTCTTTGACAATTGGTTTTTTGGGGAATTTTGCGTCTGGAAAACCATTTGGGAAGACTTTGATTTCTTTTTTGACGCCATAGTGGGCAAGTTTTTTGGCAAAATGATGTGATGGCGTAATGACGTGATCTGCATAGTTGGCATGGTTTACCATTATGGTCCACATTTTGGCTTTGGCGAAATTATTTGCTAAGTAGTTGTCGCGATGGATTTTTGTTGTGTGTGGTATATACCAAGAGTGAAACCAATTTAATAGGATGGCGACGATAGTACGGAATCCAAATGGAATAATGTTGCCTTCTCCCATATCTTCGCGCCCGTGCATTACCTGGATGGATGGTATTTTTAATTTTTTGGCTAGACGTAGACCAGCAATTGAACAACCACTTTCGTAGTGAATATAAAAGATATCAAAATTTTTGATTTCGGGATGATTTTTGAGTAGCCATTTCTCAATAATTTTTGGATGACGAGAGACTGGAGTAAGGCCTAGAAAAAATAACTTACAGCTTGGAACTTGAAAAATATTTTGTTTTGCGAGTTTTTCGAGTTCTGCTTTTGACTTCGGGAAACCGGTGCTAAATACATAAACAGTGTGTCCATCTTTTTCTAGAGCAGCTTTTTGGGCGTCTATGGATGTTTTGATTCCCCCAGTAAGATCTAGGTAACAATCTGAGAAAAAAGCAATTTTCATATTTTTATTTTAACACGGGACATGCTATAATTGTAGCATTAACAATCTAATATCAAGAAGGAGTGAGGGAACGGCCTGATGACCTCCTGCCAACCTACTAAGAAGCAAGGTGGTAATTCCGACCAAGGAAGGAAAGATATGTTCTATCGAACTGCGGAGAGCGTTTCTCCGAAACACCCAGACAAACTTTGTGATCAAATTAGCGATGCTATTTTGGATGCGTATTTTGAAAAAGATCCGGATGCTCGCGTAGCGGCCGAAGTTTGTGGTGGTCATGGTGTAGTATTTGTGACTGGTGAAATAACCTCCACTACCGATGTAGATATCCCAGCAATCGTGAAGAGGATTGCTGGTGATGGAGTGGAAGTTCATACAAAAATTGTGAAACAGTCGCCAGAAATCGCACAGGGCGTGGATACTGGTGGTGCTGGTGATCAGGGGATTATGATTGGTTATGCTTGCGATGAGACACCAGAACTTTTGCCAAGAGAAGTAGTGTTGTCTAGGAGGCTTAATCAATATATTTTTGAAAAATATCCTTATGATGGAAAAACACAAGTAACTATTGCGCCGGATGGTACAATCGATTCGATCGTGGCAAGTTTTCAGAATGTATCGAAAGATGAATTAGAAAAAATGGTGCGTGAATTTATTACTAAAAATAATTTGAATGGTAAATTGGAGTTACATATTAACCCAGCTGGGGATTGGAACCAAGGTGGTTTTGATGCTGATACTGGACTTACTGGGCGCAAGTTGATTGTAGATAATTATGGTCCGAGAGTTGCAATTGGTGGTGGGTGTTATTCTGGTAAGGACCCATCAAAAGTGGACCGTTCTGCTGCTTATATGGCTCGACGTATTGCAGTGGATTATCTACGCAAGCGAAAGGCTCATGAAGTGTTGGTACGCCTCGCTTATGCGATTGGCTATGCAGAACCTTTGGAAAAAACTGTGATTATCGACGGTAAACCAGAGCAGATTGAGGGTTATGATCTTACTCCACGTGGAATAATTAAATACTTAGATTTGAAACGCCCGATTTATGAAGCTACCGCTCGCTATGGTCATTATGGCGAAGGATTTGATTGGGATAAATAATTTGCAATAAAAAGAGACCCTACGGGGTCTTTTTTTGGTGGGCGGCGAGGGACTTGAACCCTCACGGTATTACTACCACAAGATTTTGAGTCTAGCGCGTCTACCAGTTCCGCCAGCCGCCCGTATCTTTATTTTAACATATTTTAGCTATTTATGCTATAATTTCCTTATGGATTCCAAAAACGGTGGGCAATCTTTTAAAGATCTGCAAAGACAGACGGCTGCTCAAATCGCTAGAAAAAAAGTTCTGGCGGCTTATGCGGAATCAGCAAAAAAATCTGCGAAGGATTCATCTAGCAATGATAGTCATATGAAAGATGAGCCGATTACTCCAAAGATAAATTCAGAATCTTGGAAAAAATATCATTCGGCATGGCAGGATTATTATCAGAAGTATTATAGTGATTATTATTCCAAGGCAGCGCGAACTTATATAGAAAAAGAGAGACTAAAGGACGCCAGAGAAAAAGCTGAAGAGGAAGACATTTTGGGGTCTTTGGTGCGCTCTAGTTCAAAAAGTGATAAAAAATCTGGATTATCTCTAAACGAAAAAAATAATATGATAAGCACGTCCGAAAGTTTCGATAAGGATGACGTAAAGACGCGTTTAAGAAAAACTATTAGAAAGAAAGCCACTGAGAACGCGAAAAAATCTAGGCGCCGTAGGCATTGGATCCCAATTTTGGCTGGTGCAGCGGTAGTTCTCTTAATATTATTTTTGCAATATAATCGGTTGATCTTTGCGCCAATTATGGCTTATGTGTCGCCAGGGAATATGCCAGCTCAAAGTATTGAAGCGATTGATCCTACTATAACACAGACAGTTTCGGCGGATCCGAGACTCATAATTCCTAAGCTTAATATTGACGTGCCGGTTCATTTTGGTATTACTATTGATGATGTAATGCCAGCAATGAATAATGGTGTGGCACATTATCGCATTGCTGGCGCGAGTGCTTATCCAGGCGAGATAGGGAACTTAGTAATCACTGGACATTCAGCTGGCGACGTGTATAGTTCTAATCCATATAAATATATTTTTTCAGGTCTAGAGAGACTTGAGGATGGTGATTTGATTTACGTAAATTATAATTCGGTAAGATATACGTATAGAGTTATAAAGAAAGAGGTTGTAGAACCTTCCAATGTGGCGGCGCTAGTGGTAGACACTGATAAACCTTTGTTGACACTTGTAACATGTACGCCTCTGGGGACTTCCAGATATCGTTTATTGGTGACTGCAGAGCAGATTTCTCCAAGCTATGATAAGGCTGGTGAAGCAGAGGATTTGCCAACTGTAGACGAAAATGAAAACGAAGCTTTGCCATCCAATGAACCATCATTCTTTGAGGGAATTTGGAATTGGCTAACTGGTAATTAATTATTTAATTAGCCACTCTCGAACTAGATTGTCGTCGCTAAAATAGTATAACCATTTATCGTTTGTGATAGCCGCTGGGAAGTGGCTAGAGATATTGTTTGCAATAACTCGACGGTTTAGTCCGTCATAATCATAAACTATAAGTTCACCATCGTGAACGGTAAAAATCATATCATTGTCTATCCAGCCAAAGTTTTCTCCTTCTATCGTCCATTCCGTGACTTCCATAGGTTCCATATCGAGCGTAGCTATATTTTGTCCAGAATTTGCGATGATGAACTCGCCATTGTGGCCGACTTTTATAGAATTAGGAATGAAGGATAGTTCGAAATCTGCTATTTTAGTAAAATCATCTTTCTTATAAAGGGAAATTATGTTGTTGTCTAGTATGGTTATATATTCATCGTCATAGAATTTACTTAGTGTGATTTTGGCTGTAGGTGATATTTCTGATAATTTAATAATTTTATTATTGCTTAACTTCATTAGCCCCAAATAATGTTCTGAGGATTCCTCGCTTGTGGTGGTGGCAGAAAAAATTATTTCATTATTGTAATAATTGAAGTCATTGATATTTTCTATCAAAATGTCGGATAATGTTTTGTTTGGCACATTAATTTTATAAAGATTGCCGTTTCGTATGGCTAGCAGATTATTCGAGTTGTCATCAATAATTTTAATTTCATTGAAATTTACATCAAATTCTTTTGTGAGGTTAAGATTATTTTTAGGATCTTTAGTGTCTATGAGTATCCATTCTATATTATCGTTTAGTTCTAACTTAAAAAGTATATGGTTGCTATCGCTATCCCAGTTATTTGCTAATATATTGCCAGTAAATAGCATTTTTTCGTTTGTATTATCATTCGTAAGTAGGTTAGAAATGTTGATCTCTGATTTATTAAGTTTTTCTTCTTCGAGATTAATGAGCGTCCATTCGGTCGTGTTGTTTGTGAGTAATAGATAATTATGGTCTGGTGATAATGTAGCTGTAGTAAACTCCGAAGTATTAAATATATTTTCTTTGATACGTTCTTTTAAGAAAAGACGTGGATAATGCAATCTATACAATAAACCCTCTGATATATTGATTGTTTTACTCCAAGAATCGTAGCCATCTTTTGTTAATAATACCGTGTGTTCTCCACTGGATAGGACTTTCGATGTATTGGTACGTTGGAGCCAGGATAGACCATCACCATCAATATAGACATCGGCGCCGGTCGGTATAGAGGAAATTTGCAGGAGACCTTGTCGTTCGATTTCAAAATTTGAGTTAATCCAATAGCCCGAAACCAGAAAACCAAGAATAGTGACAGTAATAATTACTGTAATAACCATGATGGCTTCAGAAAAAATGACTTTTAGGCTTTGACGACGCTTGATTTTGTCGGGGTCCATATAGTGATATTATAACATAAAATGCTAAAAATTAGCTCTTGCACTTTGAAACCATAAATAGTATTATGGATGTAAGAATAAGCGAGGTAAGAAATGCAAAAATCAGACAATAGCCATACGGCAACCACTGCACATCGTAAAACTAGGTCTTCTACAACGCTTAATCGTAAATATGTAACTAAACCTTCTAAACGTATTGATATGACTGTGCCGGTTAAGAGGAGTTCTAAAATAAAGCATTTTGATTCTTCAGTCATAATTGCCGAACGCAAGTCTCAAGGTGATCAAGTAATGAGACCTGCGACAGTACATCCTATGCAGGCAAGAGCCATTTCTAGGATGCAGAGCAGGACGGCGACTCCTGAGGTAAGTGGGGTGACTGCAAAAGAATTAAAGGATCGTGCAATAAAAAAAGCTTTGGCTGAGGCATCTAAAGTTGCTGGCGGGCAGGATATGGGCGACGATTCTAAGAAAAATATTAAGATGCATTTTGGATTTGGGAGAATAATATTGGCGCTTTCGTGCGCAGCTGTCGCAGTGTTTGCGATTGTTTACTTCGTGAATTTAAATATGCCAGACATTTCAATGAGGGTAGCGGCAATGCAGACTGGCATAGAGGCGTCTTATCCGAGCTATATACCAAAAGGTTTTAATTTGTCTTCTATAACTTCTGAGGATGGTAAGATTTTCCTAGGATTCAATAATGAGGAGACTGGTGATAGTTTCTCTTTGATTGAAGAGAATTCCTCCTGGGATTCAAACGCGCTTTTAGCTAATTTCGTCAAAAAAGATTATGGAGAAGATTACTCGATAATTCGTGAACAAGGTTTAACGATTTATGTAAGTGGTAGTAATGATGCGACTTGGGTGAATGGTGGTATAGTATATAAAATTGAAATCAAGAGCGGGGTCTTAGATAAGAAACAAATTCGCTCTATAGCAGTCTCATTGTAAAGCTAAATACTTCGTGCGACGGAGTTCAATCTCGCTAAAGAGGTTTCTTTTCCGAGGACATTTAGCGTTAGGTTAAGTGCTGGAGAAAATGGTGCGAAACTTATTGCGATACGGATGAGACTGAATAGCTCGGCTGGTTTTTTGCCAGTTTCTAAGAGAAGTTCGTTTAGAGCATTTTGTAGATCATCTTCATCCCATTTTTCTATGTCCGTAAGTTTTGCTATAGTTTGCTTGAGCAAGGATTCAATTTCGGACTCAGAGATTTTCTTAAGGAACTTATTATTGATAATCATATCAAGATCGATGCGTGGGTCTTCGAAGAAATAATTAGTCATATTGCGAAGATCTGACAAAGTTTTTAAACGATCATAAATAATGGATAAAACTTTAATTTTATATTCATCTGAATAACTTTTAGCACTTTCTGGCCAGAAATTTTCTGTGCGAGCATACAAAGCTTCTGCTCCTTGTTCCGTAAAGATTTTACGTATCCATTGACCATTAAGCCATAGTAGTTTGGTTTCATCGTAGCGTGCGCCAGAAGTTTGAATGCGGTCCAAAGAGAATTTTCTGATTAATTCTTCTTTTGTATAGATTTCTTGTTCTGTGCCATCATTCCAACCAAGACTAGCTAAATAGTTCATCATTGCTTCGGCAAGGATACCATCGTCGCGATATTCTGTGACTGATTTTGCGCCATCCCGTTTGCCGAGTTTTTTATTGCCTTGGGGCGCCAGAATGTGTGGTAGAGATACTAATTTTGGACGCTTTAGGTTAAGGGCCTCATAGATTGCTAGATAATTTGGTGTACTGGATAGATATTCTACTCCACGCATGACATGAGTTACGCCCATCTCTGCATCATCTACGATGTGTGCAAAATTATAAGTAGGATAACCATCTTTTTTGATTAATATGATATCATCTAATACTTCTGGGCCGGAATGCATGTCGCCCATAACTTCATCGTGCCAAGCATATTCTTTTGGTTCTGATTTAAAACGAAGTGGAATACCCGGTTTCCATTCAGGAGTATTTTTAGGGCGAAAATTACGATAGAGAAATGGGATCTTTTTTTCGGTACATTCTTTGCGGTATGCTTCGATTTCTTCTGGAGTGGTTGGGTCAGCATAAGCTCGACCAGATTCTATAAGTTTTTTTGCCCATTTATGGTAGATCTCTTGACGTTCACTTTGAAAGTATGGGCCGTTTTGACCACCAACAATTGGGCCTTCATCCCAGTTTATACCTAACCATTCTAGAGTATCTTCGATAAGTTCAGTGGCACCATCAACAAAGCGAGCTCGGTCTGTATCTTCGATACGTAAAATCATTTTACCATTAGATTGGCGTGCAACAAGATATGGATAAATGGCGGAACGCACATTACCTATATGAATATAGCCAGTTGGGCTAGGAGCAAACCTAGTGATTATTTCCATAGATTATATTATAACATATTTATTGATCGTTATCTGAGTCTTCATCTTTTTTGCGTTTTGCAAGAATGAAGAATAATACTCCAGAGGTGGCGGCTACGGAAGCTGTTATAGTAAATATAATGGTAATAAGTGAACCGCTATTGATATTGGATTTACTAGATTGTTTTACACCTTGAGGCGGAGTGTAGCTATCATACAGATCTTCGTCGTCGCCTTCGCTGATTAACGTAGTGGTGGTGTTGCCGTCATCTGTGATATATGTATAAGTGGTGCTATCTGACTCCTGATTATATTCTGGGCTATATGGCCAGCTTGGAGGGGTTACTGGAGTTGGGTCGTCAGGAGATGGAGCAGGAAGATCTACACCGCCTGTGCCTGTTACTACATTAATGACTATAGTGCCGTAATAAGTTCCAGATGGTTGTGAGTAATCTGTTCTTGCACCAAATAATATGTCGCTAGATTCGCTACCGTTATCAACACTGGATAATATAGTTATAGGTGCAGCGCTTGAATTTAACAATGGTTTATATGTGATACCATCCAATGAATATCCCCAGTGGTTTGATGGGAAATTATTACAATTGTCTCCTAAACATATTTCATTATTTTCAAGTGTCGGTATAGATTCATTATTTAAAATGATATGTTTGAGGGAAGTGTCATCGCTGTTAGTGGTCATGCCAGCCGTAAAACCTTGGCCATTATTCGAGGTGACGCTGACATTGATTGTATTTAGTAGGAAATCTTCCGCGTAGCCACTAGCCCATTCCGTAGGTGTCGAAACCGATACCGATAAAATTTCTTCAATATCAACCTCAAAACTTGTGGTGGCAAAGGTAGAAGAAAAATATGGTGGAAATATATATATAATAGTTCCTATTAGTATGACCAAAGATAGAACTTTGTTTATTTTCTTAAGCATATTTTTATTATAGCACAACCATGATGAAAATGTGTTAAAATAAACATAAATAATATGGAGTTTTCTATGACGTCTGAAGAGAATATAAAGAATGAAAGTGTAATAGAGAAAAAAATAAAAGATAAGAAATCGGTTGATAAGAAGAATCTAGTTTTTCTGATCATTGGTATAGTTGGGTTGCTGGGCGGTATAGGCATTATATTATTCACAATTTTTGGTATTAATAAAGTCATTGATGAAGTAGTTTTTCCTGAAATTGATAAAAATGAAGAGGCAGCTAAAATTTACAGTGATCTGACTGGGCAACCGCTTGCTGATGCGGCCTTAAAGAATTCACCAGTTTATTGTATACAAACTCCAAATGGCACTGACGGTGCTAGACCACAGGCTGGCTTAAATGAAGCGGGAGTAGTTTTTGAGGCTATAGCTGAAGCTGGTATTACCAGGTTTGCGGCGATTTATCAAAATCCCACATCTGCAATTATTGGACCAATTCGGTCTCTTAGGATTTATTATCTTGAGTGGGATACGCCATTTGATTGTACGATTGTACATGCTGGTGGATCCGGAGATGCACTTGCAGCTGTGGCAGCAGGTGGTTACAAAGATTTGACAGAAAATTATACATATATGTACAGAGGAACTTATGGATCTAGGTTGTGGAATAATTTGTTTACGACTTCAGCATATTTAAAGCAACACAGTGCGGATTATGGTTATAACACGTCAGAAGTTAAAGGTTTTAGTCGTATGACGCCAGAAGAATCTAAAAAATCACGTGTAGATAATAATGTTGCTGAGGTTTTAAATATTATAAAGGCTACAGAAGTAAATACTTCGGAATTAATACCAAAAGTTGTTGCTATGAATTTTAATTTCGGCAGTTTAAATAATTTTAATGTACATTATGATTATAATTCTGATAACAACACATATAATAGGAGTTATGCTTCTGGCGCAAGTCATGACATATATCAATGTGAGGCTGCTGATCTTGGCGAGAGGAATCCTGAAGATGTTTGTAGTTTAGTGCAGCTTTCGCCGTCTGTGGTAATAGCGATGGTGGTAGAAGAAGACAGAGCATCCGATGGCTATCATGAAGATATTGAGGCTATTGGTAGTGGTACTGCTTATATATTCCAAAACGGTGATGTAATTGTTGGAACCTGGAACAAATCATCAAAAAATGATCAGATAAAGTTCTTCGATGGTGATGATAAGGAAGTATTCTTGGCTCCTGGCCAAACGTTTATATCGGCCATACCTGATTATGGCAGTGTTGAATATTAGTTGATTTTGTGTTAGAATAGTTTTAGCGGTTCCGTAGTTGCTACATTTCTTCGGAACCTGCGTTCATTCTTTATTATCTGGTTCCGTCGTCTAGTGGTCTAGGACGTCTGGTTCTCATCCAGAAAATCGCGGGTTCGACTCCCGCCGGAATCACCAAGAAATAGAGCTTGAGCTCTATCTTTTTTATCTGTTTTATGTTATAATTAAGGTATGAAAAAATTACCAATTGTAGCTTTGATCGGTCAAACAAATGCTGGAAAATCTAGCATTTTAAATAGGATGGCACGAAAAAATATTGCAATCGTAGCACGTGAAGAAGGTACTACGCGTGATAATGTGATGGCTACAATTGATGATAGTTTTGTATTGATTGATACAGCTGGTTTGAAGGATCCCAATGATGATTTTGAGGCTTCGATTCAGGATCAAATTAATGATGCGATTGATGTTGCGGATTTAATATTAGTAACTTTAGATTCGTCGAAATACTTTGATCATCGTGATGTAAAGATTGTTAAGGATGCCTTACGTTCCAGAAAGCCGGTTTATTTGGTGCTCAATAAGGCAGATCTAGGTGAGTCTTTGCCAATTGAAGAGTTTAGGGCGCTTGGTGTTGCACCTGAAAACATTTACTATGTTTCTGCTACAACTGGCCAAGGAATTAATAGGTTAAAGGATGGAATTTTTGCGTTTATATCCCAATTCGGGGTATTTCGGAGCGCGGCAGCGCGAAAGATAGCGCCGTCCGCCCATGGCGATGGGCCTGACGGACGCGGCCCTGAATGGGATAAAAACGCAAGAATTCCTCTTAAGATTGCATTGATTGGCAGGCCGAATGTGGGAAAATCTAGTTTATTTAATGCCTTAGGCAAAAAACAGCAGGCGATCGTGAGCTCTAAGCAGGGTACAACTAGAGATATAAATAGAGTACAAGTAAAATATAAGGGTAGAGAAATAGAGATTTTGGATACTGCGGGTTTGCGTAAACCTGGAAAGCGCGAAGTAGGGATTGAAAAGTTTTCAGCAATTAGGACGTTAGCCGCCATTGAGGAGGCCGATATATGTGCATTATTAGTTGATTCTACTGAACCTCATTCTAAATTAGATCAATCTCTAGCCGGGCAGATAGTAGATGCGGGTAAGGGTATTATAATGGTGGTAACAAAATCCGATCTATTAAATGATTCTGTGCCTACGAATTATTTTGGTGAAGAAAATGTCAAAAATCGTACGGCGGCAGATTTTCTGATAGATAGTTTGGAAAAAGATTTTGACTTTTTGCCATATGCGCCGGTACTAATTACTAGTTCGGAAACTGGGCAAAATGTTACGCAATTATTTGAGCTGGTACTAGAAATAGATAAAAATCGTCATTTAGAAATAAAGACTTCAGAATTAAATAAGATCTTGAATGAGGCGATTGTGTCGCATACGCCAGCTGGACTCAAAAATACTCGTCCAAAACCAAAATATATTGTACAGACTGATACTTGTCCGCCATGGTTTGTAGTACACGGACATGATCTTGGATTATTGCATTGGTCATGGAAGCGTTTCTTAGAGCGCAAGATTCGTGAAAAATATCCTTTTGTCGGTACACCAATCATGTTTTCTTATCGTAACGAAAAGGAAAAAGAATAATGAAATTAGTAGTAGGCTTAGGAAATCCTGGTTCTCAGTATAATTTTACGAGACATAATTTTGGTTTTTTGGTATTAGATTTTTATTTTAAACGACATAATCTAAATTGGGAGAGCAAACCTCGTTATGGAGCTATCTGGGGGCGCAAAGATGATACTATCTTTATCAAGCCTCAAGATTTTTATAATGAAAGTGGTTTAGCAGTACAGGAATTTATGCATTTTTATAAAGTAAAACTATCCGATGTTTTGATAATTTGTGATAATTTTGATTTGGATTTTGGTAAAATACGCTATCGCGAAAAAGGTTCGGCTGGTGGAAATAACGGGTTGAAATCGATAATTTCTATGTTGGGGACAGATGAATTCCCGAGGCTTCGCTTGGGAACTGGCAATGATGAATTGAGGAAAAAAGTTGGTGATGTAGATTTCGTTTTATCTAAATTTACGCCAGAAGAAAAAGAAAAATTACCAGAAATACTAGAAGAAGTTTTACAAAAAATTGATGAACTACAATAAAAAATGGAGGTGCCTACCGGAATTGAACCGGTGTACGCGGTTTTGCAGACCGCTGCGTAACCACTCCGCCAAAGCACCACTTTAGTGTATTATATCATATAACTACATTTGTATTAAAACAATGCCGATTACTACAATTATGGTTGCGATTAAATGTATCAATACGGTTTTTTTATCTAGTTTTTCGCGACCGAATTTTGGCCAAATTAGTGTTAAAACTAGTCCCATAAAGAATATTACAATTGGTTCTACGGAATCGGAGGCTGCTGAAGCGAGCGCCACTGCTGGGGCGATAATATATGCTAGACGTATAGCGAAGGTTTTTAATACTCCGACTATAAGGCTGGAGCCTAGCGGCAAAAGCACTTTATTTTTGCTGGATTTTTTGACGTTATAGTATCGTTTGCGCCACTTTGGTAAAACTAACATTGTTGCCATATCTGTTAATCCGACGCCAAGTATGACTATAGCAATTTCTTCAATAAGAATGTTCGTTTGCAATTCACCGGCATTGACTTTAACAAAGATGACATTTCCGATAACTGAAATGATTACGTAAAGAAAAGCAAATAAAATGGCTTTGAGTTTAACTTTGCGGCTACGTTTGCGTGATGTCATAATAATAAGTGTTGGTGCAATGAGGATAACTGCAATAGCGATTAGCTGTATTAGTGAGAAAGTTTCCCCAAGGAACATCCAGCCAAGAATTAGGTAGAAAATTGGTGCAAGTTGGATGAAGATGCCTAAGTTTGTGGAATTTTCTATACCAAGAGCGACGTAATATGGAATTTCGGCGATGCTGGAGAGTACGCCAGAAAAAATTAGAAGTGCTATCGTGGAGAGGTTTAGGTCATTAAGCCCAAAGTTGAGGATGGAGATTATCACAACTAGAGTCCCTATGATGGTTTTTGCATAGGCAGAAAACATCTTTTGAGCTGCAACTTCACGTCCTTTATAATAGACATCTGATATGTAATTATCGATAAAAATGCGGAGAGTATCAAATAATACGGCAATTCCAACTAAAATTAGCCAATTCATGCGAAAACTCCGTATATTATGTAGCCGTAATATATTGTAAATATTATTAACATAAGAACACCGTTAATGAGTGAAGAGAAGGATACGGCTAATTCTGGTGCGCCAGTACCAAAAGCAACTATGGTAAGGCCAATTAGGAGTTTTGAGACTTTAAAATTCGATGCTACGGAAGATGTCCCATCAACTAGCCAACCGGCGCCTTTGATGAGTAAGACGAACCCTATGATTAATAGTGTAACTTGTAGAATTATTTCCATATATTTATTTTTATTAAGCTTATGTATATTATATGTTTTTTCACAAAAATGTAAATATGTGATATAATAGGGCTACGTGCGAATGTAGCTCAGTTGTTTAGAGCGCTTCCTTGCCAAGGAAGAGGTCGAGAGTTAGAGTCTCTTCATTCGCACCACTCTGAGAAACTCCAGTTGGAGTTTTTTTGTGCATTAACTCTCATTCTAACGAATCGAGAGCCAAAAGTCTCTTTATTTACACCGTTTTTTGTATATTTTCATTTAGTGAATCGTGCTATAATGGTTATATAAAAAGGAGTAAAAATGTCAACAGCTGGAATTGTAATAATTGTAATCTTAGCAGTGATCATTCTATTGAGTATAATCATTGCGGGTGCATATAATGGATTAGTGAGGTTAGACGAGCGAGTTAATGAGGCTTGGTCTGATATTACCGTCCAATTAAAATATCGTGCGGATTTGATACCAAATGTAATTGAAACTGTAAAAGGTTATGCAAAGCACGAAAAAGAAACCTTTGCGATGGTAACGGAAGCTCGTTCTGCCGTTATGGGCGCTAAGACTGTGAAACAAGCGGCCGAAGCTGAAAAGGAAATGCAAGGTGCGCTTGGGAAGATTTTTGCAATCGCCGAGGCTTATCCAGAACTTAAGGCAAATGAGAATTTTAAAACTTTACAAATACAACTTCAAGATGTAGAAGATAAAATTCAAGCTGCACGTAGATTCTACAATGCTGGTGCAAAAGAATTAAATACTAAGATCAAGACTTTTCCAACTAATTTGATAAATAATTTTGTTGGACACTTTAAGAAACGTGATTATTTTGAAGTAGCTGATTCCGAAAAAGAAAAAATTGAGAAAGCTCCAGAAGTTAAATTCTAATGTATAAACAAATTGCTGAAAATAAGCGCAAAACCGTTTTTATAATCATAGGTTTTGTATTGATGATTGGCGTGATAGCTGCAGCTTTTGCTGCAGTTTATCGTGATCCGATGATTGCGGTTTGGACTGTAATGGTTTCTATTATTTATGCTTTGATTCAGTATTATTTTGCAAATTCTATTGCGATGGCAATGACTGGTGCGCGTGAGATCGAAAAAAAAGATAATCCTAGACTATATAATATTGTAGAAAACTTAAGTATTACTACTGGTTTGCCGATGCCGAAAGTCTATATTATAGATGATAAGGCGCCAAATGCGTTTGCGACCGGAAGAGATCCTCAGCATGCTGCGGTCGCGGCAACTACGGGACTTCTGGATATTATGAATGACAAAGAGCTGAATGCTGTGATGGCACATGAGATGTCACATGTAAAAAATTATGATATTCGTGTGTCGATGATTGTGTTCGGTTTGGTATGTGTGATTGGTTTAATTTCTGATATAGCTTTTAGAATGATGTTTTATGGTGATAGGAGGCGCAATAATGAGGGTAGTCCAGTAGGCTATATCTTAGTTATTTTTGCAGCAGTTTTTGCGCCAATTTTCGCGGCATTGGCGCAGATGGCGGTTTCTAGACAGAGAGAGTTTTTAGCGGATGCTTCGGCAGTAAATATTACGAGATACCCAGAGGGTATGATTGATGCATTAAAAAAGTTACAATCTCATTCGCAGCCAATGAAGAGTCAGAATATTGCGACGGAGGCGTTATATATAAATAATCCACTTAAAAAAGGATTCTTCAGTAATTTGTTTAGCTCGCATCCGCCGATTGAAAAACGTATAGAAAGGCTTGAACATGGTAAAAAAACATTTTAACAAAAAGCGTGTTAATAAAAAAGTTACTAACAAAAAGCGTTCCGATAAAAAACCGAATCGAGTACTGTTGTTTTTTAAAAATATTAAAGACAAAATAAAGGCAAAACGTAAAGAAAGAATTAATCCGCATAAATCTTTTAAACGTTCTTATCGCGAAGATTATCGTCGTGATATTGAAGTGCCTGGGATTATGTATCATATTTTTGCGACATTTAAAGTTCTTTTCAAGAACTGGAAGTTGTTTTTGCCGCTACTTATTATTGTGGTGATTCTAAATGTGGTATTAGTTGGCATAATGAGTGAGTCTACTTATGTGCAATTTCAGGATGTGTTAGATCAAACAACTGTAGAAATTGCTGGTGGTGATATTGGAAATGTTGCGAAAGCTGGTATGCTTTTGATTTCTACGGTTACAACTGGTGGGCTTTCTGGTGAATCTTCTGAAGCGGCGATTGTTTTTGGGGTAATAATTTTCTTAATCATTTGGCTTACGACAATATTCTTACTAAGACATAGGTTGGCTGATCACAAAATAAAATTACGTGATGGCCTTTACAATGCGATGACGCCACTAGTTTCTACTTTTGTTGTATTTGCAATTGCGGTAGCGCAATGCATTCCGATATTTCTTTTAATTATTGTTTATTCGGCAGCAGTACAAACGGATTTTTTGGCTACGCCATTTTATGCTTTGGTATTTTTCATTTTTGCGGCCTTGATGGTGCTACTTTCTGGGTATTTGTTGTCTAGCTCGTTGATTGCTTTAGTTGCAGTATCAGCACCAGGCTTATATCCGATGAAAGCTATCAGTGCAGCATCAGACTTGATGATGGGTAGAAGAACGAGGTTTATTTTGAGGATTGTAGCACTTCTAATTGCACTTGCAATTATTTGGGTGATTGTAATGTTGCCACTTATCGTATTTGATCTTTGGATGAAGACGTTTGAATGGACCGAGGGTATACCATTCATACCAGTCTGTCTAAATATTATGACTTGCTTTACTGCGATGTATATTACGGCGTATTTGTATTTGTATTACAGATGGATGCTGAACTATGACGAAAAGTGAAGCTGAAAAAAGGATTCTGAAATTACGCGAAATTATTAATGATTATAGATATCATTATCACGTTTTGGATGAATCAATTATGTCCGAGGCGGCGGCGGATTCATTGAAACACGAACTTTCGCAGCTGGAATCCGAATATCCAGAATTAATTACTCCTGATTCTCCGACTCAGCGTGTAGCTGGAAAACCGCTGGACAAATTTACGAAAGTTGCACACGAAAAACGAATGATTAGTCTTGCGGATGTTTTCTCCGAAGAAGAAATAGAGGATTGGATTTTACGAAATGAAAAACTGATACCAGATGGAAGAATTGAAGAATTTTTTACCGATATCAAGATGGATGGATTGGCCTGTGCACTGAAATATAAAGATGGGATTCTTGTGCAAGCAGTTACGCGTGGCGATGGTTTGGTCGGTGAAGACGTGACATTGAATGTTAAAACGATTCAAAATGTACCACTTAAAATTTCAGTGGAGTCTTCTGAAGTTGAAGTACGTGGTGAGATTGTTATATTTAAAAAAGATTTTGAAGAGCTAAATGAAATTCAACGCAAGAATGGTCTGCCGGAGTTTGCAAATCCTAGGAATCTTGCAGCGGGGTCAATTCGCCAGCTTGATCCAAAAATTGCGGCAAGTCGTCCACTCAAATTTATTGCCTATGATTTAGTAGAGCCTGATTTGCCAACACATAAGGAAGCTTACGAAATGTTGAGAAAATTAGGTTTTCAAACTTCTAATGAAGATAGAGTTTTTAAGGCAAATGAGAAAAAAGAATTGTTTGAATATATTAAAAATTTGGATGAATATCGCAAAAGTTTGCCGTTTAATACCGATGGCATGGTGATAAAAATTAATAATCGTGAAGTGTATGAAGGATTAGGCATTGTGGGCAAGACTCCACGGGCTGCTGTGGCGTTTAAATTCCCAGCCGAAGAGTCTACGACTAAGGTGCGCGATATCGTGATATCGATTGGCCGGACTGGTGCAGCAACTCCGGTAGCAATTCTGGATCCTGTACAAGTGGCTGGTTCTACAGTCAGGCATGCTTCACTCCATAATGCGGATGAAATTGCTAGATTAGACGTGAGAGTCGGCGATACGGTGATTATTTATAAAGCTGGCGATATTATACCGCAGATAAAAGAAGTTTTAAAAACTTTGCGCCCGGAAGATTCAAAGCCATTTAAGTATGAAGAAGCTTTAAGAAAACAATATCCAGAGCTTAAATTTGAACGTTTGAATGGGGAAGTAGTTTATAGGGTAAAGGGCGAGAGCTCGGATTTGATTTTAAAAAGGGCAGTAGAATATTATGCCTCAAAGCCGGCATTAAATATCGAAGGATTAGGCGAAAAGAATGTTGTGGCATTGGTGGATGCTGGTCTTTTAAAGTCCATTGCTGATTTATATAAATTGAAAGTTGCAGATGTGGCGAAGCTAGAAAGATTTGGTGACCTTTCGGCGCACAATTTGATAAATGCTATTACCGCTTCAAAAACCCCGCCTTTAAATAAATTTATAACTGCATTAGGCATAAGGCACGTTGGCGCACAGACTGCTACGAGTTTAGCTAGAAAGTTTAAGACTTTTGAAAAGTTGATGGATGCCACTGAAGATGAGCTACTTTCTATATCAGATATTGGTGAGGTGGTGGCGGAGTCAATTTTGGCGTATTTTGGCGACGAAGAAAATATTAAATTGTTGGCCGAAATGAAGGATTTGGGGGTAAAACCTGTGGCGGAAAATGTTAATAATTTACCTCTAGCTGGTAGATCTTATATTGTGACTGGGACTCTTGCAAGTATGGGTAGAGAAGAAGCGGAAGATAAATTGCGTGCGCTTGGCGCTACAGTGACTTCGTCTGTGACAAAAAATACAACGGCTTTAATTGTTGGTGAAAAACCTGGGAAATCAAAATTAGAAAAGGCAGATCAGCTGGGTGTTTCGCGGATTTCTGAGGTGGAGTTTTTGGAGCTGATAAAAAAATAAACTCTTGCGGGTTTTTAATATTGGTGATCTTGGCGGGAAGAGCTTCGCTTCTCCCTTCTCATTACCAAATAAAAAACAAGCCTTGCGGCTTCTTTTTCTTTGGTGATCTCGGCGGGAATCGAACCCGCGTTGCCGGGATGAAAACCCGGTGTACTAACCGTTATACTACGAGACCAGTCAGCGTTATGATTATAACAAAAAATGCTAGAAATTACAAGAGTATATGTACTCAGTACGATAGGATGCTTTGTCGTATGGTGATTCTGGGAAAAATTGAACAAAAGTACTATTTTCGTTGCAATATTTGCGGAGTGTATCTATTTCGGGTTCACTCAAGTTTGGATTAGATAGAATTAATTGTCTAAGGCTGACTTTTGCGAAACCTTTATCTCTGAAGTGTTCTAATGATTGGGAAATGTCGTCGTCTCTAGATGAGAGCTGCGGATAGAAATAATTTTCATAGTATTCATGGGATAGTTGAGAAATTTTCATTTCAACTTGGTATTTTTTATCAAAAACAAAGACACAAATTGTAGCAGTTATTATGGTAATAATAGTCAAGATAATTACACTAATAATAGTGATCTGAAAAGGTGTTTTTTTGTGATGTTTATGTCCAACGCGTTTCATGAGTACATATTACCATAAAAGGTAAGATATGTTAAACTAATATATATGAATAAACTTTTTAAACGAACAAAAATTTTAGCGACAATTGGGCCGGCTACGAATTCGGCGAAAAAAATAGAAGAAATAATAATGGCAGGAGTAAATGGATGTAGATTGAATTGTTCGCACGGTTCAAACGAAGAACGTGATCAACAGATTAAATGGATTCGTGAGGCGGCAGCGAAAAAAGGTCGTAGCGTGGCGGTTTTGCAAGATTTGCAAGGTCCAAAAATTCGTTTAGGAATGCTAAAAGACAATAATCTGGATTTGAAAAAGGGTGATGAACTTATATTGGAATCGGCTGAAGGTTTCAAACATGACGGTGGGATGACTGTGCCAGTGCAGTACAATCTAGCGGAAAAGGTGAAGGTTGGTGAACCGCTATCTATGTTTGATGGTAAAGTTAAAAGTAAAATAAAAGAAATTGTTTCAGACACTGCTATTAAGGTGGAAATTTTGAATGATGGTTTTATTATGTCAAAAAAAGGCTTAAATTTACCGGATACTGATTTTGGTGGTGATATTCTGACTGAAAAAGATTTGTCGGATATAGAATACGGTGCGGGATGTGATTATGATTATGTAGCATTGTCTTTTGTACAATCGGCGAGAGATATCGAAAAGTTGAAACAATTATTACTATCTTATGGTTCTACAGCAAAAGTTGTTGCAAAGATTGAAACAAAAAAGGCAATTGAGAGTGAAGAAAATTTGGAAGCAATTGTAAAAGCTTCCGATGGTATTATGGTAGCACGCGGAGATATGGCGGTGGAAGCTGGTACAGAAGTAGTGCCGATTATTCAACGAAAATTAATTGCGCTATGTCGGGCTAATTCAAAACTTTGTATTGTTGCGACTCAAATGCTTGGGTCTATGGTAGAGTCGCCAGAACCAACTAGGGCAGAAGTTTCTGATGTAGCAACTGCTGTGGTGCAAGGGGCTGATGCGGTGATGCTGTCCGATGAAACCGCAAATGGTAAATATCCTTTGGAGACTGTACAAGAGATGAAAAAAGTAATTTTGTACACGCAAAATCATTCCAGGATTGCACCAGTTTCGAGACAAAAAAATGATGATTTAATTTATGATGCAATATCAAATGCGGCAGCTAGGTTAGCAGAAGATATTAAGGCTGATTTGATAATATGCCAGACGGCGTCTGGTGTGACTGCCGCAGTAACTGCTGCACAGCGGCCAAATGTACCAATTCTTTCAGTAACTTCAAATCAGAGAGTGGCAAACCAGTTGGCTTTGATTTATGCAAATTCTGCTTTTGTGAGGCCTTACGAAAAAAGTTTTGGCTATATTTTGGCGAAAGAATTAAAGGACGCTGGGTATTTGCAACTTGATAACGATAAAAAAGATCTTTTAGCAGTGATAGTTTCTGGTGATAGGGATATAATTGGTACAGATACAATAAAAATTCGTTACGTATAGGAGGTTTATGAAATATCAAACAGTCCGTGATGTAGATATAAAGGGTAAAAATGTCTTGGTGCGTGTAGATTATAATGTACCAATGAAAGATGGAAAAATTACAGATGACCTTAGAATAAGAGCTAGTCTGCCAACTCTAGAATATTTGTTGGAAGCTGGTGCGAAGAAGATTATTTTGATTTCGCATCTTGGACGTCCTGATGGCAAGGTGGATATGAGTCTTTCGCTTTCGCCGGTTGCGGATGCGCTAAGGAAGATGTTGCCAGAGCAAAAAATTGGTTTTTATCCACTACCCAAAAAAGATGAATTAGTAACAAATTATTCTGATGCAAATATTATTCTTTTAGAAAATTTGAGATTTGATCCTGGAGAAGAAGACAATTCGGAGGAATTTATTAGAAATATTATTAATTCTGCCGGAGCTGATTTTTATGTACAGGATGGTTTTGCGGTAGTACATAGGGCGCATGCTTCAACGGATGCTGTAGCAAAATTTTTGCCGGTATATATGGGATTACTTTTAGAAAAGGAAATCACGAATTTGGAAAAAGTAACCAAAGATCCAGAAGAGCCGGTACTTTTAATTATTGGTGGAGCAAAAGTTGAAGATAAAAAACCGTTAATAGAAAAATTTGCGAAAAAAGCAGGTCAGATTGCGGTAGGTGGCAAAATTGCGGTCGATGGATATGAAGGTGGTAATAATATATATGTTGCTGAGGATTTTGACGAGGATGGTAGTGGTGCGAAGCTTGATGTGGGTCCGGTCTCAATGACAAAAATTGCTGGGTTTATTACTGATGCGAAGACGATTATCTGGAACGGATTAATGGGTAAGGCGGAGGATCCGGCCTATGCCACTGCATCCACAATTACGGCGGAGATGATTGGCGAGAAGAGTGATGCTACTTCCGTAATTTGTGGTGGTGACACGACTGGTTTTGTAGAAAATTTAATGAAAGATCACAAGAATTTGAAATATTCATTAGTTTCCACTGGCGGTGGGGCTGCATTGGAGTTTTTACTAGGCAAAGATTTACCTGGACTTAAAGTGATTAAACACCAGTAAGTGGTACAATGTCGGCTCCAAGGTGGCGAAGCCTGGCGGCAAAATCTTGATATCCGCGATTGATTGGATAAATGTTGCGTAGGATTGATGTGCCTGGTGCGGCAAGCATACCAATTAATACGACGACGGCTGGGCGTAAAGCCTGTGGCGCGACAAGCTCGGCAGGGCGCCAATTGGTAGGACCCTCTATATATACTCGGTGTGCATCAAGTAGTTCTACTTTGACATTTAGGTTGGCTAGCTCGGTAGTATAGACTGCGCGATTTTCAAAAACCCAGTCATGGATAAGTGTACGACCTTCTGCAACTGCTGCAATGACCGAGAAGAATGGTAAATTATCTATATTGAGTCCCGGGAACGGCATTGGGTGAATTTTGTCGACTGGAGCTACTAGTTTAGATTTTTTGATAGTAAGGTCGATAAGCCTTGTGTGGTTATTGTATGAAAGATATTCGGCGGACTTTTCAAATTTTGCATTCATACTTTTTAGAACTTCAAGTTCGATTTCTAGAAATTCTATTGGTGCGCGTAGTAATTTGATTTCTGAATTAGTGACAAGTGCAGCAGCAATAAAAGACATTGCTTCTATCGGGTCTTCAGAAACATAATAATCTATATCGGTATTTATTTTTTTGAGACCATGGACGGTGAGAGTGGTGGTGCCAACGCCAGAGATTTTTACACCGAGTTTTTCTAGAAAGAAACAAACATCTTGTACCATATAGTTTGGCGAAGCACCTACAATAGTGGTTTTTCCTGGGAATAGTGCTGCGGCCATGAGGACGTTTTCGGTTACGGTGTCACCTCGTTCGGTGAGGACAATATAACGATTTTCTTTATTTTTTAGTAAACTTTGGTCTACATTTATATCATAGAAGCCACTACAAGTGGAAGCGTCAACTTTGAGCCCAAAAGATTCTAGAGCTTTGAGATGGGGTTCTATGGTACGAATACCAAGCGAGCATCCACCAGCGTATGGAATTTTGAAATTTTTGAAACGATGAAGCAAAGGCCCTAAAAACATAATAATAGAGCGCGTGCGGCGGGCAGCTTCGATATTCATTTCGTCTAATTTTAATTCACGAGGTGATATAATTTCTAGGTCACGGTGGCGATTTTGCCAGCGACATTTTACGCCGATTGATTCCAAAACTTCAACAATACGATAAACTTCTTCGATGCGAGCAACACGGTGAAGGATAGTGCGGCCTTCGTTTAATAGTGCTGCGCAAAGCAAACCTACGGCGGCGTTTTTGGAAGTATTGATTGTGATTTCACCAGATAACTCTTTGCCGCCACGAATACGGAAACTTTGCGAAACAGAGTCATTTATAGATAGAATCTGGTTTCCTAGCGCTTCCGAAAGTTTTTT
>DEWE01000005.1:0-29387 GCA_002363125.1 Candidatus Saccharibacteria bacterium UBA3218 | reverse complement strand
GCTTTTGCGAGGTCCTCTTGCGTCCAATCTTTTTCGAGACGCATATGCTCTATGGTTTCACCTATAACTTGTTGATAGGTTTTGGGTTTTTTCATGAGAGTATTATATCACGAGATGAATATTTTTGGAAGATATTTTATGCTATAATCATAGGATGGACGAGATTTTTAGAGGTTTAAATTCTGCGCAAAAGGAGGCGGTAGAGACTCTGGAGGGACCTTTGTTGATACTTGCTGGAGCGGGATCTGGCAAGACTAAAACTTTGACCCATAGGATTGCAAATCTCATATCTCACGGAATACAACCTAGCAATATTTTGGCAGTGACGTTTACGAATAAGGCTGCAAATGAGATGCGAGAGAGATTATGGACACTAACGTCCCGATTCGGGGTATTTCGGAGCGCGGCAGCGCGAGAGATAGCTCCGTCCGCCCATGGCGATGGGCCGGACGGACGCGGCCCCGAATGGGATGTTAGTGCCAAATTACCGCGTAGCTTTATGCCTTATATGGGTACGTTTCACGGAATTGCAGTGAAGATTTTGAGAATCGAAGCTGACACAATTGGCCTTGATAAAAACTTTGTGATTTATGATACGGATGATCAGGTTTCTTTGATAAAAAGGATTTTGAAAGATCTGAAGTTGTCTGATAATAAAAATCTGAAACCCAAATCTATTCAATCGATCATTTCGAGTGAAAAAAATCAAGGAAATGGTCCGAATGAATATACTATTAAAGCGCTATATCCAAATCAGAAAAATATCGCCAAAGTTTTTGTGAAATATGAAGAAGAAAAAGAGAAGGCAGGAGCTCTAGATTTTGATGATTTACTTTTGAAAGAATTGGAACTTTTACAGAAATATCCAGAAGTACGCAAAAAATGGCAGGAAAAGTTTAAACATATTTTGATTGATGAATATCAAGATACAAATGTTGTGCAATATAATATTATGAGACTTCTGGTAAATAATGAAAAAAATATTTGTGTAGTGGGTGATGATTGGCAGTCGATCTATTCTTGGCGTGGAGCAGATTTTACTAATATTTTGAATTTTGAACGAGATTTTCCAGGAGCCAAAGTGATAAAGTTGGAGCAAAACTACCGTTCTACTGGAAATATTTTGGAAGCATCGCAGAAAATTATTAATGAAAACAAGAAGCGTACAGAAAAAACTTTATTTACGGAAGCGGAGAAAGGTGCGCCAGTAGAAATTGAATCTTTACGCGATGAAGCGGGTGAGGCGACTTTTGTTGCTCTTAAGATCTTAAGCATGAAAAAGCAGTACCCTGATTTTAGCGATTTTGCTGTACTATATCGTACTAATGCTCAATCATATGCTTTTGAAAAAGCTTTTATTGATAATCATATTCCATATAAAATTGTGGGCGGGGTGAGATTTTATGATCGCAAAGAAATTAAAGATGTTTTAGCGATTTTGAAGTTAATTGTGAAACAAAAAGATAAAGTGAGTTTAGAAAGAGTAGCAAAAAATGTTTTGTCTGGCGTAGGTGAGGCGTCATTTAATAAAATACTTATGGCGATGGATGCTCTAGAAGATGAAAAACCATTACTTAACCCTGACCTTTTAGAAGTTTTGAATTCGGCAAAGGCGAAAAATGGATTTATGCGATTGGTGAATTTCTTGAAAAAAGTTTCGCTGGATTTAAACCCTGGCGATATAGTAAAAGAAATCGTGGAATATTTTGATTTTAAGAGTTTGACTGATGATGGTACGCCAAGTAGCGAAGATAGGATGGGCAATTTAGAAGTTTTGGTATCTAATGCAACGAATTATGAAAATTTGGAGGATTTTTTGGCGGATGCTAGTTTGATGTCTAGCGCGGATGAAAGTTCCGAAAAAAATTCGGTGACCTTGATGACTATGCATGCAGCTAAAGGATTGGAATTTCCGGTGGTGTTTATGGTGGGAATGGAGGAAGGACTATTTCCGAATGGGCGTGCGGAGGATGAAGATTCACTTGAAGAGGAGAGAAGATTAGCGTATGTCGGGATGACTCGGGCGATGAAACAACTGTTTTTGACTTATGCCGCGAGCAGGTATTCTTATGGTAGTAGAAATTATAATATGCCGTCTAGGTTTTTGATGGAGCTCGGGTATAATCCGTATGGTTCTTCTGATTATAAGGATGAGGATGGAGATGGGTTTACGGATTTTAATGATGATGATTTTGATCCATTTCCAGAAGATTTGCCAGTGTTTGGATATTGATAATATATAGTGCTTATGTTATATTTTGGTTAAGGATTATATTAATAAGAAAGGTATTTTTATGTATCAAAATCAAAATGTAAAGTCGGCGACTACGGCAGGTTTGCTCGGGATTTTTCTTGGTGCGTTTGGCGCTCACAACTGGTATCTTGGCGAAAAAGGTAAAGGTATAGCACACGTCTGTATGATGTCCGGTGGTATATTGCTTGAAATTTTGACGGTAGCAGTTTTGCCGAGTGTTCTTAGCTTTTCAGCTTTATTATCGATGGCGTGGCTGATTACTATTTTGACGCCAGTAGCTGGGGTAGCTATGGCCGCGAGTGGTATTTGGGGTTTGGTCGAAGGTATTATCATATTGACACAGGGTGATGCTGGTTTAGCTCAGAAAGGTTATAATGTGGCTCAGCCGGCTCCAATGCAAGGTTATAGTCAGCCAATAAATAATGGCTATGGTCAACCGATGGGCGGATATAACCAACCGATGAATAATGGTTATGGTCAGCCAATGAATAATGGAATGGGAATGAATAATATGAACGGCATGAATAATGGTATGGGTATGAATAATATGAATAGTATGGATAATGGTATGAATGGGATGAACAATATGAACGGCAATATGAATAATATGAATGGAAATGGTGACCAGAATAATATGGGTGGAGATGGAAATGGACAACAATAATTTTAACGGTGGAACGCCTAATCAACAGAATATGCAGAATGGCATGCCGAATATGCAACCCAATATGCAAGGTATGCAGCAAAATATGGGTATGCCAATGAATGGCCAATCTGGGCCTATGGGTCAACCTATGCCCATGCAGCCTGGTATGAATCCAAATATGAATCCGAACATGAATCAGATGGGGTCATATCCACAGCAAATGATGCGTCAGCCAAAAAAGCCGATGGATCCGCGAAAAAAGAAGACAATTATATTGATTGTCTCTATACTGTCTGGATTAGTAGTAGTTGGTATTGCTCTTGCAATAATTCTACCAATAGTTTTAAAAGTAGATTATTCTACGGCTTATACCACGGCAAAGGAACTAAAACCAAAAATTAGTGACATCTACTATGGCTATGATTGTGAATATGTAGTTGATTATGTGGAATCTGAGTATAGGGATACAAAAACTTACGATGGCTATATAGAGGGTTGTAAAGATTTATATAATCAGGAAACTGATGATTTGGTAAATCAGCTTGAGAATGCTGATGGTGTAAAGCGTAATGACGAGATAAAAACTCAATTTGCGAAGTTTAAAAATGAATATACGGCTCTGTCTGCTGGTGATGCGGAAGAGCTAGATCGTAAATTGGAGCTCTGGAAGGCGCGGCATAATTTTGTGGTGGCAGCTGATGATTTATCTTATAGTAGCTCAGATGCAGATTTTGCTAAAGCGGCTAGCTATCTGATAAATTCTGGCAATGATGCATTAAAAGCTTATGGAGAAGGTTGGTTAGAATGGAAGAAAACGATAGCCGAGGCGTATAGAGCATACGACGGTGCTTCGTGGTCTGATTATTCTAACTATTCCGCTCTTCGTGATACATATAATAATAAAAAGAAAGAATATGAAGATTGGTTGGCCACAAATAAACCGAATATTAGTGATATTGCTCCATTAAATTTTGATGATACTTCAAAAATGTATAATGAATTTGATAAATTATACACAATGATTTCTACTACTTACCAGGAAAATTATAATTCTGGAAGCGGCGATTGTACTGAATTCTTGGGTGAAGTATATTGCGAATAAAAATATAAAAATATCAGCGTGTATACGCTGGTATTTTTTATGTGACTATTTTTATGGTCTGGGTGACCTGACTTGAACAGGCGACCTCAGCGTCCCGAACGCTGCGCGCTACCAACTGCGCCACACCCAGATAGATTAATTATACCATAGTTGCATTATTTGGTCTGGGATAGCAGACTCGAACTGCCGTTTGCGAAGCTCCGGCAGTGAGAGATCAGGCTTTCTGGTCTGGGATAGCAGACTCGAACTGCCGACCTCACGCACCCCATGCGTGCGCGCTACCAACTGCGCCAATCCCAGATAGCTCGATTATAACATATAAAAATACTGGCAAATGCCAGTGTTTTTATATGGTCTGGGTGACAGGACTTGAACCTGCGACCTCGACTTCCCAAAAGTCGCGCGCTACCAACTGTGCTACACCCAGTTACTATATTATTATAGCACATTTCGAGTAAAATTTAAAACAAAGTAAAGTCATTATAATTTATAAATTGTGATAGAATTATAAGATAAGGAGATAAAAAAGTGGCGGAAAAAATGACAAAGAAACCAGTAGGAAGACAAAATAGTAAATCAAATACAATTAGGAGTATTTTGTTTACCTTTATTCTAATTTGTTTTGGATCTTTAATTATAGCTAACATGAATTATGGCGAAGCAAACAAGACTGAGGTGCCAATATCGGAAGTAATTCAGAGGGCAAATGACCCTGATGGAAACATTGCAAAAATAACGGTTACTGGTGATAGTCTTGATATAACTTTGAAAGATAAAGATGTAGCTACAGAAACTTCACGTAAGGACCCATCTGGTACTTTGTATGACCAAGGTTTGATAAATTATTGTGACGGCTTGGACGGTGAAGATTTAGCGGATTGCCAATCAAAATATCCGGTAATTGAATACAAAGAAGACGTTGATGTGTGGGGAATTGTTCTGAATATCGCTTTTACGGTATTGCCGATTATTGCCATAGTGATTTTCTTTAGCTGGATGATGCGACAGGCTAATGCGGCCAACAGTCAATCTATGAGTTTTGGTAAGTCCAGAGCTAGGCTCTATGGTCCAGACAAGAAAAAAGTTACTTTTAAAGACGTAGCTGGTAATGAATCTGCGAAACAGGATTTGACAGAAATAGTAGATTTCCTGAAAAATCCAAAAAAATATGAGAAGTTGGGTGCGAAGATTCCGCGTGGCGTACTTCTTGCTGGTGAGCCTGGTACTGGTAAAACTTTGATGGCACGTGCAGTAGCCGGCGAAGCGGATGTGCCATTCTTCTCGATTTCTGGTTCTGAATTTGCGGAAATGTTTGTGGGCGTGGGCGCTAGTAGAGTACGCGATTTGTTTTCTAAAGCCAAGAAAAATGCGCCATCAATTATCTTTATTGATGAGATTGATGCTGTGGCTCATAAACGTGATGCTAGAGGTGGTGCTGGTCGTGAAGACGAGCAGACGCTTAACCAAATTTTGGTAGAGATGGATGGCTTTGATAACGATAGCGGTGTGATCGTGATGGCTGCGACAAACCGTGTAGATATGCTAGATAAGGCACTTCTACGCCCGGGTCGTTTTGATAGACACGTGAACGTTACCTTGCCAGAAAGAAAAGATCGTTTAGAGATTCTGAAAGTCCATTTTAAGGGTAAACCAGTAGAAGAAGATGTAGATTTGGAAGCTTTGGCGAAGAAGACTGCTGGGTCTTCTGGTGCGGATCTTGCAAACATTGCAAATGAGGCAGCTATTACGGCGGCACGTGAAGGTCATAAAGCGATTTCTAATAAGGATTTGACTGAGGCTTTTGAAAAAGTAGCAATTGGCCCAGAGCGAAAATCAAAAGTAATGAACGAAAAAGAACGTAAGATTACGGCATATCATGAAGCGGGGCACGCAATTGTGGGACATGTGCTTCCGGATTCTGATCCAGTGCATAAGGTTACGATTATCCCGCGTGGCTCTACTGGTGGTGTGACTTGGTTCTTGCCGCCTGAAGACAGAAGCTATAAGAGTATTTATGAACTGAAAGATATTTTGGCTCGTGCAATGGGCGGACGGGTGGCAGAAAAATTGATTTTTGGTAAAGATGCAGTTACAACTGGTGCATCTTCGGATCTAAAAAATGTGGCCGAACTTGCCAAGTCTATGATCATTGAGGAAGGTATGGGCGATGGTACGCGCAACTTGGTATTTCCGAGCGAAGCTACTGGTTATTATACGATTTCTAC
Organism: Candidatus Saccharibacteria bacterium UBA3218; assembly: GCA_002363125.1. Lineage (GTDB taxonomy): Bacteria > Patescibacteriota > Saccharimonadia > Saccharimonadales > Saccharimonadaceae > Nanosyncoccus. Next base: position 23,160 of record DEWE01000005.1, on the reverse strand, counting down.
TGGCAAACCATATTCAGAAAAGACAGCAGAAATTATTGATGCAGAAATCAAAAAATTATCTGATGAGGCCGCAAAGCGCGCTGAGGATGTTTTGAAAATGAACAAGGGTGTACTCGATGCATTAGCCGAAGAGCTTTTGAAGTCTGAAACTTTGGAAGAGGCTGAGCTTGAACCGATTTTGAAGAACACAAAATTGCCAGAAATTGCAAAATTGCATAAATAAACCTTAAAAGAATGTGGAGGTGAAATGGAGAGGTTTTTAGATTATTTTGTACCAGAGAAATATGTTTTGGATTTATACATAGATAAGAAAGCCAAGACTATTGATGGAAAAGTAATGGTAAATGGCGTTTCTAAGGCCGAAAATGTTAAATTTCACGCAGTAGGCTTATCTGTTGATAGTGTTTTAGTAAATGGAAAAAAGTGTGATTTTGGTTTGGAAGATGGTGTTTTGACGCTCTCTAAGGTACCTAGAGGTGATTTGGATGTAGAAATAGAGTATCATGGCACTCTTAATGAAAACATGCAAGGAGCCTACCTTTCTACCTATGAGTATAATGGAAAAACAGAGGTGATAGTAGCGACTCAGTTTGAGAGTCATTATGCCAGGGAAGCTTTTCCTTGTATTGATGAGCCAGCAGCCAAAGCAATATTTGAATTATCAATCTCCGTGCCAGAAGATTCGGAGGATTTGGTGTTGTCTAATATGCCAGAAGCTAAAGTTCGGTTAGATGTATTTCGGAGCGTGGCAGCGCGAGAGATAGCGCCGTCCGCCCATGGCGATGGGCCGGACGGACGCGGCACCGAACCGAATTTTAGTTCTGGCTTTAGGACTACGGTATTTGAGCTGACGCCACGAATGAGTACGTATCTTTTGGCGTGGGTAATTGGTAGGTTTCATGGTAAAACTATCAAAAATGCGCATGGAGTAGAGATTACAACTTATGCAACTTTAGCACAAGATTTAGATTCAGTAGACTTTGCAAATGAGATTGCAGCAAAAAGTTTGGAATTTTATGATGATAATTTTGGCGTGCCGTATCCTTTGAAAAAATTGGACCAAGTGGCTTTGCCGGACTTTGAAGCTGGAGCGATGGAAAACTGGGGACTTGTAACCTATCGCGAATCTATGATGCTGGTTGGTAAAAATGCAACACTTGGCACTAAAAAGAGTGTGGCGCTTACCGTGGCACACGAATTGTCTCATCAGTGGTTTGGTGATCTTGTAACGATGGAGTGGTGGAATGATTTATGGTTGAATGAATCTTTTGCTAGTGTGATGGAATATTATGCAGTAGATTATATTCATCCAGAATATAAGATTTTTGAAGGATTTTTTACTGGTGATTCTTATGTGGCCTTGATGCGTGACGCTTACACCGGCGTGCAGTCGGTTCATCAGGATGTTTCCGATCCGGCGGAAATTGCAACTTTGTTTGATGGCGCAATCGTTTATTCAAAGGGCGCAAGATTGATGTTGATGCTGATTCGCTTGATGGGTTGGGATGATTTTTGCAAGGGCATAAAAGATTATTTCAAGAAATATGAATATAAAAATACAGTAGGCGATGATTTGTGGCGTAGTCTCAAACCTTATGCAAAATTTGATCCAAGCAAATTGATGCATGCTTTTATTGATAAACCAGGATATCCAGTGATTACGGGTGGTGAGCAAAAGAGATTTTTGATCGATGGTTCTATGTCAAAGGAAGAATGGCCAATTCCTGAAATTAGTGAAGATATGACAGGGCATTATATATTGAATTTGTCGGACGAAGAGCTTGAAGATAGGCTAAATAAATTTGATGACCTAGGATTAGAAGAAAGAGTTAGATTGTTAATAGATCGTAATTTGTTAGCAAAGACGGAACTCGTAAGTGCGGCTTCATTAATTCCACTGCTTAAAAAATTTAAAAATGAAAATTCGGCGGCAGTGTGGCATATCATACTTTCGATCGTGTCTAATTTAAAAATCTTCTTTGATCCGGACTCCAAAGAGGAAAAGAAATTTAAAAAATTTGTAGGTGAATTGGTGGCGCCAAAGCTAAAAGAACTAGGTTTGAAAACGCAAGAGAATGATGATGAAAACACAATTAGGCTAAGATCAGTGCTTCTCGCATTGGATTTTTATGCTGAAACTGCGGAGAATTTGCAGGCGCTAGCTAAAATGTATAATAACGACTATAGCAAGATGGATTCGGAAATTCGTGAAGATATTATAGATGTAAAATTATATATAGAGCCAGATATGATTGACGAATATATAGATAGATATCAAAAAACTGCCGATCCGGAGATTAAATTTGAGTTGCTATTTGCTGGTACTGTGTCAAAGAATGATAAAGTTTTAGAAAAAATGATGAAACTTTTGAACGAACCGGAGATTGTGAAACCGCAGGACCAGACGCATTTATTTGTTTATTTATATCGTAATCCGAGATTGCGCGAAAAAGTGTATAAGTGGCTTACTGAAAATTGGGATTATGTAAAAAAGATGTCTGGCGAAAAATCTCTCGATGATTATCCGCGGTACATGGCGAATGTAATAAGGACTAAAAAAGAATATAAGGAATGGAAAGAGTTCTTCATGCCGATGAAAGATAAACCGGGTTTAAATAGGGCAATTAAAATTGGCAAGAATGAAATTGAAGCAAGGTTGAAGTTGATAGAAGCTGATCAGCAATCCGTATATGCTATAATTTAAGTCATGAATATACTTGAATACTCTAAGGGTGTAGAAAAATTAGTAGACCCAATGGGCGTTGGGAAAACGCATTATTTGCAAACTAAATTATCAAAATTGCCGGTATGTTTGCAACGAAAGATTGTAACAAGCGCCACGAAAAAAGCCGACAAAATGCCTTTTGTGGTAGAGCCGTATTGTTTTTTCTTGTTTTACGAAATACCTGACCCAAGCAAGGTGCAAAAATTTATGCCGGATGGTTTTGTGCCGGCAAAATCTGCGGTTTTTGAAGGCGACAAAGAAAAGCATTACGGAATAGTTAGTATGTTCAGAATTCATACTAGCGTGTTTTGGGGGGCGAGGGCGGAATTTTACTTAGTGGCAGAAAACACAAAAACTGGGCTTCTGAGTTGGGTGATGATGGATTATATTAGCGATACGATTTCTTATGACGAGAAACATGGTTTGAAATCTCCGGATGCAAAGGCCGTAGTAATGACTACTACGTGTGAGGGTGATTTCGTATGCGAGATGAAAAGTATAGATGGGGCAAAGAAAGTAGAATGTCAGGCAAATTTAATGAAAGCAAAAATGAGAAAGTTGGATCAGCGTCTTTGGATAGAGGGGAATACGTCTATAGCTTATGGTAAACTTGCTGGTGAGATGGATGGGGATTTGTTTTCTTTGACTTTCTTTCCAGAAGAGATGAAGCAAGCTTTAGATGTGTCGCTTAGTGATGTAAAAATTGCAGAAGTTGCTACCGCTAGAACTGGCAAATTTGGAGCGGTTTTAGAAAAAGCAGCATGTTTTCCATTTGCACAACATATGTTAAGCGATAGTCCGGGACAACAAACTTATTATGGTAATGAAAAAGCTTTGAGGGAAGCTGTAGAAAAGGTAAATTTTAAGAAAATCAAAACACTAAATCAATAAATGGTGCCCGAGACAGGGGTTGAACCTGCACGTCTGTGAGGACACTAGCACCTGAAGCTAGCGCGTCTGCCAATTCCGCCACTCGGGCATGTTGATATTATAACATAAAAATACCCCCGTACAGAATGTACGGGGGTGGAGGCGTATGATTATTGGATTAAGTCTGCCGTTTCTCGATTAAAAATTCAGTAACTGCATTTTCTTCCAATTTTTTTAACACCTCTTGCTGGGGTAAGGTTTGACCATTGTAAATGCACTTATAATGTGTCTTTATTGTATGGTCTTTGTAGTCATCTAAAGTGCCAGTGAGGGGGCTGTATTTATAAATCTGGAAACCTTTGTTCCTAAGATAGTTTAAAATTCCCCCACTATTCTCCTTTAGTTTTACGGATACTATATAAAGCATTACGCCACCTCCTCAGCGATATACCCGTATTTATATTATAACATATTATTAGCACAAGTACAATATGTGATATAATTTTAATGTACAATGGAGGTAAAATGATAAAAGTTAATTTTAGCGCTGACATAGATAAAAATAAGATCAATAGTATTTTGGAAGAGATAAAAAATGATAAGATGGGTGGTTGGATGGAATTGCCAAAAAAATACGATATGGGTGAGTTTGTCAGGATAAAAGAAGCGGCAAAGAAGATTAATGAGGATAGTGAATATCTAGTTTGTATTGGTATTGGTGGATCGTATTTGGGGCATCGTGCGATAATCGAAGCTTTAAGACCAAAATCTGAAACCGAGATTATTTATGCCGGAAATTCTTTAAGCAAACGTGAGCTTGAATGGGCGTTAGAAAAACTTGGTGACCATGATTTTTCGATCAATGTGATATCAAAATCTGGTACGACTATAGAACCGGCAATTGCGTTTGAAGTCTTTAAAAAGAAATTAATAGAAAAATATGGTGCAGAAGAAGCGTCGAAAAGAATTTATGCGACTACGGATGCAAAGCAGGGTGCACTTCACGATGAGGCAGTGCAGAATAATTATACGAAATTCGTGGTTCCTGATAATATCGGCGGGAGATACTCGGTGCTCACTGCGGTTGGACTTTTGCCAATGGCGGTGGCTGGTGTTGACGTGGATAAATTGCTGGAGGGTGCGGCGGAGGCAATGGAGACTGCGGTGGAACCAGCTATAAATTATGCTTGGATGCGTTATGCTTTGGATACGAAAAAATATGATACAGAAATATTTGCAAGTTTCGAGCCATCTACGATGTATTTTAATGAGTGGCTCAAGCAACTATTTGGTGAATCTGAGGGTAAGGATAAGCGAGGGATTTTGCCGGATTCAGTGATTTATTCTACGGATCTACATTCAATGGGGCAGTATATACAAGATGGACGTAGGAATTTGTTTGAAACGATTATAGATTTTCCGACCGATGACTTAAATAAGAAAATTGTGGCTGCAGTAAGGATTGCTCATGCAGAGGGTGAAATACCAGTGCTAAATATCAATGTTCCATCTTTTGATGAAAAAGGTTTTGGCGAGCTAACATATTTCTTTGAGCTGGCTTGTGCAGTGAGCGCAAAATTAATTGGCGTAAACCCATTTGATCAGCCAGGGGTAGAAATTTACAAAAAAGAGTTAAGAAAATTGCTTGACCAAAGCCTATAAAAAGTCCTTGACTTTTTTTGGGGGGTGGGTATAATCACAACCATAAAGGTTATATCAAAATAAACAAAGGAAACAAAAATGGACACAATTTTAAGGTTAGTGGTCTCTGCCTCGCCAGATGATCCTATGCCAATTCCGGATACCAATTCGGATCCCGTATTAACCCCAGAAACAGGACATTTTACTAATACCATTAGCTCTCAGGGTGGTTTTAATTTAAAAGCCTTTATTTTAATAGTATTAATTATTGTAGCCTTAGTTTCCTTAGCAATGTTTATTTCTAGATATAGAAACAAGAAGAAGATAGGTTTTAATGGCGTAAGTAGAAAGGGTTCATATATATTATATACGTCATTAGCCACAATGGGCCTTTTGATCTTGTGTAGTACTATTGGTATGGTCAATGTCTTAAAGGATGAAGCAAAAGCCTTAAATAGCGACCCATACTCTGCAGACGAAATTATAACAATTAAGGCGCAACTAGACGAAGAAAATCCAGTTGTAGCTTGTGGCAAAGGCACTATATCTATGACTCAGTCAACCGCAGCTGGATACAAACTAAGTATGCGAGCTACTGATATGAAGTCTAAATCGGATGAAACCGTAAAAATCTCTTCTGATAAATGGGGATATAGAACAAACAATAGTGATAATATAAAACCAATCTCAGATAATGTTGTTACCATAAAAGATATTAATGTAGCCACCTCAATAGGTGACTCTACCAAAGTAGAGTTTTGTTTTACGTTACCACCAGAAACTATAGAAGGCACATATGAATCTAATATAGGCTACGCCCTAGATTTATATCCAGAACCAACTCCCGACCCAGAGCCTGATCCCGAACCTGATCCCGAACCTGAGCCAGAACCTGAACCGCAGAGGAGTTGGAGTGATGTGATTACTGATACTGCCATTTCGTTTGCTCGCTATTGTAGTATAGGGAGCGATGCGTGTGGAACACTAGGAGTTGAATATGACCCCAATAAATTTAGTAGCGTAACTGAACCCACGAGTATATATCAAAATGCTATAAACGTAGTTGGCTTAAATACTTATCCTGATAGTTGGGTTCAGATCGGTGCTAGTTGTGATGCATTTATAGCTACGGTGATGCGTATTACTGGTGCAGATACGAGTTTCGCATGTTGTGGCGTGAGCAACCAGAGAAACTATCTTTCATCATCTGCATTATGGCATAGTGTTAACGATGGTTCTTTAAGATCTGGTGATATAAGGATCGGTAATGGGCACGTAGAAATGTATATAGAAAAAAATGGCATCAGAGGTATAGCGTCTGCTTCTTATGGCGATAGAACTGCTGGTATAGGGAATTATTATACAAATGATGTGGCTATCTATCGTAGAATAGATAACTAAACTTGAGATATTATTATAGTTCCGGCTTTACCTTCTAGAGCTTCTTTTAAATGATCGATATCGGTAATGATGCCGGTGCCGCCGTGTTTAGCAAATTTAACAACGGCTTCAACTTTTGGCAACATAGAGCCAGCTTTGAAATAACCGTATTTTTTTAGTTTGGAGATCTCTTGGGCGGAAATATTAGTAAGTGTTTGCTGGTTTGGTAAACCATAATTGATGTAAACGTTTGGTACCGCCGTGACGGAAACGAAAACATTGGCTTTGACTTCTTCGGCAAGTTTTTCGGCGGCATAGTCTTTGTCTATTACGGCGTCTACGCCTTTAAGACGTTTTAAGACTTTAGTGCGGATGACTGGTATACCACCACCTCCGGCAGCAATTACTATAACGCCGTCTTTGACGAGTTCTATAATGGTATATTTTTCTACGATATCGATTGGTTTTGGACTAGCTACTACGCGACGCCAACCACGGCCAGCATCTTCTTTTACTGTCCAATTATTCTTTTTGGCTAGAACTTTAGCTTCCTTTTCGGAGTAGAACTGACCGATTGGCTTAGTAGGATTCTTGAATGCGGAGTCGTTTTTATCTACTACAACTTGGGAAATTACGGTAGCGACTTTGGCATGTTCGTTTTTTTTGATAAATGCATTGTTGATGGCTTGGGTTAGCCAATAGCCGATTTGCCCTTGACTCATAGCGACGGCGGTTTCTAGTGGCATGGCGGGAGCCTTGTCGGTAGCAGCAGCTTCTTCGTGAATCAGGATGTTTCCAACTTGAGGACCGTTACCGTGAGCAATAACTAATTCGTATTTTCTGGCTAAATCTGCGATAACTTCGCCAACTTTTGTAGCAATTTTTTTCTGAGCTTCGGCTGTAGCTTCACCGTTTTGTTGCAAAGCATTACCACCAAGAGCTATAACTACGCGTTGTTTCATGTTTTCATTATAGCATAACCGAAATATGGGAAAAGTTCTTGACTTTTTCTTGGGTGGGGGGTAAAATCATAAACATAAAGGTTATACAAAAATAAAAACATAAAAAAGGTTATATTATGAAGATATACAAATATAAAAGAGTTTTTAACTTTGTCTTTATTGGTATATTGTCGATGCTGGTGATGGTATTTGCCTTAATCAAAATAATAAATATTAATAGTACATATGCATTAGCAGAGATACCAGAAGGGTATACTACTTTTACGGATCACAAGTTTTATGATTGTGCAGTGCGCGGATTTAGGGATTATGGTGATTATGATGAGGATATATCTAATGGTTTAACCGACGAACAGTTATCAAGAATAACTAAAATGGGTTATTGTTCGGGAGTCAGTGATACTACTGGTATTGAAAAAATGATCAATTTGGAAGAGCTTGATGTTGCAGGTAGTTTCTCTTCTATAGACCTTTCTTATAATTCCAAATTAACTGATCTTAAAATTGAATCTTCTAATATAGATAGCGTAGATCTTTCTCATAATATTGCACTAACTTACTTTAAACTTGGAAATAATAGCAGTTATAATATACCACGTGGTAAAGTAACTTCTATAGATTTATCTAATAACATCGCGTTAACTAAATTAGAGCTTTCGTCTCATGATATCTCATCTTTAGATCTTTCTTACAATATAAATCTAACTGAAATACATCTTAGTGGGCTCGTTTTTGATAGACCTTTAGACCTTTCTAGCAATACTGCTCTAGAATATCTGTCCTTCTTTTCAATCTATCAGGCTGGATCTTCAGAATCGGTGAGGTTTATAGATCTCTCAAATAATACTGCCCTAAAATCCCTCACTATAGCGGAGTGTCTACTCTCGTCAATAGATTTGTCAAATAATATTGACCTGACTTATCTTAGCCTCAATGATAGGCTTCAATCTATAGATCTTTCAAAAAATACTAAACTAGAGACTCTCTTCATTAGTGGCGATATACCGTCGCTGGATTTGTCTAAGAATGTTAATTTAAAGTACCTCAGCATTTCAACTCCGTTGTGCATTGTCGGGTCTGATAATGATTATAGTAATGATTTAAGATTTATAGATTTATCACAAAATACTTTATTGAAAGATCTAAGCATAGATTCTAATATTTTAATAGAAACTGGAGTAGAGCCACAGATAGACGATGGTACATATACTTATGATCTTTCCAATGTTGAATTTCTAAAGGATGGTGGTGGGCATGGTCTACTTGGGACTCTAGACGTAAAATTCTTACTTCATGACGATAGATATATGTCCTATGATGATGACATGGTTCTTGTGGTTAATGATTTAGAGGGGGCTCAGGGAGTTACAAGAATGGACAGATATATTGTCAAATGGGATGAAACACTTGAAGGTCCAGATGAATCTTATAAAATTAAACTTTTTGATTTTCCTGGGCAAATAGAAAGTTCTGGGGCTTGCGTCAAGGCCTCTAATAGTGATGATAGTAATGAAGACGGGACAGAAGAAGCAGATATTAAGGTTCCAGACACTGGTATGTTTGGTGGCGAAAAAGGGAATAGTATGATTGCGATGATTTCGGTTGGTTTGATTGCATTGGCATCTGGAATTGCCTATATCTCTGGATATATTGTAAAGCGTTATCGCGGCAGAGTTGGATTTAAGAAATAACTAAGACTAATTATATACAAATACGGAGTCAAACTTGATGGCTCCGTATTTTATATTGCTTGTGTTTAAAATTAAATTAATATATAATATATAGTAAGTAAGAAGGGCATCAAAATGAATTTTACAGGTAGAGATTTCTTAAGAATCTTAGACTTTAGCGAAGAAGAACTTCGCTATATGTTGGAGACGGCAAAAAGTTTCAAACAAATGAAAAAAACTGGGAAAAATCATAAGGTTTTTCCAAATAAAAATATTGCGATTCTATTTGAAAAGACTTCCACTAGGACAAGATGCTCTTTTGAGGTGGCGGGGTACGATTTGGGCATGGGCGTTACATATCTAGACCCTACTGGTTCGCAGATGGGGCATAAAGAGTCTATTGCCGACACGGCTAGAGTATTGGATAGATTATATGATGGGATTGAATATCGTGGTTTTAGCCAGAGTATTGTAGATGATCTCGCAAAGTATTCTGATGTACCAGTATGGAACGGCCTAACGGATGAATGTCACCCAACGCAGGCTCTGGGTGATTTTATGACAATAGAAGAGCACTTCGGATATTTGAAGGGTTTAACATTGGCATTCGTGGGTGATACTAGAAACAATGTGGCAAATTCCCTCATGGCTATGAGCGCAAAGATGGGAGTGAATTTTATTGCTTGTGGACCGAGCGAGCTTAGACCATCGGAAGAAATAGTTGCGAAATGTAAGCCAATTGCAGAAAAGAATGGCTCAACTATTACGATTACATCCGATATTGCAGAATTAAATGGTAGAGCAGATGTAATTTATACTGATGTATGGCTGTCACTTGGTGAGCCGCAGGAAAAATGGGGTGAAAGAATTGAGCTTTTGAGGCAGTATCAAGTGAATACTGAAATGATGAAAAGAGCAAAAGATTCAACGATATTTTTGCACTGTTTGCCATCTTTCCATGATCTTAACACCTCAATTGCAAAAGATGTGAATAAAGTATTTGGTCTTGAAGAAATGGAAGTAACCAATGAAGTATTTGAATCAGATAAATCATTAGTATTTGATCAAGCGGAGAACCGCATGCACACAATAAAAGCGGTGATGTTCTTAACTTTATATAAAAAGGAGGATAAATAATGAAAAGTTCAATTGCGAATTTTAGCGAGATTGCACCGCTTAAAAAAGTTTTGATGCACCGTCCGGGTGATGAATTTTTGAATTTGACTCCAAATACTTTAGAGCGGCTTTTGTTTGATGATATTCCGTATCTTAAAATTGCCCAGCAAGAACACGATGCTTATGCGAATGCTTTGCGTGCTGAAGGCGTGGAGGTAATATATATCACTGATCTTGCGGCAGAGGCTCTAGAAGCTGGTGGTCGTACAGTGCGTAGGAAGTTTATTGAACAGTTTATCGAGGAGGCCGGCGTGACTTCGCCAAAGGTCGCAAAGCATTGTTTTGAGTTTTTGAATAGTTTTAGGGATAATCGCGATTTAATAAAAAAATGTATTGCTGGTGTTGATATTTCCGAGCTTAAAAAACTTGGTAAAGTTTCTGGATTTTATGCGACACGTGATACTGGTAGGATGATTATTGATCCGATTCCGAATATTCTTTTCCAACGTGATCCGATGGCTACTATCGGGCATGGTGCAACGTTGCATAAAATGTGGTCAGTTACTAGGACTAGGGAATCGATTTTTGCTGAGTATGTTTTTAAATATCACCCGTTCTATGATGATACTAAATTATATTATGATCGCGATGAGCCATATTGTATAGAAGGTGGTGATATACAAGTTTTATCAAAAGAGGTTGTGGCGATTGGGATCTCTCAACGTACTGAGCCGGACGCAATTGCTGATTTCGCAAGGAGATTGTTCAAAGATAAGAAAAACGAATTTAAATATGTACTTGCGATTGATATTCCAGACGAAAGATCTTTCATGCATCTAGATACTGTAATGACACAAGTAGATGTTGACAAATTTGCAGTGCAAGATGCAATTATGGATATTTCTACGATATACGAAATTACAGAAGGCCGTGGTGGCGAAATTGACATTGTGGAAATTCATCAAGATTTACAAAAAGTTTTGGAAAAATATTTGCACTTGAATAAGGTCGAACTTATTAAATGTGGCAATGGTAAAAGAATTGATGCAGAACGTGAACAATGGAGCGATGGCGTGAATTTGCTTTGTATTAGGCCGGGTGTAGTAGTGGCATATGATCGGAATTTCGTGACTAATCAGACTCTCAAGAAGCATGGTATAAAAGTGATTGAAATACCAAGTTCGGAACTATCACGGGGGCGAGGTGGATCGCATTGTATGGCGATGGCTTTAGTCAGAGAGGAGGCGTAGCGGGAGGTAGATTTTCTTAAAAAGTTGAGAGATAAAAAATAAAAAGGAAAAATATGAAAATAAATATAGAAGAAATTAGTTTAGTAGAAAATATTAAAATTAAGAGGAATTAAAATGTTTAGAAAGAAGAATCGAAGCAAGAAACGAACGCGCGCGATGCTTTCAGCGTATTCGATTATCATGATTTTGATTATATTACTTGGCATTTTGTCACATGTTTTGCCTAAGGCAAGATATACAATGGCTCCACTTGAAGAAGACGAATCTAGTGTGGAAGTTGGCCCAGGTGAATGGGAAGGGGAAATGCCAGCTGGTGGCCCAGCCGAACTAAATGGTGAGATGCTACCAAAACCAGGCGAGGAACTTGAGCTTCCAGAAGGTGAAGGTTTTGAACCAGCGGTTGGCGATGAGACTATAGGCGATGATATCCCGCAGCCTAGAATGTTGACCGACGAAGAAGTTTCGGATGACGAAATGTCTAATCGTGGCCTTAGTGATGCTATATTGATTTCGGAAGAAACTTTAGCAGAGCCAGAAGAGTTTGAAACTTTAGCGGAATGTGAAGAAGTTTATGGCGAAGATGGTTGTGCGATTGTGGATGGTTCTGGCGTGGTTGGCGCGGAACTTTATCAGGTTTTAATGTCGCCGATCCTTGGGTTTGAGAGTGCAATTGACGTATGTATTTTTGTAATGATACTTGGCGGTTTCTTGGCTGTAGTGGCTAGAACAAAAGCTCTCGAAACTGGTATTAAGCTATTAGTCAAAAAATTACATGGAAAAGAATATATTTTGATTGCCCTTTTGATGCTTGTCTTTTCTGTGATGGGCACCACTTATGGATTCTTGGAAGAAAGCGTTGGTTTTTATGTATTAATTGCGGCAACAATGTTTGCGGCTGGTATGGATCCGCTAGTAGGTGTAGCAACTATTCTTCTTGGTGCTGGGTCTGGTGTGCTTGGTTCTACGATTAACCCGTTTGCGACTGGCGTAGCGCTTTCGGCAATGAAAGATGCTGGTATCGAATACAATCAAGGTACAGTAATTTTGATTGCTACAGTTTTATGGCTTACAACATTAGCAATTTCTATGTTCTTTACAATTCGATATGCGAAGAAAGTTCAGAGAGATAAGGGTTCAACATTCCTTAGTCTTCGTGAACAATCTGCGGCAGAGAAAAGATATAGTAAATATCTTGAAGCTAAGGATGATGCAGTTAAACTAACCGGTAAGCAAATTGCTACATTAATTGTATTTGCAATCACATTCGTAGTAATGATCGTTGGATTTATACCATGGAATGATTTTGGTGTAACGTTCTTTGATTCTTGGACTGGGTGGCTTACTGGAGCAACGCTTGGTAATTGGTGGTTCTATGAAGCTGCATTATGGTTCTTGATTGCTTCAATTATAATATCAATTATTAATCGTCAGGGTGAACATGGTTTCGTGGACGCATTTATTGATGGTGCCGATGATATGATTGGTGTAGTGCTTGTAATTGCCGTAGCGCGTGGTGCGTCGGTATTGATGGCGGAGACTAGCTTAGATAATTATATTGTTTATAATGCATCTAATTTCTTGGCAACTTTGCCAGAGCTAGCATTTGTGCCACTAAACTATCTACTACATATAGTGTTATCTGTGTTGGTACCATCGTCATCTGGTCTTGCAACTTTGTCTACTCCGATTATTGCGCCAGTTGCGTCTACTCTTGGTTATAGTACGGATGTGGCAGCAATGACTATTGTGGCAGCTAATGGTCTTGTCAACTTAATCACGCCAACTTGTGGTGCGATTATGGGTGGCCTTGCACTTGCTAAGGTTGATTACTCAACTTGGTTTAAGTGGGGGATTCGCGTAGTAGCATGTATTGCGATAATTAACATAGTAGTACTTTGTCTATTCTCGCTCTAAATAATAAAAAATAGCCCCTCGAGGGGCTATTTTTTGTGATATAATATGCTTATGAATAAATTATCGTATGATGGGCCGATAGTTTTGGCTGTTCTTGATGGAGTAGGGTTGGCGCCAGATGGGCCAGGTAATGCCGTGAGTAGGGCAAAGACTGTTTTTCTTGGCGGAGCGATAAAAGATCATTTGCATGTGGCTCTGGAAGCTTCTGGTGAAGCTGTAGGTTTGACTCCTGGGCAGATGGGGAATTCTGAAGTTGGACATAATACTATAGGTGCTGGTAGAGCAATAAAACAGGATATTGCGAGAGTGAACGAGGCTTTTTCGTCTGGCGAGGTGTTTGAATCTGAAGCATGGAAAGGAGCGATTTCGACGGTACTAAGCAGGAATGCTACATTGCATTTTTCGGGAATCTTTTCTGATGGCGGAGTACATAGTCATATAGATCATTTGGAACAAATGATAAGAAGAGCCTACGGTGAGGGCGTAAAACGAATGCGAGTGCATGCGATATTTGATGGTCGTGATGTTTTGCCACAGTCTGAGCCAAAATATATTCGTTGGTTTGAGGATCTAATAAAACAATTTCCGGATGCTGATATAAAAATCGCTTCTGGTGGTGGTCGTATGACAACAGTTTCGGATAGATATGAAAACGATTGGAATATGGTGGCTAGAGGTTGGGATATGATGGTAAATGGTGAGGCAGATTATTATTTCAAAAATCCCGAAGAGGCGATTTCAATATTGAGACGCATAAACCCAGAAGTACAAGACCAGGATTTGCCGGCTTTTGTGATTGTGGACGAGAATGAAAAACCAGTAGGTAAAATAGAAAAAGGTGACGCACTGATTTATTTTGATTTTAGAAAAGATCGGGCAATTGAAATAGCACAGGCATTTACTTATTGGGATTTCCCGTATTTTAATCGTGGGGATTATCAGCCAACTGACGTATATTTTGTGGGCATGACCGAGTATAATTCTGACACCCATGTGCCAGAGCATCGTTTGATTCAGCCTATAGAAATTAAGGACACTTTGCATGAATTTTTGGGCGAGCGGGGAATTTCGCAGCTTGCTACGAGTGAGACGGTGAAGTTTGGACATATTACGTATTATTTTGATGGGAATAGTTATGAAAAAGCTCCAGGCGAAGAATTTATTGAGGTAGAGTCTTATAAAGATTATCCGGCGGATCGCCCATGGATGAAGTCGGCAGACATTACAGACGTCGTGTTGGACAATTTAGAAAAGTATAAGTTTATAAGATTGAATTTTCCAAATGGTGATATTGTGGGGCATACTGCAAATATGGAAGCGACCGTCATAAGCATGGAAGCTGTGGATTTATGTTTAGCAAGGATTGCGAAGAAGGTAGATGAATTAGGTGGCGCTCTAATTATAGTTGCGGATCATGGAAATGCGGAGGAATTATTAGATGAAAATGGTGAAAAAAAGACAGCGCATACTTTGAATAGAGTACCATGTATTATATATGACAATACTTTGAATCGTGATAAGTATACGCTGAACAATATTACTGATCCGGGTCTTGCAAATATAGCATCTACGATTACGGTGATGCTAGGACAAAACGATTACCCAGAAAAGTGGGAACAGCCGCTTATTTCTGTGATATAATTGGCGTAGCTTAATTTAGGAAATTCAAATGATTACAAAAGCTATTATCCCAGTTGCTGGGTGGGGGACAAGGCGTCTTCCGATTACAAAAATTATTGAGAAATCCATGTTGCCGGTGGGGAACCGTCCTTTGGTAGATTATTCTGTGCAGGATTTAATAAAAGCGGGCGTTAAAGATATCTATATGGTGATATCAAATGTAGAGCCTTGCCAGGTGCAAGAGTTTTATAAAGATAATTTGGCTTTGAATCAATATTTAATTGATCGTGGCAAAGAGGATAGATTGAAGCTTGCAAAGACTTTACCAGATGATGTTACGATTCATTATACCGTGCAGGATCCGGCTGGTAAATATGGTACAGCAGTTCCGATCGCAATGGTAGTAGAAGAATATAGTATAAACGAGCCAGTTTTGGTGTTTATGGGCGATGATTTTATTTGGAATCCAGACGGCGAGTCGGCGGCAGAGACTTTGATAAAAGCAGCCGGAGATAAAGATTCAGCGATTTTGGGAGTGGAAATTCCAAAAGAAAAAGTTGAAAAATACGGTGTGTTGTCTGCTAAGGATGGTAAGTTGGTAGAAGTTGTAGAAAAACCAGCGCCAGAAGATGCGCCAAGTAATTTGATTAATGTTTCTAAATATATTATGACGCCAGATCTTTTGAAGCGGATCGTAAAATATGTCGCGGAAAATGATTTTGGGCCAAAGGATCAAGAATACATGGTGACGGATCCAATTGATGAATATATTAAAGAGGGTGGTGTGATGAAGGTAGCTCCTACGACTGGCGAATATTTGGATGGCGGTTCGGTAGAGGGCTGGCTACATGCAAATAATGTAGTTTGTGGTAAAGAATAATAGATCTTAATCTTTTTTATTCCATTTCTCGGGCCATCTTTTCGAGCTTTCTAAAGTCGGTTTTGTTGGCTTTGGTAAGTGGAAGATCATCTAAGAAAATGACTTTGCGAGGTATTTCGTAAGGTTTAAGAGTGATACGGCGTTTGCCAAGATAAAATGGTTCGGTGGCTTTTTTGATGATTTCGCGGCGGATTTGATTATTGTGTCCAACGCCATCTTGAGTTACTACAAAGGCATAGGCACTGAGTTTTAATTTTTCGTCTGGACCTTTTACTACGTAGCATTTCTTGACTAGGTCGGATTTTGATACGGCGGTGCGGACAACTTCATAGTAGACTTTTGCTGGTAAATTATTGATAAAGAAGGTAGCGCGTCCAACGAGAGTGATGTAGCCGTTTTCGGAAACGTAAGCGAGGTCGCCAGTTTTGACAAATCTTTTGCCTTTGATTTTGATGATTTTTTCATCGTTTAATTCTGGGCGATTGTAATAGCGGTTTAAAATATGTTTACCGGTAGCGTAGAGGATGCCGGTTTTACCGAAGTTTAATTCTTCACCGGTTTCTGGGTCTAGTACCATGACGTGTACACCAGCTGGGATGCGACCGACAGAATCTGGATTGTAAGCAGCGGTTCCTACTGCAGTAGAAATAAGTCCAAGAGCTTCGCCAACACCGTAACCATTACTGATCTTTATGTTTTTAATGCCGCGAGATTTGAAAAAATCTAGTGCTGCGAGCGAGAGATCTTTTTCTAGGCGCTCGCCACCAGAAGCAAACATTTTGAGATTACTGATGTCGGTTTTTTTCGACAGAACTTTTGGTAAAGCTTCTAGAAGTGGCGGGATGCCAAAGATCGTGTTTGGATTTTTGCCGATGTAATAATCTAGATTAGTTTCGTCTATGTCTGGGGTAAGAATAACTTCACCACCGCCACAGATTGGCGCAAGGGCAGAAACCACGAGACCATAAGGACAATCAAAATGTACGTAGCTCATCCAAGTGTGAAGTTCTTTATCCCACATTTTTACATTTGAAGCGACCTTGGAATAAATGGCGGAAGCAATGAGATTTTTATTAGTAAAGACCATTGGTTTGGGTCCGGAAGTAGAGCCAGAAGTAAAGGAAATCAAAGCCTCTCTATTTGCTGCAAAAGTATGGTTTGGCACGTGACCTTTGTGTTTTTCGGCGATTTTAGTGATAGGAGTTTTACCGAGCATAAAGGTTTCTAGGATGGTAGTTTCAAAATTTGGATTGTTAAAATCTGAAGTGAGGTTGATGACATTTTTAATAGACTTAGCGTCTTTTTTAAGATCTTTGATGCGACCCGGAGATTTTTTGTAAGTTATAAGTAATGGGCTATTGAATTCTTCTACGTGATGAAGTAGAGTGTCGCGGGTGGTTTTTTCGTCGATAAATGCAGTAACGGCACCGATTTTGTTGGCAGCGAAGAAAATTACGAGATTATCATAAATTGAACGTCCAGTATAAATAGTAATAATGTCGCCTTTTTTAATGCCGAGCGCAAGGAAAGCTTTGGCGAGGATTTTGCGATCACGTCTCAAATCTTTACGAGTGAAATTTAGCTCTTTTTCATTGGCGACAATATCTTTCCAATGGCGGAAGCTGGATAAATTAAATAGTGCAGATATGCTGATTGGCGGAACTAATGGATCGCGTTTTTGTCCTTTGATTTTTAACATAAAATTACCTCACTTTACATTTGCATTATAGCATAAGTTGTAAATAAGATAAGCGTAAGCGTAATAAAAAAGGTTGCGCGAATAACTTTCTGTGTATCATCTGTCCAATTAGGAAACACCGAAGTAAAAAATCTAGCTAAGCGAGTGCCCAACTAGAACGATCCACAAAAGAAGTCTTCCTAGAGGGATTCTTTTTATGGTTCTATATATAGCATATATAGATAAAATATGATAGAATTATAAGCATAAATAGAAAGGGAGAATAATGGAACCAAATCAGGTTGTAAAACAGGCACCGGTACGAAGTGCGCCAGTTATGCCAAAAGATTCAATACTGCAAGATAGTGGCACGAAAAAAGGTGGTAAAGGTGCGATTATCGGGATGGTGATTTTTGCAATTTTGGCACTTGGCGGGATTGGTTTTGGTGTGTGGGTTTGGATGGATGGGAATACACAGAAAGATGCCCTAAATTCGCAAATTAGTGCACTTGAACAGCAAAATAATGATTTACAGAATGCGATAAAAAATGGTGAAGAAATTCTCAATGATGGCATCGATAAAGATTTACTGCAAAATTTAATTGAACCGTATCTTGGAAGTTTTCATTATAATAAGAATATTTTTGATTATGATTTTGATGATAATGTAAGAATTGAATTAGCCTTTCAAAACTTGAAGTCTTCCGTTGTTGTAGAAAAAGAAGACGAGGTATCATATAGAGTTCCATATGGTCTTTTGAATGAGGAGTATAAAAAACTTTTTGGCAGTAATCTTGAACTTGCTCAGAAAGATTATGCTGTGGGGGAATTAGGTGATAAATTTTATTATTCTGAGAATAGTTTTAAGGTAGTTGAGCAACCTGGTGGGGGTGGTGGTGCTAGTATGGTGTCGGCCATAAAAGATGGTTATTATAATGGAGATAGTATCGTTGTAGAAGTTTACCATGATGTAATTGATTGGTGTGAAATGACAGAGGATCAGTATTGTCTACAAAGTTGGCCAATTAGTAATGAAGAACTATTAAACTTGATCAATGAATTTGGGAATAACGTGTCTATTTATAGAATGACTTTTGCAAAAGATAATGGCCATTATGTTTTGCTTTCAGTAGAAAAAATATAATAAATAGCAGAAATTGTTAAATTAGCACTCTTGCATAACGAGTGCTAATTTGCTACAATGGGGGTATGCAAGAAGAATTTAGTGAGATTATGAATAAACTGTCTGAGAATGCGCGGTTTGCGCTTCAGAAGGCAGACTATTATAGTAAGAGATACAACAACGGTTACATGGGTACGGAGCACCTGCTTCTTGGTATTATATCGATGGATAATTCTACTGGCGCAAAGATGCTTCGCGAAGAAGGTGCTACTACCGAAGAAATTGAAAAAGCTTTAAATAAAGTGGCGGTAGAAGTGCCAGGATCTGATATGGCAATGATGTCGCTCTCAGAAGCAGTGATTTTAACGCTTCGGATGGCGCAAAATTATACTAAGGAGCAGGGCCTATCCGTGATTGGCACGGAACATATATTATACTCTCTGCTTTCTCAGCCGAATTCTAGAGCATCTTTGATTCTTTCTGGGCTTAAAGTAGATACGGAAAAAGTTTTGGATGAGATTGAGGCTTTGGTGGAAGAACAAACCAAAGACGAAAAACTCAAAGCCGAAAAAGCAAAATATTTAAAAAAATCGCCATTCAAATTTTTGAATCGTTACGGAAAAGACCTTACAGAAGAAGCTCGCGCTGGGCGACTTGATACTGTAATTGGTCGCGAAAATGAGATTGAGCGTGTGGTGACGGTTTTGTCGCGTCGGACGAAATCAAACCCAGTCCTTATTGGTGAGGCTGGTGTAGGCAAAACTGCAATCGTAGAAGGATTGGCAACGAGAATTGTAAAAAATGAAGTACCTGGGAATTTGATTGGTAAACATATTTATCAAGTAGATTTATCAAGCGTGGTGGCGGGTACAAAATTCCGTGGTGAATTTGAAGAACGTATTAAAGGAATTATTGATGAGGCCACGGGCGATGATTCGGTACTTTTGTTTATCGATGAGATTCATTTGCTTTCTGGTGCTGGATCATCGGAGGGTTCGATGGACGCGGCAAATATTTTGAAGCCAGCACTTGCGCGTAACTCGATTAATTTAATTGGCGCAACGACTCTAGATGAATATAGAAAATCAATCGAAAAAGACAAAGCGCTGTCTCGTCGTTTTCAGACCGTAATGGTAGAAGAACCTTCGGCGGCGGTGACTTTGAGAATTTTGAAGGGAATTAAAAAACATTACGAAAATCATCATGGCGTGGTAATTCCGGATGAAATTTTGGAAACTGCAATTACAATGAGCCAAAGATACATCAACGATCGTTTTATGCCGGATAAGGTGATTGATGTGATCGATGAGGCTAGCGCAATTTGTAAAGTTGCGGCAGATAAAAAAGGTGGTGGCAAGTATAAAAAATTGAAGATTGAAAAATCACAGTTGGAGGATAAGATCAGCGAGTCCGCGGAAAAAGAAGATTATGAAAAAGCAGCAAACTACAAGACTGAGCTAGCGAAGTTGGAGCAGGAAATTAAAAAACTAGAAAAAGCTGGCGCAAAGGAAACTGAAAATCCAAAACTTACGGAAGAAAATTTGGCGACGGCGGTATCGCTCAAAACTGGTATTCCGGTTTCTAAAGTGCATGGTTCTGAGATGAAAATGCTGATGAACTTGGAGGATGAACTAAAAAAATCCATCATCGGGCAGGATGAAGCGGTGAAAGCAGTTGCAAAGGCGATTCGTCGCGGTAGGTCTGGTATCGCGGATTCTAGAAGACCGATTGGCTCATTCTTATTTATGGGGCCAACTGGCGTAGGTAAAACCGAGCTGGCTAGAGTGATTGCACGCGAAGTATTTGGTGGCGAAAATGCGTTGGTAAAAATTGATATGAGTGAGTTTGGTGAAAAACATAATGTATCTCGGCTCGTGGGCGCGCCGGCTGGTTATATTGGCTATGATGATGGTGGGAAACTTACCGAAGCAGTGCGTCGCAAACCATACTCAGTGATTTTGTTTGACGAGATCGAAAAAGCGCATCCAGACGTGTTTAATTTGCTTTTGCAGATTTTGGAAGATGGTGTACTGACTGATGGGCAAGGTAATAAAATCAAATTTAATAATACAATTGTGATTTTGACATCTAATCTTGGTTCGGCGGATATGTATCGTGAATCTGAGCTTGGGTTTACAGCAAAGACAGCAAAAGACAAAAAAGCTTTAGCGGAAGAATACGAAGAAAACAAATCTTATGCGATGAAGGCTCTTAAAAAAGCGATGCGTCCGGAGCTAATAAATCGTTTGGATAATATTTCAGTATTTCATGCGCTTACTCGCAAGGATGTGGAGAAAATTTTTGATAATTTGATTAATGATCTTCGTAAGCGTTTGGCCACTAAGGGTATTGGAATTAAAATTGATGAAAAGGCGAAGAATTATTTGATTGATGAAGGCTATGATCCAAAAAATGGCGCAAGACCTCTCAGGCGAAAAATTGAAGATGATGTAGAATCGTTACTCTCGGAAGAAATTATTTCTGGGAGTTTGAAAAAAGGCGATATTCCAACATTGAAATTAGTGAAAGGTAAATTGAAATTAGTTAAAGAATCATAACATTAAGTTTTGAAAACATAATATTAAAAGGAGAAAATATAACATTATGAAAGATTATTTAGTACCGACTGTGGTAGAAGAAACAAATAAGGGTGAGAGAGCTTATGATATTTATTCGAGACTCTTAAATGATAGAATTATATTTCTTGGTGAGGATGTAAATGCACATACGGCGAATTTGGTAGTTGCGCAACTTTTGTATTTGGCACATGAAGATCCAAAAAAACCAATCAAACTTTATATTAATTCTCCTGGCGGTTCAGTCTATGATGGTCTTGCGATTATTGACACGATGAATTATATTGAGCCGGATGTAGAGACGATTGGAATTGGTTTGCAGGCTTCGATGGGCGCAATGCTTTTGTCGTGTGGCGCGAAGGGTAAAAGATATTGCTTACCAAATTCTAGAATTATGATTCACCAACCATCTTCTGGTACAGAAGGTAAAATTACGGATCAGGAAATTATGCTTCGCGAAGGAGTGTTTTTGAAAAAGCGACTTGCAGAAATCTTTGCAAAGAATACTGGTAAAGATTTGAAACAAGTAGAGAAGGATATGGATCGTGATAATTGGATGAGTGCGGAAGAGGCTAAAGAATACGGAATTATTGATGAAATTATAAAGTAGTTTGTTGGATTTTTATTTTGCTTGTGGTAAAATAAAGGTATGACAAAAGGTAAGGTGTGGGGAAAGAAGACTTGGCATATTTTGCTGGGGATTTTATGTGTAGTGATTGTGGGGTTAGCTATTGGTTTGATTTTTATATGGATTCGAGGAACAAGAATCGAGCTGGAACATGATAAAAAAGATGACGAAGAGGTTGTTAGTGAAATATTAGATATTATAAGACCAATGAGTATTGAAGATACCCAGAATTACTTAGATGAGCAACTCGAGGTTTATAAAAATACGGATTTGGTATCCAGTATTTGGATGATGAAAATAAATGCGTTTGTGAATGCTGGACTTTTTGAGGATGCAATTTTGATGTCTCATGATATAGATATAGAATTGTTAAATGATTCTGAGCGTTTGAATTTTTATTCTGCACTGAATAAGGCCTATATTGGCATTGGCGATTTTGAAAATGCTGACTATTACAGTAAGGAGTTTGCGGATTTATATTATAAGATTATTGGGGAAATAGAAGACGATGATTTATAAAAAAAGTATATTTGGAGTGTTTTGTATATTAGTATGTTCAATACTTTTTATGGGTAATGCATTTGGTACGGAAGGAACTAGCACTGGCGGAGGGGGCGGCAGTGGTTGTGGCGGTTGGTCTATAAATACGTGTTATGGAGCAACTTGGAGATGGTATAAGACTGATTCGGATGAAGTTAAAATAGACGGTAATGACAACTATGCTTATATGAAATCTGCTACTGTGACGGGATGTAAAAAATTTGGCGGTTATTGGCGCTACGCTATGGTTGCCTGGAAAGATGAGGAATATAATAAGTTATATAGAGCTGGAGACCAATATGGTGTTATTGGTATTAGTGGAAATAATGATTATATTTATAATTCTGAGTTCCTTGACGGATATATGAATTATATACCGAAAAGTATGGATTCCAGAAATGAAGATTGGGAATACGTGAAAAATCTTTATAATAAGTTGAAAGAAATTGATAGCACTTTGATGGCTGGTTTTGGTGTTGGCAGTAATCTTGCTTGGTTTTGTGGGCCTAGGACAATTGAAGAGCTTGAACCACAATATGCCTATGAAGCCAAAATAGAAGTAACAGACAACAAAGTGTCTAACAACA